>JBCCXE010000001.1:0-281585 GCA_039192395.1 Pseudomonadota bacterium
CAAAATGGCTGGGCGCCACGGCAACAAGGGCGTGATCTCGAAAGTGGTCCCGATGGAAGACATGCCGTTCCTCGGCGACGGGACCCCGGTCGATTTCGTCTTGAATCCGTTGGGCGTGCCGAGCCGGATGAATGTGGGCCAGATCCTGGAAACCCATATGGGCTGGGCCTCGCGGGGCCTTGGCAATCAGATCGCGGATGCGCTGAGCGAGTATAAGCGCACCGGCGATATGAGCCCGATGCAGGATGCCATGAAGATCGCTTACGGCGACGACGTGTGGGACGAAGGGCTAAAAGGCCTCGATGCCGACGATCTGGCCGAAAAGGCGGGGCTCGTGACCCACGGTGTGCCGATCGCGACGCCGGTCTTTGACGGGGCCAAAGAGGCCGATGTCAATGACGCGCTGGTGCGGGCAGGCCTCGACGAAAGCGGTCAGTCCAAGCTCTATGATGGGCGGACGGGTGAGCAATTCGCGCGGACCGTGACCGTTGGGATCAAGTATCTTCTGAAGCTCCACCACCTCGTCGACGACAAGATCCACGCGCGCTCAATCGGGCCGTACTCGCTTGTCACGCAGCAGCCGCTCGGCGGCAAGGCGCAGTTTGGCGGCCAGCGCTTCGGCGAGATGGAAGTCTGGGCGCTCGAAGCTTATGGCGCGGCTTATACGCTTCAGGAAATGCTGACCGTGAAGTCGGACGACGTCGCGGGCCGCACCAAAGTCTACGAAGCGATTGTCCGCGGCGACGACAGTTTCGAGGCAGGCATCCCGGAAAGCTTCAACGTGCTCGTCAAAGAGATGCGTTCGCTCGGGCTGAATGTGGAGTTGCAGACGGGCTGACAGCGCTGGCTTGTTGTTGAACACAGTTTTCGCGGACGGTTTCGTTCGCATTTGAATTAAGAGGGTTTTCATGTCCCAGGAACTTCTAAACGTCTTCAACCCGACGGCGCCGGCGCAGACCTTTAACCAGATCCGCATTTCGCTGGCCTCGCCGGAGAAGATCCTCTCCTGGTCGTTCGGCGAGATCAAAAAGCCGGAAACCATCAACTACCGCACCTTCAAGCCGGAGCGGGACGGGCTCTTCTGCGCGCGGATTTTCGGTCCGGTGAAGGACTACGAATGCCTGTGCGGCAAGTACAAGCGCATGAAGTACAAAGGCATCACCTGCGAAAAGTGCGGCGTTGAAGTCACGCTCACCAAGGTGCGCCGCGACCGCATGGGCCATATCGAACTGGCGGCGCCGGTCGCGCATATCTGGTTCCTGAAGTCCCTGCCGTCCCGCATTTCGCTGATGCTCGACATGACGCTGAAAGACGTCGAGCGGGTGCTGTATTTCGAGCAGTATATCGTCATCGAACCGGGATTGACGGCGCTGACGCCGAACCAGCTTCTGACCGAAGAAGAGTATCTTCAAGCCCAGGAAGAATACGGTGAGGATAGCTTCACCGCCGGCATCGGCGCGGAAGCCATGCGCGACATCCTCATGTCGCTCGATCTCGAAGCCATCGCCGAGCAGCTGAAGGTCGAAATCGCGGAAGCGACGACGGAACTGAAGCCGAAGAAACTCGCCAAGCGTTTGAAGCTCATCAACGCGTTTATTGAGAGCGGCAACCGCCCCGAATGGATGATCATGACAGTCATTCCGGTGATCCCGCCGGAACTGCGTCCGCTCGTGCCGCTCGATGGCGGCCGCTTTGCGACGTCGGACCTCAACGATCTTTATCGCCGCGTCATTAACCGCAACAACCGTCTGAAGCGCCTCATTGAGCTGCGCGCGCCCGACATCATCGTGCGCAACGAAAAGCGCATGCTGCAGGAAGCGGTCGACGCCCTCTTTGACAACGGCCGCCGCGGTCGCGTTATCACGGGTACGAACAAGCGCCCGCTGAAGTCGCTCTCCGACATGCTGAAAGGCAAGCAGGGTCGCTTCCGTCAGAACCTTCTCGGCAAGCGCGTCGACTATTCCGGTCGTTCGGTGATCGTGGTCGGTCCAGAACTGCGCCTCCATGAATGCGGTCTGCCGAAGAAGATGGCGCTCGAACTCTTCAAGCCGTTTATCTATTCGCGCCTAGATGCCAAAGGACTGTCGGCGACGGTGAAGCAAGCCAAGAAGCTCGTCGAGAAGGAGCGGCCCGAGGTCTGGGACATTCTCGATGAGGTGATCCGCGAGCATCCCGTTCTTTTGAACCGGGCGCCGACGCTGCACCGTCTCGGCATTCAGGCGTTCGAACCGAAGCTCATCGAAGGCAAGGCGATCCAGCTGCACCCGCTCGTCTGTACGGCGTTTAACGCCGACTTCGACGGCGACCAGATGGCTGTGCACGTGCCGCTCTCGCTGGAAGCGCAGCTCGAAGCGCGCGTCCTGATGATGTCGACCAACAACATTCTGTCGCCCGCCAACGGCAAGCCGATCATCGTGCCGTCGCAGGACATCGTTCTTGGTCTTTATTACATTACCATGGAGAAAGAGAATGAGCCGGGCGAGGGGATGATCTTCGGTTCTATCGAAGAGATTGATCACGCCCTCGACGCCGGCGCAGTGACGCTGCACGCCAAAGTCAAGGCGCGCTGGAATACGGTCGATGCGGACGGTCAGCCGATCAGCCAGGTCGTCGAGACGACGCCGGGCCGCATGAAGGTTGCGCAGGTACTGCCGCGCGATTCCAACGTGCCGTTCGACGTGGTCAATACGCTGTTGACCAAGAAGACCATTCAGGGACTGATCGACATCGTCTACCGCCATTGCGGTCAGAAGAAGACAGTCATCTTCGCCGATCACATTATGGGGCTCGGCTTCAAAGAGGCGTGCAAGGCCGGTATCTCGTTCGGCAAGGACGACATGGTCATCCCGGCAGCCAAGCAGCAGCTTGTTGAAGAAACGCGCTCCCTCGTACGTGATTACGAGCAGCAATATGCCGACGGCTTCATCACCCGCGGCGAGAAATACAACAAGGTTGTCGACGCCTGGGCGAAGTGTACGGATAAAATCGCCGGCGAGATGATGAAAGAAATCTCGACGATCCGTAGAGACGAAGAGACCAAGCGCGATAAGCCGGTGAATTCGGTCTATATGATGTCCGACTCTGGCGCGCGCGGCAGCCCCGCCCAGATGAAACAGCTCGCTGGTATGCGCGGCCTGATGGCCAAACCGTCTGGCGAGATCATTGAGACGCCGATTATCTCGAACTTTAAAGAAGGGCTCACCGTTCTTGAGTACTTCAACTCGACCCACGGCGCGCGTAAGGGGCTTGCAGACACCGCGCTCAAGACCGCGAACTCAGGCTATCTGACGCGCCGTCTCGTTGATGTTGCGCAGGACTGCATCATCCGCGAGATCGATTGCGGCACCGAAAACGGCATCACGCTGGAAGCGGTCGTTCAGAGCGGCGAGGTCATCCTGCCTCTGTCTCAGCGCATTCTCGGCCGCACGTCGCTTGAAGAAATCGTCGATCCGGAAAGCGGCAAGGTTGTCGCAAAACCGGGCGATGAAATCGACGAAGTTCAGGCGGAAGAGATCGAAGAGACTGGCGTTGCGTCAATCCGTGTGCGCTCTGTTCTGACGTGCGAATCTAAAGTCGGCGTCTGCGGCGCCTGCTATGGCCGCGACCTTGCGCGCGGCAGCCATGTTAATATCGGTGAGTCTGTCGGCGTTATCGCGGCGCAGTCTATCGGCGAGCCGGGCACGCAGCTCACCATGCGAACGTTCCACGTTGGCGGCACGGCGCAGGTCGGCGACACCTCCTTCATCGAGGCGAGCCACGAAGGTAAAATCCGCGTTGAAGGACGCTCGGTCGTCAAGGACTCCAAAGGCGAGTTTGTGGTTATGGGCCGCAACACGCTCATCAAGATCATGGACGATAGCGACAAGGAAGTTGCGTCCTATAAAGTCTCCCACGGCGCCAAGCTGCGGGTGGAAGAGGGCGCTAACGTGGCGCGCGGCCAGCGCCTCGCGGACTGGGACCCCTACACGATCCCGATCCTCACCGAGCTTGCGGGCAAGGTGAAGTTCGAGGACCTGCAGGAAGGTTACTCCATGCAGGTTGTCGCTGACGAAGCGACCGGTATCGCGAGCCGCGTCGTCACCGACTGGCGCTCAAACCCCCGGGCGGCGGACATGAAGCCGGCGCTTGTGGTCGTGGGCGAAGACGGCGAGCCCTTGCAGCTCGAAAATGGCGGCGAGGCTCGTTATGTCCTGCCGGTTGATGCGATCCTATCCGTCGAAGACGGTGACGCGGTTGCGACCGGCGACGTCATGGCGCGTATCCCGACCGAGGGCGCCAAGACCCGCGACATCACCGGCGGTCTGCCGCGGGTTGCGGAACTCTTCGAGGCGCGCCGTCCGAAAGATCACGCGATCATCGCGGATGTGGACGGGCGTGTTGAGTTCGGCCGCGACTACAAAAATAAGCGCCGCATCCGGATTATTCCGACGGACGAGAGCCTTGAGCCTTCCGATTACCTCGTGCCGAAAGGCAAGCATATCGCCGTTCAGGACGGAGACTTCATCGCCAAGGGCGAGTACCTGATGGACGGGAACCCCGCGCCGCATGATATCCTGGCGATTATGGGCATCGAAGCGCTTGCCGATTATCTCATCAACGAGATTCAGGAAGTCTATCGTCTCCAGGGCGTGCCGATTAACGATAAGCATATCGAAGTGATCGTGCGCCAGATGCTGCAGAAGATCGAAATCTCCGATCCCGGCGATAGCCTTTACCTCAAGGAAGAGCAGATCGACCGCCTTGAGTTTGAGGAAACCAACGCCAAGCTCGAAGATGTGGGCAAGCGGCCAGCCAAGGGAACGCCGGTTCTACTCGGCATCACCAAGGCGTCGCTCCAGACCCGTTCGTTCATCTCGGCGGCGTCGTTCCAGGAAACGACCCGTGTCCTCACCGACGCAGCCGTCAACGGGAAGGTCGACGATCTGGAAGGCCTCAAAGAAAACGTCATCGTTGGCCGCCTCATTCCGGCGGGCACCGGCGGCATGATGTCCCGGCACCAGGTTGAGGCGGACCGCCGCGATCAGGAATTGGTGGAAGAGCGTGAAAAACGCGCCGCCGCCAGTGACGCTATCGCTATCGCGGCGCCGACGGCGGAAACCGCGGAAGCTGAGGGCGCCGCCCCGGAGACTGGTGACGGTGAAACGCCGCCGCCGGCGCCGGAAGAGCCACCGGTCAGTCAGGGCGCGGCGGAGTAAGGCGTCGCAAAACTCACATGTGGCCTTTCTTATTTTGTTGATAAGGAAGGCCTAACCGTTTGTGATCGAGCAGTGATTTGGATGCTCTAGGGCCGCCATTCGGGAATTCGCGTTGTTATTCATCCCGCTCCTGGCGAACGCTTGAGCTGAAGGATGCCGGTGAAATCGAAAGTCAGCCGAACATCGACGAGCCAGAGGTTAAGCGTGTTCAAGAGGCGCGTTTCCAGAGCGCAATTGGCGTTTTAGCTTGGCAGTGCGAAGTCCGAACGGGTTAGTATCCGAGGTTGTTCATGGATGATGATCGACGAAATTCCGTCTTGCGGGAGGAGCTTGTCGCGGCCCAGGCGCTTTTCCCTGCCACGGAGGAGCGCCGCATCGCTTACATACCCGGACCTGGCGACGTACGCGGCACCTATTCGTTTTGGCGTGCCGGCGAAGACGATCCCAGCAAGGCGGTAATTACCTATAGCGCGATGTTTTTCGATGTCGCGAAATCGCTTGGTGCAACGGCTCTGGTTATTGAGCGCGCCAATCAAAGCGGGCCGGAATTTACTGATAATGAAAACGGCTTCACGTTTCGGCGGCTTAGGGTCCCGAGCTATCGTGGCGTTGGCGCCTATTGGCGGGAAAAACGCGCATTCTCGTTGGATGTCATAAGGGATATCCGGCAATTTCGCCCTCATGCGACTATTCTGGGCGGTGATTTCTATTGGCCCGCCATGCCGGACCTCAAACGCGCCAGTGGAACCGTTGTCTTCTCCATGCACAACATGCTGTGGCAATTCGGGGATAGACCGTCGGGTTTGCGCAACCATGTAAATCTAGCGGTGAAGCGACGTGTCATCGCAAACGCCGTTGACGCAGCGGTCGCGGTTTCTGCCGAGGCGAAGCGGCAATTCGACGATCTCGCACATGATCGCGTTCCGAGCTTTGTGGCGCTGCATCAAATTCCTGCGGGAGCCGTAGGGCAGGGGGCGAGCCGGCCGGACCGGCGTAGACGTGACCCCAATCGAATTCTTTTTGTCGGCCGCGTTGAGCACGAAAAGGGCGTGTTCGATTTGTTAACAGCGTTCGAGGCCCTCAAGGAGCAGTTTTCGGACCTACGGCTTGTGTTCGCCGGCGACGGCCGCGCGCTGCCTGAATTGAAATCGGCGGCGGCGGCGTGTCCATTCAGCGATGACGTTGAATGCCTGGGAATGCTGAACGGTGAAGGAGTAAACGCGGAGCTTGCAAAAGCGGCGTTGCTCGTTTGCCCGACACGGCGCGCTTTTGTTGAAGGCTTGCCGGGAGTTTGCGCGGAAGCAGTCTCGCAGGGCGTGCCGATTCTAGCCAGTTCGGTCGTGCCGGCCAAAGAGGTTTATGGCGAAGCATGTTGGGTCTTCGAAGCGGACAGCGCTGGCGACCTCACTGAGAAGCTGGGCCGGTTGCTGGCGGACCCGGCGTTGCTTGATGACATGGAAAACGCTGCGCTCAATGTCCGCGTCGCTCTTTTCGATCGGTCGAAATCTTGGGGTTCAGCGCTGATCAGAGCACTCGGCGCCGCAGGTAGATCGACGCCCGCGTCGCCGCCGTGAATTTTCCGACTTATCTTTACGAAAATCCTTGTAAACCCTATTGACCGGCGTCATGAGCGCATCTATGTATCGCGCCGCTGGACAGCTGGCCGTCAGGGCGTTCGGGTTTTAGTACCCCTGAAACGCAGCTTATTTAGCCGAATAAAAGTTGATTGTTGACCGAGCGGCGTTCCGACCATAGGAGCCCCGTTCGATTTGCGTCATGGTCCGTCCTGGTTTTCTGAGGCGGTTAACCTTGGCGCATTGCGGGGCGTGGTTGTCGCGCCTTCGGGAATGGCCGGGCAAATGGTCCGGGATGTTGGGCGCTAGGAGAAAGAATGCCGACGATTCAACAGTTGATCCGCAAGCCGCGGAAGCCGAAGCGACGGATTAATAAAGTCCCGGCGCTGGAAGCCAATCCCCAGAAGCGGGGCGTGTGCACGCGCGTTTACACAACGACGCCGAAAAAGCCCAACTCCGCTCTGCGTAAGGTTGCGAAGATCCGTCTCACCAACGGTTACGAGGTGATCGGCTATATCCCTGGCGAGGGCCACAATTTGCAGGAGCACTCAGTTGTGCTGATCCGCGGCGGTCGTGTCAAAGACTTGCCGGGCGTGCGCTACCACATCATTCGCGGCGTTCTGGACACGCAGGGCGTGAAAGACCGCAAGCAACGCCGTTCCAAATACGGCGCCAAGCGTCCGAAGTAGAGGGTTAAGAGATGTCACGTCGTCACCGCGCAGAAAAACGTGTTGTTCATCCCGATCCCAAATTCGGGGATAAGACCGTTTCGAAATTCATGAATTACGTCATGGTCGATGGCAAAAAGCCGGCGGCCGAGAAGATCGTCTATGGCGCTCTCGACAAGATCGAAGACAAGATGAAGCGCCCGCCGGTCGATCTTTTTAAGGAGGCGCTCGATAATGTGACGCCGGCTATTGAGGTTCGCTCTCGCCGGGTTGGCGGCGCGACCTATCAGGTGCCGGTTGAGGTTCGTCCGGACCGTAAACTGGCGCTCGCCATGCGCTGGATCATCGCCGCGGCGCGTTCGCGCAACGAGACCACCATGGTCGACAAATTGTCGAATGAGTTGATGGACGCCGCTCAGAACCGCGGCGCCGCTGTTAAGAAGCGCGAAGACACGCATCGGATGGCGGAAGCCAACCGCGCATTTTCGCATTATCGCTGGTAACGCACGCAAACCGAGTAGGGGCTCACGCCATGGCGCGCACGCACAAAATCGAAGACTACCGCAATTTCGGGATCATGGCGCATATCGACGCCGGGAAAACGACAACGACGGAACGCGTTCTTTACTATACGGGCAAGAGCCACAAGATCGGCGAAGTGCATGACGGCGCTGCGACCATGGACTGGATGGAGCAGGAGCAGGAGCGCGGCATTACGATCACGTCTGCAGCGACGACCTGTCACTGGAACGACAAGCGTCTCAACATCATCGACACGCCCGGCCACGTTGACTTCACCATCGAAGTTGAGCGTTCCCTGCGCGTGCTCGACGGCGCGGTTGCGCTTCTTGACGCTAACGCCGGCGTTGAGCCGCAGACCGAGACGGTCTGGCGTCAGGGCGACAAGTACAGCGTTCCGCGCATGTTCTTCATCAACAAAATGGATAAGCTCGGCGCGGACTTCTATAATTCCGTCGATACGATCCATAAGCGTCTCGCCGCCAAGACCGTTATCTTGCAGCTGCCGATCGGCGCTGAAAGCAACTTCAAGGGCATCGTCGACCTCATCAAGATGAAGGCCGTCGTCTGGGAAGAAGAAAGCCTTGGCGCGAAGTTCCACGAGGAAGACATTCCGGAGGACCTTCAGGAGAAGGCCGTCGAATACCGCGAGAAGATGATTGAAACCGTCGTCGAACTCGATGAAGCGGTAATGGAAGATTATCTCGAAGGCAACGAGCCGGATAACGACAAGATCAAGGAATTGATCCGCAAGGGGACGTGCGAAGTTGAATTCCACCCCGTGCTGTGCGGCTCTGCGTTCAAGAACAAGGGCGTTCAGCCCATGCTCGACGCAGTTGTCGATTATCTGCCGAGCCCGGTCGAGGTTCCCGCGATCAAGGGTGTTCTGCCCGATAGCGATGAGGAAGTGGCGCGTCAGTCTTCCGACGACGAGCCGCTTTCCATGCTCGCCTTCAAGGTGATGAACGACCCGTTCGTTGGCTCCTTAACCTTCTGCCGGATTTACTCCGGCAAGCTCGAAGCGGGCACGCAGCTTCTCAATACCGTTAAAGGTAAGAAGGAGCGCGCCGGCCGGATGCTGCAGATGCACTCCAACAGCCGCGAAGAGATCAAAGAAGCCTATGCCGGCGACATCATCGCGATTGTCGGTCTTAAGGATACGACCACGGGCGACACGCTTTGCGATGCGCAGAACCCGGTTATCCTGGAGCGGATGGAATTCCCCGATCCGGTGATCGAGCTTGCGGTAGAGCCGAAGACGAAGGCTGATCAGGAGAAGATGGGTATCGCGCTGCAGCGTCTTGCGGCAGAAGATCCGTCTTTCCGCGTTTCTTCCGATGAAGAGAGCGGCCAGACGATCATCAAGGGCATGGGCGAGCTTCACCTCGACATCCTCGTTGATCGCATGAAGCGAGAGTTCAAGGTTGAGGCGAATATCGGTCAGCCGCAGGTTGCCTATCGCGAGACCATCACCCGCGAAGCCGACATCGACTACACCCACAAGAAGCAGTCGGGTGGTTCGGGTCAGTTTGCGCGATTGAAAATCCGTGTGTTGCCTCAGGAGCCGGGCGCCGGTTACGAGTTCGAGAGTCAGATTGTCGGCGGCGCTATTCCGAAGGAATACATTCCGGGCGTTGAAAAGGGCATCAACTCGATCCGCGAGACGGGTCTTCTGGTCGGCTTCCCGATCCTCGACTTTAAAGTCGAGCTTTATGACGGCGCTTTCCACGATGTGGACTCCTCGGTGCTCGCCTTCGAGATCGCGTCCCGCGCGGCTCTTCGCGAGCATAAATCCGAACTCGGTCTCGCATTGCTTGAGCCCGTGATGAAGGTTGAAGTTGTGACGCCGGAAGAGTACACCGGCACGGTTATTGGCGATTTGAACTCGCGTCGCGGTCAGATCCAGGATCAGGAAATGCGCGGCAACGCTAACGTGGTTCACGCCATGGTGCCGCTCGCCAATATGTTTGGATACGTCAACAATTTGCGGTCCGCCACGCAAGGGCGCGCAAACTACACGATGCAGTTCGACCACTATTCGCAAGTGCCGAAGGCGGTTGAGGAAGAAGTAAAAGCGAAACTGGCGGGCTAAGCGCAGGCCGTCAGGTGAAACAGGGGCTGTCGCCTCATCGAGAAACACCGAACCAGCGTCGGTGCATTGAGTTAACCGAGACGTCAAAAGACGGAGATAAGTGACATGTCGAAGGAAAAGTTTGAACGGACAAAGCCGCACGCCAATGTCGGCACGATCGGCCACGTTGACCACGGTAAAACGACGCTGACAGCGGCGATCACCAAGTATTTTGGTGACTTCCGGGCGTATGACGAGATTGATGGCGCGCCGGAAGAAAAAGCGCGCGGCATCACCATCTCGACGGCGCACGTTGAGTATGAAACCGACAATCGTCACTACGCGCACGTCGATTGCCCCGGTCACGCTGACTATGTGAAGAACATGATTACCGGCGCGGCCCAGATGGACGGCGCGATCCTTGTTGTGAACGCGGCTGACGGCCCGATGCCGCAGACCCGTGAGCACATCCTGCTTGCGCGTCAGGTTGGCGTTCCGGCGATTGTCGTCTTCCTTAACAAAGTCGACCAGGTCGATGACGAGGAGCTTCTCGAGCTCGTTGAAATGGAAGTTCGTGAACTTCTGTCCTCCTACGAGTTCCCCGGCGACGATATTCCGATCGTCAAAGGTTCCGCGCTCGCCGCTATGGAAGGCCGCGATCCTGAAATCGGCGAGAACGCCATCAAGGAACTGATGGAGCACGTCGACAGCTATATTCCGACGCCTGAGCGTCCTGTGGACCAGCCGTTCCTTCTGCCGATCGAAGATGTTTTCTCGATCTCCGGTCGCGGTACCGTTGTTACGGGTCGTGTTGAGCGCGGTGTTGTTAACGTTGGCGACGAACTCGAAATCGTCGGCATCAAGGACACGCAGAAAACGACCTGTACGGGCGTTGAGATGTTCCGCAAGCTTCTCGATCGCGGTGAAGCTGGCGACAATGTCGGTGTTCTTCTGCGCGGCATCGAGCGCACGGCTGTCGAGCGCGGCCAGGTTCTCTGCCAGCCAGGTTCGGTTAATCCGCACACGAAATTCGTTGCTGAGGCCTACATCCTGACCAAGGAAGAAGGCGGACGTCATACGCCGTTTTTCGGCAACTATCGCCCGCAATTTTACTTCCGTACGACCGACGTGACCGGTGTTGTCACGCTTCAGGAAGGCACGGAAATGGTCATGCCAGGCGACAACGTGAAGATCGATGTTGAGCTGATCGTGCCGATCGCCATGGAAGACAAACTTCGCTTTGCTATTCGCGAAGGCGGCCGCACCGTTGGCGCGGGCATTGTCTCCAAGATCATCGAGTAACATCTAGAACTTTCAAGCGCGGGCCGGTCTCATCTGGCCCGCGCTTTCGACTCTTGAACTATCGAACGGAAACAGGCGAAGCGTAAAATCATGCAACAGAATATCCGCATCAGGCTCAAAGCCTTCGATCATCGCGTGCTGGACGCTTCCGCGATTGAAATCGTCAATACAGCGAAGCGGACCGGGGCAAATGTACGCGGGCCGATCCCGCTGCCGACCCGCATTGAGCGGTATACGGTCAATCGCTCGCCTCATGTGAACAAGAAGAGCCGGGAACAATTCGAAATGCGCACCCACAAGCGGATGCTCGACATCGTCGATCCGACACCGCAGACGGTTGATGCGCTGATGAAATTGGATTTGTCCGCCGGCGTGAATGTTGAAATCAAGGTTGGCGCGTAAGGAGCGGTATCGCAATGCGCACAGGATTACTTGCAAAAAAGATGGGCATGACGCGGGTTTACCGCGACGATGGCGAGCACGTGCCGGTGACGGTGATGCAGCTCGACGCGTGCCAGGTCGTCGGTCAGCGGACCGCGGAGAAGAACGGCTACACGGCGGTTCAGTTGGGCGCCGGTCTGAAGAAGGCCAAGCGTACGACAAAGGCCGAGCGCGGGCAGTTTGCGAAAGCGAATGTCGAGCCGAAGTCGAAAGTCGTCGAGTTTCGCGTGTCTGAAGACAACCTCGTTGATGTGGGCGCGGAGCTTTCCGCGGCGCACTTCCTCGCGGGCCAGAAGGTCGATGTGACGGGTACGTCCATCGGTAAGGGTTTCGCCGGCGCCATGAAGCGTCACAATTTCGGCGGTCTTCGCGCCAGCCACGGCGTGTCGATTTCGCACCGCTCGCATGGCTCCACCGGTCAGTGTCAGGATCCTGGCAAGGTCTTCAAAGGCAAGAAGATGGCCGGGCATATGGGCGCGACGCGCGTGACGACGCAGAATCTCGAAGTCGTCAAAACTGACGAGGCGCGCGGCTTGATCATGATCAAGGGCGCCGTGCCTGGCCCGAAAGGCGGCTGGGTGATGATTAAAGACGCCGTTAAGCGCGCGCGCCCTGACGACGCACCGCTGCCGGCGGCGATCGTTGAGAAGAAAGAAGCTGCGGCGAATGATGGCGGCGCAGCGTCGGGGGGCGAGGGCTTTATTGACGCGCTCGACAAGATCGTTTTGATCGACGGCATTGGCGAAAAGACAACCGAGGCGCTTGCGGGCGAAGGCGTTGAGAAACTGACCCAGCTTGTGGCGCTTAGCGATGAAGAGCGTGCGGCGCTGTTCGAAAAGCTCGGCGTGACGGACCAGGCTGAAAAGCAGGAATGGGTCGTTCAGGCGCAGGAGATGATCGACGGCGGCGAGCCTCGCGCGAAGGTCGATCAGGACCTGGCTGCGAAGCTGCGCGCGGAAGCACACGGGGATGGAGCATAAGATGAAAGCCGACGTCCTTACGTTGCAGAACAAGAAAGCCGGATCCATCGATCTCGATGACGATGTCTTTGGACTTGAGCCTCGCAAAGACATTTTGCACCGCTGCGTGGTTTATCAGCTTGCGAAACGTCAGCAGGGCACGCATTTCGCGCAGGAGCGCAATGATGTGACCGCGACCGGCAAGAAGATGTACCGCCAGAAAGGCACTGGCGGCGCGCGTCACGGTGACCGCAAGTCGAACATCTTCCGCGGCGGCGGACACGCCCATGGGCCGCGTCCACGCAGCCATGCGATTAATCTGCCAAAGAAGATTCGCCGGCTGGCGTTGAAGCACGCGCTTTCCGCGAAACAGTCTGCAGGCGAACTGGTTATTCTGGACGAGGCGCGCACCGAAGACGGCAAGACCAAGTCGGTAGTGGCGGCGTTCGATGCGCTGAAACTGTCGAATGCGCTGATCGTCGACAAGACGGTGGACGAAAAGTTCGACCTCGCTGTGCGCAACGTGCCGGGCGTTGATCTCCTGCCGGTTATGGGCGCGAATGTGTACGACATTTTGAAGGCGGAGAAACTTGTTCTCACAAAGGCCGCTGTCGAGGGATTGGAGGCGCGCCTCAAATGAGCAAAACAGATAAAAATGCAGAGCTTGGCGAGCAGCACTATGATACGCTGATTGCGCCGGTGATCACCGAGAAGTCGACCATCGCGTCGGAAAACAATCAGGTGGTTTTCAAAGTGCCGCTTGAGGCGACGAAGCCGCAGATTTCTGAAGCAGTCGAGACGCTTTTCAAAGTGAAGGTGAAAGCGGTCAACACGCTGCGCACCAAAGGCAAGAACAAGCAATTTCGCGGACGCAAATATACGCGCTCCACAGTGAAGAAGGCGATCGTCACCCTCGAAGAGGGCCATTCAATTGACGTGACCACGGGACTTTAAACAGGACGGGTGATTCTCCCATGGCGTTAAAAAAGTTTAAGCCCACGACCTCGACGCGCCGCCACCTCGTTTTGGTGGACCGCAGCGATTTGTGGAAGGGCAAGCCGGAAAAGACCCTGACTGAGGGACTGACCTCCAAGGGCGGGCGCAACAATAAAGGCCGCATCACGGTGCGTCGCCGCGGCGGCGGTGCCAAGAAGGCTTACCGGGTCATCGATTTCAAGCGTCGGCGCTTTGATATCGAAGCGAAGGTTGAACGGCTTGAATACGACCCGAACCGCACGGCTTTCATTGCGCTGATCAAATATCTCGACGGCGAGCTTTCCTATATTCTCGCGCCGCAACGCATCAAGGTTGGCGACAAGGTTATCGCCGGCGAAAAGGTCGATGTGAAGCCCGGCAATGCGATGCCGCTGAAGGCGATTCCGGTCGGGACGATCATTCACAATGTTGAGCTGAAGCCCGGCAAGGGCGGTCAGTTTGCGCGTGCCGCGGGTGCCTATGCGCAACTCGTTGGCCGCGACGGTCCAATGTCCCAGGTTCGCCTGCAGTCGGGCGAAGTTCGCTTGGTGCCGGGTGAGTGTCTGGCGACCATCGGCGCCGTATCGAACGCTGACCACATGAACACGACAATCGGTAAGGCCGGACGCAACCGCCATCTCGGCAAGCGCCCGTCGGTCCGCGGTGTTGTCATGAACCCGGTCGATCACCCGCACGGCGGCGGCGAGGGCCGCACCTCCGGCGGTCGTCACCCGGTGACGCCCTGGGGCAAGCCCACCAAAGGCGCCAAGACGCGCCGGAACAAGAATTCAGACAAGCTCATCATCCGCTCGCGGCACACCCGCAAGAAGCGTCGTTAAGATAAAGGCGCTGGAGAAAACTTATGCCAAGATCCGTTTGGAAAGGTCCGTTCGTCGATCGCTATCTTCTGAAGAAAGCAGAAGAAGCGCAGGGAGGCGAGCACAAAGGCGGCGTCAAGACCTGGTCGCGCCGCTCGACCATCCTGCCGCAATTCGTTGGGCTCACCTTCAACGTTTATAACGGTCAGAAATTCATCCCTGTCCATGTCACCGAAGACATGGTCGGCCACAAGCTGGGCGAGTTTTCGCCGACGCGGACTTATTTCGGTCACGGTGCCGATAAAAAAGCGCGGAGAAAGTAGTCATGGGCAAGGCGAAGAACGAACGTCGGTACGCCGACAATCAGGCGATGGCCAAGGGGCGTATGATCAAGACGTCGCCGCAGAAGCTGAACCTTGTTGCGGAACTGATCCGCGGCAAGCCGGTTGAAAAGGCTATGGCGGAGCTGACCTTCTCGCGTAAGCGCGTCGCGCAGCATGTCAAGAAAGTGCTCGAAAGCGCTGTCGCCAATGCGGAGAACAACCACGATCTCGACATCGACTCGCTCGTGGTCGATCAGGCTTTCGTTGGCAAAAACATCGTCATGAAGCGCTGGCGCGCCCGCGCCCGCGGCCGTGTGGGCCGTATCCAGAAGCCGTTTGCGGAAATCACCATTGTGGTCAAAGAAGTTGAGGAGGCCGCATAATGGGTCAGAAAGTTAATCCGATCGGGCTGCGCCTCGGCATCAACCGCACCTGGGACTCGCGCTGGTTCGCCAGCAAAGCAGCGTATGGCGATCTTCTGCACGAAGATCTTGCGATCCGGAAGTATCTGGAAAAGCGCCTGCAGCAGGCAGGGGTGTCCCGCATCGTGATCGAGCGTCCGCACAAGAAATGCCGCGTGACGATTTACACGGCGCGTCCCGGCGTGGTGATCGGCAAGAAAGGCGCGGACATCGAGAAGCTGCGGCTTGAGCTCTTGAAGCTTTCGTCGTCCGAGACGGTGTTGAACATCGTCGAGATCCGCAAGCCGGAAGTCGATGCAACGCTCGTTGCTGAAAACATCGCGCAGCAGCTTGAGCGCCGCGTTGCGTTCCGCCGGGCCATGAAGCGCGCCATGCAGACGGCGCAGCGTATGGGCGGTCTCGGCATTCGGGTGAATGTTTCCGGCCGTCTTGGCGGTGCGGAGATTGCACGGATGGAATGGTATCGCGAGGGCCGCGTTCCACTTCATACGCTCCGTGCAGATATCGATTATGGCGTTGCGACCGCGCGTACGACTTACGGCGCTATCGGTGTCAAGGTCTGGATTTTCAAAGGCGAAATCATGGAACACGACCCCATGGGCCAGGAAAAGCGGCTGATCGATGCGCAGACGGGGGGCGTCAGCCCGTCCCGCCAGCAACAGCGCGCTTAGAACATAACGAAGGGGTCGGAGGCGTAAGAGATGCTTCAACCGAAGAAGACAAAATTCCGCAAGATGCACAAAGGGCGCATCAAGGGTCTCGCCAAGGGCGGCACGGACCTGAATTTCGGGTCGCACGGCCTGAAGGCGCTTGAGCCGGAGCGTGTCACCGCGCGCCAGATCGAGGCGACGCGCCGGGCGATCACGCGCGCCATGAAACGTGCTGGCCGCGTCTGGATCCGTGTTTTCCCGGATGTGCCAGTGTCGAAGAAGCCGACCGAAGTCCGCATGGGTAAAGGCAAGGGCTCCGTGGAATACTGGGCGGCGAAGGTGAAGCCGGGCCGCATCATGTTTGAGATCGACGGCGTGCCGGACGACGTTGCGCGCGAAGCGCTGTCACTGGGCGCTGCGAAGCTGCCCATCAAGACGCGCATCGTCACGCGCATCGGCGAATAGGAGAGTGATCTGATGAACGCTGGTGAAGTTCGCGACATGACGCCCGACCAGCTGAAGGACAAGCTCCTTCAGTTGAAAAAGGAACAGTTCAACCTGCGCTTTCAAAAAGCGTCAGGACAGCTCGAAAAAACAACGCGCATTGGCGAAGTGCGACGCGATATTGCACGCATCAAAACCATCCTGGGTGAGAAAGCCCGGGCCGGCGCGAATTAAAAGTAAGAAGGCGGAATAATAGCATGCCCAAACGCATCCTTCAGGGACCGGTCGTTAGCGACAAAGGCGACAAGACGGTCGTGGTGAAAGTCGAGCGGATTTTCACGCACCCCTTGCTGAAAAAGACCGTGCGCCGGTCCAACCGCTTTCACGCGCACGATGACGCGAACAAGTTCAAGGAAGGCGATCTGGTTCAGATCCAGGAATGTGCGCCGAAATCGAAGCTGAAGCGATGGGAAGTCATCGGGCTCGGCTCCAAGGGATAAATTGTCGGGGCGCTTTGCGGCCCGCTATCGAGAAGAACGGTTAACGGGCGTATTCGCCGACGAGGAGGGTCACCATGATCCAGATGCAGACAAATTTGGACGTCGCCGATAATTCCGGCGCAAAGCGCGTTCAGTGCATCAAAGTACTGGGCGGCGCGAAGCGCAAATATGCGGGCGTGGGCGATATCATCGTTGTCTCCGTCAAGGAAGCGATCCCGCGCGGGCGCGTGAAAAAAGGCCAGGTGATGAAGGCCGTTGTCGTGCGCACGGCGAAAGACATCAAACGCCGCGACGGTTCTGTTATTCGTTTTGACAATAACGCCGCCGTTCTCATCAACAATAACAAAGAACCGATCGGTACACGGATCTTCGGTCCGGTGACGCGCGAGTTGCGCGCTGCACGGCATATGAAGATCGTTTCGCTCGCACCGGAAGTTCTGTGAAAGAGGTAGATCGTCATGGCGGCAAAAATTAAAAAAGGCGATGTCGTTATCGTCCTCGCGGGCAAAGATCGCGGAGCGGAAGGCGAGGTTTTGGACGTGGCGCCGAAGGCTGACCGGGTGACGGTGCGCGGGGTGAACATGATCAAGAAGCATCAGCGCCAGACACAGACGGAACAGGGCGGCATCATCACGCGTGAAGCGTCGATCCATGTGTCCAATGTCGCGTTGAAAGATCCGGAATCGGGAAAGCCGACACGGGTCGGGTTCCGCGGAGAAGGCAAAGAGAAAGTGCGGGTCGCAAAACGATCCGGCGAGGTGATCAATGGCTGAGGCGACAACTTACGAACCGCTCTTGAAAGCGCAGTATCGCGATCAGATCGCGGGTAAGCTGAACGAAGAGTTCGGTTATAAGAACAAAATGATGACGCCGAAGCTTGAAAAGGTCGTCATCAATATGGGTGTTGGCGATGCGGTCAACGACCGTAAGGCCGTGGACGCCGCCTTCGCCGATCTGATGCAGATCGCGGGTCAAAAGCCGATCGTGACCAAAGCCAAAAAGTCTATCGCCGGTTTCAAGCTGCGTGACGGCATGGCGGTTGGCGTGAAGGTCACGCTGCGCAAGGATCGGATGTATGAATTTCTCGATCGTCTGGTGACGATTGCATTGCCGCGCGTGCGCGACTTTCGCGGCCTGTCGCCGAAGAGCTTCGACGGGCGCGGTAATTTCGCCATGGGCCTGAAGGAACACATCGTGTTCCCTGAAATCGACTACGACAAGGTCGACAAGATCCGGGGCATGGACATCATCGTGTGCACATCGGCGACAACCGATGACGAGGCGCGCGCATTGTTGAAAGAATTGAATTTTCCGTTCCGCACGACGGGCGGCAAAAACTAAGCATTAGGCAAGGTCCGGGGCTTTTGCTGGAAACCAGCTTGAGAAGGAGAAGAAATGGCTAAAAAGTCGATGATCGAGCGCGATTTGAAGCGGCGCCGGATGGCGAAGTCGCTTGACGCAAAACGCACGCGATTGAAGGAAATTATTGCCGATCAGGAAAAGCCGGCGGACGAACGCTTTGAAGCGGTTCTCAAGCTTGCCGAGCTGCCGCGGAACTCGTCGAAGACGCGCATCCGCAATCGCTGCCTGGTGACGGGCCGTCCGCGCGGTTTCTACCGTAAACTGAAAATGTCGCGGATCGCGCTGCGCGAAATCGGCTCGCAGGGGAAAATCCCTGGTCTCGTGAAGTCAAGCTGGTAGGGGAGCGATAATATGTCTATCAACGATCCTGTCGGTGATTTGATCACGCGTATTCGCAACGCGCAAATGCGGCGGCATTCCTCTCTGGTCGTGCCGGCGTCGAAGCTGCGCGGCTGGGTGCTCGACGTTCTGCAGTCGGAAGGCTATATCCGCGGTTATGCGCGGTTCGAGCAGGAAGGCGAGAAACCGACCTTCGAGATTGAGCTGAAATATTTCGAAGGCGCGCCGGTGATCCAGAACATCAAGCGTATTTCGAAGCCGGGACGGCGCGTTTATTCCTCCGTTGGCGATCTGCCGTCGGTGCGCAACGGCCTCGGTATTTCTATCGTATCGACGCCCAAGGGCGTGATGTCGGATGCTGCAGCGCGCGACGCCAATGTTGGCGGCGAAGTGCTCTGTCAGGTTTACTAAGAGGCGAGGAGCGAGACGTATGTCACGCATCGGAAAAAAACCAATCGCGGCGCCCAGCGGCGTAACGCTCACCGTCGACGGTCAGACCGTCAAGGCGAAGGGGCCGAAAGGCGAGCTCGACTTTGTTGTCAATGATCTGTGCACGGTTGCGCTTGAGAACAATGAAGTCACCGTAAAGCCGGTGAACAACTCGAAGCCTGCGCGGGCTATGTGGGGCATGAGCCGCACGCGCATCGCCAACATGGTCGAGGGCGTCTCCAACGAGTTCACCAAGTCCCTGGAGCTTGTCGGCGTTGGCTATCGCGCGCAGATGAAAGGCACGACGCTTAATCTCGCGCTGGGGTACAGTCACGAGATCGATTTCCCGACGCCTGATGGCGTCAAAATCGCGACGCCGAAACCGACCGAGGTTGTCGTTTCCGGCATCGACAAGCAGAAAGTCGGCCAGGCCGCTGCGGAGATTCGCTCATTCCGTCCGCCGGAGCCCTACAAGGGCAAGGGCGTGAAGTATGCGGACGAGTATATCTTCCGCAAAGAAGGTAAGAAGAAATAAGCCTTATTGGGCGATATAAAGGGATTTAGGTCATGGCGGGCCAGAAACAGAAAATGAAAGCCAATCGGGCGACCCGAACACGCAAAAAGATCGCGCGCTTCAGCAACGATCGTCCGCGTTTGTCCGTGTTCCGCTCTTCGAAAAATATCGCCGCGCAGGTGATCGACGACCGCGAAGGTAAAACGCTCGCATCTGCGTCGTCGCTTGACGCAGATCTGCGCAAGGATCTGGCCAAGGGCGGCGATCAGGCGGCGGCGGCTAAGATCGGACAGCTTGTCGCCGAGCGCGCGCTCAAAGCCGGCGTCACCGACGTTGTCTTCGACCGCGGCGGTTACATGTATCACGGCCGCGTCAAGGCGCTTGCGGAAGCAGCGCGCGACGCCGGACTGAAGTTTTAAGGAAAGGCGCGAAAGATGGCGCGAGAAGACGGCAGAAACGAAAATCGCGGACGCGGACGCGGGCGCAGAAACGACCGGGAAGATCGTGACGAGTTTGTAGACAAGCTTGTCGCCATCAACCGCGTCGCAAAAGTTGTGAAGGGCGGTAAAAACTTCGGTTTCGCCGCGCTTGTGGTCGTTGGCGATCAGAAAGGCCGCGTCGGCTTCGGCAAGGGCAAGGCCCGCGAAGTGCCGGAGGCGATCCGCAAGGCCGCTCAGGAAGCCAAGCGCAATCTCGTGCGCGTGCCGCTCCGCGAAGGCCGCACGCTGCATCACGATGCGCAAGGCCGTTGGGGCGCAGGCAAGGTCGTTCTTCGCTCGGCGCCTCCTGGCACCGGCATCATCGCTGGCGGTCCGATGCGCGCAATTTTCGAAACGCTCGGCGTTCAGGACGTAGTCGCGAAGTCGCTCGGGTCGTCAAACCCCTACAACATGGTGCGTGCAACGGTCGATGCGTTGAAAAACCAGACCAGCCCGCGCTCCATCGCCGCAAAACGCGGCAAGAAAGTCTCCGACATTCTTGGACGTCGCGGCGAAGCGCCGGCCGAGTCCGCGCCCGCTGAAGTCGCTTAAGGAACAGACCCATGGCGGAAAAGAAAACCATCAAAGTCCGGCAGACCGGCAGCCCGATCCGTCGTCCGCAAGATCAGCGTGCGACGCTGATCGGTCTTGGGCTGAACAAGATCGGCCGCGTTCGCGAACTTGAAGACACGCCGTCCGTACGCGGTATGATCCGGAAAGTCTCGCATATGGTCGAGATTGTCGAAGAGTAAAGCGTTTTAAGCAGGCGAGGCGGCGTTCATCTTTGGCGCTGTCGCAAGTCGAGGGACATCATGAAACTTCACGAACTTTCAGACAACAAAGGCGCGCGCAAGAAACGCACGCGCATTGGCCGCGGCATCGGCTCGGGCAAAGGCAAGACCGGCGGACGCGGCGTAAAAGGGCAAAAGTCCCGTTCGGGCGTTTCCGGCATTCGCGCCTATGAGGGCGGTCAGATGCCGCTTTACATGCGCCTGCCGAAGCGCGGCTTTAACAAGCCGAACGCGCTGAAATATGCCGAAGTCAATATCGGCCGCCTGCAGACCGCGATCGACGCGGGCAAGCTCGACGCCGGTAAAAAAGTCGACGCAGCGGCGCTGGTAGAAGCCGGTGTCATCCGCCGTGCGCTTGACGGCGTCCGACTTCTGGGCGTCGGCGAATTGACCGCAAAGCTCGATCTCGACGTCGCGCATGCATCTGCGTCGGCTAAGGCCGCTGTCGAGAAGGCTGGCGGTTCTGTCACGACGCCTGACGGCGCCAAGGACTGAACGCCCACGAGGCGCCCGTTTGGTGAATGACGCCAGGCGGGGGAAGGGCAGCGCCAAAAAGGGGGGCTTGCGGATGAGCGCGAGGCTCGCCACATGGGCGCGGTTAACCATTGCGGCGCTTAAGACGCGTCGAACGGCCGGGCCTTCATTCCGGGGCGGGAACGCGGAAGGCGCTGGCGAGGGATCAGGTGATCGTTTGATATGACCTCAGCAGCCGAACAATTTGCCTCCAACATCAACTTTTCGTCCTTTGCCAAGGCCGAGGAGTTGAAAAAGCGTCTTTTGTTTACGCTTGGCGCGTTGATCGTATATCGGCTGGGCACCTTCGTGCCGATCCCGGGGATCGATCCAGAGGCGTTTTCGCGAGGCTTCCAGAGCCAGCAGAGCGGGCTTTTGGGCACGCTGAATATCTTCGCCGGCGGCGCCGTAGAGCGGATGGCGATTTTCGCGCTGAACATCATGCCCTACATCTCCGCGTCGATCATCATGCAGCTGATGGCCGCGGTTATTCCCTCTCTTGAAGCGATCAAGAAGGAAGGCGAGCAGGGGCGCCGGCAGATCAACCAGTATACGCGCTACCTGACGGTCTTCCTCGCCACCATGCAGGGATACTTCATCGCCGCGGGGCTTCAGGCGCAACAGGGCGTTGTCGCCAATCCAGGGCCGTTCTTTCTACTGACGACGGTCGTCACGCTGGTCGGCGGCGTGATGTTCCTCCTCTGGCTTGGCGAACAGATCACTGCGCGGGGCGTCGGTAATGGCGTTTCCTTGATTATCTTTGCGGGGATCGTCGCGGAACTGCCGCGCGCGATCGCCGGTCTTCTGGACCAGGGCGCATCCGGCGCCGGCGTTGGCGGCGGTGCGATTATCGTCATCGCGGTTCTCGCGCTTTCGCTCATTGCTTTCGTGGTCTTTATGGAGCGCTCACAGCGGCGGGTTCTCGTCCAGTATCCGCGTCGCCAGGTCGGCCAACGCATGACACAGGGCGAAAAATCCCACCTGCCGCTCAAGCTCAATGTTTCGGGCGTTATCCCGCCAATTTTTGCATCATCTCTCTTGCTCTTGCCGGCGACGGCGGCGGGCGCGGTCGGCGACAGCTCCCCCGACTGGCTACAGACGCTGACCTTCCTGTTCGCGCCGCAGCAGCCTCTTTACATCGCGCTTTATGCCGCGCTGATCATCGGGTTCACCTTCATCTACACATCTGTTGTTTTTAACGTTGAAGATGTCGCCGACAATCTGAAGAAATATGGCGGGTTCATTCAGGGCTATCGTCCGGGCGCGCGCACGGCGGAATATCTCGACTATGTCCTGACGCGGCTGACGGTCGTCGGCGCGCTTTACCTGACATTCGTCTGTATTTTGCCAGAGGTTCTCAAGGCGAGTTATAGTCAGGCGATCCCGGTGTATATCGGCGGCACGTCGCTTCTCATCGTCGTCTCCGTCACGCTCGACACCGTTTCTCAGATACAAGGCCATCTGGTCGCCCAGCAATATGAAAGCCTGATCAAGAAATCGAAATTACGGGGAGGGCGCCGATGATTTTAATTTTTCTTGGCCCGCCGGGGGCCGGCAAGGGTACGCAAGCGGCTCGGATTGTGGAGCGCTATGGCGTGCCGCAACTCTCCACGGGCGACATGCTTCGAGGCGCCGTTGCGGCCGAAACGCCCATCGGAAAAAAAGCCAAGGCCGTGATGGACGCAGGCGATCTCGTTTCGGACGAGATTGTCGCCGCGATCGTGGAAGAGCGTATCGAGGCGGATGATTGCTCGCCGGGCTTTCTGCTGGACGGCTTTCCCCGGACCATTGCGCAGGCGGAAATGCTTGACGCGATGCTGGAGAAGAAGGACCTCAGTCTCGATGTCGTTGTTGAGCTTCGCGTCGATGAAGGGGCGTTGCTTGATAGGCTCCGCAACCGGATTAAGGAGACTGAAGCCAAGGGCGAGAAAGTCCGCGAAGATGACAATGAAGAGACCTTCAAGCACCGGCTCGCGGTGTATCATGAGCAGACCGCGCCGTTGATCCCGTACTATGAGAAACAGGGAAAACTGAAGGTTGTGGACGGCATGGGGTCGGTTGACGAGGTATCTGCCGAAATCAACGCGATTCTGGACAATATTAAGCGTTAAAACGCTTGCGAGACCTGTTGACGGCGGGGGCGGGACGGCTATATCTACGCGTCTCCGCCAAATGGAGTAAAGCTCGCCCGGCCCCTTTCAGTGGTGCGCCGTAGCGGGCTTCGTTGCTTTAAATGGTCGCCGCTCAAGGGAGCGGCGTTGAGATGACGAACCGGCCGTGGAAATGGCGGCGGAGAAGGCGAAGAGGAAGAAAACGTGGCCCGTATTGCAGGCGTCAATATCCCAACCAACAAGCGCGTAACCATCGCGCTGAGATATATTCATGGCATCGGCCCGGCGAAGGCCGCCGAGATCTGCGACAAGGTCGGCATCGCGGCCGAGCGGCGCGTCCAGGATCTGTCTGATGCGGAAGTTCTGCAGGTCCGAGAAGTCATCGACCGTGACTATACAGTCGAAGGGGATCTGCGCCGCGAGGTTGCCGTCAACATCAAACGCCTGATGGACCAGGGCTGCTATCGCGGTCTGCGTCATCGTCGCGGGCTGCCCGTACGCGGTCAACGCACGCACACGAACGCCCGGACGCGTAAGGGCCCGGCGAAACCCATCGCCGGTAAGAAAAAGTAAGGACGCTGAACAATGGCAAAACCAGCTGCGCGCGTTAAACGGCGTCAGAAAAAGAACATCACCTCGGGCGTCGTTCATGTGAACGCGTCTTTTAACAACACCATGGTGACGATCACCGACGAGCAGGGCAACGCGATCGCCTGGTCAACAGCAGGCGGCATGGGCTTTAAGGGCTCGCGCAAATCGACCCCTTATGCAGCGCAGCTGGCTGCGGAAGACGCGGCGAAGAAGGCGATGGAACATGGCCTTAAAACGGTCAATGTTGAAGTACGCGGACCGGGCTCCGGCCGGGAGAGCGCGTTGCGTGCGCTGCAGTCTGTCGGCCTGACGGTGCAAATGATCCGCGATGTGACGCCGATCCCGCATAATGGCGCACGCCCCCGTAAGCGTCGCCGCGTATAACAGAAGCCTCGTAAAACAAGAAGGACGACCCAATCGCGATGGAGTCATCAAACGTGCTTGAGAAGAATTGGCAAGAACTCATTCGTCCGAACAAGTTGGATGTGGCGCCGGGCGCCGATCCGGCGCGCAAGGCGACAATCACTGCGCAGCCTTTGGAGCGCGGCTTCGGCCTGACGCTCGGCAATTCGCTGCGCCGTATTCTGATGTCGTCCTTGCAGGGCGCGGCCGTGACATCGATCCAGATCGACGGCGTGGTGCATGAATTTTCTTCAATCCCCGGCGTGCGCGAAGACGTTACCGACATTGTTCTGAACGTTAAGCAGCTGGCGCTGCGCATGCATGCCGATGGACCGAAAAGGCTTGTCCTGCGCAAAGATACGCCGGGCCTTGTCACCGCTGCCGATATCGAAGAGACCGCCGCGGTTGAGATCCTCAACAAGAACCATGTGATCTGCCACCTCGACGAAGGCGCGAGCCTGAGGATCGAGCTGACTGTCAACACCGGCAAAGGCTATGCGCCGGCTGAGCAGAACCGTCCGGAAGATGCGCCCATCGGCCTTATCCCGGTCGACAGTCTTTATAGCCCGGTGACCCGGGTCGCCTACCGTGTCGAAAACACTCGCGAAGGCCAGGTGCTCGATTACGACAAGCTCCTGATGGAAATCGAAACCGACGGCTCGCTGACGCCGGAAGATGCAGCCGCTTATGCAGCGCGCATCCTCCAGGATCAGCTGCAGATTTTCGTCAACTTCGACGAGCCAAAACAGGATATGGGCGGTGAAGCGCGCGAAGAGCTTCCGTTCAACCCTGCGCTCTTGCGCAAAGTGGATGAGCTTGAGTTGTCGGTGCGTTCGGCCAATTGCCTGAAGAATGACAACATCGTCTACATCGGCGATCTTATTCAGAAAACCGAGGCGGAAATGCTTCGTACGCCGAACTTTGGCCGTAAGTCGCTGAATGAAATCAAGGAAGTTCTGGCCGGGCTCGGCCTGCATCTCGGCATGGATGTGCCCGACTGGCCGCCGGACAATATTGAAGACCTCGCCAAGAAGTTTGACGAATAGAAGTTTGACGAAAAAACCGGCTCAAATGTCGGCGTAAGGAGAATTAGCCATGCGACACGGGATGGCGCACCGTAAGCTGAACCGCACACATGAGCACCGCAAAGCGATGTTCGCTAATATGTCGTGTGCGCTCATCAAGCATGAGCAGATCACAACGACATTGCCGAAGGCGAAAGAGCTGCGGCCGATTGTTGAAAAGCTGGTCACGCTCGCCAAGAAGGCTGAAAAAGACAAAGATCGTTCGCTTTCCCTGCGCCGATTGGCGATCTCGCGGATCCGCGACAAGGACATGGCGGCGAAACTGTTCGATACGCTCGGTCCGCGTTACGCGGAGCGCGATGGCGGTTATATCCGCATTATGAAAGCGGGCTTCCGCTATGGCGATAACGCGCCGCTCGCGGTCATTGAGTTTGTAGACCGCGACGAAGACGCCAAGGGTCAGGATTCCGGTCCGGTCGTCGGCGTTGAGGATGACGACGAAGAATAGACGGTTCGTCTGTTTTCGAGGAATGTACGAATTGAAAGCGGCCTTAAGGGCCGCTTTTTTCGTGGAATGGCGGGGGTTTCATCGGGCGCTGGCCGGCTTTGATAAGCGCCGCCGAGGCCCTATATTCTTGGCTGAATGAATTTGCGGACCAAAGGAAGTTTCCCATGCGTAAAAAGCTGACCGCCGCTTTTTTCGGCGTCCTGTCGCTGTTTGCGACTGCGGCTTGCGCGGCTGATCCAGCCGATTCTGAGACCGATGAGCAAGCCGCTGCCGGCGAAATGAAGGCGGACGCAATCGCCGCGCCGCGCCGGGCTGTGCCGCAGACAATGGCGGAGGTAAAACTCTCCTTTGCCCCTGTCGTCGAGCGCGCCGCGCCCGCGGTCGTCAACGTTTATACACGCCGCGTCGTGCAGCAGCGCAACCGGTTTGCCGGCGATCCGTTCTTCGAACGCTTTTTCGGCGGCGGGCTTTCCATGCCGCGCGAGCGTGTCCAGAATTCGCTCGGCTCCGGGGTCATCGTTAGCCCCGACGGTGTGGTCGTGACGAACAACCACGTCATTGAAGGCATGACGGAGATTAAGGTCGTCCTTAACGACCGCCGTGAATATGAAGCGGAAGTCATCCTGACTGATCCGCAGACGGATCTTGCCGTTTTGCAGGTCGAAGCCGACGAACCTCTACCATTTGTCGAGTTCGCAAATTCCGATGCGGCGGAGGTGGGGGACGTGGTCCTCGCCATCGGCAACCCGTTTGGCGTCGGACAAACCGTGACCAACGGCATCATTTCCGCGCTTGCACGCACGGCCGTTTCCGTCACCGACTATCAGTTCTTCATTCAGACCGACGCGGCGATCAACCCAGGAAATTCGGGCGGCGCGCTCGTGGATGTCGACGGGCGGCTTGTCGGCGTCAATACCGCCATTTACTCCCGGTCCGGCGGTTCGAACGGCATCGGCTTCGCGATCCCGTCGCGTCTTGTGCAACAGGTTCTATCAACGGCTATCGACGGCGGTGTGCTCGTGCGTCCTTGGCTCGGCGCTTCCACATCGACGGTGACAGCGGACATGGCGCGTGCGTTGAAACTCGACCGCCCGGCCGGGGCCATCATCGATGATATCTGGGACGACGGCCCCGCCGACGCGGCCGGCATCAAGCCGGGCGACGTCGTCATCGAAGTCGACGGCGAGCCGGTCTATGACGCTGAAACGCTGCGCTATCGCGTTGGCGTCCATGCCGACCGCGACACCGCACCGGTGGTTTACATGCGCAACGGCAAGCGCCGCGAGGGCGTTCTAAAACTGGCGCTGCCGCCGGAAACGCCGACGCGCGACACGCGTGTTCTCGATGGCGATCATCCGCTGAACGGCATTACCGTGGATAACCTCTCTCCGCGCTTTAACGAGGAACTCGGGCTTGACCCTCTGTCGAGCGGTGTCGTCGTATCGGAAATCAAACGCCGTTCCTTCGCCTCGCGCAGGGGCTTGAGACGCGGCCATAAAATCGTTTCCGTCAACGGGCGCGACGTTAACTCAACGCGAGAGCTCGCCCGTGAAATTGCGCGCCCAACACGCGGTTGGGAAATCGAGATCGATACCGGCGAGCGCATCGTGCCCTGGCGCGTCGGGCGTTAACGCGGCGATGAGTGATCTGTTCGACGCGGCGGGGTTCGATCAGGAAGCGCCGCGTCCGCTTGCGGACCGGTTGCGCCCGCAAACGCTCGCCGACGTCGTCGGGCAGGACCACCTTCTCGGCCCCTCCGGTCCGTTACGGCGCATGCTGAATGAAAAACGCCTGGCGTCGATCATTCTTTGGGGGCCGCCGGGTATCGGCAAAACGACCATCGCGCGCCTTCTGGCCGCTGAGACCGATCTGGAGTTCGTGTCGATTTCGGCGATCTTCTCCGGCGTCGCCGACCTTCGAAAAGTCTTCGACGCCGCAAAGGAAAAACGCCGCATCGGCCGCGGCACGCTCCTATTCGTTGATGAGATCCATCGCTTCAATCGCGCGCAACAGGACGGGTTTTTGCCGCATGTAGAAGCGGGTGTGATTACGCTTGTCGGTGCGACGACGGAAAACCCGTCTTTCGAGCTAAACCCCGCGCTCTTGTCGAGGGCGCAAACGCTGACGCTGAATCGCCTTGACGACGATGCGCTGGAAACCTTGTTTGCACGCGCCGAAGCCCTTGAGGACAGGGCCGCGCCGCTGACGCCGGAAGCGCGGGCGGCGTTGCGGGCGATGGCGGACGGCGACGGGCGGTTTGCTCTCAACCTTATGGAGGAAGTCCTGCGTGCGCCGAGCGATGGCGGCCTCATCGATGTCGGCGCCCTTGGCGAACTCGTCCAACGTCGCGCGCCGCTTTATGACAAAGGTCAGGAGGCGCATTATAATCTTGCGAGCGCTTTGCAGAAATCGATCCGCGGCTCCGATGTTGACGCCGCACTTTACTGGGCCGCGCGGATGATTGTCGGCGGTGAAGACCCGCGGTTCGTTTTACGCCGGCTTGTCGTGATTGCGTCGGAAGATGTGGGTAACGCCGATCCGCAAGCCTTGCCCCTGGCCATTGCCGCGCGTGATTCTTACGAGTTCCTCGGCGCGCCGGAAGGGGAGATCGCTATCGGTCAGCTTGTCTGTTATCTCGCAACCGCGCCCAAATCGAACCGGTCGCATATCGCGTTCAAACGCGCGAAGGCAGCCGCTCGCGAACAGGGCTCGTTTTTGCCGCCGATGCATGCGCGCAATGCGCCGACAAAGCTCATGAAGTCGCTCGGCTTTTCAGACGGCTATGTTTACGATCACGATACGGATGATGGATTTGCAGGGCTTAATTACTTCCCCGATGAAATGACGCGCGAGAGATACTACGAGCCGTCAGCGTTCGGTTTTGACAAGGAAATCGCAAAGCGCCTCGATTACTGGGAGCGCAAGCGCGCGCAGAAAAGCGGCGAGAAGCCATCATGAGCGGTGTTGGATTGTGGGTCGCAATCGGCGCCGGCGGCGCCGTCGGCGCCCTGGCGCGTCATAGTGTGTCGCGAGCGGCGCTCCATCTTCTGGGGCCGAATTTCCCTTGGGGCACGCTGGCGGTGAACCTGCTCGGCTCGTTTTTCATGGGGCTGATTATCGTGTGGCTCTCGCGTCATGAGCCGCAAAGCGCAGCGCTGCGCGGGTTTTTAACCGTGGGCCTGCTCGGCGCTTTTACGACGTTCTCGACATTCGCGCTCGACGCGGTCGTCCTGATTGAGCGGAAGGCGCATCTCGCGGCTGCAGGCTACGTAGGCGCGTCGGTTCTCTTTTCCATTCTTGGTCTTGCGCTTGGCCTCTGGGTGATGCGGGCGGTTTCATGAGCGGCGTTCAGATCATAAAAGTTAAGGCCGATGAAGAGGGAATGCGCGTTGACCGCTGGTTTAAGACGCATTTTCCCTCCTTCCGTCATGGAGCGCTGGAAAAGTGTCTTCGTAAGGGCCAGGTGCGCGTCGATGGCGGGCGTGTGAAGGCGAACCGGCGTCTTCAGGCGGGGGAGGAAATTCGCGTGCCGCCTATGAGCGACGCGGACGCGGAACGTCGCAAAAAGGCGCCCCCGGCGTCCCCGAAGGATGCCGATTTCATCCGCTCCCATACGATCTACGAAGATGACGCCGTCATGGCCATCAACAAGCCGTTCGGGCTTGCGGTGCAGGGCGGCGCGAAAACCAAACGCCATGTGGACGGCATGCTCGCGGCCCTTGAAAAAGACGGTGAGCGCCCGCGTCTCGTTCACCGGCTCGACCGCGATACGGGCGGCGTTTTGTTGCTGGCAAAAACGCGCATGGCGGCGCAAAGACTTGGCGAGGCTTTCAAAACCCATACTGTCCACAAGACCTATTGGGCGCTGGTGGCCGGCGCGCCGCGACCAAGGGAAGGTGTGATATCGCTCGCTATCGCCAAGCGGATGGTGCGTATAAAGAGCGGTCTGACGGAGAAGGTCATCCCGGCTGGTGGAGAGGATGCAAAAAAAGCCGTCAGCCTGTACCAGATTCTGGATGAAGCCGGTCACAATGTAGCTTTCGTCGCCCTGCGGCCGGTAACGGGGCGTACACATCAGCTCAGGGTGCATTGCGCTGCGATAGAGTGCCCAGTCGTCGGCGATGGCAAATATGGCGGTGACGCCGCGCATATTGAAGGCGTTGCGCCGAAGCTGCATCTCTTTTGCCGGTCGATGCAGTTTCGACATCCAGTAACGGGGCGTGCGATGGAGATCAGCGCACCGCTCACGGGCCATATGGCCGAGACCTGGCGCTTTTTCGGCTTTGATGCTGGCGCGACCTGTGAATGGCCAGAGGAACATTCATGACATCATCGACGGACATTAAGAGATTTTACCAATCCGTAGATATCGTATCGGAGGAGGGGGGCTACTATATCGCGCTTGACGGCAAGCGCGCCCGCGCGACATCGGGCGCGTGTATTAGGTGCCATGGCGAGGCGCTGGCGGAGGCCGTTGCCGATGAATGGCGCGCGCAGGAAGACATCATCGATCTGAACGACATGCCCCTGACCGCCCTTTGCGCTGCGGTGTCGAGCAGCGAAGATGGCGCAGATGCGGTCTACACAGATAATATCATGGCTTATCTGCAATCGGATCTCGTCTGCTATCGCGCCGAAGCGCCATCGGCGCTTGTCGCCCGTCAGGCTGAAGAATGGGACGGGTTTCTGACATTTATGGATGAGACTTTTTCCGCGCCGCTCACGTCGACCGCCGGCGTTATGGCGGTTGCGCAGCCGAAGGCGAGCATCGACAGGGTTCGCGCTGCTCTTAAAGGGCGCTCGCGCGAGCTTCTTTTCGTTTTGTCGACATTGACAGAGATTACCGGCTCCGCGGTGATCGCACTTTCTTTATGGAAGCGCGCCGTTACGCCGGATGCGGCGTTTGACGCGTCGCGTCTCGACGAGGGATTTCAGGAAGAAAAATGGGGCGTTGATGAAGAAGCCGCGGCGCGCACGACCGCTCTTGAAACTGCGTTTCGCGCCGCCGTTCTTTTTTTGGAGTTGCTCCCTGACGACGCCCGGCGCTAACGGAGATTTGACGAGCCCCGGCGCCGGAGGTGTTTCTAAGCGGTTGCAAGCGCGTTAAGACCTGTGCGCCTGAAGACCAAAGAAAGGAAGGCCCCAATGACACCTTCACGTCTGCCGATTGCGCTGTTCATCGTGCGTGCGTCCGTCACAGCCTTTTTCGCCATCTGGGCCGTAGAAAAATTCGTCAAACCGGAAACGACGGTTGCGATTTGGAAGGGTTTTTATCACGTACCTAATCTGCCTCTTGAGGCGTCTTACGCTATCGGTGCGCTACAGGGGCTCGTGCTTATCTGCTTTTTCTTTGGCGTACTGAAATTCTGGTCGTACGGGTTTTTGATGCTGATGCATGGCGCGACGACGGTGATGACTTATGAGCGCCTCATTGATCCGTACACCGGCCCAAACCATTTGTTCTGGGCCGCCGTGCCGACCCTTGGCGCGCTGGTCGCGCTCTATCTCCTGCGCCATGAAGACACGTTCCTGACAATCTCCAGTAAAATCAAAGCGCTGAGCTGAAATACGGCGTTTCGGTTGTCAAATCCCGGAAACACCGATTGAATGGCGGGCGCGTTAAGAAATGGGAGAGGGTGCATATGACCAACAAACTTCTAGCGGCCGTCGCCGCTGCGGCGATAATTGCGGCCGGAGGGTGCGGCGGCGGCAATGAATCTGCTGAAAGCAGCGCGTCATCGTCTGCGGCGAAAAAGACAAAGAAAAAGGACGGCAATGTCGCGGATGTCTATATCACGCAACTCGATGATATCGCCGCCGCCATTGATGCTGTCGAGGACGAAAAAACGGCGAAAGAAGCGGCAAAAGTCATCGCCAAGGCGACGACTGCGCTAAAGGGCGTAAACGAGGACCTGGAAGGCATGGCGGCGACGAAACGCGCGATGATGTTCGCTTCGCGCGCCGCTGATTTTGCGGGCCCGCAAATGCGCCTTGCAACGGCGATGCAAAAGCTCGCCAGCGAGCATCCCGAGCACCTTGAGGTCATTCAGGCGGAGCTTGAGAAGATGCCGGAATTTCAGAAGTAGCACGCTTGTCTATTTCTGGATATTGAGATCCTTCAATCCTAGAGCCGTTTGCATTCTTTATGAGTCATGCAAACTGCTCTAACTATTTGATTGCGCGGATTGCGACGCAGTTGGCGGACGGGAACCGCCAACCGGTGAACCACTTTTGCTGCAACCCGCTTTAGAGATCCTTCAGGGGCTTTTTACGACCGGTGCGATGGCGTTCGCGCCGGTCGCTTTCAATATAACGATCCGTGGTCGCCATACTGGCATGTCCGGCGTCATCGCGCACATGCTCGCGTGGGCGGATTTTAACATCCTCCGATATGCCGGTGTGGCGCAGCCAGTGAACAGTCGCGGCTCTGAGGTCGGTTGCGTCATCGGCGAGCCCGTCGCGCTTCATACGCTCATAGGCGGCGTCGAAACAGTCCTGAACAAGCCGGCGGATCTGGCGTGTTGACGTGACGGGGCCAACGCCTTTGACCTTGGCGACGAGCGGCGTTGCGTCGTTGACCGCCGGCAGCGGAGATAGTTTCATCCACGACCGGTAGCGTTTCAGGGCGTCCAGCATTGCATCAGAAACGGCGATTGTGCGCGATTTATTGCCTTTACCGGTGACATGGAACCACCAGCCGCCGTCCTGGTCGCGGCGGAAATCGCCCATCACCGGCGTTGAGCGCTCATCGGCGACCAGTTCGGAAATGCGAAGATACATCGCAAACAGACAATTCATCACGAAGAGCGTGCGTTCATGGCGCGGCGGATCGTCCGACGCCATCATTTCGACCGTTTCGAGAACATAGTCCCATTGCAGATTGCTGATGCGGCGGACAACGGCCTTGTCATGATCCTTACGGACGAATTTGCTCTTTTGGCGGATTAACGCCACGGGGTTTACATCTATGATCGTTTCTTCAGTCAAATAATCATAAAACGACGAAAGGGCGGCGAAGGTCATCCTGACGCTTGCCTGCGACGGTTGATAGCGATCCGGATCGGGCTCGATCCCGGCCTGAGCGTCGGTTTTAGAAACGGACGCAACGAACGGGCGCCAGTCCTTGTTGGGCGTGCGCGCCGCGTTTGGGCCGCGAAAACGCGGCGCATTTTTAACGCCGATCCAGGCTCTCGGCGGCGCGATGGTGAAGCGAACGAAATCCTCGATGTCATCGCGATTGAGCGCTGCTACCGAGGCGTATTTGATACGCCAAGACCATTGCAGCAAACGCTCAAGCTCACGCCGGTACGCATTCACGGTCGCGGCGCTGCCATTGTAGCTGTAGAGAAATTTGAGCGCCGCCGCGTAGTCATTTTGCGTGTCATCCGGCTGAGCGTCCGCAGGCAATGCATCGACGGTGAAGTTCGACATGCGGTGCGGATCGCCGATGGCCGCAAATGTGTCGATGATCGGCGTTGGCGCGGTTTTCGTAGGGTCGTTGTTTTGATCGCCAGTTTTTGGTTTTGCCGACGATTTCTTTTTCTTTGTGGCGGCCAATGGTCAGGTCCTGAAGCGCATCTCAGACGCGTCCAGGCGCACGAAATCAGCACGCCGTGGGGAGATCGTCAGAGAGTTAGTGTTCTCAATAAAACCAGGAAATGGCCGATTCTACGCCATATGACAATATGTCCGATAATAACATTTATCGGACATAACGGGATGGTCGTACACGCCTATCCGCGGAGCGCTTTAGCAAGCTTCTGAGGCATAGCACTCGCTGAAATCACTCGATATGACTATGTATTGATGGCGTTCGAGGCCATTGCTCTGGCGGCTCTCGTCTCGGTATTCGGCAAGATGATTGACGACCCGGAAGCCATCGACGACTCGATATATGACCTATCCCCTTGGCCACAGTTCGAGAATCTCACGCACAGAACTAAGAGAACTCAAGGTGAGCACGGATCATCCAGCTTTTTTTCCGATGACATTCGGGGACTGGGTGACGTACTCGTCTTACATTAGCCATGCATTCGATTTGGACGAAGAAGACCTCATCTCAGGCGAGATTGAGGAGATAGAAAAACTTCTCGCTTTCGCCAATATCACACTACGTTTCCATGCAAGGTCAGGCGGATGAATTCGAGTGACCACGGCGTCGGGAGTTCCGTTGAAGCCCTTTTGTCGCCAGGGCGCATCATTGAGTTACACTTTAATTTCGGCAAACCCGAAGAGTCGGCAGTTTTCTTCGGTAAAAGGCATATCGACGCGGTTGCGATATTGCGGTGAAACTTAACGTGAAAGTTCCATCTGGTGTTGTTAAGTTCCGTCCGTTTCAAGGAAACTGTCTATTATGAACGACATATCCCATAGCTCACGCGACGACAGCGATACCGAGACCGATGCGACGAAGGCCAGCGCAAAAGGAAACTCGCGCAAGGCGCTTTTGTTTTGTGCGTTGATTTCGATCGCCCTGATTATCGCGCTCCCGGTTCTGACCGGCTCAACCAATTGGCTTGAATTTGAGGCGGATATCGTTGTGGCGCTTGTTTTGGGGATGATCGGCACGGCGGCGACGTCGATTTGGCTGATGTCTCTTGCGTTTCGCTCGGCGCGGACGGGTGTCGACGAACAACCGAATTTCGTGGCGATGATGGCTGAAGCGGATCGGCAGGCGGCCGAGCGAGAAGAGGTCGACGCGGATGCGGCCGAGGCGAAATCGTAAGCCGGCCCGGCCATCACACCACCTCCTTGCGTTTCCCCTTGCGTTCCCATCGCGGGGCGCAGATGATCCGATCAATCTGGTTTGTAAGTATGTAGGAGGCATCCCCTATGCGATTGAATTTATTGAGAAATAGTGTCTGTTCCTTGGCTTTTGCATGCGCCGGCTCGGTTAGCGCGGCGCTCGCGGACACGGAAAGCGAGACGACGGCGCATTTCAGCGATCTCGATGTCTTTCAGCTGGAGCTTGCCGCCGATCCGCAGGTCTCGCCCGATGGCGCAGAGGTCGCTTATGTGCGCCGCGCCAACGACATCATGACCGACCGGATGCGCTCGAACATCTGGGTCGTTTCTGCTGATGGCGGCGAACACCGCCCGCTCCTTTCCGGCCGTGACGGCTATTCCAGCCCGCGCTGGTCGCCGTCTGGCGACCGCCTCGCCTATGTGACGGGCGCGGAAGGGGACGGACCGCAGCTCTACGTACGCTGGATGGATACAGGTCAGACCGCCCTCCTCACCAATCTCACCGAAGCGCCCTCCTCCATCGAGTGGGCGCCGGACGGCAAGTCGCTCGCGTTCTCGATGTTCGTGGAAGACAAGCCGAAACCTCTCATGTCGATGCCCGCCGCGCCGAAAGACGCAAAATGGGCGCCGGCGGTGAAAGTGATAGAAAGCGTTGGATACCGCGCCGATGGCGGCGGATACACCCGTCAGGGATCGACGCATATTTTCACGGTTCCGGCCGATGGCGGCACGCCGCGACAGCTTACCGAGGGCGATTTCGATCATGGCGGCGCCGTTAGTTGGTCCCCGGATGGTAAAACGCTTTATTTCTCCGTCAACCGTAACGACGACTGGGAGCTCGATCCCGTCGAAACGGATATCTGGTCTATTGATGTCGCCGACAAGAGCCTGACGCAACTCACCGACCGCGAAGGCCCGGACTTCGCGCCGCTGATGTCTCCCGATGGCGAGAAGATCGCTTATCTCGGCTTTGATGACAAACGCATGGGCCATCACACCACGCGCGTTTATGTCATGAACCGCGACGGTTCCGGCAAGCGTGAAATCACTGCTGATTTCGACCGTTCGATCGACGACGCCGCCTGGCAAGACGACGAAACCCTGATTATTCAGTATGATGATAAGGGCCGCACCTATCTTGGTCGCGTAACGCTCGATGGCAAAGTGACGCCCTTGGTGCGCGACCTTGGCGGCGCGACGCTCGGGCGTCCTTATACGAGCGGTGCGTTTCACATGGCCGGCGACACCATCGCTTACACAAGCGGGCGCGCGAACCGTCCGTCCGACATTGCGGTGAAAGCCGGCGGCGGACGCGCCACACGGCTGACGCGGCTTAACGATGATCTGTTTGCGGATAAAACCCTCGCCGCTGTAGAGCGCATCACGTGGAAATCATCCGCAGACGGCCGTGATATCGAGGGCTGGCTCGCAACGCCGCCGGACTTCGACCCTTCCAAGAAATATCCGTTCATCCTGGAGATCCATGGCGGGCCGTTCTCCGCTTACGGACCGCAGTTCTCCGCTGAGGTGCAGCTCTACGCGGCGGCCGGTTACGTCGTTCTCTATGCGAACCCGCGGGGATCGACGAGCTATGGCGACGACTTCGCTAACCTTATCCATCACGCTTATCCGGGCGAGGACTATGACGACCTCATGTCCGGTGTTGACGCCGTTATCGCCCGCGGCAATGTGGATGAAGAAAAACTCTTCGTCACTGGCGGTTCCGGCGGCGGCGTGTTGACGGCCTGGATTATCGGCAACACGGACCGTTTTCGCGCTGCGGTCGTCGCCAAGCCGGTCATCAACTGGACGAGCTTCGCGCTTACCGCCGACGCCTATCCGTTCTTCTATCGCTACTGGTTCGACAAGGCGCCCTGGGAAGACCCTGAAGGGTACTGGGCGCGCTCGCCCCTGTCGCTTGTGGGCAATGTGGAAACGCCGACCATGGTGATGACCGGCGAAGCGGACTACCGCACGCCGAGTTCCGAAGCGGAGCAGTATTATCAGGCGCTGAAACTGCGCGGTGTCGAAAGCGCCATGGTGCGTATTCCCGAAGCGCCGCATTTCATCGCCGGGCGACCGTCGCACCTGATCGCCAAGGTTGGCAATATCCTCGCCTGGTTTGAGCGCTATGGCGACGATGAGAAAGACAGCGCTGATGAGGGCGCCAAGTCTTCATCCGATGAAGCCGAATAGGGTGTAAGGGGGCTCGCATATGGCCAATGTCACGGGCGGTTGTTTGTGTGGCGACGTCAGATTTACGTCGTCGCAGAAGCCGCTCAGCGCGCGCATATGCTGGTGCCGTACCTGTCGTTACTTTGCCGCGGGGAACGGCACGGTCAATGTCGTGTTCCCCACGGATGGTTTTGAGGTCACAGGTGATATGGCCGATTTCGTGAGCGCCGCCGATAGCGGCTCGCGGATGCATCGGCGTTTTTGCAAGACGTGCGGGACGCAGCTTTTCAGCGAAGCCGAGAGCCGTCCACATCTCATTATTGTACGCGCCGGGGCGCTTGATGACCAATCGCTTGTGGCGCCCACCGCGCATATATGGACGCGGGAAGCGCCGGACTGGGCCTGCCTGGATCCGGATCTTGAACGGATTGAGGGTCAGCCGCCTGCGCCGCCGCCGCCAACCTGAAAACAAGTTTCGGGACGCTTTGACAAAGCGATCCGACGCCCCTCGACAAAACCGAACGCCGGGGGCATTAGGGTTTTTTGCGTTGCTCCCGTCGAGGGCTCTCATTTAGGAAAATCATGCCATGGCCGGGCCGATCGCCGCCGCCGAAGATGGGTTTTTACTGCGCCTGCGCCAAGGCAAGCTGCCGCGAGCGCTTTCCGGCGCCGCGCTCGCTGACGCGGGTATGCGCGCCAGCGATCTCGCGGGTCTTTTTCAAACCCAGATGACGAGCCGCCGGCTTGATCTCGAAGCGCGCCGGCTCGGCGGAGAAAAGCGGGGATACTACTCCATCGGCAGCGCGGGCCATGAGGGCGCGGCCGGCGTCGCGCATGTGTTCCGTACGGACGATATGGCGTTCCTGCACTATCGCGACGGCGCTTTTTATCTTGAGCGCGCGCGCAAGACGCCGGGCGAAACGCCGATCTGGAATATGGCGCTGTCGTTTGTCGCGTCGTCGGAGGACCCCATATCCGGCGGGCGTCACAAGGTGCTCGGGTCTAAGTCTCTCTATATCCCGCCGCAAACATCGACCATCGCATCGCACTTGCCGAAGGCGGTCGGCGCGGCGTTCGGCGTGGCGCTCGCGCGCACCCACGATAAGGAAGATGCACCCCTCGCCCGCGACGGCGTCGTCCTGTGTAGTTTCGGTGATGCGTCCGCGAACCATTCGACGGCGCAAGGGGCGTTCAATACGGCGGCGATCACCGCCTATCGCGGCTTGCCCCTGCCCCTCGTTTTTGTCTGCGAGGACAACGGCATCGGCATTTCGGTGAAAACGCCGGACGGGTGGATCGCCGCGAATTTTTCTACCCGCGCTGGGCTGCGTTATGTCGCCGGCGATGCGCGCGACATTGCCGATGCGGTGCGCGCCGCGCGCGAAGCAGAACGATGTGCGAGACAGGCGCGCAAGCCGGTTTTCCTGCATCTTCGCACGGTGCGCCTGATGGGACACGCTGGCTCCGATCTCGAAGCCAGCTATCGCGACAAAATCGAAATCGAACGCGAAGCCGATGACGACCCCCTATTGCATACCGCGCGGCGTCTCATCGAAAACAACGTCGCATCACTGCCGGAAATCGAAAAACAGTATACGGAAATAACCAACCGCGTGCGCCGCGCCATGGAGGATGCGTGCACGCGGCCGAAACTGACAACGGCGAGCGACGTGATGGCGCCGCTCACTGCGCGCGCAAATGCAAAGGCGGCCTCACGTCCCGGCGCGCTCGCGCCAAGAGCGCCTGACGACAAGCGCGCAAAGGCCGAGCCGCAACATATGTCCCGCCTGATTTCTCTTGCGCTTGCGGACGAGATGGAGCGCAACGGCAATATTCTCATTTTCGGCGAGGATGTCGGCAAAAAAGGCGGCGTCTACGGCGCTACGACGCGTCTGCAACGTAAGTTCGGGCCATCGCGCGTTTTCGATACGGCGCTTGACGAGCAGGCGATCCTCGGTATGGCGATTGGCGCCGCGCACAATGGATATCTGCCGATCCCGGAAATTCAATTCCTCGCCTATGTTCATAATGCGGAGGATCAGCTGCGTGGCGAGGCGGCGTCGCTCTCGTTTTTTTCCAACGGCCAGTTCCACAACCCCATGGTGGTGCGCGTTGCGGGGCTTGCCTATCAGAAGGGCTTTGGCGGGCATTTTCATAACGACAATTCAATCGCCGTCTTTCGAGATATCCCGGGCGTTATCGTTGCGTGCCCGTCCGACGGGGCAGACGCCGTACGCATGATGCGCGAAGCGATCCGTCTGGCGGAAGAAGAAGCGCGCGTCGTCATCTTTATCGAGCCTATCGCACTTTACGGAACGAAGGACCTTCATGAAGCGAGCGACGGCGCCATGGCGTTTGTCTATGACGAGATTGACGGCGCTACGCCTTTCGGAGATGTGCGGGTTGATGGCGACGTCGAGAATGCGGACCTTGCCATCGTCACCTATGGCAACGGCGCCTATATGTCCCGGCGCGCGGCGCAAAGGCTTAAGGCGCGCGGTGTCACGACACGCATTGTCGACATGCGCTGGCTGACGCCCCTGCCCATGGACGCTGTCGTTGACGCCGTGGGCGCATGTAAAAACGTGCTGATTGTCGATGAATGCCGGCGCACCGGCAGCCCGAGCGAAGAAATCATTGCGGGCTTTGCCGATAGGGGCGTTGAAAAACATATCAAGCGCCTTAACGGCGAGGACACGTTCATTCCTCTGGGGCCAGCCGCCGACACGGTGCTGGTGAGTGAGGACGCGATTTTTGACGCGGCGTTTGAGCTTTGCGGCGCGCAAACGACAAGGGCTGCAGAATGAAAAAGTCCGCTGTCGTTATATTTCCCGGGCGCGGGACTTACGCCAAGCCGGAGCTTGGCTACCTGAAGCGTCTGCATCAGGATCAGGGGGATTTCATTGCAACGGTAGACGCCTGGCGTGCGAGCCAGAACAGAACGCCGATCAGCGAGCTGGACGCTGCGAAATCCTACTCCGCCGCGCGGCACGCCTCGTCCGTCAACGCATCGGCGCTGATCTATACCTGCGCGCTTTGTGATTTCGCCAAGATAAACCGCGATAAATACGAAATATCAGCGATTTGCGGCAACTCGCTCGGCTGGTATCTCAGCCTTGCGGCCGCAGGCGCCCTCTCTCCGGAAAACGCAATCCGTCTCGTTGATACGATGGGCGCGCAGATGGAAGAAAAAGGCGTTGGCGGGCAGATTGTTTATCCCGTTACGGATGAAAACTGGCGCCCTTCGGAGACGGCGAAGCGCGCCGTTGAGGAGGCGCTTGCCGCCGGCGCCAAAGCGGGCGCAGCGCATTTGTCGATTGCGCTTGGGGGGATGGCGGTCCTCGCCGGCGACGAGGCGGGGCTTGCGGCTATGGAAGCCGCCTTGCCCCGGGTGCAGGATGATCGTTATCCGTTCCGGCTCGCACGCCATGCGGCGTTTCACACGCCGCTGCTGAAGCATGTTTCCCAGGACGCTTTCGCCGCTCTGCCCCGGTCCATGTTTCAGGCGTTTGCAACGCCGCTGATCGACGGTCGCGGCGCCGTCTGGTCGCCATGGGCGCCCGACCTCGATGCGCTTTATCAGTACACGCTGGGCCATCAAATCGTCGAGCCTTACGATTTTTCGAAGTCCGTGGAAGTGGCCATCAAAGAGTTCGCGCCCGACGTTCTCATTCTCGCTGGACCGGGGTCTACCCTTGGCGTGCCGATCGGTCAGGCGCTGATCGAGCATCGCTGGAAGGGCTTGACCTCCAAGCAGGATTTCGCCGACTTACAGGCGCGCGATCCGTTTCTGCTCGCCATGGGCAGGGAGGATCAACGCAATCTGGTTGTCTAACGTTATGCGGGCGTCCTACAATCTCCATATGGCTCGCGGGCTGCGTCAACATTGAAGGTATTGCCATGAATGCACGTCGTTCACTCGCTGTCTTAGGTTTTTGCGTTCTGGCCGGTTGCGCAAGCGACCAGGCGCCTGCCCTGCCAGTGTCGGGCGGCGCCGGGAGCGAGGCGACACCCAGTAACCGCTGGGCTGCGGACGCGCAGTCGGAACTCGCCCAGCGAAAGGCGCTGAAGCCGAACCGCAAACGGGCAAAAAACGTGATCCTCTTTGTCGCCGACGGGATGGACCCGACGACGGTCGCAGCGGCGCGCATCTATGACGGTCAGTCGCGCGGCGATGCCGGGGAAGAAAACATGCTCTCTTTCGAGCGTTTCCCTTACCTCGCCATGTCGAAAACCTACACCACCGATTACCAGGTGCCTGATAGCGCGGGCACCATGTCCGCCATGGTCACAGGCGTAAAAACCCGGTCGGGAGCGCTGTCAGTCAGCGAGGAAGTGCCACGCGGCAATTGCCCGGCGGCGCTTCAGCATTCCGTCGTGACGCTTGGAGAGCTTTCTGAGCAAGCTGGCATGGCGACCGGTGTTGTTTCGACGGCAAGGCTCACTCATGCAACGCCCGCCGCCGTCTATTCTCATTCGCCTAGCCGCGGCTGGGAAGCCGATGCGAACATGCCCAAGGGCGCAATCGATTTTGGCTGCCGCGATATCGCGCGCCAGTTGATCGAGTTTGAGTATGGCGACGGGCTGGAGGTCGCCATGGGCGGCGGACGCGAAAAATTTATGCCCATGGAGACCGCCGATCCGGAAGATGAAGACGTAACCGGAGACCGGAAGGACGGCCGGGATCTGACAGCGGAGTGGTCTGCAAAATCGCCCGCCCATGTATATGTGTGGGACAAGAAAGGGTTTGAGGCGCTCAGCGATGACGCTAGGCCCCTCGCCCTCTTCGACCGCAGCCATATGACCTATGAGATCGAGCGTGAGGAGGCTGACGTCGGCGGCGAGCCTTCCCTGGAGGAAATGACTCGCAAGGCGATTTCCATCCTGTCGAAAAACGACAACGGTTTCTTTCTCATGGTCGAGGCCGGGCGCGTCGATCATGCGCATCATGAGGGCCTCGCCCGCAAGGCGCTGAGCGAGGCGCAGGAGTATGCGCAGGCTGTCGCCGCAGCGGTCGAAATGACGGATACAAACGAAACGCTGATCGTCGTCACCGCCGATCACGGACACACGGTTACTTTTCAAGGATATCCGGCCAGAGGCAACGATATTCTGGGGCTTGCGAAGTCATCGATGGCCGGCGGCGGGCTACGCGCTATGAAAGCCCGCGATGGGAAGGCGTATACGACTTTGTCCTACGCGAACGGTCCGGGGTCTATTTTTCAACCCGGCGTCGATTTTTCAAACGGAAGACCCGATCCGGCAAGTGCTGACCTGACCGATATTAATTACCGGCAACAGGCGCTGATCCCGACCGGCAGCGAAACCCATGGTGGTCAGGATGTCGGCATCTATGCAGTTGGACCGAACGCTTATCTCTTCTCAGGAACCGTCGAGCAGAATTATATCTTCCACGTTATTGAAGATGCGCTCGATTTGCGCGCAAGAGTGCAGGAGAAGTAATCGGCCTTACTATTTAGGCTGACTTCGCGATTAAGAAATAATCGCGCGGCGTCGACGATGTCGCGGGCTTTTGCGGTCCCATGAAAGCGCGCGCCGGTGCGGCGGTGCTTAAATCGACGCTGCGCAGGACCGGCGCCGTCTGCTCCGCGGCGAGCGCCGCAGCAACGTCGAAACTGATCCGGTCGCCATACTGGGTGATGACGGCTTTTGCGTCCATGTCGATGGTCATAGCGGCGCCGGCGCCGGCGTCACTGGCGAGAAATGCAACGGCTTCGTGGGACAGAACGAGCGGCGCGACGCCCTCCTCCGCGAGCTGCGCTGCGAAACCGTCAGCGAATGAGGCAGCGATCACGCAGGCGAAACCATATTGTGCAAGGGCGCGTGCAGCGACCTCCGGCGTATTTCCGCAGCCGAAGTCTTCTCCGGCGATCAGAATTGCTGCCGCATCTAGAGAAGGACGATCAAAAAGGTTTTCTGGTATGGTCTGTCCGCTCGCATCAAAACGGATCGAGCAAAAAAAATTGCGGTCCGCCATGGCGCCAGCGAGGTCGGCGCGCGGCCCGGCGTAGATCATTTCGGTGCTTATACCGTCCTGAAAAAAAGGGATCGCCGGAGAAGTCAGCGTCGAAAAAAAGCTCATGAAGAACCCGCTTTGCGCCTTTTATGGTTACCGCGTTATCATTTCACCCAAATACAAACCATCACTGTTTACCAATTAAAAGCCCGTTAAAATCGCAACGCTTTTCCCCTAGCGACACGGCTGGAAACAGCTGTTTAAGCCAACGCGAACAACATCGCGCCGCTCCCCGCGACAACGCAAGAATCGTTCCTGTTCGCCCGCCCGTCAACATAAAATTGGTTAACGGACGGTTTTCTGAAGATTTTAAAATTGCGAAAGCAAAACAAGCGAAGTGGGGTGCGGAAGCTTACGCAACCGGATCGAACCAGCCCCACTCGTCTTTTGTTTCGCCCGAGAACAGACCGAAGAACGCGTTCTGGATTGCTGTCGTTACGGGCCGCTCGCCACTGCCGATGGCGAACCCGTCAATAGAACGCACGGGCGTTACCTCAGCGGCGGTGCCTGTAAAGAAAACTTCATCCGCGGCATATAAGAGCTCGCGCGGCATCGCCTGCTCGACGACGTTGTAGCCAAGTTTTTGCGCGAGCGTCATGACCGTATCGCGCGTAATGCCGGAGAGGATGGATGAAACGGCAGGCGGCGTCAGAATGCGCCCGTTATGAACGACGAAAATATTCTCGCCCGCGCCCTCGCTCAACGTACCGTCATGGGAAAGGCCGATGCCTTCCGCAAACCCGCGATCTTTCGCTTCCATGGAAACGAGGCGGCTCGACAGATAGTTGCCCGCCGCTTTAACGCCCGCCGGCACCGTGCCCGGAGCAAATCGCCGCCAGCTGGAGACCGCGACGTCGATGCCGTTTTTCAGCCCTTCTTCGCCGAGATAGGCGCCCCAGGGAAAAGCGGCGATCGCAATTTCCGACGGCGCGCTCTGTGACGCCGGCCCCATTTCGCCATAGCCAAGATACGCAATCGGACGAATATAGGCCGCATCAAGATTATTTTCACGCACCACATCCCGGCACGCCTTCATGATGTCGTCGACCGAGTGGTCGATGTCGATCTTGTAGATACGCGCGGAATAAAAAAGCCGCTCAATATGTTCGCGATTACGGAAGATCGAAACGCCTTTGTGCGTCGTATTGTAAGCGCGCATCCCTTCAAACACCGCCGAGCCGTAGTGCAGGCCGTGAGTGAGCACGTGGGTCGTCGCCTCCGCCCAGGGGATCATTTCGCCATTGCGCCAGATCAGTTTTGCTTCCGTTATCGGCATGATGGTGTCCTCGCTTCGATCTTCGCATCTTTCTTATGGGGCGGCCCGTTCTAGCGTCAATTTTCGCGCGGAAACAGCCCCTTAGCCCGGCGACACAATGAAACAGGATGATTTTCCTACTTTCGTCCAGATTTCGCGTTCGCGGCGCGATGGGCGATGCATTTATCGGCGGTGATTGGCATGATAGACCCCGATCTGACACGTTTTGACCAACAGGATCGGTTTTTCATGGACGACACCGTTGCAGAGCCGCGGGGCGATATCGCCCGCCTTCTCGCCATTATGGAAAAACTAAGGGACCCGGAAAGCGGATGCCCCTGGGATGTGGAGCAGACGTTCCGCACCATTGCGCCCTACACTGTGGAAGAAGCTTATGAGGTCGCCGATGCGATTGAGCGCGACGATTTGCCCGCGTTAAAGGACGAGCTTGGCGACCTCCTCTTTCAGGCCGTGTTTCATGCGCAGATGGCGCGGGAAGAGAACGCCTTCACCTTCGCCGATGTGGTCGATGCGATCTCTGACAAGATGATCCGCCGTCACCCGCATGTGTTTGGCGCCGCCGGCGTTCGCGATGCGGAAGAACAGACAAACGCCTGGGAGGAGCAAAAAGCCCGGGAACGTGCGGAAAAAGGCGCCGTGGGGCTCCTTGATGACGTGCCTTTCGGCCTGCCAGCGTTATCGCGCGCGGTCAAACTGCAAAAACGCGCCGCCCGCGTCGGCTTTGACTGGACGGACCCGAAAGATGTTTTGACAAAAGTTGCAGAGGAAGCTGAGGAACTGGCGGACGCCGTCGAGAGCCGCGATCCGGACGCCGTCGAGAGCCGCGATCCGGACGCCGTGGAAGACGAGTTCGGCGATCTCCTCTTCGTGATCGCCAATCTTGCGCGCCATTTAAAAGTCGATCCCGAGGCGGCGGGTCGGCGCGCCAATGAGAAATTCTCCCGGCGTTTTCGATATATTGAGAGCGCCGCTGCATCGTCCGGCCGCGATCTGGCGGCGATGTCGCTGGACGAGATGGAAGCATTGTGGCGCGAAGCGAAGGAACGCGAGAATGCTTAGTAGAGAGAACGTTACTTTCGCTCTCGTTCCTATCAGAAATTCTCTATCGAGTTTGCCGCCCATCGGCGCCATATGACGTGACGACGCCGCTCTATTGCGCCGGCAGTCGCCATCAGGGAGACCCCGCGATCATGACCTATATGGAAAACGCGCTCGCCGCGATCGGCGACACGCCGCTGATCAAGCTTCGCCGCGCCTCGGAGGAAACAGGCTGCACTATTCTGGGCAAGGCGGAGTTTTTAAACCCCGGCCAGTCGGTAAAAGACCGCGCGGCGCTCGGTATTATTCGCGATGCGGAGAAAAGCGGCGCCCTGCGGCCAGGCGGCGTGATTGTCGAAGGCACTGCGGGCAACACCGGGATTGGCCTCGCCATGATCGGCTCTGTTCTCGGCTATAAGGTGAAGATCGTCCTTCCGCGAACGCAAAGCGATGAAAAGAAACAGGCGATCAGAACGCTTGGCGCCGAGCTTATTGAAGTCGATGCGGTTCCCTATGCCAATCCAGATAACTACGTGCATTTTTCCGGGCGCCTCGCAAAAGAGTTAAACGAGAGCGAGCCCAACGGCGCCGTATGGGCGAACCAGTTCGATAATGTCGCCAATCGCAACGCGCATTATGAAACGACGGGCCCGGAAATATGGACGCAGACGGATGGAAAGGTCGACGGGTTCGCGTGCGCTGTTGGGTCCGGCGGCACCATCGGCGGCGTCTCGCTCGCCCTGAAGGAACGTGACGAAGATGTCCGGTGCGCCGTCGCCGATCCGCACGGATCGAAAATATTCAGTTGGGTGAAGACCGGCGAGCTTGAAACCGAGGGATCTTCCATCACCGAAGGCATCGGTCAGGGCCGCGTTACGGCCAACCTCGAAGATGTCACCATCGATGACGCCTATCGGATAGACGACAGCGAAGCGCTGCAAATTCTTTATCAGCTGATTGAAGAAGAAGGTCTTTGCCTCGGTGGGTCGAGCGGCATCAACATCGCCGGCGCCAAGCGTCTCGCCCGCGATCTCGGGCCTGGCAAAACGGTGGTGACGATCCTTTGCGACTACGGCAATCGCTATGCCTCGAAACTTTACAATCCTGAGTTTCTGCGCTCCAAAGGGTTGCCCGAGCCGCCATGGAGTTAGCAAAACGCGATGGATGAAAATCAGCCGGTTGTTTCGACGCAATGGCTTGCCGACAACCTCGGACGGCCGGATCTGAAAATCATCGACGGCTCTTGGAGAATGCCTGGCGGAGCGCCGGCGATTGATGACTATCGCCAAAGGCGCATTCCCGGCGCCGTCTTTTTCGATATCGACGCCATCGCCGACCGTTCGCGGGACCTGCCGCATATGGCCCCGACGCAATCTTTTTTCGAAGAGCAGGCGGGTGCGCTCGGCGTCCGTGAAACCGACATGGTGGTCGTCTACGACGACAAGGGTGTTTTTTCCGCGCCGCGGGTGTGGTGGACCTTTATGACGATGGGCCATCGCAAGGTCGCAGTTCTGAATGGCGGGCTTGTCAACTGGGAGACCGAAGGCCGCACCATAGACACCGGCGTCGCGGCCAGCCCCGCAAAGGCGCAATATCTGGCGCAACCACTGAGCGGCGTCATCCGGACCGCCGGGGATGTTCGCGTGGCCCTCGACGACGAAGCCGTTCATATTCTCGACGCGCGCCCCGCTGCGCGATTTCTGGGGGACGCGCCAGAGCCGCGAGCGGGGCTCCGATCCGGTCATATGCCTGGCGCCGCAAGCCTTCCGTTCACACGCCTCCTTGACGAGAGCGGCGCTTTAAGGCCCATATCCGAGATAGAACAAGTTTTTGCCGGCCTCGGGATCAAATCGTCGAACGACGCTGACGGCGAAGTGCAATCGGAAGTCATCACGACCTGCGGGTCCGGCGTTACCGCCGCGGTGATTTCTCTGGCCCTCGCCCATATCGGTCATCGCAGGCATGGTCTTTACGACGGCTCCTGGGCCGAGTGGGGTGACGCGCGCCATGACGAACGAGAATTCCCGGTCGCCACAGGCGAATGATTCGGAAACATCAGGCAAAAAGCAGCCGGTCACCGTCACCTATCTCGAACAGACCGAGCGTCCTTCTTATGCGCCGCCGCCCCACCCGACCGCGCCCGCAGCGATACTGCGTGTCAAAGACGCGCCTGTGCATTTTTACCGCTATCTTTTCCGCCAGGTTGGCGATCCGTGGAACTGGGTGTCGCGCCGGCGCATGGATGACGAGGCGCTGAGAGCCATCATCCATCATCCGGATGTACATCTGCACGTTCTTTATGTGGATGGCGCGCCGGCTGGCTTTTCGGAGATCGACTGCACCAACCCGGACATCCATGAAATCAAATTCTTTGGATTGGCGCCCGACTATCTCGGCCGGAACCTCGGGCGGTACTTCCTCGTCAATGTGATCGACCTCGCCTGGGCGGGCGCGCCGAAAAAAGTACAGTTAGAGACGTGTACGCTGGACCACCCCGCGGCGCTGCCGCTCTATCAGAAATATGGCTTTGTCGTATTCGATCAGCGCGAGGGCGTTGTGGAGTTGATGGAAAAAGCGCCCTACCCGAACTGATCAAGAGGCGTGCACTGACTGCCAGCGTTAATAGGTAAAGGCGTGGAATGAAGGACAAGACGAAACTGATAGAAATGGGCCGCCCCCATGGCCGGCCGCATCACCCCGTTAATCCGCCCGTGGAAAGGGCGTCGACCATCCTTTTCCCGACCTATAACGACTTTGTCGAAGGCGCCAAATCCATCACCTATGGACGCCTTGGCACATCGACCCACCGGGCGCTTGAAGAAGCCGTTACAGCGCTCGAAGGCGGATATGAAACGCGCCTCGCCTCATCGGGATTGCAGGCCTGTGTCGCCTCCATTCTCGCTTTTGTCGAGACCGGCGATCATGTTCTGATTGCTGACAGTGTTTACGATCCGACCCGGAAGTTCTGTACGATGTTTCTCGCGCGCTTTGGCGTTGAGGCGCAGTTCTACGACCCGACAATCAGCGGTGATGAATTGTCTGCGCTGATGACCAAACGCACCAAGGTCGTTTTTATGGAAACGCCGGGGTCGCTGACATTCGAAGTTCAGGACATTCCCGCTTTTGCGGCCGTCACGCAGGAGCACGGCGCGACCCTTGTCGTCGATAACACCTGGGGCGCGGGGTATTTCTTGAAGCCTGTCGCGCTTGGCGCTGACGTCAGCGTGCAGGCGGCGACGAAGTACTTGAGCGGCCATTCCGATTGTCTTGTCGGCACGATTACGAGCGCCGATGAAAAAACTGCGCGCAAGATTTATCTCGCGATCCTTCAGCTTGGCGCCAATGTTTCTGCGGACGATGCGTATCTCACGTTGCGCGGCCTTCGCACGCTGTCCGCGCGCTTGCGCGTTCACGAAGAACAGGCGCTCGCGCTCGCCAAATGGTTCGACAAGCGCCGCGAAGTGGCGCGGGTTCTTCACCCTGCGCTTAAATCTTGCCCTGGCCACGCCATCTGGAAACGCGATTTCACCGGCGCCAGCGGTCTTTTCGGCGTGGTTCTGCAACCGACGCCTGAGCAGGCGTTGCGCGCCTTTTTCGACGCCTTTAAGCTCATCGGCATGGGCTTTTCATGGGGCGGCTATGAGAGCCTTTGCATCCCGGCCGACCCCGCGAAAAATCGCAGTGCGACCGCGTGGGACGAGCCGGGGCCGACGATCCGTTTTCACGCCGGCCTTGAAGACATAGAGGATTTGAAAGTCGATCTGAACCGCGCGTTTCACGCTATGAATGCAGCCATGGACTAACGAGCGGCGCAACCTGACAACAAAAAAGGAAACGAATGATGGCCAGGACGTCTTTGTTTGCGACTATTATCGGCGTTGCGTTTTCGTCAGCTCTCTCAGGATGCGCTTCAGGCAGCGTACAGACGATTGACAGCATGCCTCTTGGCGCGACCGTCACCATTGACGGTTTCGGTCAGTGTGAAACGCCGTGTACGGTCAAAGTGGATCGCCCGCGCATTTTCACCATCGCCAAGGCGGGTTACCGGGCCCAGCGCCATGAGATAAAACCAGGCAGAGACCTAACGATCATCATGGAGCTTGCGGCGCCGAGCGGCGATGTGGACGCCGCCCCTCTTCCCGATCTCAATTAAGCCGTTACTGCGATTGCACAACAGTATAGGTATCGATGATTTCCGATGCTTCCAGGGCCGCATCTTCTAAGGTTTTTTGCCCGCTGTTCACCGCTTCGGCGAGTTCCAGGATCGGCATGTAAAGCTCTGCCGGCTCGCCCTTGATCGTCAGGCCGAAACGCTTGTTTTCCTTTTCAATCGACGCCCATTTAGCGCGAACCTTGGTCCAGAACGCGGTTGTCTTTTTCCAGTAATCGTCGCCGACGGTGGTCGGAAAGTCGTCGAATTTTCTGTAAGTGTTGATCGCAATTTCGCGCACCAGAATTTCCGGCTCATCGCCGAGGATGAGTTTGGAGTTGTCTTGTTCATGGACCCAGCCGTCTGGCGTGATGGCGTGGCGATTGACGGCGTTGATCGCCTGGTAATCGTCTCGCGTCGTTGCGTCGCGCCGCGGCAAGGGGCGCCACGCCGCTGGCGGCGTCCAGGCGGAAACGCCATCTTCATGGGTCCACGCACCGAGGGCGCCATAACGCGGCGCGTCGTCCACCTGATAGACAATCTGCGACCACTTCCCTTTCGCATCGGCGCTGTCGACCGGGCGTTTTTCCCAGGTATTGCCGCCAACAAAAGTCAACACGCTTGCCGGTTCATAATACCAGTCCTGGCGCCAGTGTTTGATGGGAAACTTCTCGTCGCCGCCGACAACCAGAATATGCTGGAGGCTGATATAATCGCCGCGGTCTTCAATGACACGGACGATCTCGTCCCCGCCGCTCAGTTTGCGATCCTTTAGTTTGTATCCAGGTTGAAACGCGACAGTTTCGATAAAATCGAACTTCACGCGGTAGTTGCCGGCCATCGCTAAAATCGCTTCGCGGTCCCTCTGGAAGGCGAGTTGTGCGGCGTCGGATTGTTCGATTCGGGCTGTGACAGGGGCGCCGCCGCCGTCGGTCCCCGCGCAGGCGACAGTCGCAATGAAGGTGCCTGCGACGAAAAGTCTGAGCGCTTTAGATAGTAATGCCATTGCTGTTCTCGTGAATGCTGGGGGCGCTGCAGCGTAACGGTTACGCGCGCAAATCGCCAAATCACAACGCCGATCACGGTGATGTACTGCGACCGATTATGAGTTGCAATGTTAAAGTTGCCATGCTAGCGCAAATCTAGTTGCAAATAATTCTCAATATATGAGGGGCCAATGAAACAGTTTTTATTGGGCGGCGTCGCTGCCGTAATTGCCTTGAATGCGAGCGCTTTGGCGCAGACAGCTGAAAATGAAGATGAAATTGCGCCGATCACGCTGGCGCAGCTGGACGAAATAACGGTCTATGCGACCCGCAACCCGCTGCCCGCGTTTGATTATCCGGGCCAGGTCACGGTGATTGGTCGCGATGTCATCGATGACTTCAACCCGTCGACCATTTCCGATGTTTTCAGCGCCGTTCCGGGCTCAAGGTTTTCGGGCGGGCCCCGGCGCACCGGTGAAACGCCGAATGTGCGCGGGCTTTCCGGCGAAGGCGTGCTCGTTCTGTTTGATGGCGCGCGGCAGAGTTTCCTTTCCGGTCATGATGGTCGTTTTTTCGCAGACCCGGACCTCGTGCAAACCGTTGAAGTGGTTCGCGGTCCGACTTCTGCACTATACGGATCGGGCGCGCTCGGCGGCGTCATTGCCCTGCGCACGATCACGGCGGCGGATGTTTTACAGGATGGCGAACGTGCAAGCGTGAAAGTCGGCGCCGGATTTCAAAGTGTCAACAATGAATGGCGTGTCACGGGCACGGGCGTATGGCGTAGCGAAGATGAAACTGTCGATGTCGTCGGTAACTTCACGCTGCGCAACTCGGAAGATATCGAGCTTGGCAGCGGCTTAACGCTCCCGGCAGAGGACGAAATCGTTTCCTCGCTGTTAAAAACCACCATCCACGCAACCGACGACCTTACGTTTTCCGCGTCGTGGATCCGTTTTGGCGGCGACAGTCTTGACCCAAACAATCCGCAGGGCGTGAATGTGGCGGGGCGCGGCAACAGTCTGGTGCAGCGCGACATCGATGCGAACACCCTGCAGGGAACGGTCAACTATGCGCCGGATACAGAGTTTATCGATCTGAACCTCGTCGGTTACTATACGAAAACGAGCGTGAACGAGGATGAAGTGGACACGACCCGCGAAATCTCTCGCGAGGTCGAAACGATTGGTTTTGTCCTCGACAATCGTTCGCGATTCTCGTTTGGCGACTATGGCGGTCTCACCCTCACCTATGGCGGCGAGTATTACCGCGATGAACAAGTCGGCCTCGACAACACAACGCCGGACGGGACCCGCGGCGGCGTACCCGACGCGACGGCCAATTTCTACGGCGCCTTCATCCAGGCCGAGCTTGAGCTGAAGCGTCCGCTCGGCGCGCCGGGCGTTCTGACGATCATTCCCGGCGTTCGTTGGGACAGGTTTGAGAACGACGCCGATGGCGAGCCGTCTACGGACGATGAAGCCGTTTCGCCAAAGGTGGGTGTTTCTTACAAACCCATCGACGAGCTTATTTTCTTCGGCAACTGGTCGGAAGCCTTTCGCGCGCCGTCCATCAACGAACTATATGCTGACGGCGTTCACTTCCAGATCCCGGATTTTTCAGGACCGCCCGGCCCGCCCCGCTTTGTGACAAACTTCTTCGTCGCCAATGCTGACCTTGTGCCGGAAGAGTCCGAAACATGGGAAGTCGGCGCAGGCGTTGATTTCAGCAATCTGTTTTTTGATGGCGACGGCCTGACGGCGAAAGCGTCTTACTATTCTTCGGATGTCACGAACCTGATCGACCTTGACGTGAACATTCCCGCCGGCTGTTTCGGCGCGCCTTTCCCGCCCTGCGGATCCGGGCAGCCATTCGGCAACACAAGCCAGAATGTGAATGTGACGAATGCGGAAATCACCGGTTTCGAAGCTGAAGCGCACTATGATTCGCAATACTATTATGCGCGCGCGAACTTTGCGACCATCGATGGCGAAGACGCAGACACCGGCGACTTCGTCGGCGTTCTGTCGCCGGATGTTTTCTTCATCGACACCGGCGTCAAACTACCTGCTGCTGATCTGCGCCTCGGGGCGCGGGTCACGGTGGCCGGTCGCTTCGATACGGTCAATGACGCGACACTTGTTCGCGATGACTACGCGACCGGCGACGTTTATGCCGTATGGCAACCATCTCACGGCCCGCTGGAGGGGCTGCGTGTCGATATCGGCGTCGATAACGTCACCGATGCCGACTATGAAGTGGTCGCCGCCGGCGTCAGCGAGCCAGGCCGAAACTACAAGGCGGCGATCAGCTGGCGTCAGGGTTTTTAAAAAACCCGCTCGAGTACTACAAAGGACACCGGAGACGACATAATGCACAGAAACCACGGCGAAGAGCGCCCTCTTTTAGCTTGGCTTATCAGTCAGGAGAAAGTTATTTCGTTGTGGATCGAGGACGCATTGGCCGAAGTTCCGGCCGATGACGGCATGATCGCCAAGCTCGAAATGCATCGGGCTTGGCTTTGTGCGGAGATCGAGCTTCTCATTCCGGAAGAAGCCGCCTGAGTTGCACTCGAAATGATCACTATCGACGCGCGGTCTCCTCGATACCTATCGTCGGTATTTCAAAAGATAGAACTTTCTGGCGCGGGCGACTGATCGCCCAGACCCTATGAGGATCGGCCCGGTCGAACGCAAAGGCCTGCCCTTCGGCGGGAACGGCGATTGTCGCCACATGCTCTAAAACCGGTCCCATGGCCGGAAACTGAAGCACATACATCTCCGGCCGGTCGTGGCCCATGACATAAAGCCGCCCGTCAGCGCCAAGCGCGCCGCCGGAGGCTGCCTGCGGCGCCATTTTCTCCAGGATGCTCGCCGGCAGGGCGTAACCGCCCGTGCGCCGCCATTCTGCATCGAATGTCACAACCGCCGCATAGGAATGGTCTTTATACGGCAGTCCGGTCTCGTCGTCGTAATGGGCGAAGCCCGCAATCCACCCGTCCTTAAATCGGTCGAACCAGACGAGCGACCCCTCGTCCATAACGCCAAGGCTCTTGCTGTCGACATGAGCCATGGATTTGGTTTCAAAGACTTCGATGGAGCTTGCCATGGGAAGCTGCGGGTGATTGGAGTTTGCACAGTAAAGGCGCCCGTCCTCTTCAAAACAGCTGTTGATGTGCCGGATGGGTCCGCCCCGTTTGCCTTTCCAGCGCGCGACAAGCGCGCCGGTTTTGCGGTCGTATTTGCCGATGACATAATTGACGATGGCGTAGAAATGCGCGTCATCCGCTGCGGCGCCTTGCAGCGCCTCCACTGCGGAGAACTCCTCAAGCGGCTTTGCCGACAACGCCGCCACCTCATTAGGCTGATGGTCTTCAATACCGATCGCAGCCCATGAGGCGCGGCGCGTCTCTCGTTTTTTCGCGTCGGGCTTGGCCGCAAACGCAGCGAGCGATAGGGATGCGGCCATGGCGAACAGTACGCCTGTCAGGAGTTTTGACATATGAGTTCCCTGATATCCTGGGTGAGCAAAGAGCAAACGCGCCGCCTGCCGGCTTGCCGACAGGCGGCGCTCGTTCATCTTAGAATGATGCGTTCACGCCAAGCCAGAACGTGCGGCCAAACCGTGCATCTTCCTGAAGGAACTGCGCATCCGGACCGGTGAGTTCAGTCCGGCCCTGATCGGTCACGTTTACGGCCTCTGCGACAAACGCAAAGTTGTCGCTAAGGTTGACCCGCGCCTGCAGGTCAAGTTGTCCTCGATCATCCCAGAATTCATCCTTATTGGGATCGTCTGCATTGAGACTGTCGAGAAAGTCGCCCGTAAAATTGTACGAGCCGCGTACTTCAAAGAACTCGTTCGCATAGAAAGCCGTCAGGTTGTAGACAAGGTCCGGCTGCTGGAAGAGCGTTGTCGCACGCGTGGAGCCGTCCGAGAGCGGCACGATAAAATCGGTGTCGAGCCACGTGACGTTGGCGCCGAAGCCCAGTCCGTCCCAGGGCGCTGGCAGGAACGAAAGCACCTGCTGATACTGCGCCTCTATGCCGAATACTTCCGCATTGGCGGCGTTCTCCGGTTGCGTTACGCGATCGAACGTCACGCCGTCGATAGTGACATTGGCGTCGGTCGTCGTCTGGACGAAAATTTCATCCTCAATATCCTTGTAGAACGCGCCGACGGAGAGGATCCCGTCGGGGATGTACCACTCCAGAGAGACGTCGATATTGAGAGATTTGCGTGGCTCAAGATCAGGGTTGGAGCGGGAAAGTGTCAGGTCCGCGCCATCCGTACCCGGCGTAAAGCCGCGGGTTAGATCGCTGATGTTCGGGCGCCCGATAGTGCGCGACGCCGCGAGACGGAAGACAACATCGTCCTTGACGTCATAGCGCAGAACCGCGCTCGGCAAGATGTTGGTGTAGTCGCCGGAAATCTGTTCGCCGTTCGCCGGCCCGCCTTCCCACGACGTGTGTTCGACGCGTACGCCGCCCGTGATGGAGCCCTGCCCGAAGTCGAGTGCGCCCTGCACATATCCGGCGTAAACTTCTTCAGACGCCCTTGAGCCCGCAACCCGGGTGAAGGTCTCTGTAAAAGGGTTCGCCGCAAAGAAGTCATTCGCTGCGTCGCTGTCGACGCGGAACAGGAACTTGTAGTTCCCCTGGAAATCAACGTCGGCCAATCCGTTGTCGGTGACGTCCGCCAGGGTGTACGGATTGTCGGAAACAAAGCGGTTGAAGGTAAAGCCTTCTTCCTTGTTGCGATCGCGATAGACGCCGCCCGCCTTCAGGGAGACGATATCGAAGTCAAAAGAGCCGTTTACGGCGAATTCGTAAACCTCGTCATCGGCAAAGCGGTCAAGCACGCCGCGGTTCGCATGGGCGTAACGCGCCGGATCAAAGAAGCCCTCCGGGTCGGTCGGGAACGAACGCGGGAAGAAGCTGCTTGTGTCGTAGCGTGCGCCGAAGGTGGGCGTTGTGGTGAAGCTTTCCGTTGATTCCGGGTTGTCCAGTTCCGCGCCGGCATAGGTAAAGCGCGCGTCGAAGGTTGCGATCTCGCTCGCGCGCCAGACGGCGTCGCCCTGGATGTTGTAAAGTTTTCTGTCGAGCACAAATCGCCCGAGGCCGACGATGCCCTGCCCGTCTTCGGTGACGCCTGAAATGGCCGTTTGATCGGTGATCGTATCGGGCTGGGAGGCGCTGCCGTTGGTTCCGAGTTCATAGCGGAACTCGTCGCGGCGCTCGCTATCGTTGAACTCGGTGTAGAGACCGGAGACTTTAAACTCGAATGCATCGCTCGGGCGCCATTCCAGTTTCGTGGAGCCGCCGATCCGTTCGCGTACGTTGTTATAGAAGAAAATCCGATTGTTTGTCGGCACAATAACGCCGTTTCCATTGCCGAGGCCAACATTGTTGCCGGCGTTGTCAAACTCCGTGTAATCCGCGTCGTCGACTTCGATCTGCGGTATCTCGAAATTCCGGATGGAATAGTCGAAGCCGATCACGATGCCGAATTGCTCTTCGGGTCCGAACCGCGTGCCGGCGGCAAAGTTCGCGCGCCAGGGCTGCACCTTGTCGCCATCGTTCAGCGTGCCGCCGTCGCCAGTCTGCTCATGAAACCCGATAAAGCCTGAGCCGTAGAAAAACGGCGCCTCTTCGTCAAACGCCGAGCGCGTCACAACGTTAATCGTGCCGCCGATCGCGTTGCCGTCGAGTTCCGGGGTTGCGGATTTGATGACTTCAAGCCGCGAGAGCAGCGATGCTGGAATTACGTCGAGAGGCACCGCCCGTGAAGAACCGCCCCGTTCCGGCGATGCGACGATGCCGCCGTCGATGGTTGTGCGGTTATATGTGGGGTTCAAACCGCGAATGATGGGAAAGCGGGCTTCCGCCTGATCGTTTTGAACCGCAATACCCGTGATCCGGCGGATCACAGAGGCCGTGTTGAGGTCAGGCAGGCGGCCGATGTCGTCCTGGACTGTAGCATCGATGATATTCGTTGCAGCGCGTTTTGCATCCACCGAGCGCTGCAGGGAGAGCGCCTGACCGTATACGACGATCTGGTCTACATCGCTGTTTTCTTCCTGGGCGAGAGCGTCATTGAAAAACGAGCCCGTAAGGACGAGTGCGAGCGCTGCGCAAGAAGTGCGTAGACGCCCCTTTATGCTTCTGGATTCTCTAGTGATTTTCTTTTTCATAGTGTCCGACATTGCAAATCCCCAGGAAATGCCTTGCTTTTCTGCAAGGCGTGCTTCCCCCTGAAGATGCTCCGTAGGCGCAATTTTTTTCTGTTTAGTGACAGGCGAGTGTCGCTTTTATGAAAATGAATAAAGTGAAATGTTAGTGTACGTTGGTTTGTGACCTGACAACGGGAGTTGTGTTTTGTCGCGATCCAGCAGGTACCGTTCGCGCGACGCTAGGGCGTATTATGAAAACGAGATGAACGCTCCAGGCGACGTCGGCTTTTGTCAGATCAAGAATGCGCTCTATGTGCGCGTTCGTCGCTATGTTGACGAGGGCGAAGAGAGGCGCCCCGTTGTAGATATGGGCGAAGCGAATTGTTGCGAGGGATGTCGTGGTGGTGAAGCTGAAAGAAATTTCGAACCCAAAGGGTTCGCAAGCGCGACTGTGCGCCGCCTGGCCAAGGCGCGCCATCGCAGACATGAGCAAAGCGAATTGTCGCGAGATATCACAAGTGGCGGCCCCGGTAGGACTCGAACCTACAACCGTCGGCTTCGAAGGCCGCTACTCTATCCAATTGAGCTACGGAGCCCGCACTCCTAAAGTACCTTCCGCAAGCGCCCGCGTCCAACGCCAAAACGATCTCACGCGCTCGGCTATATGGGCTAATGTCGAAGGGCCGCGATAAAACGAAACGAAATGGCGACTCCGGCAAATGACAATGTCAGCAAAAACAATGGCCTGTTCCCACGTTCTCGCGAGAACAGCCCATAAACAAACCATGAAAAGTGTGAACGCTAAACGCGCGTTTTTCGCCGCGAGCGCCAACCCAGCAACCCGGCCCCGGCGATAAACAGCCATGCGGCGGCGGGGAGCGGAACTGCGCTCACCTGAAAGGTTCCGCCAGCAAAGCCGCTATTCGTTAATCCGCCCCATTCGCCATTTCGCATAAAAAACGGCGCGGGGCCGCCACCTTCCCAACCAAAAATTATCTGCGGCGTTGTAGGACAAAACCGGGACCCCGCTGGGCAAAGAGTCACCATTCCCCCGATGCGCCCGCCAGAAGCCCCTAATCCGAGTGGCCCTCCAATATCGAAGCCAAAGTCGGTTTGAATATTGGCGAGCGGTAGAAAATTTGGAAAATCGGTGTCCGGGTTCACGAAACGGCAGGCAGCGTCGCATAAGTCGTCCAAGTCGATCACGTCATCGATATCGTATGTAAACGACCCAAACCCGAAAAAGTCACCGTACTCATCAAAAAACGACAGGTTTTTCGTGACCGGCGCCGCCGCCGCGTTACCAAAAACAAAAGCACATGCAAAAAAGGCGCTCAAAAAAATGCGCATAAGTCTCCCCCTGATTTTTTTCAAAAAGGGAAACTTACCGAGTTGTAATCACGCCGTCAAAGGCCGACGGCGCGACGAACCGTCCTAGGGGACCTGGAAGTCTCCGTCAGGCCGCTGCGCTCGCTGTGGCGGGCAGGCTGAATCATTAGCAGACGTCAGCCGTGCAACGTCGCGGCAAAACCCGTCAGACGGCTTACATCGCGCTTACACCGCAGGCGAACGCAGTTATCGCCGCACTGCCCTGCTAGTCGTCGATGGTTCTGACGAGAACGAGAGGCATGCCCTGGATGCCCTCAGGCTTTAAGTCGACGTTTTATCGCAGTAAGAAAATAAAAAAATCGAGGGAAAAACATTCAAGGACCTTCGAGGTACGGCGTATACTAACTTTTTAATCGCTGGTCTTTCCTATGCGGAAACCGGTCAGATTATGGGTTGGTCGGAACGCAATGTTGAACGGATTGCCCGCAAATACGTTCATCGGAAAAAGGTAGCATCTGCGATTGTGAAACGGCTTCAGCGGAATGAGAAACGAACAAAACTGTAAACGGTACTGTAAACGGCGGCACTTTTGCTCATCTTGCATTTTGTTAAGTCATTGAAAATAATGGCGACTCCGGCAGGATTCGAACCTGCGACCATCGGCTTAGAAGGCCGGTGCTCTATCCAGCTGAGCTACGGAGCCATGATGGCGAAGCCGCGGATTAGCCAGCGGCCGCCGATCTTAAACTTTCGGCACGATCTAAAGCAGGAATCTATGTGTTTGGGAAGCGGCAGCGAGGCGTCAGTGCGTCCAGGGCTTGCGGCGTTGATAAGCGAAATTGTCCGAATACGCCTTCGTGCTTTTACGCGGTTCTTTCGGCTCGATGACGCGATAGGCGATATTGTGCCGCTCTGCATAAGCAATCGCCTCTTCGCGCGTATCGAAAGAGAGCGCCGCCTGCCCTGACGTAATGGCGTCGCCGCTGGTCCAGCCCATCAGCGGGTCGATCCTGCGCGCCGTTTCCGCTTCCAGTTCCAGGCGCCATTCATGGGTTTTGGCGCGGCCTGACTGCATCGCCGTTTTTGCAGGTTTGAAAATACGTGCGCTCGTCATCGCCGCCTTTCCACTCAATCTCATATACCTCGCGGGGTGCGCCGCCAGGGTTACGTGAACGTTATCCATCCGGCACGCTGGCCCGCGTGCGTGGAAAGATGGTCGGGGCGGCAAGATTCGAACTTGCGACCCTCTGGTCCCAAACCAGATGCGCTACCAGACTGCGCTACGCCCCGTTTCGTCACGTCAGAGAAGCGCTGACATCGGACAAATCGACGGTATTGTAAAGGCCTGGGCGCCTCGCGCGCCTATTTTTCCGTCTCGAACATCGGATGACGCACAACTGCGCCCGGCTTGACGCCGAGGCGTTCGAACACGCCGGCGTTCACTTCCAGAACCGCAACAACCGGCTCGCCCGACGGCAGCGACTCCAGGGAGCGCGGCGTCGTGTTCGCGGTGATCCTCTTGATGACGCCGTTCTGGTCGATAAACGCCATATCCAGAGAGATCAGCGTGTTCTTCATCCACATGGAAATGGGTTGTGGATCGCCGAAATCGAACAGCATGCCGGCGTCTTCGGCGAGCGTTTCGCGATACATGAGGCCGACCCGGCGCTTTTCGTTGGTGTCCGCAAGCTCTACGTTTATTTTATGGCGCTGGTCGCCAGCTTCGATCACCACGAGATCCGCGCGCTCGCGGTCTCCTATGAAAGGGGCGTCGCTCTGCGCGCAGGCGCTTGGCGCAAGTAGTCCCACCGCGCAGAGTAATACTGCTGCAACATGGCTTTTTCCGGAACGCGTTGCAGACATCGTTTTGGCGTTCGCTGGCACGTTAGTTCTCGGGATCCGCGCGCAGTTCTATGGCGAGCATGCCCTTCGGGCCTGCTGCGAAGGACACCTGCAGCCGCTGGCCTTGCAGGAGTTCGCCCATGCCGCAGCGGCGCAGGGTTTCCATATGAACAAAGATGTCTTCGCTATCGTCGCCGCGAGTTAGAAAACCGTAGCCTTTGGCGCGATTGAACCATTTTACGGTCGCGCGCGTGAACTCGCCGGCCGGCGTCTGGGACGGGATTGGCGCGGCGATTGGTAGTGGCGACGTCGCCGTCGATTCGTCAATGTCGAGAAGTTTAAGCGCTTGAAGGCCCTTCGCCCGGCGGACGACTTCGCACTTCACCGTGGCGCCCTCAAGCGCCGTTGTGCGTCCCGCTTCTTTCAGGCAGGTCGAGTGAATAAGAATATCGCCTTCGCCGCCGCCCGAGACAATAAAACCGTAGCCCTTTGTCGGGTCGAACCACTTAATAATTCCGTCTACGGTGAACGTCTCTTCGTTCGAACTCTCGTCCAAATCTTCCTTGTTCACACTATCGTCGAGTCGATCGGCCATTCTAGATTCGAGCCCCCAGTCGTGCTCCTGGATGTCCGGTGCATACAATACTCACAGGCCCGAAGCTTAGTCTATCCTGTGGTTAACATGCACCTTTATCGCTATTTCTTAGACGCTTTTCCCCAACTGGTTGCAAATCCAATGTGTACGAGACCCGCCACACCCCATGGCGATTACCAATTCACTTAAGCAATTGTTTGTGATTCGAGGTCGGAAAGAAACTTCGAAATCAACAAAAGGAACACATCGAAGTCCGATTCGATGTTTTCCGCCGAAACGCCGCCCGCCGCATTACGGTCCATCTGGATCGCAACATCGCCGTCGCGGTCTACATAAGCACGGCCGAACTTTACTTCGTTGTTGAATTTATTAAGAAAATCAAAGCTTAACGTGCTTCCGCTAACGCCGCTCAGGAACGTCAGATAGGTGACGTCGCCGTCGGCGCCGTCAACGCCAACCAGAACCACATGATCGCTGACCACCACAGCCACCATATTGCGATCGAAATCGCGAACCGGGTATCCCTGATTGGCGAGAATGTCGGCGATCTGCTTTTTGGAGACCGACTCTGCGGACGCGACGCCCAAGGGGGCAAGCGCCAATGACGCTGCTGCAAAAACCGTTAACAACACTCGCATGATTTCGCCCCCTGAGATGACGCGTGGCACACTAAAGACTTGTTAATAGACTTCAAAAATGCCGAAAAATCAATCTTAGTTGAAATTTTTGGGGTGGCGCGACACGCAATACCCGTAAAAGGAAGCAAAATGGCAGGCCCTAGGGGAATCGAACCCCTCTTTTCAGGTTGAAAACCTGACGTCCTAACCGATAGACGAAGGGCCCGCATTTTTGCGAAGCAGTGCAACGAAGACCGCTGTATATGCGACCCCGCGGGCTGGTTGCAAGCCCTTTTTAAAGGTCGCCGCCGCCGCAGCCTAAAGCGCTCGCGCCGCGTCGGAAATCTGCAGTTGCCCGGCGTCGCCGCCCCGCCAGTCATCCGCTCGGACCTTGCCAAGAACATGGACCCGCTCGCGCGACGACAGGACTTCCCCGAGGCGCTCTCCGTCAGCGCGAAACGCAATCGTGCGCACTTCCTCGCCGGTCTCGCTGACAAAAACGATTGACAGATGCCCCTTGCCCACGGGTTTCACGAACTTCGCCCGCAAATTCGTCAGCACAAAGACGGGTTCTGGGTTGCCCGGACCAAACGGTCCCGCGCGCGCGATCATATCGGCGAAGGATTTGCTGACGGCGCTTGGCGCGATAACGCCGTCGATGTTGGAAACACGGTTTTTACGAGCCTCGGCGATGTCCGCCGCCATCGTCTCATTCAATTGTCGGCGAAAGGCACTGACCCCGTCTGCGGTGATAGTGAGGCCCGCCGCCATGGCGTGACCGCCACCGGCGACAAGCAGGCCGTCCTCCCGTGCACGCGCAATCGCAGCGCCCAAGTCGACGCCGGAAACAGATCGACCCGAGCCCTTCCCCGTATCGCCTTCGACGCCAATGACAATAACCGGGCGATCATAGATGTCCTTTAGGCGACCTGCGACGATGCCGATCACGCCAGGGTGCCATCCGTCACTGGCGACCACGATAACGTCGTCGTTCATAAGGCTCTCCGTTTCGATCATCCGGACAGCGTCTTCCTGAACAGCCGCTTCTATCTCCTGCCGTTCGGCGTTCATGAGGTGCAGTTTTTCGCTGAGCATGCGACGGTGCGCTTCATCGCTCGTCGTCAGAAGCTCAAACGCGAGACGCGCGTGACCGATCCTGCCGGCGGCGTTAATTCTTGGACCAATTAAGAACCCCAGATGATATGTCGATGGCGGACCTTTAACGCCTGCCCGCGCGCCAAGCGCCGCAAGGCCCTTATTGCCGCCCTGTCCCATAACCGCGAGCCCTTGGGCGACTAATGTCCGCGTCAGGCCGGTCATTTCCATAACATCGCACACGAGCCCCAGCGCCGTCAGATCAAGAAACTGCATGAGGTTCGGTTCCTGCCTGTCGGCGAAAAACCCCTCATCGCGCAAGAGACGGTTGAGTGCGACGACGGTCATGAAGGCGACGCCCGCCGCGGAAAGATTGTTGAGGCCCGAGACGTCGTCCGGCCGGTTCGGATTGACCACCGCAGCGGCGCCTTCCGGCGGCGGCGCGCTCATCTGATGGTGATCGAGGACGACGATGTCCATGCCCTCCGCAACCGCCTGGGCGATGGGATCGTGCGCAGCGGTGCCGCAATCGACAGTAATGATGACATCGGCGCCGGCCTGCTTCAGGCTCCGAAAAGCGTCGATTGAGGGGCCGTAGCCTTCGCTCATCCGGTCAGGCAGATAGACTTCGAGATCGACGCCAATCGCGTCGAAGTAGAGCTTTAAAATCGATGCAGCTGTCGTACCATCCACATCGTAATCGCCGAAAACGCCAATGCCTTCCTTTGCGGCGATCGCGCCGCCGATGCGCGCCGCCGCTTTTTGCATGTCCGTCAGCACCAGCGGGTCGGGCATGCTGCTACGCAATGACGGCGACAGGTAACTTTCGAGATTTTCCGTTCGCACACCTCTGGCTGCAAGTGCGCGCGCCAGAAGCGGACTGACGGCGCCCGTCTGGACCATGGCGAGGCTCGCGGCCTCATCCGCCGGGCGCAACACCCAGCGCCGTTGGGACGCGGTTTCGGCTATTTCAGGAAGCGGCGCGCCTGAAAGCTCATTTGAGGCGCTGACGAGGTCCGGGGCTTGTAACGGTTGGGCGGCGGAATGATTCATTTTTCAATGAGCCTGCGATTCGCTTTTCCTGGCATCCGCTATGTTTCCACGAAAAATGCGCAGATCACGCACGACGCATGGTCAATTCTTGGAAGCCTTTAGGCAGGCAAATCTGCTATGATCCGCCAAATATCAAGAGTTAACGTCAACGAGGTTTGCATGCCCGCTTTGCTTTCGAATGTCGATCCTGACGGATTGTTGGAATACTCCGTCGTTTACACCGACCGCGCGCTAAATCACATGTCAGCGAAGTTTCAGGGCGTCATGAAGGACATTTCCGGCGCGCTGAAGACTGTTTACCGCGCGGATGCGGTCGCCATCGTGCCTGGTAGCGGAACATTCGCCATGGAAGCAGTGGCGCGCCAGATCGCAGCCAACAAGAAGTGCCTCGTTCTTCGAAACGGCTGGTTTAGCTACCGGTGGTCGCAAATTCTCGACCGCGGCGCCATTGCGTCCGACGTCCGCGTTCTAAAGGCTGCGCCGACTTCTTCGGCGGATCAGGCGCCGTTTGCACCGGCGGCCATAGAGACGGTCGTTGAAACGATCCAGCAGAAAAAACCGGACATTGTCTTCGCGCCGCATGTGGAAACGTCGGCAGGGATCATCATGCCGGACGCTTATCTGAAGGCGGTGGCCGACGCGGCGCACAGTGTCGGCGCACTTTTCGTTCTGGATTGCATTGCATCGGGCGCTATTTGGGTCGACATGCGTGAGACTGGCGTCGACGTGCTCATCAGTGCGCCTCAAAAAGGATGGAGCGCATCGCCCTGCTGCGGTCTTGTCATGATGAACGAGACTGCGCGTGACCGCGTAAAAAATACGCAAAGCGACAGTTTTGCATGCGATCTGAAGCAGTGGCTTGAGATCATGGAAAAGTATGAAAGCGGCGCTCATGCCTATCATGCGACCATGCCGACGGACGGTCTGACGGTTTTTCGCGATACGCTTTTCGAGATCGAGCGATTCGGCTTTAAGAACGCCAAGGAAAGCCAGCAAGAGCTTGGAGCGCGCGTGCGCTCGCTTCTTGCGGATAAAGGGTTTTCGAGCGTCGCGGCGGCAGGATTCGAAGCGCCGGGCGTGGTTGTCAGTTACACCGATGATGCGCGGGTTCAAAACGGTTCAGCTTTCGCCGAAGCGGGTCTGCAGATCGCCGCTGGCGTGCCGCTTCAATGCGATGAATCGGCGTCCTTTACTACATTCAGGATCGGTCTCTTCGGGCTGGATAAGCTCGCCGATATCGAGCGTACCGTCGCCTCGCTCGCTGCCGCTCTTGAGCGTGTTTGAGCCATCCGCAGGTTTCGCCGTATTGAGCGCGTTCGCGGACCGAAATTAACAGCGCCGTCGGGCGTTATTGCCTCGAGCGCTGAGTCGGTCGGAGCTGTTTTTAATGTGCTGTGCGCCTCTCCTTCCCGTCAAACCAAGTTTTGTTTAAAGAGGCTCGCCTCTTCGCATCGGTTTGGGGCGCCGCTTCCGTGAAGTTGACCGCTTTCGGAGAAGTTTTTCATCGTTCAGTGACCTTATGTGCCCGAACAAGAAAAACCGCCGGGGTAGGAAACCCGGCGGTTTAAGGAATCTTATTATTGATTTGACTTAGGCCGTTTTCTTACGACGGCGAGATGCAAAGCCAAGGCCTGCGAGGCCGGAAATCAGAAGCGGCAATGCTGCCGGAACAGGAACCTGAGAAACAGAGAACTGTTCGATGGAGTATCCGCCCGGATCTACCGATGCGAAGAACTCGAACGTCGTGCCGACGAGCGTGAGCGGGTTGCCGCTGCCGTCGCCGAGAATGCCGTTCGCGAGGAACTCAGAGAACGACTGAGCAAGACCGCCATCGATGCTGATCAGAACGTCGCCGCAAGGGCCTTCGCCACCGCCGCCTGGGCAATCTACAGCCAGACCGTCATTGAGATAGATGTCGCTGAGGAAAACCTGACCGGTTGCCGTAAAGTCGAAAAGCAGCGACTCGCCAACATTGATCTGGTCAAGAGAGGTGCTGCCCGGCCATTCGGAGAAAGCGCCGAGGCCCTGATTGGGGCCAACAAGATCCTGGATGAGCAATGTCGGGTTGTCGCCCAGGAAGGCTTTTGCGGTGAAATCTACACCGTCTTTCGCGTAGCGGAAGCCTGCTGCATCGTCGATGCTACAGATATCAACACCTACGGTGCCGCAATCAACAGCGCCATTACCGCCGCCAACGCCAAATACAAACCCGACAGGAGCGTCGTTGGGCACTGCGCTGTTATTGCCGTCAAATTCGAACGTTACCGCACCAGCACCGGATGCAGCGAACATAGTCGCTGCTGCTGCTGCGATAGACGCGAGAAAAGTCTTTTTCATAGGAAAATCCCCACTTCTACGTGATACTAAAAACCCACCAGCCTGCTCGCAGGCGCAGGGACCGGGCGACAAGAGTCGCGCCACCCAAAAACCTTAAAGCTTTGTTAGAATAGAGCAGCCACTTACAAAGCGTCAATTTATTAATACCGAAACGACCCAATATTCGTCGAAAAAACCGGTTTTTTTTGCGCTGCACACGCTTCAGCGCTTAAAGTACGCTTCAAATTACAACCCTGTGGGGAATTTGCCCAAATTGCGGCGGCGAAAATGCCAAAAATCGAAGGCTTTTCACCGAATCAGTACTGATTCCTGTCAGTTTTTGTCCAGTCCGATTCGAAATAAAAAAAACCGCTGCAGAATCGGCTGCAGCGGTTTTACTTCAACTATATTATATTGAGATCGGTCACGCTTGCGATTGTACTGAACGCGGAATGCGAGTCATCGTCCCCTTCAACCGCATTTTTAACCTTAGGCGGCTCCAGCCTTAGACGGCCTTGCCGCGAAGGCCGCGCAAGGCGCCCCTCAAATGCAGCCGGCGATTTTCCTAAGCGTTCGCCGACGCCGTGTCGATTTTGACGCCCGGCCCCATGGTCGAAGATAAAGCAATCTTCTTGATGTAGGTCCCTTTGGCGCCGGAGGGCTTTGCTTTCGCCACGGCATCGATGAAGGCGCGCACATTCTCTTCAATGGCCTTTTCACCGAAGCTCGCTTTGCCGACGCCAGCGTGAACGATGCCGGCCTTTTCGACCCGGAACTCGACGGCGCCGCCTTTTGAGTCCTTCACCGCTTTCGCGATGTCCGGCGTTACGGTGCCGACCTTTGGGTTCGGCATCAGGCCGCGCGGACCAAGCACCTTACCGAGACGTCCGACAACAGCCATCATGTCCGGTGTCGCGATCACCCGGTCGAAGTCCATGAAGCCGCCCTGGATCTTCTCCATAAGATCTTCCGCGCCTACGACGTCAGCGCCGGCGGCTTTCGCCTCATCGGCCTTTGCATCTTTTGCAAACACCGCAACGCGCACTGTGCGACCGGTGCCGTTTGGCAAAGACACGACGCCGCGCACCATCTGATCTGCGTGGCGCGGATCAACACCGAGATTGACCGAAACCTCAATCGTCTCGTCGAACTTGGCGGACGCATTTTCCTTGACGAGTTTTACGGCTTCATCGATCGAGTACTTCTTCGACGCATCGACTTTTTCTCGAGCGCCTGCGATCCTTTTTCCTGCTTTGCTCATTGCCTACCCCTGCACTTCCAGGCCCATGGCGCGCGCCGAGCCCTCGATAATTTTCGTCGCCGCATCGAGGTCGTTGGCGTTGAGATCCGCCATTTTCGCCTCCGCGATTTCACGGCATTGCGCAACCGTTACCGATCCGGCCGTTTCCTTGCCGGGCGCCGAACCGCCTTTTTGCAGTTTCGCCGCCTTTTTAAGGTAGTAAGACGCCGGCGGGGTTTTCGTAATGAATGTAAAGGACTTGTCCGTGAAAATAGTGATCACGGTGGGAATTGGCATTCCCTTTTCCATTTCCTGCGTTTTGGCGTTAAACGCCTTGCAGAATTCCATAATATTGAGACCGCGCTGGCCGAGCGCTGGACCGATCGGCGGGGACGGGTTCGCCGCGCCGGCCGGCACCTGAAGCTTCAGGTAGCCGTCTATCTTCTTCGCCATAATAATGACCTTCTCATAAAGAAGCCGCCCGCCCTCAAAGAACGAAGAGCGGCCGGACAGGGTTGAAGGGGCGTGGTGCGGTCGCCGGCTGGTCTTCGCCGGCAGGACCTCCCACGCTGCGTGGGCAGATAACCGAGATATCCCCAAAGCGCAAGCGCGCACGCCAGCAAGGGCGACAGCGGAAAGGATCAGAGTATCCATTTGAATAAAGAAAGGCTGGCGCGGGCGTCTCTTATGGGGGACTCAGAGAGCGCCCGCCCCGGCTACGCAACAATACGCGGGCTTGCCAGATACGCAGGCCGGCCCAAAAACGCATAACCACTCTACTAAGAAAGAAGCACTGACATCACGCGTTAACGTGATGTTATACAATTACAAATGCTTTGTGGCGGGAGTGTGGCGTATCTCGCCGACTTTCCCCTGACACGCGAATTTGAACGATTCACAACCCTTTTTCCGGCGCTAAACGGTTAAGGCACACAGAATAAAACAACCATCCCACTGGCCGGGATACGCGCCGTCCGTTCGGACGGCGCGACGCCAACTTGGCGGTTTGCTCTCGGTAAGCGGGAAGGTGGCGAGGCGACACGACCAATGGGGGAGAGAAAACGCCGCCCGCCTCGCCCGTCGCAGGGCCCTTACACAACTTCCCGGCGACAAGAGTAGTCATAGCCTCGACTGATTGCCGAATGGGGGCGAAAATAAGGCAAGTTAAAGAAAAGCCGTCACAATTTGTAAAAATTTGTTGCGGTTAATAGTAAAGTTTGAACAAAATATAGTGAAAATAGAGAGTTAAAGCAGCATAGACGCAGGTTCTTCGACGAAAGTCTTGAAGGCCGCCAGGAACTGCGCGCCAACGGCGCCATCGACGACACGATGATCGCATGTCAGCGTCACGGTCATCATGGTGCGGACAACGATCTCGCCATCGCGGACAACGGGCCTCGCCTCGCCGGCGCCAACCGAAAGGATAGCGCCGTGTGGCTGATTGACGATTGATGCGAAAGAACTGATTCCGAACATACCAAGGTTCGATACGGAGAACGTGCCGCCCCGATATTCCTCGGGTTTGAGCTTTCTCGCCTTCGCCCGCGCAGCCATATCCTTGATCTCGCTCGATATCTGCTTCAGGCCCTTTTCTTCTGCGCGCCAGACGATGGGCGTGATCAGGCCGCCGTCGATGGCGACGGCGACGCCGATATCGGCGTGTTTGTGCATGAGAATCGCCTCATCCGTATAGGTGGCGTTTGCAGCCGGCACGGCTTTCAGTGCGAGCGCCGACGCCTTGATAAGAAAATCGTTCACGGAGAGCTTGAAAACGCCTTCGCCTTCTTTCGGCGAGGTCGCATTGATGCGCGCGCGCGCCGCGAGCAACTGATCCAACTCGATATTCACATTCAGCGGAAAGTGCGGAACGTCCTGGTTGAAGCTCTGGTTGAGCCGCTTGGCGATGACTTTGCGCATGCCGTCGAGCTTGACGGCGTCATAGCTCTCCGGCGGATAAAGGCGCTCATCGACGGAGGCCGGGGGCGGCGCGAAGGGGGCTGCGGCGCCCGCCTTGCCAGTTCCGTCCTTCAGCGCTTTTTCTATGTCGCGTTTGACGACGCGACCATGGGGACCGGAGCCGGCAATGGCGCCGAGGTCAAGACTGTTTTGTTTCGCAAGACGCTTTGCGAGCGGCGACGCCATGACCCGGGCGCCGCCGGAAGTGGCCGCCGTTTTCGCTGGCGCGCCGCCGGCCCCAATGTAGACGCCATCGGCTTGCTTGGCGGGTTGCGCCGCCGCAGCGCCATTGGCGGCCTTCGGCGCTTCAGCGTTCGCAGTAGCTGGCGCTTCCTGTTTCGGCGCCTCGCCGCCCGCCGCGGGAGCCGCTTGTGACAACGAGCCAACGTCAATGTCGCCCGCGCTTTCACCATCTTCGAGGAGGACGGCGATCGCCGCGTTGACTTTGACGCCTTCGGTCCCCTCATCGACGAGGATCTTGCCGACAACGCCCTCGTCTACTGCTTCAACCTCCATGGTCGCCTTGTCGGTTTCAATCTCCGCGATGATGTCGCCCGATGAGACCGCATCGCCTTCCTTGACGTTCCATTTGGCGAGCGTCCCTTCTTCCATGGTCGGCGACAGGGCGGGCATCAAGATTGGTGTCGGCATGAGATCTTCCGTTTAAAGAGGGTAATGAGAGCAAATTGTGCTAGCGATAAATAGCGACGTGTTTTCCTTTAAGTCATTCGTTCCAAGGCTGCGTGTCTTCTCCGCGCGCTCGGGCGCCGCCGCCGGCATGACGGTCAAAGCGGTTCTCCCCTTCCTGACCGCCAACAAAGGCAAGCATGAACATCTGAATTAGGTAGGGCGCCGCGGACACAGCTAAAATACCCCACACTGCTGCAGGAATGGCGTCCGTATTAACCTGCCCATCTGCGTCCAAAAAAGTCTCAAAGTCCACAAAGCCAAGCGTCGCCGTCAAAACGCCGAGACCGATAAGCAAAACGATTGAAATCAACATCACCCATAGGAGCCACCACCCGCTATATCCGAGATCGTGCAGGCGACGAACGGATACGGCGATGGATGGCCATAAGAAGACAATGCTAACCAAGCCCTCTAAAAGCCCTGTGTCCAACTCAGCATTGTAGAAACCGAACTCTCGATCCCCGAGCATCGATAATGCGGTTACGGCGATATAAATCCCGATAAAGAGCCAAAAGCCCCTTCGATTTGTTCGTCCGTAAGGTGAAAATAGATAGCGTAACATGCAAAACGCCTCTTATCGACTACCCCTGATACATCACGCCCTTCACGGCTTTGACAATTTTCTCCGCATTCGGAAGGCTTAGGGCTTCTAGGTTGGCGGCGTATGGCAGGGGGGTGTCTTCCTGAGTGACGCGCGCCGGCGGCGCATCGAGATAATCGAAGGCGTGCTGCGTCACCTGCCAGGCGACTTCCGCGCCGACGCCGCAAGGGCCCCAGCCTTCCTCGACCGTTACCACGCGGTTTGTTTTCTTGACGCTTTCGATCACCGTCGCGGCGTCCATGGGACGGAGCGTGCGCAGGTCGACGACTTCCACCGAAACGCCGTCGCCGGCGAGCATTTCGGCGGCTTCAAGGGCGAATTTGACGCCGCGGGAATAAGAGACGACGGAAACATCCGTCCCTTCTCGCGCAACCTTCGCCTTGCCGATGGGTAAAACCCAATCGTCCACCGCCGGCACGTCCATGGCGTCGCCGTAAAGGAGTTCGTGCTCCAGGAAGACTACGGGGTTCGGATTGCGGATGGCGGCTTTCAAAAGGCCTTTCGCGTCGGCTGCAGAGTAAGGGGAAATGACGATGAGGCCGGGCACGTTGGCGTACCACGCGGCGTAATCCTGACTATGCTGTGCTGCGACGCGCGCCGCGGCGGCGTTCGGCCCGCGAAAAACGATGGGCGCCGCCATCTGTCCGCCGGACATATAACGCGTCTTGGCGGCTGAATTGATGATATGATCGATCGCCTGCATGGCGAAGTTCCAGGTCATGAACTCGACGATAGGTTTAAGCCCGGCGAACGCTGCACCGACACCGAGACCGGCGAAACCATATTCGGTGATCGGCGTATCGACCACACGCCGCTCGCCGAACTCATCAAGAAGACCGCGGCTCACTTTGTAGGCGCCCTGATATTGAGCGACTTCCTCGCCCATCAGGAAGACGTCTTCGTCGCGGCGCATTTCTTCGGCCATCGCGTCGCGAAGAGCGTCGCGGATCGTCGTTGAGACCATTTCGACGCCCTCGGGCAATTCGGGGTCGGCAGCGGCGACGGAGGCCGGCGCCGCACTTGCGGGCGCCGCTTTCTCGACCGATGCGCCGACGGCCTCTAAGGTCTCGGCTGGCGCCGGCGCGCTGGCGCCGTTGAGCGCCGAGACGTCAATCTCGTCGGCGCTTTCGCCGTCGCTCAAGATAACCGCGATGGGTGCATTCACTTTGACGTTCTCGGCGCCTTCCGCAACGAGGATTTTGCCGATGACGCCTTCGTCCACGGCTTCGACCTCCATGGTCGCTTTGTCCGTTTCAATTTCCGCAATCACATCGCCGGACGACACGGCGTCGCCCTCCTTCACGGTCCATTTGGCGAGCGTGCCTTCTTCCATGGTTGGCGATAAGGCGGGCATCAAAACCGGGATCGGCATAGAAAGTCTTTCCTTGTCCGTGAACGACGCTTGTTTCCTAGCCGTAAACTCATGGCGCGAACAAGAGCCAACAAGGGTCTAATAAAGATCGGAAAAGTAAAAATGAAGCGCGCGCAAGGGCGCGGCCGAAAGCGGTCTTAAGAGTGCTCGCCGGTCGAATGCAGATTACGATACAGGTTTTTGTTGCGTCGCAGCAAAAAAGAGCGCCTTGGCCGTCCTGTCAGGCGCCGACCGTTTGCTCCGCCTTATCAACGCGTCGGCAGGTTCTGGCGTTCCGCTTCGAGCGCATCGAGCACGCGGCTTTGCTCTGCATCAAGAGTGGTCGACACCGCGCGATAATACATGTGCAGATCCCGGTCGGCTTCCGCCGCGATGCATGTAAGGTACTCGTTGGCTAGCCGAACGCGTTCGTTATAGGCGCGAAGGCGCTCATTATAGCCCTTGGGCTTGGACGCAGGCGCTTCGCCGTCGCCCGCGTTTTCAGAGGTCTCTATGCCGGCGGGCGGCTTGCAGTCCGTGAACGAATAGACCCCGCCCCCGTTTTCGCCCGTGTCCGCGCTGTCGGCGATTGTTTCAAATTGACCCGCGCTCACCGCGCCCGGCGACGCAAACAAAACCACCGCGCCGGCGGCGTTTGCGATGAAACTGGTTCTTTTTTGAGACATTTAAGAAAACTCCCGACCATCCCCGTTAACGGTGTAGCACGGATTACGCCAATGCCCGTCGCCAGACGTTCCTATCCGAAGGCGCCCCCGGCTGCGCCGGGTTTCATACGGATGAGCCGGCTGTCTGCGACGCCCGCCTGACGATGATGTACGATGGCCTGATAGCCTGGGTTTTTAACCATGTCGGCGAACGCAGCGGCCGACGGATATTCCGCGGCGAAACAGATGTCCCAGTGTTCGTCGCCGGCGCCGATCAGCACCGCTTTGGGCGATGCGGACCACGCGATCTTGCCGCCGACGCCTTCGAAAAACGGTTGGCTTTCCCGGCCATAAGCGGCGTAAGCCTCCGCCCCTGTCGCATCGCGGCCATCTTCGTAAATCGCCTTTTCACGCAACCTGACGAGATTGAGCATCCAGATGGGCCCGTCATCGGGCAGTTTCATCATCGCCGAAAACTGCTCGCGGGTCGGGTCTATGAAGACTTTTTTTTCGGTCATGAGGGGCCGCCTTTTTTCCTGGAGACTGCATCGAGGCCCGTCATGCGCCAGAAGATGCGGTCGATGAGCGCCGCCGGTAAAATGTTCCGCAACGCAAGGAAGCCCTGCATCTGATCCGGCGCGGTGTAACGCGAGTGAGGTCGCGCCGCCGTCAGCGCTTTTTCAATTGCGTCAACCACAACCAGCGGCGACGCCGCCGTCGGCTGTTGGCGTTCGCGCCACGCGGTGAAGATCCGAATCTGATCTGTATAAGGATTATCGTCGTTATACTGCGCCAATGATGAAAGCGATTCGCTGGCGAACGGGGTGTAGATATATCCCGGCCGGATGACGACGACTTTAACGCCGAATGGCTTCACTTCGCGCCGCATGGAATCGGAGATGCCTTCGACGGCGTGCTTCGAGGCTGCATAAACGCCCTGAAACGGCAAGGCGATACGCCCCGCAAGCGAGCCGATATTGACGATGCGCCCGGCCCCCGCCTCGCGCATTTGCGGCAGGACCGCGCGCGTTACTTCCATCAGTCCGAAGAGGTTGACGTCGAACTGACGACGCCACTCTTCCGGCGAGACGCTTTCTGCCGGCCCCATGACGCTGGCGCCGGCGTTATTCACGAGACCGAACAAGGGCCCTGCTTCTGCGTTGATCGACGCGATGCAAGTTCTGACCGAGTCCGGATCGGTGACGTCCATTTCGCGGATATGCACCCGCCCGCCGCCAAGACCTTGTATTTCTCTCAGCTTTTCCATCCGCCGCGCGACGGCGTAAACGCGAAAACCGGCCTGCGCCAGGTGCACGGCCGCCGCCTCGCCGATGCCGCTCGACGCGCCGGTGATCAAAACAGATTTCAACATCGAACTCTTCCTGTCGTCGAAAAGGTCGAAGATCTGGTTCGGCCGCCGCCTGCTCGTTGTGCGATTGACGCTATACTAGACGCGAGCGCTGAACGGCCGCGTTTATGAACGATGCGAACAAGGGATGGGGATCGAACGGCCGTGACTTCAACTCCGGGTGGTACTGGACGCCAATAAACCAGGGATGGTCAGGAATTTCCATAATCTCCGGCAGTCGACCGTCCGGGGAAACCCCTGAAAAGACAACGCCCTTTTCCGCAAGACGCTCTGACAGGGAGATGTCGATCTCATAACGGTGGCGGTGGCGCTCCTCGACCATTTCGGCGCCATAGACCTCTGCGACGCGGCTCCCCGGCTTCAATCGCGCCGGAAAGGCGCCGAGGCGCATGGTGCCGCCAAGGTCGCCATGGGCTGCGCGCGTTTCGGTCTCATTGCCGCGGGTCCACTCAGTCATCAGGCCGACGACCGATTCGCCGCGCCCCTCGAACTCCGATGAGGTCGCGTCGGCGACGCCGAGAACGTTCCGCGCCGCCTCGATAACCGCCATCTGCATGCCGTAGCAAATGCCGAAAAACGGCACTTCGTTTTCCCGAGCGAACCGCACGGCGTTGATCTTGCCGTCGGCGCCGCGCTCGCCGAACGCGCCGGGAACGATAATCCCGTGCACGCCCTCGAGCGCTGCGCGAATATGTTCTTCATCATCAAAGGCGCTCGCCTCGACCCATTCGATATTCACGCGCACATTGTTAGCGATGCCGCCATGGGCGATCGCTTCAATCAGGGACTTATAAGCATCCTTTAAAACTGTGTATTTTCCGACGACTGCGATGGAAACCTCGCCGTCGGGTTCGGTGATGCGTTCGACAATGGAGCGCCATTTTTCAAGGTCTGGCGCAGGCGCGCTCTTTTCCCGAAATGCGTTGAGGACTTCCGTATCGAACCCCTCGCCATGATAGGTCATGGGCACTTCATAGATCGTCCGGCAATCGAGCGCCTGCACCACGGCGGTGGGGCGCACATTGCAGAAGAGCGCGATTTTCTTGCGTTCGCTTTCAGGGATATCCCGGTCGGCGCGCACCAGAAGAACGTCGGGCTGGATGCCGATGGAGCGAAGCTCCTTCACTGAGTGCTGGGTCGGTTTGGTCTTTAGCTCGCCCGCGGACGGGATAAACGGCATCAGCGTCAGATGCACATAGACCGCGTCGCCGCGCGGCAATTCATTGCCGAGCTGGCGGATCGCCTCAAAGAAAGGCAGCGCCTCGATATCGCCCACCGTGCCGCCGATCTCGCACAGAACGAAATCCGCATCGCCGGCGTCCGACAACACGAATTCTTTGATCTGATCCGTCACATGCGGAATGACCTGCACCGTCGCGCCGAGATAATCGCCGCGCCGTTCGCGTTCGATAATCCGTGAATAGATCTGCCCGGTCGTCACATTGTCGCTCTTGGACGCCGAAACGCCCGTGAACCGCTCATAGTGACCGAGGTCTAGATCAGTCTCCGCGCCGTCGTCGGTTACGAAGACTTCGCCGTGCTGATAGGGCGACATGGTGCCGGGATCTACGTTCAGATAAGGGTCGAGCTTACGCAAACGCACCTTGTATCCACGCGCCTGTAAAAGCGCGCCGAGCGCTGCCGAAGCGACCCCTTTTCCGAGAGACGACACCACGCCGCCGGTGATGAAAATATACCGCGCCATGGACGCCCGTCTTAGCGAAGATTCTGGGTGCGGTTAAGGGCTCTTTTCAAAGAAATCGACGTTTTATTGGTTGTCGTCGTCAGTTTCTTCGCTGATCTCGGCGGCTGCGTCGGTAACAGCCTCCGCCGCTGCGTCGGCCGCGGCGTCAATGGTCTCGCCGGCCTCGGTCGCGAGGCCGCCAAGGGCGTCCTCTACCGCAGATGCAGCGCCTTCCACAGCCTCCGAGGCATTCTCCGCTGCGCCGTCAACAGCGCCGCTGACATCGTCTGCAACCGCTTCGGCGGCGTTTTCCGCTTCCCCGCCAAGGGTGCCCAAAAGGTCTTCGGTCTCAAGCGACAAAGGCGCATTCGGGTCCGGCGCCGCTTCACCGGTCAGCTCTTCAATCGCATCCTCCGCGCTTTCGCCGCCGCCGGCGAAAATCGCGAGGCCGAGCGACGTGGCGAAGAAAAGCGCCGCAAGGATCGAGGTCGTCCGCGTCAGCGCGTTCGCCGCGCCGCGGCCGGTCATGAACCCGCCGCCGGAGCCCGCGCCCATGCCAAGCGCGCCGCCTTCAGAGCGCTGCAGCAAAACGACGCCGATAAGGCCGAGAACGATCAGGGTATGCAGTGTCAAAACGACAGCGGTCATGGAGAATTACCGTCCGATGCGATTGCGCGGCTAGATGTAGGCGCGCTGCGCCGCCATTTAAAGCGCTGGAAAGAGGGAGCCGCCAATAACGGAAAGCGCCCCGCCCCGCAAGCCCCCGCGCCGCGCGCCTGATGCCGACATCGCAAGGGCTGGTCTCCCGCCGCGGGCCCGGTATAGGGTTTTCGAAAGATCTGATTTCAATCCAAGGGGCGTTTCATGCGTGCAATGACAACAAAGCGAGCGATGTTGGCGGCTTTTTCGGTACTTCTCGGCGCGGGCGCGCTCGCAGGAACAGCGATCGCCGGCGATAAGCAGAAAAAAGGCGAGCACGAAAGCGAAATCCGCTTCGTCGCCAGCGATGCACTTAAGGCAGGCGGTTTTCCCTTGTCGAACCTCGTCGAGGTTGATGGTTGGATTCTCCTTTCAGGCGCCCTTGGCACGAAACCGGGCGTCGGTCTCGTTCCCGGCGGCATAGAAGCGGAAACCCGCCAGACAATGGAAAACATCAAAGCGAGCCTTAAAAGCGAAGGGCTCGGCATGGACCGGATCGTCAAATGCACCGTCATGCTCGCCGACATGGCGGAATGGGCGACATTCAACGAGGTCTACAAGGAATTCTTCGACGGCGTTTATCCGGCCCGTAGCGCGTTCGGCGCTAGCGGCCTCGCCGTCGGCGCCCGTGTTGAAGTGGAGTGCATGGCGCGGCGGTAAGGGTTACAATGCTCTCCTATGAAGCCTTTCGAAAGTGATGCTATACGCGCAGCAAGATCAGTCTTGCCGCGAGCGGCTCTCCAAACTAGATAACTCTTCCATGAGTCCTTGGTCGCTTACCTCAAAAATTTGAAAACGCGAAAAAGTTCAGAAAACAAAATGCCATTATCTACAGACGTTAGCATTTCTCCCGCGCGGATAGCGGAGGTTTTTTCCGAGGAACATCGGCTGTTCGCTGAAGTATTAAACGAACTTGGCCACAAACTAGAAACCGAGCCGGTTGACAGTTTTTATAAGAACCTGGTCAGTGAGCTTAATGACCACGGTTTGGCCGCGGTCAACGAGATTCACGGTTTGGCTGCGATTAAAGAGCTTATTGCAGCCGTACGCAAAAGCGCCGGGGATTCCAAAGAGTAGAGCGTCTCGCGAGAACGTGTGTGAGGTTGGAAAAGCTCCTTCACCCACTGGCTGCACTTCCGCTTTCGCGGGAATGAGCGGGATACGGCGTATAAAATAGCCCGCTCATAAAAAGCCCGCGGAAATTTCCGCGGGCTGACTAGGTTTCACGAAATCAATCCGGGCTCTTATGCGCCGGACTTTTTCTCGTCGACCCAGGCGTCGACAACGTCCGCGAGGATGTCGAGCGGCATGGCGCCGTTCAAGAGGATCGTCTCGTGGAATTCACGAAGGTCGAACTTGTCGCCAAGCGCTGCTTCGGCGTCGGCGCGCATTTTTAGAATGGCGAGCTGGCCGGTCTTGTACGCCGTCGCCTGCCCCGGCCAGACAACGTAGCGTTCGATCTCACGGGTCACTTCGGCTTCGGTGTTGCCGGTCTTATCGACCATGTATTCGATTGCCTGCTCACGCGACCAGCGCTTGTGATGGAGCCCGGTATCGACGACGAGGCGCACCGCGCGGAACATTTCAGCCTGGAGCCGGCCAAGATCGCCGAGCGGGTCGTCTTCATACAATCCCATCTCGGTCTTGGCGATCCGTTCGCTGTAGAGCGCCCAGCCTTCCGCGTAGGCGCTGAACACGCCTAACTTTCGGAAGATCGGAACATCTTCGATCAGTTGCGCCGCCGATAGCTGGAAATGGTGTCCTGGCGCGGCTTCATGATAAAGCAGCGTCGGCAGCGTCCAGCGCGGATTGTCTGCGGTGTCTTTCAGGTTGATGTAGAAACGTCCCGGACGAGACCCGTCCAGCGCCGGCGGATTATAATAACCGCCCGGCGCCGAGTCCTGTGAAAATTCAGGTACACGGACGATCTTCAAGGGCTGCGTCGGCAAGGTGATGAAGTAATCGCCCGCCATGGCCATGACTTCATCATTCAGCTCCACGAGGTAGGCGAGCATTTGCTTGCGTCCCTCGTCTGTATTCGGAAAAATATGCGCGGGGTCCGCCATGAGCAGTTTCACGCGATCCGATACAGATCCTTCCGTCAGGCCCTGTGCGATAAGGATTGCATCCATTTCCTGTTCAATGCGGGCGACCTCTGAAAGGCCCGTTTCGTGGATTTCGTCGGGGGTGAAGTCGGTTGTCGTGAAAGACTTCAGCGTCGCCTCATAGATCTTGTCGCCATTCGGGATGCGCCAGATGCCGGCGTCATGGTTGGCTGTTTCCAGAAGCTTTTCGTGGAGCGCGATCATCGCCTCATAGCCGGGAATGATTTTGGTCGTGACGGCCTCTTTCGCCTGGGCGACATAGGCGGCCTTTTTCTCTTCACTTAAGCCCTCGATCCCGTCGAGTTTCGCCGGAAGGGTCGTGACAAGCGGGTTCTCGTCGGCGCCGCCTTCGATAAACGCGCGCATACCCACGAGCGCTTTCTCAATAATGAAATCGGGCGCCACCACACCGTTGTCGCGGTGCTCTTCAACGCGGGTTTTCACTTCGTCCAGCACCCGACCAAAATCGTTCAGTCTGCTGATGTATCGTTTTACGCTTTTTTCGTTCTTGATGACATGGCCGTCGGTCAGGAAGCTTGGCGTATCGACCGTTACACCGGAAATCTGGTTGACCGGGTAACTGTTATACTCAATCCCCTCCTCACGAATGAGATTGTCCATGAAAGTTGCAAAAATCCGCCAGCTTAAAAGCTCTTGCCCTTCAAGGCCCTCAGGACCGTATTTGTCGAGCCCTGCGCGTCCTTTCATCATCATCCGGAGTGCTTTTTCATCGCCCTCGGCGGTGTAATCGTCGAGTTTGCCACTGTGAAAATCGAGCGGCGTATTATCGACAACACCAAGTTGCGTCGTCAGTTGCGGCGAACGCATTAAGAACTCGAGCGTGGCTTTATTGATGTAGTTGTTGACACCCACCGGCTTCCACCAGAACCACGTGAAAAGCCCGAACGCCGCAATGGCGATGAGGACGAGCAAGCCGCCCAGAATTTTTCCGATAATACCCATTTAAACGCGCCCCTTCTTCTTAGGCCCTTTCTGAATAGACGCCGTGCTAAACGACGCCTGGTTGCTCATGTTTGTTCCGAGAATTTGATTAATAGACGCATCGCGCCGCGCCTGCGATCCGGTTCACCGCATTTTTGCGCCATATAGGCTAATTCCCGGCGTTGTGGTCCTGCGGCAACAGCGCGGCCCAGAGGTCACCCAGAAAACTAGAGGTCAGCTAGAAAAGCTTTCACCAGCGCCGCCCGCCCATGATGGGACGCATGCCCCACATCGGGCAGTATGGTCAGAACGGCGCCGGGAACCTCTTGCGCGAGCGTCTTGGAATGAATGGTCGGGCTGACGGTCGTGTCAGCGTCGCCGGTAGCGATGCCCAGCGGTAACGACAGGGAGGCGTACTTGTCCTGTTGTTTCACGATCTCGCTTTTCAGGTGCGCGATATCTTCCGCATTCGCCTTAAAAGCGGCGGGCCGGAACAAAAGCGACAGGCCGGACCGGGCGACATAATCCTGCGGCGCAGGCTCCGGGGAAAACGCCTCGTCGGCGCCGCGCCGCGCCACAAGAAGCCCATAGGAAGGAATAATCAGCCGCCGCAGAATAAAGCCGAGAACGGGCGTGTTCGATGCGCTGTTGTACCATGCGATGCCGCCCGGCCACTCATGGCTGACGGGCGCAAACAGAAAGAGACCGGACATTTCGTCCTGATACTGAAGGGCGTAGGAAAGCGCGACGCCGCCGCCAAAGCTCTGTCCGATCACAACAGGACGCTCAACGCCAAGGGCGTCGACAGCGCCCTTGATGTAACGCGCCTGGACGTCGAGCCTGTACCCCCCTGGCGGTCGCGTTGAATATCCCCGTCCCGGTCGGTCGATCAGGATGACGCGCCGCTCCTCGGCCAGCGCATCGCCGAGCGCGATTTTCATGTCGCGCAGATTAGCGCTTGCGCCATGGATCAGAACGACCGGCGGCTTGTCGCTTTCCGTCGGCCCGAGTTCAAGAACGTGGATCTCCTGCCCGTCAACGGAGACGGTCCTGCCAAGCGGCGGCGCGGCTTTTTCCGCAGCGTCTGCAAGGAAGAAGGACGAAACAAAGAGCGCGGCCAGCGCCGCCAGCGAGACGGCTATAATGAAAACACCGGTCATGGGCGCTCCGCTCTTCATCCGATCATCATGCCGCGGGCGCCGCGGCGACAATCGGGTGAAAGTCTTCGGCTTTCAGGCTCGCGCCGCCAACCAGCGCGCCGTTGACGTTCTCGACGGCGAGAATTTCCTTCGCGTTCGCCGGCTTCACCGATCCGCCATAGAGAAGGCGCGTCGCGGCGCCCGTCTTCGAGCGCAGGAACGCATGCATTTCCTCAATGTCATCGAGGGTCGGCGTCAGTCCGGTGCCGATGGCCCAGATGGGCTCATAAGCAACGACGATGCCCTGACCGTTCGCAGGCAAAGAGCCATCTATCTGCGCGCCGACAATATCGAGCGCCCTGCCCGCTTCGCGCTCTTCTTGGGATTCGCCGACGCAGACGATGGGCGTCAGGCCCGCCCGCAAGGCCGCCTCGGCTTTCGCCTTCACAACGGCGTCGCTCTCGCCATGGTCGGCGCGCCGCTCCGAGTGACCGACGATAACGTAACCCGCGCCGGCGTCGGCCAGCATCTCCGCGCTGACGTCGCCTGTATTTGCGCCCGACGCTGCGGCATGACAGTCCTGACCGCCAAACGCGATGCCGCTGTCGCGGTGGGTTGCGGCGAAGCTTGCGAGCAGTGTCGCCGGCGGGCAGATGAGAACATCCCTGTCAGCCGGCGCGGCGCCGGAGAATTGTTCAACCAGCGAAGCAATCTCGCCAGCTGCGCTCGACAGGCCGTTCATTTTCCAGTTACCGGCGATCAACGGTTTCATACTTTCTCTCCAGACAGGGTTTTACAAATGGAGGCGTGGGGGGCCGCCTCGAAACTTGACGTCCGGACCTACGCAATGACCTTCGCCCTGTCCAGACAAGCTACGAATGGGGCGCCGGCAGTGGATTGGTCCTGGCCGGATCTCGCCTTTCCCGGTACCGGCGGCGTCCCGATAAATCTTCCCCGTCGGCGCCGAACGGCTTGCGGGGCCTTGAGGGCGGGTTTAGGTTGCGCCGGATTTGGTGAGCGGCGCTCGGTTGGACGCGCCGCCATCGGCCAAAAGGCGAAAACCAACAAGCGATAAAGGCGGCCCTATTCATGCTCTCTCAAATGCGCGGCGCTCTTAAAGGCGCAGTCGCCTGGTTTGTGATCATTCTCCTCATTCTCGCATTCGCCCTTTGGGGCGTGCCGGAACTGCGCACCATGACGCAAAGCGCGGCGCTGTCGGTTGGTGATGAAAGCTATTCGTCGCAGTACATTCGGGCGGAATTCAATCGCCAGTACAACAATCGCCGCGCGGAATCGGGTAATTCCTTTACCCGCGAACAGGCGCTCGCCTCCGGCATGCCCGACCAAGTCGTTAACGCGCTTGCGACTCAGTCGTCGCTGAAGCAGTTTTCCAAAAAGATGGGGCTCTCGGCGCCGCGCTCGTTGATTCGCGATTTCCTTCACAACAACGAGCAGTTCGCAAATCCCGTGTCAGGCAAGTTCGATCGCGCGGTGCTCGAAGCGATCCTGTCCAACAATGGGATCCCGGTTTCCGAGTTCGAAAAGCGCATCGGCGATGAACTCTTGCGCACGCAAGTCGTCGAGGCGGTAGCGACGGCGGGGCCGGCGCCCTCGCCCATGGTCGAGGCGATGCTGCTTCGCGAAACCGAACGGCGCCGCATCGCTTATCTGATCGTCACCAACGAAATGGCGGGCGTCGCGGCCGAGCCCGAGCCGAACGATTTGGAAGGATACTATGAAGCTAATCCCGCGCCCTTTACGGCGCCGGAATATCGCGGCTTTCAGTATGTGATCCTGCGTGAAGAAGACTTCCGTGATGCCGATGAAGCGCCGGAAGAAGAACTACGCCGTATTTACGATCTTGCGAAAGATCGGACCTACAACATTCCTGAACGGCGCACGCTTTATCAGATCACGTTTGAAACAGAGACCGAAGCGAATGCCGTCGCCGCTGCTTTGCGTCAGGGAAAACCCATTGAGACAGTTGCAACCGAGGCCGGGCGAAGCCTTGACGGCGTTACCTTCACGGAAGTTGAAAAGGACGACATTCTCGACCCCGCTGTGTCGGACGCCGCTTTCGACAGCGTGGTTGGCGAAGGCGACATCATCGATCCCGTTAAGAGCCTTTTCGGATGGACGGTCGTGCAGGTCGCCGGCGTTTTGCCCGCAGAGCAAAAGAGCTTCGAAGACGTTCGCGATGAAATCGAAAGCACCTATTTGAACCAGGACACGCGCCGCAAACTCCTTGACGCTATCGACGTTATCGAAACGGCGCGTGATACCGGCGCCAGTATCGCCGATGCTGTCGCCGATCTCGACATCAGCGTCGAGCGCGTCGGCCCTGTCGACCGCTATTCCTTCGATCCGGGCGGCGCCATTATCGACAACATTCCGGGTGAAATTCTTTCTGAGGCTTTCAGGCTCGAAGAAGGCGAAGAGTCCGAGGCGCTCCCCCTCGCCGATGAAAGCGGTTACTTTTTTGTCGGCCTAGACGAAATCACGGCGCCGGCGTTGAAGCCGCTCGCCGATGTGCGCGACGACGTCGAGCGGCTGTGGCGTGAGGAAGAGCGCGCCACCCGTATTTCGCAAACGGTCAGAAGCGTTCGCGAAGCGGTCGAGGGCGGGCAATCGCTGGAAGAAGCGGCCGCGACGTTTGACCGTACGCCAACGATCAAGATCATCGACCGGCGCTCCACGGACGAGGCGATTTCAAGCAATCTGCGCGATCAGATCTTCTTTGCGAGCCTCAATGATCTCGTCTCCGGCCCGGCGCCGGCCGGTGCGGCGCAGGTCGTCGCACAGGTGCGCGAGATTGGCTATGGGCGCAACTCCGTATCGCCTCAGGAAGTCGCCTCGTATGAGCGGTATCTTGGGTTTCAGCTGGATCAGGAACTTCTCAACGCGCTTATCACCACTATTCAGGATGACGCCGGGGTCAAGATCAATCGCGCGCAGATCGATGCGTTGTTTGCGGAAAATCAGTGAACGTTTCACCAGGCTTCACCGAATTTGAAAAGTCGTATCATGACGGCGCGCCGCAACTCGTTTCGCGGCGAACGGTCTCGGACCTCGAAACGCCGGTCTCGGCGTATCTAAAGCTCGCGGCCGGGAAGAAAAACGCCTTCCTGCTGGAGTCTGTTGAGGGCGGCGAGCAGATCGCGCGCTTTTCCATGATCGGGTTTAAGCCGGACGTCATCTGGCGGGCGTTTGGCGCACGCGCGGAAATCAATGAAAACGCCGCCGCGGATGCTTCCGCGTTTACACCGGTCGCTGAAACGCCGCTTGAAAGCCTTAAAAAACTTCTCGCCGCATCGGCGATCCCCGCGCCCGAGGGCGCGCCGCCCATGGCCGCGGGTGTTTTCGGCTATTTCAGCTATGACATGGTTCGCCAGATGGAGCGTCTCGGACCTCCCCCGTCGGGCGGCCTTGAAACCCCCGACGCTATTTTTATCCGCCCGACGGTGGTCGCGGTTTTCGACAATGTGCGCCAGGAGATCACGCTCTTTTCACCCGTCCGCCCGGAGGCGGGACTCGACGCGCGCGCCGCGTATGCACGCGCATGCGAGCGGCTGAGCGATGCGGCGGAAAGCCTTTCCGCGCCGCTCGCCATGGAACAATCGCGCCGTCCCGATGGCGTCGGCGATTTCGTCCGGCGGTCCAATACAACGCCTGCGGAATATGAAGGCATGGTCGCTCGCGCCAAAGACTATATCGGCGCCGGGGATATTTTTCAGGTGGTGCTCAGCCAGCGTTTCTCGCAGGACTTTGACGCGCCGCCATTCGAGCTTTACCGCGCGCTGCGCCGTTCGAACCCCTCGCCCTTTTTGTTCTTCCTCAATTTCGACGGCTTTTCCCTGGTCGGGTCGAGCCCGGAAATCCTCGTGCGCGTGCGCGACGGCGACGTCACGATCCGCCCGATCGCCGGCACGCGTCCGCGTGGGAAAACGCCGGAGACGGACAAAGCCCTCGCCGAAGAACTTCTCGCCGATGAAAAAGAACGCGCAGAACATCTGATGCTGCTCGACCTTGGGCGGAACGATGTCGGGCGCGCCGCTGAGACCGGCACCGTTCGCGTCACCGAGCAATTTATCATCGAGCGTTACAGCCATGTCATGCATATTGTTTCCAATGTCGTCGGCACGCTGAAGAAAGGCGTTCATCCGGTGGATGCGGTTGCGGCCGGCTTTCCCGCCGGCACCGTCTCCGGCGCGCCGAAGATCCGCGCCATGGAAATCATCGACGAGCTGGAGCACGAGGCGCGCGGCGTTTATGGCGGCGCAATCGGCTACTTCTCTGCAAATGGCGATGTGGATACATGCATCGCGCTGCGCACCGCCGTCTTAAAAGACGGCGTCTGCCATGTGCAGGCGGGCGCCGGCATCGTCGCCGATTCGCAACCGGCCTCGGAGCAGACTGAGTGCGAAAACAAGGCCGAGGCGCTGTTCGCCGCCGCCCGCGCCGCGCTGCAAAGCGACGGCAACGGGTAGTCACTTTCCCGTGTTTTTCTTTTTTTTCGATGAACCGCCCGCCGGATGCGGCGAGCGCCGCCGCAGGCCGTTGAGGATTGGCTATGAACCTTAATCAAGAAACGCCGCGACCGGCGGCGTACGACGTTTCGACAAAAGAAGGGGATTTTTCATGAAGAAACCCGGTTCAACCCTGAAATCAGTTTTTACCTCGCTGATGGCGGCGACCTCGGTTGCGGCAACGCTTGCGGGTGCGCAGGCGCAGGCCGCGCAACCCGCATCGGCGCAAGCGCAAAGTACGAGCGAAGCCGAGGACGCCCGGCTCGCCGCCTTTTTTGAAGAGCTTTTCCAGCGCGATCTCGCAAACAGCCCGATCCTGCAAGGTCAGATCGGCATGAAAACCGAGCGCTACGGCGAATGGGACGACTTCTCCGATGCGGAAGCTGTTCGCCAGAACGAGCGGACCAAAGCCGATCTTGCACGCCTCAGAACCGAGTTTGACTACGACGCCCTGTCTGAGCAGTCGCAGGTCAGCTACCGGATTTTTGAGTTCCTGCAGGAGCGCGCCATCTACGATCATGAGTATCGTTTCCATGGATACGGGTTTTCGACCATGAACAACCCCATCAGTTTTCCGGTAACGTTTCTCCAGAACAATCACCGCGTTGACGACGTGTTCGACGCTGAAGCCTATGTGTCGCGTCTTGCAGGTTTTGAAACGGCGGTCGATCAGATCCTGGAAGGGATCAATATCGCAGCCGATCGCGGCATCGTGCCGACCTCGTTTTCTTTCGATCCGATTACGACCGATGCCAAAAGCATCATCGCCGGCGCGCCTTTCGACGACGCCGCAGACGATGCGCCGATCATGGTCGACTTCCGCTCGAAAGTGGACGCGCTCGATATCGCACAGGACGAAAAGGACCGCCTTCTCGCCGCGGCTAAAGATGCGCTGTCCGGTCCGTTCAAGCGGTCCGTCGAGAAGTTTGTCGCGCGCGTTGAAGAGTTACGCGAGGCGTCTCACGGCCCTAATGGCGTCTGGGCGTTGCCGGACGGCAAGGGTTACTACGATAACCGGATCGCGTTCTGGACCAGCGAAAAAAGTCTGACGGCGAACGAAATTCATAAGATTGGCCTGAAGGACGTCAAACGCATTCGGGGCGAAATGAAAGCGATCATGAAGAAGGTCGGTTTTGAAGGATCGCTGCCTGAGTTTTTCGACTTCCTGCGGACGGACCCGTCAAACTTCTTCCCGGATACCGAGGAAGGCAAACAGGCTTATCTCGATCAGTCAAAAGCCTATATCGATGCGGTCTACGAAGATGTCGATCAATACTTCAACATCCTGCCAAAGGCGCCGCTTGAAGTGCGCGCGGTCGAGGAATGGCGCGAGGAAACAGCGCCCATCGCGTTTTACAATCGTCCGACGCCGGACGGATCGCGCCCCGGCATCTACTATGTCAATTTAAAAGACATGAGCACCAAGCAAAAGCATGAGATGGAAACCATCGCTTATCACGAAGGCGCGCCGGGGCACCATTTTCAGATCGCCATTCAGCAGGAGCTGGAAGGCGTGCCCACATTTCAGCAATTTGCGTTTTTCGGTTCCTATCTGGAGGGCTGGGCGCTTTATACAGAGCAGCTGGCGAAGGAACAGGGTCGGTTTACCGACCCCATGCAGGATTTCGGGCGTCTCCAGAACGAAATGCTGCGTGCGGCACGCCTTGTCGTCGACACCGGCGTTCATGCCAAAAAATGGTCCCGTGAAAAAGCCGTCAAATTCATGCTGGATAATAATCCGATGACGGAGGATGATGCAGTTAAGGAAATCGAGCGTTACATTGATCTCCCCGCACAAGCCCTCTCCTACAAGATCGGCATGATAAAGATTCTCGACCTGCGCGAAAAAGCAAAGGACGCGCTTGGCGACAAGTTCGACATTCGCGACTTCCACGATACGGTTTTGAAAAACGGCGCGGTCGCCCTGCCGATCCTGGAAGATCTCGTGGACGCCTACATCGCCCGCAAGCAGGCGGAAGCGTCCTAAGGTCTGCTTATTCAAGGTCCGCGTATTCGCCGTCGCTACTGGCGGCAAATACGCGGTTTCTGTCCGCTTACTTCGTACCGTAAATCCGGTCGCCGGCGTCGCCTAGGCCGGGCACGATATAGCTGTGGTCGTCGAGCTTTTCATCGAGAGCGGCGGTGAAAATCGGCACATCGGGATGCGCCTCGGAAAAGACCGAGACGCCTTCGGGCGCGGCCACGAGGCAGACGAATTTGATGTTCTTGGCGCCTGCTTCCTTCATGCGCGAAACGGCCGCAGCGGCCGAACCGCCCGTCGCCAGCATCGGATCGACGACGATCAGCCGGCGTTCGTCCAGATGCTCCGGCGCTTTGAAATAGTATTCAACCGGCTCAAGGGTTTTTGGGTCCCGGTAGAGCCCCACATGACACACCCGCGCCGACGGAATGAGGTCGAGCATGCCTTCAAGGAGACCGTTGCCGGCGCGTAGGATTGACACGAGGCAAAGCTTCTTGCCCGCAAGGCGGTTGAAGGTCGCGGTCGCCAGCGGCGTTTCGACAGCCACCGGTTCAAGCGGCAGATCCTTCGTCACTTCATAGGCGAGCAGCAGGCTGACTTCCTTCAGGATTTGACGAAAGAGCCCCGTCGGCGTTTCCTTGTCACGCAGAAAGGACAGTTTGTGCTGCACAAGCGGATGGTCGATCACAGTGAGCGTGGTGTTCATGGGCGGAAAGCGGCTTTCATAAATCGGCGGGCAAGCTGCACATGCATTACGCGCCGGTGCGAGGTTTCATGTAATTATGCGGCAAGCGCAGCGTTTGAACAATGCGCCACAACCGCAATCGGGAGCTGGTGAAAAATGACTTCTTTTGAAGATTGGGATGCAAACTTCATCGAGCGCGCCTTCCTGGAAGCGAAAGGCGGCCTTGAGGAAGGCGGTCTGCCCATTGGCGCCGTTCTGGCGCGCGGCGCGGACCTGATCGCCGCCGGGCGTAACCAGCGCGTTCAGAGAGGCGATCCTATCGCGCATGGCGAGATGGACTGTTTGCGCAAAGCGGGCCGCCAGCGCACCTATCGCGATACGACGCTTTATACTTCGCTGTCGCCCTGCATGATGTGTGCGGGAACCATCGTGCAGTTTAAGATCCCGAGGGTTGTCATCAATGATACGGAAAATTTTGGCGGAAACGAAGATTTTCTGAGGGAGCATGGCGTTACGGTGATCGACGCCGCGCACCTTGCCTCAATCGAGCAGATGCGGGACTTCATCCGAACAAAGCCGGCGCTGTGGTCGGAAGACATCGCCGACGCCTGATCGAAAAAAACAGGCGGCTATCGCCGGAGCGGCGGCGCTGTCGCCGCGGCGGTCATTTGCGCCTGCCGATTGCGTTCGATATCGAGCAGAGTTGAGATGGGCGCGAGTTCGAACCCGCGCATGGGCGCCGAGGTTAGCCACGGGCCGATGACGTCAATCGTGTCCGCGCGCGGGTGCGCGATGGCGACGGCGTAACCGGTCTTGCGGGCGATCTCTTCAAGCGCTTTCAATTGTTGATACACTGCTTCCTTGCCAAGGTCAGCATCGAGAAAAATATCACGCACCAGAACGTCTGCGCCGACCGTCGCCCCGGCGGACCTTACGGCGCTGGCGCCCGTGGTGAGGGAATCAAGAAAGAACAGCCCGCGCCGGTCTATGGCGGCGAGCGTCGTTTTCATGGCCTCCTCATCGGCGGTCAATCGCGAGCCCATATGGTTGTTGACGCCGACAACGCCGTCGATACGCGAAAGGTTCCATTCAAGGTCGCGTAAAAAATCTGTGCGGGAAACGCCGGTCTTTAGCGCGCGCGGGCCCGGGTCGGCGCGTCCAAGCGGCTCCATGGGCAAATGCAGCATGATCTCGCCGCCGTTGCGGCGTATGCGTTCGGCCATGGCGTTGACATCGAGCGCGTAAGGGAGAAACGACAGCGTGATCGGTCCTGGAAGGGCGAGGATGCGCTCGAAAGCGTATTTGTCGATCCCCATATCGTCAAAAACGATGATGATTTTTGGCTTTTGCGGCGCTGACCGCGACGGCTCCAGAGGCGCCACGGGTGTCCGAGGCGCTGGAAGCCGCTCGAGGTCCTCGCGCCTTATGGGGCGCCCTTCGACAGCGCGCTGGACGATTGCAGCGCGCGCTTCGAACGCCGTGATGGACGTGTCGCGCAGCGACACTTTGACGATGTTCCCCCGTGACGCAGATACGTTGGCGGCCTGGCCGGCGACATAGGCCGAGAAAGCGCCCGCGATGACGCCGGCGAAAGCTGTCAGAAACGTCGCAACAAGGCCTGCGCTGCCAGCCCGGCTGGCGCCTTTTATCGCTTTCGTCCGGCGCATCATGGTCTTTTTCGTCGCTTCGGTTTTCGTTTGCCGGTGCGGAAGCTTGCGCCGCGCCGCCGCAACAGACATGTTGCGCGCCAGACCATAGCAATGATTCTCGCGGCAAAATGATTCTCGTTATCGATAATTATGACAGTTTCACCCACAACCTCGCGCATTTGATCGGTGCGCTCGGAGAAACGGTGGAAGTGGTGCGCAATGACGCGCTTAGCGTCGATGACGCGCTCGGCCGCGGGAGCGCGAAGGCGCCCGACGCAATCGTTCTTTCGCCGGGGCCTTCGACGCCCGACCGCGCCGGCGTCTGTATCGATCTGGTGAAAGCGGCGGGCGACGCGAACATGCCGGTCTTTGGCGTCTGTCTGGGCATGCAGGCGATGGCGGCGGCCTATGGCGGTAAGATCGTCAGGGCCGCAAAGCTGATGCACGGCAAAACATGCGACATCGTGCACGAGGGGCGCGGCGTCTTCAAAGGCGCGCCCTCGCCCTTCACCGCAACCCGCTACCACTCCCTCGTTGCGGACCCTGAGACCCTGCCGGCGTGTTTCGACGTGACCGCCCATGCTGGCGACGACGGGGAGATCATGGCGATCGAGCATCGTGAAGCGCGCATCGCCGGCGTTCAGTTTCACCCTGAAAGCATCGCGTCGGAACAGGGCGACCTTCTCCTGCGGAACTTTTTAAAGAACGCCCGATGATCGCGCCGCTTACCCCTTATCTTGCACAGCTTGCGCGCGGCGAAACGCTGAGTGCGGACGATATGCGCGCCGCCATGGCGACGCTCCTGAAGGGCGAGGCAAGCGAGGTCGAAACCGCGGGGTTCCTCATGGGGCTCCGCGCGCGCGGGGAAACCATTGAAGAGATTGCCGCGGCCGCGGAGGCGATGCGCGCCCTCGCCCTGCGCGTTGACGCGCCGGCGGACGCCATAGACACCTGCGGCACCGGCGGCGACGGCGCGAACACCGTCAATGTTTCAACGGCCGCCGCGCTGATCGCGGCCGGCTGCGGCCTGCCCGTCGCGAAGCACGGCAACAGAGCGGCGTCCTCCCTTTCCGGATCGTCGGACATTTTATCCGTGCTCGGCGTGAAGCTCGATGTATCCGCTGAGACCATTTCCCGCTGCATTCGCAAAGCGAATGTCGGCTTCATGTTCGCGGCGCTCCACCACAGCGCGGTCGCCAATGTCGCGCCTGTTCGCAAGAGACTCGGTGTGCGGACCATGTTCAATGTCCTTGGACCGTTATGCAATCCTGCGGGCGCGCGTCGGCAGGTGATGGGCGTTTTCGCGAAAAACCTGTGCGAGCCTATCGCGCATGTGCTGGCGCGGCTTGGCGCGGAGCGGGCCTGGGTCGTTCATGGCGCCGACGGGCTCGATGAGTTGACGACGACGGGCGTTTCCTATGTCGCCGCCCTCGAAGACGGCGCGGTGCGCCTCTTCGATGTAACACCCGAGGATGCGGGGCTTCAGCGCGACGCGCCCGCCGCGCTGAAAGGCGGCGCGCCGGAAGAAAACGCCGCTGCTTTGCGCCGGCTTCTGGACGGAGAAAAAAGCGCCTACCGCAACATCGCCGTTTTGAACGCGGCCGCGGCCTTGGTCGTCGCGCAAAAAGCCGCGGATTTGAAAGACGGCGCCGCGCAGGCAGCCGCCGCCATCGACAACGGCGCCGCTGCCAAAGCCCTTGCAGACCTCGTGCGCCTTACCAATGAAGCCCATTGATCTCACATGACCATTCTTGACGACATCATCGCTTACAAGCGCCGCGAGGTTGCGGACGCCAAAGCCAACGCGCCTTTTGCGACTATTGAAGACCTTGCGCAGTCGGCGCCCGCACCGCGCGGCTTTCGTCGGGCGCTTGAAAAACGCTCTGCGCAAGGCTTCGCCCTGATTGCGGAGGTCAAGAAAGCAAGCCCGTCGAAAGGTCTCATCCGCGAGGACTTCGACCCGCCCGCCCTCGCCGGCGCCTATGAGGCCGGCGGCGCAGCATGTCTTTCTGTGCTCACGGACGGACCGAGTTTTCAAGGCGACCCGGCATTCCTAAGAGCCGCCCGCGCCGCATCGCGCCTGCCGATCCTGCGCAAGGATTTCATGATCGATGCGTACCAGGTCGCCGAGGCAAGAAGCTGGGGCGCCGATTGCATCCTGTTGATTATGGCCTGCCTGTCTGACACCGCCGCCGCGGATTTGGCCGAAGCCGCCCGTGCCTGGTCTATGGACGTTCTCGTCGAAGTCCACGATGCGACCGAGATGGCGCGCGCCGCCGATCTCGGCGCCGATTTGATCGGCGTCAACAATCGCAATCTGAAGACCTTTGAGACGGACCTCGCAACAACCGCCCGGCTTGCCCCGCTTGCGCCGCGAAACGCTCTCCTCGTCAGCGAAAGCGGCATCGCGGGTCCGCAGGATCTCAAAACGCTCTCGGATGCCGGCGCAAAAGCCTTCCTCGTTGGTGAAACACTCATGCGCCAGGACGACGTTGAGAGCGCAACGCGCGCGCTTTTGTCAGGGCCTCGCTACGCGTGAGCGCTTGACGAAGACCGGGAACATGACTAGAACGTTTTTGTTTTGTTCTCGGGCGATTCGTTTGCGGTTTTGATGCAGATCTAAATCATAAACCCTTGAACGCCATACGATTGAGCCATCGGGGTGATGCTCATTCGCGCAGTTTGCAGCGTCTTGTCCTTACGCGACAAAGAAGGGGCGCATGGTGACGAAATTGACGGGGAGGTCACATCAATGCTGACAAAAAAGCCGTGCTGACGAAAAAGCAGCATGAACTGCTGTTATTTATCAATGAGCGGATTTCTGAAAGCGGCGTTTCGCCGTCCTTCGACGAGATGAAGGAAGCGCTTGAGCTGAAATCCAAGTCGGGCATTCACCGTCTGATCACCGCTCTCGAGGAGCGGGGCTTTATCCGCCGCCTGCCTCATCGCGCGCGAGCGCTCGAAGTGTTGCGACTGCCCGAGGAAACGACGAGCGCGCCTCGGCCCGCCCGCCAGGAATTTACGCCGGCGGTTGTAGACGGCGATTTCAAACCGAAGCCCGCGCACATTGAGGCTTCGGATCTGGGCGATGTTCGCGAGCTGCCCGTTCTGGGTCGGATCGCGGCCGGTACGCCCATTGAGGCGATCCAGCATGAGGTCGACCGGGTTGCGACGCCGGCCGCCCTCATGGCGCGCGGCGAACACTTCGTGCTTGAGGTCCAGGGCGAGTCCATGATCGACGCGGGCATCCATGATGGCGATATGGCCATCATCCAGCGCGGCGGCGATGCGACCTCCGGCGAGATCGTCGTGGCGCTTGTAGATGACGAAGAGGCGACGCTGAAGCGCCTGCGCAAAAAGGGCGCGTCGATTGCGCTGGAGGCGGCGAACCCGGAATTCGAAACCCGGATATATCCGTCCGACAGGGTCGCTGTTCAGGGCAAATTGGTCGGCCTTATGCGGCGCTATTGAACGCCTGTGCTTGCAACCAAGCCAGCATCAGGCGGCCTGCGTCCCGGCGCTTTTAAGGTTGTAAGAGCCCGTTTGAAAATTCGCTCTGGGCAGCGAAAATGGCGGTTTTCGAGAGTGACGCACCCCAAAAGGTCCGGTGGACCTTTTGGGGAAGGAACGTGCATAGTGTATGTGAAAGTACGTGAGCACCGGAAGCGCAGAAAACCGCTACTTGCGGCAAACCAGAGTAGAATTTCCAAACGGGCACTAGCACGGGTTGCAGCAAAAGTGGTTCACCGGTTTTGCGTCGCAACCCACGCAATCAAATACTTAGAGCCGTTTGCATGACTCATAAAGAATGCAAACGGCTCTAAGAAACTGTCTGATGTCAGTTGTCAAAACCCTATTCAGTCCAGGGTCTTGCGCCGCGCGCCTCCGATACGGTCTTTATGCGCCAGTGGCCGTCCTCATATCTGAGTGAGTGGGCGCCGTCTCGCCAGATCGACCGGCGGTCGATGAGAAGCGCGTTGCAGGCTCGCCAGTCGGCGCCGGACACCGGAAAGAAGGCGACGACGAGATCGGCTCTTGCGCAGTCTTCTGCGAGCGCCATAGGCGAAGACAAAAACGAAAGTCGAAGCGGCGCGCCCTCGCCGATCTGAAGCGGCGCGATACATCCCGCTTCATCGCAACGCCCGACGGCCTCGATGGATATTGTCTCTGTCTTGGCGGGATCGAGACCGATGGTTTCTTTCCATACCTTCGCGGAAAACCGGTCGCGCCGGCGGCTGTAGACGACAAATTCGTTCGAGTCGGGATCGATAATGGCGGCGTTGCGGCCCGACGCAGCGACGAATACATGCGGCGGCGAGACCGTCAGCGCGGCGACCGCCGCGGCCGGCAGCCCGATCAGACCGGCGAGACGCCACGGCGCACGGGCAAGGCAAAGCCACAAACCGCCGACGGCCAAAAACGCCATAGCGCTTAACGGCCATTGCGGCGTCATGGACGTTGCGCCCGGCCATGCGGTGACGGTCCGGGCGGTGACAAGGACAGCGTCAAGGCCGCTCGCAGCGATGCGCCAGGCAAACCCATCGAGACCGAACGGCGCCAGCAAAAGCGCCGTCACCGCCATGGGCATGATCCAAAACGCCATGATCGGCATGGAAATCAAATTCGCCGGCAGGGAGTAAACGGCGACCCGGTTGAAGTGATAAAGCGCAAATGGGGCTGTTGCCAGTGTCGAGACCACGTCGGTGATGGCGAGAGCCGCCGCGTAACGACGAAAGCGCGCGCCGGTAGAAAAGTCGCTTGCCTCGCGCGGGCGGCTTCGAAGCCATTCATAGATGGCGATCAGCGCCGTGACGGCGGCGAAGGACATTTGAAAACCGGGATGAAAAATCGCCTCCGGCGTCGTCAGTAAAATGATCGCCGCCGCGATGGCGACATTGCGCAACGATAATGCGCGCCGGTCGACCAGTATGGCGAAAAAGGCAATCGCCGCCATCAGGAAAGCGCGCCGCGCCGACCATCCGCCCCCGGAAAGAAGGAGGTAGAAGCCGCCCGCCGCAAGCGCCGCCATGGCCGCCCATTTCTTGATGGGGTGTTTCAGCGCCGCCGGCTCGATCAGCGCGAGCCCGAACCGCACGCAGAAAAAAACGATGCCGGTCGCCAGCCCCATATGCAGACCAGAAATCGCCAGAAGATGGGCAAGGCCGGCGTCCCGCAGCGCGGCCTGCGCCGATGGCGGGATCGCCGCGCGTTTGCCGGTGACGATGGCGGCGAGGATCGCGCCGCCCTCGCCTGGCGCCGCGGTCATGATCCGCCGTGCGAGATTTACGCGCATCGTTTCGATGTGTTGCGCGGCGTGCGCGCTCAAGCTTCCGGCGTTTCCATCGTCGATGACGACAGGCGCCGACACGGCGAACCCGACCGCGCCGATGCGCTGGAAGTAGAGGTTGCGCGCAAAGTCGAAGGCGCCGGGCGCGGCGGGCGGCGGCGGCGGCGACAGCCCGGCGCGAAGCCTCACCATATCGCCCGGCGCGGCGTTAAACTCCTTTCCGCGCCAGTTGACGCGAATGCGTTGCGGCATTGCGCTTTCGTCCACGCGCTGAATATCGGTTGGTGCAATGATCAATCGTCGTGCGGTCGGGCCCTCTTCAATAGCGACAAGGCGACCGGCGACATCAACGATGCCGATATCGCGTGTGAGCGTCGGCGCACCCACATAATCGGTACGGAAATCAGCAGCGATAAAACCAAGTGCGGCAAAGGAAAGGAGCGCTGCTGCATAGCGGATCGGACCCGCAAGGCGTAACGGCGCGCCCCATGCAAACGCGGTCAGGAGCGCCAGCAAAACCGGCGCCATCCAAAAAGCCGGTTCCGCACGTAACCCGAAATAAGCGCCCGCGCCCGCGCCGATGGCCACAGGGCGCCAAAGCGCGCCCGTTCCGTTTTCCAAGGCCACCCAGGCGCCGAGACGTTCTCGAGCAAGAAAGCCGTATCGTCGCCAAAGCCGGCGTAGGTCGCGTCCCACGCCAGGCAAGAGCGCTTCGGCCGTCTCACGCGCGCGAGGCGTTTCGACGGTCATCGACGGCTTGTCATCGCCGCTCCGCCTTTTTCATGATCGCTCCCCCTCCTTTATTCGCGCAAAACAGCCGCCGGCTTTTCCGGCGCGCGTTCACGCGGGTTCGTTTTCCTCGATTTTGTGCTAAACGCTGCGCGCACGAATACACCACGAAGAAATCAAAAAAGGCGCTCTCCCGCAAGTTATGACCGATGCCGTCGTTACCCGTTTCGCTCCCTCGCCCACCGGCTTTTTACACATAGGCGGCGCGCGCACAGCGCTGTTCAACTGGCTATTCGCCCGCGGCCGTGGTGGAAAGTTTCTCCTGCGGATCGAGGATACCGATCGCGCGCGCCATACGCAGGAGGCGGTCGATGCGATTTTGGAAGGGCTTTCCTGGCTCGGGATCGAGTGGGACGGCGAGCCGGTTTCACAATATGAGCGGCGTATGCGTCATGTGGAGGTTGCAGAAGCGCTTGTCGCCTCGGGAAACGCGTATCGGTGTTACCTGACGCCGGTGGAGCTTGAAACGGCGCGCGAGAAGGCCAAGGCTGAGTGCGTTCGTTTCCAAAGCCCCTACCGTCCGCGCGATGGCGCAACGCCCCCGCCGCCCGGCGACGGTGCGCCCTACGCCGTGCGTTTTTGGGCCCCGGAAGACGGCGCGACCGTGGTCGAAGATGCGGTGCAAGGATCGGTATCGTTTCCCAACACCGCTCTCGACGATTTAATCATTCTACGAAGCAATGGCGAGGCGACATACAATCTCGCCGTCGTGGCGGACGATCATGACATGGACGTCACCCATGTGATCCGCGGCGATGACCACCTCACCAACGCCGCGCGCCAGCAACAGATTTATAATGCGCTGGGCTGGGTGGCGCCGGTCTTTGCGCATGTGCCGCTCATTCACGGCGCCGACGGCGCGAAGCTTTCAAAACGTCATGGCGCACTAGGGGTCGAAGCTTATCGTGATGACGGATATCTGCCAGAGGGGCTCGCAAACTATCTCTTGCGTCTCGGTTGGTCCCATGGCGACGAGGAGATCATTCCCGCGGAGAAGGCTAAAGAGTGGTTCGACGTCAGCGGCGTCAACAAGGCGCCGGCGCGTCTTGATTTTGACAAGCTCAAACACATCAACGGCCATTATATCGCCGCCCTCGCGGACGGCGTTTTTGTTGACAAGGCTGTGCCTTTTCTGGCGCGCGGCGGGGTCTCCCTCGGCGATGAGATGCATGCGCGCCTTTTACGCGCGGCGCCAGCGCTGAAAACCCGCTGTGCGACGCTCGCCGACGTTGCGGGCGCGGCGGAATTTCTCTGTCTCTCGCGCCCCCTCGAACTAACCGGCAAGGCTGCAAAACCTCTAAAGAAAGACAATGCCTTAGAGATGGTTGCGGCGGTATCGGGTGAGCTTAGCGACGAAACGCTCTGGGCGTCGCCGGAAAGCCTCGAAAACGCCCTGAAAGGGCTTGCGGAGCGCCTTGATGTGGGGTTTGGCGCAATCGGTGCGCCGACAAGGGCGGCGCTCACTGCCGGGCGGCCTTCGCCCTCTCTCGCAGAAGTGCTATACGCCCTCGGGCCGGCGGAGGCCCTTGCCCGCCTTGACGACGTCATCATGTGAATTCGTCATTGGACAGATGCCCCGCAGGCAGTTATGTGCAGTGCAGCAAAAATGCGTTGCGCGCAGTCGCGGGGGCGACGGCGTCATGAGCTAAAAACCGATGGGAGCCTTGATGAAAAGCGAATTGAACAAGACCGGCGACGTTACTTTGACCGTAAACGGGACGTCCTACGATTTCCCTGTCTTTAAGGCGGCCAACGGCCCAGACGTGGTCGACATTCGCCGGTTTTATCAGGAAACCGATGTCTTCACCTTCGACCCGGGGTTCACGTCGACGGCAAGCTGCGAATCGAAAATCACTTTTATCGACGGCGACGAAGGCGTCCTGCTTTACCGCGGCTATCCGATTGAAGACCTCGCGCAGCAATCCGATTTTCTTGAAGTCGCTTATCTTCTCCTAAAGGGCGAACTGCCGAACAAAAGCGAACTGGATGCGTTCGACTACGCCATCACCAACCACACCATGGTGCATGAGCAACTGAAGAACTTTTACAACGGCTTCCGACGTGACGCGCATCCCATGGCGATCATGGTCGGTGTCGTGGGCGCCTTGTCAGCATTCTACCATGACTCAACCGACATTAACGATCCCGAACAACGCAAGATCGCGTCGCATCGCATGATCGCGAAAATGCCGACCATCGCGGCGATGGCGTACAAATACTCGATTGGCCAGGCGTTCGTCTTCCCGCGCAACGACCTCGACTACACGTCGAACTTCATGCGCATGTGCTTCGCCGTGGGCGCGGAAGACTATGTGGTCAATCCCGTGCTTTCGAGCGCGCTCGACAAGATCTTTATCCTGCATATGGACCATGAGCAAAACGCATCGACCTCGACTGTGCGTCTTGCGGGCTCATCGGGCGCCAATCCGTTTGCGTGCATCGCGGCGGGCATCGCCTCACTCTGGGGACCGGCTCATGGCGGCGCCAATGAAGCAGCGCTCAACATGCTGCAGGAGATCGGCACGCTCGACCGCATCCCGGAATACATCAAGCGTGCAAAAGACAAGAACGATCCGTTCCGCCTGATGGGCTTCGGGCACCGGGTTTACAAGAATTACGATCCGCGCGCGAAAGTGATGCGCGAGGCGTGTCATGAGGTGCTCGACGCGCTTGGCGTGCGCGACGAACCGCTCCTGCAGGTGGCGATGGAGCTTGAGCGCATCGCCCTTGAAGACGAGTATTTCGTCGAGAAGAAGCTCTATCCGAATATCGATTTTTACTCCGGCATCACGCTGCGCGCGCTCGGCTTCCCGACCGACATGTTTACAGTTCTGTTTGCGCTCGCCCGCACCGTGGGGTGGATCGCACAATGGTCAGAAATGATCGAAGATCCGAACCAGAAAATCGGTCGCCCGCGCCAGATTTATACGGGTGCGCCGCAGCGGCCTTACACCGCCATCGAACAGCGATAAGGCGCCGTTAAACTAAGCAAAAAAAGCTAAAGGCGATGCGGGTCAGTCTTTCTCGACCCGCTCGCCGCCCACGTAGACGGCGCCGCCGCCATGGTGCGTGATCCGTCCGGAGACAGACTTCATTCTGACTTCGCTGGACCCGAACAGACGAAGCTCCGGCTGCGTGACATTACCGTCAAAGAAGACGCCGCCTGATCCATCTATGGTGGCGCGCAGGCGATCAGCGTTGCCTTGGGCCACGACGACCGCGCCGGAACCGGCGATACGCGTCGTCAACGGGCCATCCAGGCGCGCCGTGCGCACAAGGCCCGATCCGGCAATCGATACATCGAGCATGCCGTCGACGGAGCCTAAAATAACATCACCCGGACCGGCGATATCGACATCGACCGTCGCGGCGTCGCCGGTCATTACATCAGCATCGCCCGAAACATCGATTTCGAGGCCAGCGTCGATATTCCCGACAACGAGGCGAGAGCCATGAATAACGCCGATGACAGCTTCTTCGACGTCACTCGTTTCTCCGTAGACGTAGCATGCGTCCAGTGAGAGCGCGCCCTGCAGGCGCTCCATGGCGAGTTTGATGCGCGCGTCGATGAACTCGATGTCGCTGTTAAGCGGCGTGGAGACAACAATCGTCGGATAATCGCCGAAGAAGCCTTCGTCGACCGGCTCGCCGGTTGTCAATTCGCGCCCTTCGCGGGGGTAGAATTCGCGATTAATCCGCGTGTTGCAGCAGTCGCGCGTTTCTTCTTCTTTCCATTTCTCGCCGCGCACAATGACTGTGCCGTCGACTTCGGAAAGAGCGACCTGCGTGTATTCCTTGCCCTGTTCGATGGTGATTTCGATCTCGCCGCCGCTATGGGTTCTTATTTCAACGGCGCCGGTAATGTCCCGAAATGAGATTTTCTCGGCGGTAAAGGTTGCGGCGTCGGCCGATCCCGCAGCGCTGAGGCCCGTCCCCATCGCGATTGCACAGACCGTTGCGCCCGATTTCAGTAGATTTTTCATAGCGTACAACCCTTCCGGCTCCCTCACCCGTCCTATGCCGGCGTCGTCGCCGCCATGGGATCGGTCATTCTCAGCAACCTATAATAGCAAAATTCAAGCCGCTTTGCTGGCTCAGGGGCGTTTCCCCGATTTGCGAGCCTCAATAGCTTACCCGGCGCGCCTAACGCATTCGTTAACCGTGAAAAGGCGTTCAACCGGCGTCGATTTCGCCGAGAAGCCGCTCCAGAACAGGCGCCAGCGGCCCATCGGCGGGAGCGATTTCCTGGAGGCGCCGCCACAACGCCGCTGCGCCGTCAATATCGCCGCGCTCGCGGGCGGCGATGCCGAGATAAAAAAGCGCCAGGGGGTCGTCGGCGTTAAAGCTCCGCAACCGCTCAAGGGCGTCCACGGCCTCATCGCTGATCCCCGCCACAGTTTCGTCATCGCCTCGGTCCGCAACCAGCGCTGCCGCGAAATTACGCCAGTCTTCGGCCGAAGCATTTTCGTCCCGCGCCAGCAAAGAGCGATAGGCGCGCGCCGCGTCCTTCGGACGCCTGAGAACGCCGTAAGAGCGCGCCAGCATGCGCCAGCCGTTGATATCGTCCGGGGTTTCCTCAAGACGCGCCTCGAGCCCTGCAACCATATTCTCGATCATGGCGGCGCGTTCCTCTTCCGGCAACGCGGCCATCGCGGCTGCGGCGTCCTGAGGCGATGACGGCGCCGCCGGCGGTGAAAAGTTCGGATCAAGGCTCTCCGGCGCGCCAAGGGCGAGATAAAGCGCGCCGGCGCCGAGCGGCAGTATACCGAGCAATAAAACCGCGCCGATGCGTGATACGGGGTCTTTCGGCGATGCGTCGCCCTGTTGCGCACGCCGGGTGAAAACCGCGCGCGCCGGCCATATGACGATCGCGAGGGCCGCAAGAGCCAAAAGGATGGCGGCGACGAAGAAAAGACCCATTCAGTACTCGTCCGTTTCCGGGGCAGGGTCGTTTTCTTCGTCGTCATCGGGCATGCCCCGAAAAAATGCCGCAAGCGCAAGACCGCCGAGGCCAAGAGCGAGAAGCGGCGCGCCCCAGAGAAAAATCGTTCCCACGCTGATGCGTGGGCGAAGACGCACATAGTCGCCGTAACGCTCGGTGACATGTGCAACGATTTCGTCGTCGCTGTCGCCCGCGACCAGGCGCTCGCGCACAAGGCGACGCAGATCCTTGGCCAGCGGCGCCGCTGAGTCCTCAATGCTCTGGCTCTGACAGGTCACGCAGCGAAGCTCGCGGCCGATTTCTCGGGCGCGCTCTTCCAGCACGGGATCGGCAAGAACTTCGTCGGGTTCAATGGACGCCAAAGCAGGCGCGGCAGCGACCGCGAGCACCATGAGAAATGCGAAAGCATAGGCGCACGCGAAAAGCGCGCCTCTGACATGTTGCTGAAGCACCGTCATTGACGCAACGCCTCAATACGCGGCGCAAAATCTTCGTCCCAGATTTGCTGCGTGATCGGGCCGGCGAACTTGTACCGTATGCGTCCCTTGCTATCGATCAGGAAGGTCTCGGGCGCGCCCGTAACGCCAAAATCGATAGCGACGCGGCCATCGGCGTCATCGCCCACCCTGGTGTAAGGATCGCCCCACCGTTGCAGCCATGCGGTTCCATCGCCCGGCGCGTCTTTCCAGTTGACGCCGTAAATTTTGAGGTCGTTTTCCGCCGCCAGTTCCATCAGCAAAGGATGCTCGATCCGACAGCCGACGCACCATGAGGCGAAGACGTTGACGAGCGAAACGTCTCCGTTCAGATCATCCGTAGAAAGCCCGTTTTCATAGCCTTCGATGGGCTGCAATGAAAACTGCGGCGCCGGTTTGTCGATCAGGACGCTCGGAATGGCGGAGGGATCGCGGCCAAGACCCAGGGTGAAGTAAAGCGCGAGCAACAAGAACGCAGCGAGCGGTGCGAAAAAGACAAGGCGCGATTTCATGAACGCGCTCCTTCAATGGCGGTCGCCGACAATGACGACGGCGATGAAGGCGATGGGTGCGCTGGCTGCGCAAGTTCGCGCGGCTGCCGTGTTGGCGCTGCTGCGACGACGCCGCCAAAAGCGACAAACGCCGATCCGATCCATAACCACACGGCGAAAGGATTATACCAGACGCGCACTGCGTGACCGCGGCCTTCGCTGGGTTCGCCGACGGTGAGGTAAAGGTCGCCAAAGAAGGTTGTCCAGATCCCCGCCTCCGTCGTCTGCATGCGTCTCACAGGATAATAGCGCCGTTCGGCCGTAATGACGCGCCCGGCTGCGCCGTTTTCCATCAGGCTGAAATGCGCCGTCTCTGTAGCATAGTTCTGACCGGCGCTTTCGCGCACCGCGTCAAGGCGGACCTCATAACCGCCAACGGAAACGGTATCGCCTGGCTTCATGTAGAGCACCTTGTCGCTGCGCCAGGCGCCAGCGCCAATGACGCCGATGGCAAGGATGGCGACGCCCACATGGGCGGCGGTCATGCCAAGAAAGGGGCGCGGCAGGCGAAACGCATTTTTCAAGGCTGCCGCAGGCGACGCCGCGCGCACCCGCGACCGGCGCACAAGTTCTGCAATCGATCCGCCCCCTGCCCACGCGGCGAGCGCAACGCCGAACACCGTGCCGGTTTCTTTGGGCGCGGCGACCACGAGGGCGAGGACCGCCGTCACGGCGGCGACAATCGCGACCGGCCATAACCGCAGCACCGCCTGCATCACGTCACCGCGCTTCCAGCCGAGCGCCGACATGGGCGCAAGGATGAGCAAAAGCACAGCCATCAGGGGAAGGAAGGTTGCATTGAAGTAGGGCGCGCCGACGGATAAACGCTCCCCTGTCAGGATATCCACGAAGAGCGGATAGAACGTACCCAGAAAAACTGTGACGCATGCGGCGGTCATCAGGAGGTTATTGATAAGAATGGCGCCTTCCCGGCTCGTCAATTTGAACGTCGCGCGCGAGGTCAGTAATGGCGCGCGAATGGCGAAAAGTAAAAGCGAGCCGCCAATGACGGCGGCGAGGATCATCAGGATAAAAACGCCTCGTGTCGGATCGACTGCAAAGGAATGCACCGAGGTAATGATCCCCGACCGCACGAGAAACGTGCCGATCAGGCTTAGGGAAAAGGCCGCAATGGCGAGTAAGACCGTCCAGACTTTCAGGGTTTCGCGTTTTTCAAGAACGCGTACGGAATGAATGAACGCCGTACCCGCCAGCCACGGCAGAAACGAAGCGTTCTCCACCGGGTCCCAGGCCCAAAAACCGCCCCAGCCAAGCTCATAATAGGCCCACCAGCTGCCAAGCGCGATGCCGATAGTGAGAAAGACCCACGCCGCCAGCGCCCAGGGCCGCACCGCGCGCGCCCACGCGGCGTCGACCTCGCCCTTTATGAGTGCGGCGACAGCGAACGCGAACACGATCGAGAAACCGACATATCCCAGATACAAAAACGGCGGATGGATCGCGAGGCCGGGGTCCTGCAGGAGCGGGTTGAGATCCATGCCGTTTTGCGGCGCCGGAAAAAGCCGGGCAAACGGGTTCGACGTGAAAATCAGGAAGGCGAGAAACGCCGCCGCCACGGCGCCCTGGATGCTGAGGGTCATCGACTTGAGCGACTTCAGGCTATCGTCGCCGCCACGCCGTAAAGCCAGCGCCGCGCCAAACCCCGCCAGTATCAAAACCCACATCAGCATGGAGCCTTCGTGGTTGCCCCAGACGCCAGTGAATTTGTAGATCATGGGTTTGTCTGTATGGGAATTTTCAACGACGTTACGGACAGAAAAATCCGATTGCACATGCGACGCCGTCAAGGCGGCGAATGCGAACGCAACCAGAAAGAACTGCGCTATTGCCGCAGGCCCGGAGAGCCTTGCAACGGCGCGGTCGCCGCGGGCTGCGCCCGCCAAGGGCGCGGCCGTCTGAAACACCGCCATCATCAAGGCCATGGCGAGGGCGAATAGTCCCAATTCAGGTGTCATGAACCGAACAATCCTTTTCGCTCATCGAAAAGCGCCCGGCAGGCGCCCATTGAGCTTGTGTCCCGCTTTATGCCCGTTTGCTCGCGGCCACACAAACGGACAAGCCGCCGCGGGCGGACGGTCGCCGCATCAAAACGGCGTTATAAAAGCCTCCTTGCGACTTCGAGGTCCTCCGGCCTGGCGATATCGATCGCCGCTTTTGCGTCCTCAAGGCGAACGAACTGGCCCCTGACCCCGGTTCGCTCCTCAACGAGAGCAATGACTTCGGCTTCGCTGAGCGCGCCCCTTAAATATGACAGTGCGGCGGCGAGACCAACGGCGCGCACCATTTTCAACGGCGCGCGGCGGTTTTTCTCGAAGGAGCGCCAGAATTCGAACAGGGGCCGCGCCAGCGCCGGGTCCATCCAGAAGAGGTTTGCCCCTGTAAAGCGCGCGTCTTTCAGGCGGACAAACGGCTGACGCGTGTTGGGGAAGGCGTTGTGGTAAACATCACTATCGACGACAGCCGCTGCGACGCCGGTTCCGTCATCAACGTCCCTCAAAAAGGCTTGGAGCATTTCCGGCGTCAGGAGCGCATGATCGGCGGTTGTCGCCAAAACGCCTCCCTTGCCCTCATAAACGGCACATAGTTCGAGAAGTGTCGCGGCGGGCGTCGTTTGCGCCTCCGTGAAGCGCGGCGCTATCCCGGGAGGCATGACATCAGCAAAAACAGGATGAAGATCGCCAGGCGCCGCAATGACGATCCGCTCTCCGAATCCCGCATCGCCCAGCGCCCGGGCCGCACGTGCAATCAACGCCTCACCTTTGATCTCGATCAAAGCCTTATGGCGCACGCCGCAGGCGTCGAGCAGCGGATCAATCTCGCGTGCGGCGCCGGCGACGATGACTGCGGCGGCAATTTCACTCGCCTGCGCTCTTCCAAGCTTCTCGGTTGCAAAGGCTTCCATGCCACTTCATGTGGCCGGTTCGCAGACCCAGATCAAGACGCGTCGGCCACGCCGAATGTCAACGCCGTTCTAATCGCGGGCGGCTTTGAGCCTATACGAAAATGAAGTCAGCCTGGGTAAGGCTCGCAACGGCTGTGTTATCGATGGTTAGTGTATCGCCGCCGCCGAAATCGATCACGGCGTCGCCGCCGACATCGTTCGCTGCTGCGATAACTTCGTCAAACGTATCGAACGCGGCGCCGAAACCGGAAAGCTCAATCTCATCGACGTCGCCGCCGGCGGTGAAATCACCGATGACGTCTCGGCCTTCACCATCGCGGAAAACAAATAGGTCATCGCCCTCGCCGCCGAACAGCGTGTCATCGCCGGTCGAACCGCGCAATCGGTCATTGCCGCCTTCACCGCGCACGATGTCATCATCGAATTCGCCGTTGAGGTTGTCATTGCCATTACCGCCAAACAGGGTGTCGTCGCCAAACCCGCCGAACAGGCTGTCGCGACCTCCGGCGCCATTCAGGATGTCGTTTCCCTGATTGGCGAAGGCGAGGTCCTGTTCCGCGCCGCCCTGTATATTGTCGTTTCCATCGCCGCCGAGCAAAACGTCATTCCCGCGATTACCGAACAAGGCGTCATCTCCGGCATCTCCGACAATACGGTCGCGGCCGGCCGATCCTAAAAGACTGTCGTTCCCCTCGCCGCCGCTCAACGTGTCATTGCCGGCGCCGCCGGGTATTGTATCTGCGCCGAGCTCGCCACGCAGTCGATCATTGCCGTTTTCGCCGTTCAGCGCGTCATCGCCGTTGCCGCCGGAAACATCGTCGTTCCCGTCCCCGCCGAAGAGCGTGTCACGACCGCCGCCGCCCGTCACGGTGTCGGCGCCTTGATTGGCGAATACGGCGTCCGACCCCGCGCCCCCATTGAGCAAATCATCGCCGTCACCGCCGAAAATTCGGTCATTGCCGAGATTGCCGTTTAGTGTGTCGTTGTCGGCGCCGCCGTTGAGCGAATCTTCTCCGGCCTGGCCGAAAATAAGATCATCGCCGTCGCCGCCGGACACGGTGTCGCGGCCCCGGTCGGCGCGATATTCGTCAGCGCCCGCCAACAGCGAGATGTTGTCGGCTTGGGGGAACCCGTAAAGCACGTCCGCGCTGTTTGTTGGGAGCAACGCTGGTAGGCCGATATCGCGCAGCACCGCGAATTCCGCTGCGGACAAATACGTCCGCACGCCGGCCGACGCTGTTGGGTCAAGCAGAAAACCACTGCTTGATTCTCTCACATGGCTCGGCTCTCCGGGCTGGAGAGGCAACGGTTCGCCAAAGGCCGCCACTGTTAACGGCCCGGCGAACACAGGCGCGTTCGACGGTCCCTGAACGAAAGTGTCGAAAACGGACGTAAAATCGTCAATCGTCGACAGGAAACCGAGGCCATGGCCGACTTCGTGAACCAGGACGGAAAAGAGATCGAATTGACCCGCAGGCACATTCGGTTCGTTGATCCCGCCAAAGTAAAAGTCATTTCGATTGAGCGGATCTACATCGATCGTCACGAAAAGGTCCGGCTGCGCGCCGTTTATATCGGAGCCGTTTTGTAGTTTCGTAACGGGAAGCGCTTGTCGGGGGTTGCCGCTGAAGGGGTAAAATGTACCGCCGACGGCAAGCGAGGCGTCGTCGGGGTCTTCATCGACATCCTCGAAGCTGAATTCAACCACGAGGGTCCGGCCGCGAAAATCCACATAGCGCGACCAGAATTCTAAGGCGTCGTCCAGTACGGCCCGAGATTGCTCTACAAGAAAGTTCGAAACGCCGCTGGTGTCGCCAAGGGTAACAGTGAACACTGGAAAATCCTCGAAAATAAAAACCGCTGACCAGTCTATCGCACACCCTCGTATGCGCAATAAGACCGATGTCAGGAGGGTGCTGAAACAGCCTTCACTTTCCGTTAATTAAGACTATTTTCGCTCCATGCCAGCAAAACGAAAACCCACCAGCCAGCCGACGACGCCTGACGCCGATGTCACAAACCACGGCTTTTCGGAGGCTATGGCGACTTATCACGAACGTCTTGCGACACCGCTGGAAAGTTGGACGCCCCACCGGCCGGAGCGGCCTTCGCTGCCACGGTTATCGAAACCGCTAAAAGTCGTTTCATCCTACGAGCCCGCTGGCGACCAGCCGATGGCAATCATGGAACTCGCCGAGGGTGTGCGCGGCGGCGAGTGGGACCAGGTGCTTCTCGGCGCAACCGGCACCGGCAAGACCTTCACCATGGCGAAGGTGATCGAAACCTGCCAGCGCCCCGCCCTCATTCTCGCGCCCAACAAAACCCTTGCCGCACAACTATACAATGAGTTCAAAGCGTTCTTCCCGGACAACGCCGTCGAGTATTTCGTTTCCTACTACGACTACTATCAGCCGGAAGCTTATGTTCCGCGTACAGATACATACATCGAGAAAGAAAGCTCCATAAACGAGCAAATCGACCGAATGCGCCACGCGGCGACGCGCGCGCTTTTGGAACGCGACGACGTTGTCATCGTTGCATCGGTCAGCTGTATCTACGGTATCGGATCGGTCGAAACTTACACGGCAATGACCTTTTCGCTGAAACTTGGCGAGACAATTGAACGCAAGAAGCTGCTCACCGACCTCGTCGCGCTACAATACAAGCGCAATGACAATGCGTTTGCGCGCGGATCGTTCCGTGTGCGGGGTGACGTTGTTGAGATATTCCCCGCGCACTATGAAGATCGCGCCTGGCGGATATCGCTTTTCGGCGATGAGATAGAAACCATCACCGAGTTCGATCCGCTTACGGGGCAAAAGACGAGCGATCTGGAAGAAGTGACGCTCTACGCCAACTCGCACTACGTGACGCCGCGCCCGACGCTGCAGCAGGCGACGGCGAAAATCAAACAGGAGCTTGCGGAGACCCTGCCGATCATGCGTGAGGAAGGACGTCTTCTTGAAGCGCAACGTCTCGATCAACGCGTCCAGTTCGATCTGGAAATGCTGGCTGCGACCGGCTCATGTGCGGGCATCGAAAACTATTCGCGCTACTTAACCGGTCGCAGACCTGGCGAACCTCCCCCGACGCTGTTTGAATATCTGCCAGAAAACGCGATTATTTTCTGTGACGAAAGTCACGTTTCGGTGCCGCAAATCGGCGCCATGTTCCGCGGCGACTTCAATCGCAAACGCACGCTGGCGGAGTTCGGGTTCCGTCTGCCCTCTTGTATGGACAATCGCCCCCTCAAATTCGAGGAATGGGAGAAAATGCGCCCGCAAACGGTGCATGTTTCTGCAACGCCGGGCTCCTGGGAGTTGGAGCGAACGGGCGGGGTTTTTACCGAACAAGTGATTCGCCCGACAGGCCTCGTTGACCCTGAAGTCGAGGTGCGCCCCGTTACGGGCGATACATCCAACCAGGTTGATGACGTCATCGCCGAGTGCAAGGCCGTCGCGAAAGACGGCGGGCGCGTTCTCGTGACGACGCTGACCAAGCGCATGGCGGAGGACCTCACCGAATACATGCATGAACAGGGCGTGCGCGTGCGCTACATGCATTCCGACATCGATACGCTTGAGCGGATCGAAATTATCCGCGATCTTCGTCTCGGCGCCTTTGACGTCCTTGTCGGCATCAACCTTCTGCGCGAGGGGCTCGACATCCCCGAATGCCGTCTGGTGGCGATCCTCGACGCCGACAAGGAAGGATTTTTGCGGTCGGAAACGTCGCTTATCCAGACCATCGGCCGCGCCGCGCGGAATGTTGACGGCCGGGTTATTCTTTACGCCGACAAAATCACCGGCTCCATGGAGCGGGCCATGGGCGAAACGGAGCGGCGCCGGGAAAAACAACTCGCCCATAACGAAGCCCATAACATCACGCCAGCGACCGTTAAGGCGACCATCGCTGATATTTCCGATTCCGACGACGAAGGCGCAAAAGCGGCCGCAGGCCAGACTTTTGTCGGCCATCGCGGCGTTGGCGCCGCTAAGCCGGGCGCCTCCGGCTTTGCAGAAGATGCGGCCGATTTCACCGGCCCTGGCCACAATTTGAAAGCGCATCTTGAACATCTTGAAAAAGCGATGCGCGAAGCGGCGGCGAACCTTGAGTTTGAAGAGGCGGCGCGGTTGCGCGATGAAATAAAGCGGCTTGAAGAGACCGAGCTTGCCCTCGCAGACGATCCGTTTGCGAAGCAATACGAAATCGACAACCGTATCGTCGACGCCTCCGATGGGCGCATCACGAAGTCCGAAGGGACGGTGTCGAATATTCGCTCGAAACCGAAACGGCGTGGCGGCAAGTCGCCGAAGCGAAAACGATAAGCTCCTCCGGTTTCGCCAGTCATAATTGTGTGGGCGAAGCGCAAAGCGCCGCCTTCATTGTCAGCGCGGCGTTTTCATCGCCGCCGCTATTTCCGATAAACCGTCGGACAGCGGTGTTCGACCGAATACCTGGTTGTCGCCCTGTGGGATTTTGTCGGCGCTGGCGCGCGCAAGCTGCGCGGCTTTGACGGGGCCGCGCAGACCAGCTCTTTCGCACAAGCCTATAAACACTGACGCGGCGCGCGCCGGCGTCGGCGCAATCAGGACGGACGCGTCAATAGCTTCGGCGACGGCGCGATAAAGCGCTTTTTGCGATATCGACTCTGGTCCGGCGACGGCGCACGTTTTTCCCTTGAAAGACGGGTCATCGAGCGCACGAACAGCGACTGCGGCCAGATCTTTATAAAACAACGGTTGCTGTAGCGCCCGGCCCCGCCCCGGCATGGGAACAAGCGGGTAGCGGCGCATGGCCGCCGCCAGGCGCGAAAGGTTTCCATCGCCTGCAAAGCCGTAAATCATTGTCGGGCGCAGGATCGCAGCCGACGGCGCGGCGCTTCTGACGGTTTCTTCAGCCCGCAACAAGCTCGCATAAACGGGATCGTCGGGATCGATTGCAACGTTGTTCGAGGAAAAGAAAACCGCCGGGGCATCCGGCGGCAAATGGCGCGCCGCCGCGGCGGAAAGCGTCAGGATCGGCGTGAAGATGGCGGCGCCGACATTCTGCATCGCCGCCGGCAGCGCGTGCGCGTCGGTTAGATCCAGCAGCGCGGTATCTACGCCCATGGCCGAAAGCGCGCCGAGTTTTTCAGGGTCTTCCGTTCTGACGGTCGCGATGACCGCGCGCCCTGCGCCGCGCAGGAGACGGACAATCTCCCGGCCCAGCGGCGCGCCCGCGCCGACCACCAGAACCGGCTTTTCATCGAGGCTCATATGCGGGCGCTCACAACCTGCAAGACGTTAAGTCGGTTCGTAGAGGGAACATCCACAAAACCGCCATCTCGTCCGTCAGTACCCGATGGCGACGCCGTCCTTGCGCATTTCCGTCGCGCCGACGTAGATGCCAGTTTCAGGATCGCGCCAGATTGCCTGATAGCCGCCGAACATAATGCCGTTGTCGACGACTTTCACATTGTGCCCCATGGCGCGCAATCGCTCGACCGTCTCGGCGGACACGCCGGCTTCGACGTTCAGCGTTCCGAGGAGATCGGCGCCGGTTCCCTCATAATCATCTGTTGGCTGACGGCCGCCATCATGATTGAGGCGCGCAGCATCGCCCGCTTCCTGAATGTTCATGCCATAGTCGATCATGTTGACCAGCACCTGGATGTGGCCTTGGGGCTGCATGCCGCCGCCCATCAGGCCGAAGCTCATGAGCGGCGCGCCGTCTTTCAACACAAACGCCGGGATAATGGTGTGGAAAGGCCGCTTCCCGGGCGCATAAACATTGGCGTGGTTCGGGTCGAGCGAGAACAGCTCGCCGCGGTCCTGAAGCATGAAGCCAAGGCCGTCTGGCACAAGACCTGAGCCCATGCCGCGATAATTCGACTGGATGAGCGAGACCATCATGCCGTCTTTATCCGCGACGGTGAGATAGGTCGTATCCCCCTCGCCTTCGAGTTTCGGTTCACCGGGCTTTGGCGCTGGATTGGCTTTTTCAGGATCAATCTGTGCGAACCGCTCCTTGCCGTAGTCGGCGGAAAGAAGCCAGTCGATGGGCGGGTCGGCATAGTCCGGGTCCGCATAAAACCGCGCCACATCTTCAAACGCGAGGCGCTTGGCTTCGGTGATGTAGTGCAGGACTTCCGCGCTGCCGCGCGGCCATTGCGAAAGCTCCACATTATTCAGGATGTTCGCCATCTGCAGAGCGGCGAAACCCTGACCGTTGGGCGGCAGTTCGCAAAGCTCGACAGTGCGATAGGGCACGCAGCCGGGCTCGACCCACTCGCTTTTGTGAGCCGCAAAATCCTCGTAGCGCAAATCCCCGCCGATGCGCTTCATATAGGCGTCCATAGTGCGCGCGATTTCGCCTTTGTAAAAAGCGTCGCGGCCGCCCTTAGCAATTTTTTGGTAGGTTGCCGCAAGGTCGGGATTTTTAAAAATGTCGCCCGCCTCAGGCGCGCCATCGGCAAAGTAGGTCGCGCGCGCATTGTCAAATTCGCCAATCATTTCGAGACGGCGTTCGAAACCGGCAAGGTTGCGCGAAAAGTAGTGAGCGATCACCGGTGCGGTCGGAAATCCGTTTTCCGCATAATCGATGGACGGCGCCAATATCTTCCGCATGGGCATTTTTCCGAAACGCTTGTGCATTTCGAACCATCCGTCGACGGCGCCAGGCACCGTCACCGGCAGGGAGCCCAGCGGCGGGATCGATGTCGCGCCATCAAGCTTCGCCATAAGGTCGTCATAGCTGCGCCCCATGGGGCTGCGGCCGGATGCGTTCAGGCCGTAGAGCTTTTCAGACTTCGGGTCCCAGATGATCGCGAAAAGATCGCCGCCGATGCCATTGCCCGTCGGCTCCATAAGGCCGAGGGCGGCGTTGGCGGCAATGGCGGCGTCAACGGCGTTGCCGCCTCTCTTCAGAACATCGATGGCGATCTGGCTCGCCAGCGGATGCGCCGTGGCGGCCATGCCGTTTTCCGCATAAACAGGGCTGCGCGACCAGGCGGCGCCAACCGGGCGCCCGCCCGCTTCAATCTCCAGCGCTGGCTTCTCGCCATGCGCCGGTATCGCGCAAAGCCCCAAGCCCGCCATTATGATTGCCGCGCCAATCCGAAGTTTTCTCGCCATGACGTTCGAGCCCTCCCAAATTCTGTAACGGCGCTGAGGCGCCTGATTAGGGCTTTTTTGACATGGTTGCGCTGCGTTGACCACCGGCGTGGAAAACGGCGCCGCAATCGTGATGGTTGAGCGGAAGGAACGCTGTCTAGTGCTGAGTCTAGCGCTGAAGCACGACTGTTTTCTTGCCGTTGAGGAATACCCGATGCTCGGCGTGCCATTTGATGGCGCGGGAAAAGACCGAGGCTTCCACCTCGCGACCGATCTCGACCATTTCTTCAGCCGTCGTTGCGTGGGTGACGCGCCGCACTTCCTGCTCGATGATCGGGCCCTCGTCGAGGTCGGCGGTCACATAATGCGCCGTCGCGCCGATGATCTTGACGCCACGCTCATGCGCCTGATGATAAGGCCGCGCGCCTTTGAAGCTCGGCAGAAACGAGTGATGGATATTGATGCAGCGCCCTTTGAGCTTGTTTGACAGATCGTCCGAAAGTATCTGCATGTAGCGCGCAAGGGCGATGAGTTCTGCGCCTGTTTCGTCGACCAAATTAAGGAAAGCCGCTTCTTGTTCCGGCTTCGTTTCTTTTGTAATCGGCAGATGATGAAATGGAATGCCATGCCATGACACCATCGCTTCGAGATCGCGATGATTGGACATCACGCCAACGATGTCGATGGGCAGCGCGCCGATTTTGCATTTGTGAATTAGGTCGACCAGGCAATGGTCGAACTTCGATACGGCAATCAGCACACGCATCTTTCGGTTGAGGTCGTAAAATTTTGCATCGAGCGAAAATCCCGATGCGACCGGCGCGAAGGACTTTTCCAGCGTCGTTTTTGACATTTCCGGGCTCGCCACATGCATCCGTATAAAGAACGAGCCTGTTTCCGGATCGCCATAAACCGCCGCCTCGCGAATATCGCAGCCCGCCGCGGTTAACGCCGGCGTGACCGTCGCCAAGATGCCGCGCCTATCCGGGCATCGCAGTTGGAGAACATATTGCGGCGTCGCAGCGTCCGTCATGGGCATCCCCGCTCAGGCGTAAAGGCTTGTGTTGCGTTAGAATTTCAATAAGGCGATCTAGCAAAAGCCGGGCCAATCATGGGCGTCTTTAACCAAAAGCAACGAGAAGGTCCTTCGCGTCGACCTGTGCGCCCGCAGCCAGGGGCACGCGCGCCACAACCCCGTCAATTTCGGCGGTCACTTTCACCTCCATTTTCATGGCTTCGAGCGTCGCAACGATGTCGCCCGCCTTAACCTTGTCGCCCACGGCGACGCGGATTTCGGTTATAACAGCCGGCATGGGCGCGCCAATCTGCTTGTCGTCGCCGGCCGCCGCCTGTTCGCGGGTCTCGCTGTGATCTTCCAGAGAGCGATCACGCACCTTGATCGTGCGGGGTTGGCCGTTTAGCGAGAAAAAGACCCGTACCTTGCCGTCATCATCAGGTTCCGACATGGATTGACACTGCACGACCAGTGTCTTGCCGGGATCGAGCTCGACCATGATTTCGCGGCCCGGCGGCAGACCGTAGAAGAATTCGTCCGTGGCAAGAACGCTCATATCGCCATAGTCCTGCCGAAACGCATCGAATGCGGCAAAAACCTTCGGGTAAAGCAGATGCGAGGCGAGATCGTTATCGCTGACCTCATGGCCGGTGCTTTCTTTAAGGTTTGCACGTTCAGCTTCGAGGTCGACATCGTCCATCAGCGCACCGGGGCGCTCAGTGACAGCCTTGGCGCCTTTCAGCACCTTTGCCTGCAGAGCTTTCGGAAACCCGCCATGGGGTTGCCCGAGATCGCCTCGGAAGAAAGAGACGACGGACTCAGGAAATGCAATTTCCTTATCCGGACTAAGAACGTCGCCCGGCGTCAAGCCGCCGGCGACCATGGTGAGCGCCATGTCGCCAACCACTTTGGAGCTTGGCGTCACCTTGACGATATTGCCGAACATCTCGTTGACCGCGGCGTAGCACTCCGCGACCTCATGCCAGCGCGCGCCCTCGATACCGAGAGAGCGCGCCTGTTCGCGAAGGTTAGTGAACTGCCCGCCCGGCATGGCGTGCAGATAAACCTCCGACGCACCGGAGCGGACATCGCTTTCGAATGCTGCATAAAGGTCGCGCACCGCCTCCCAGTAAAACGACATCTCGCGCACGGTTTTTTCGTCAAGGCCCGGGTCGTGCGGACCGCCTTTCAGCGCTTGTGCGATGGAGCCGAGGGGCGGCTGCGACGTCAGGCCGGAAAGCGTATCCATGGCGGCGTCCACCACATCGGCGCCGGCGTCGACCGCGGCGAGAACGGCGCCGGCCGATGCGCCGGAGGTGTCGTGCGTATGGAAATGCACCGGCAGCTTGGTTTCAGCCTTCAGCGCCGTCACTAGCGCGCGCGCTGCATCCGGTTTGCAGACGCCCGCCATATCCTTGATTGCCAGGAAATGCGCGCCATGGGCCTCCAGCTTCTTCGCCAGCGATAAATAATAGTCGAGGGTGAATTTCTTTTCCGTATCGCTCGTTAGGTCGCCGGAGTAACAAATCGCCGCTTCGCAGACCGCACCGGTTTTTAACACCGCATCCATGGCGACATACATATTGTCGGCCCAGTTGAGCGAATCGAATATCCGGAAAACATCGATGCCTGTATCCGCTGCGCGCTCAACAAAGTATGCGACCACATTGTCGGGATAGTTCGTATACCCGACAGCGTTCGACGCACGCAGCAGCATTTGGAGCGGGATATTCGGCGCCCCTTCACGCAACAGGGCAAGGCGCGCCCAGGGGTCTTCGTTCAGGAACCGCATGGCGACGTCAAAGGTCGCGCCGCCCCAGCATTCCAGAGAGAAAAGCGCCGGGAGCTTTCGCGCATAATGCGGCGCGGCGAGCGCCATGTCATAAGTGCGCATGCGCGTCGCAAGAAGCGACTGGTGTGCGTCGCGCATGGTGGTGTCCGTCATAAAGACTTTTTCCTGCGCGCGCACCCATTGTCCGAATTCGGCAGGGCCAAGCTCCATCAGCTTGTTGCGCATGCCCGGCGGCACCGGTTCGCCGCGAAGGTCGGGCAACACCGGGTCCACATGGCGCGCCGGCTCCGCCCTGCCGGCCACTTGCGGATTGCCGTTCACATTAACGTCCGCGAGGAAACGAAGAAGCTTTGTCGCCCGGTCACGGCGCGGTTTGAACTCAAACAACGCCGGCGTCTGGTCGATAAAACGCGTTGTGTACTCACACGCACGAAACTTCGGATGGTTGATCAGGTTGTCGACGAATTCGAGATTGGTCGCGACGCCGCGAATGCGGAACTCCCGCAGCGCACGCGACATCCGGTCGAGCGCCTCATCGGGCGTCGGCGCCCATGCGGTGACCTTTTCAAGTAGCGAGTCGTAAAACCGCGTCACCTGGGCGCCGGCATAAGCCGTCCCGCCATCGAGGCGAATGCCAAACCCCGTCGCGCCGCGATAGGCGACAATGCGACCATAGTCCGGGATAAAGTTTTCTTCCGGATTTTCTGTCGTTACCCGGCATTGCACCGCATGGCCATTAAGCCGAATTTCTTCCTGAGGCGGAACGCCGGTTTCCGCAGAGCCGATCGCATGGCCTTCAGCGATCCTGATCTGCGCCTTCACGATATCGATCCCCGTTACTTCCTCCGTAACGGTGTGCTCGACCTGGATGCGCGGATTGACCTCGATAAAGTAAAACGCCCCTGTGTCGGCGTCCATGAGGAACTCTGCCGTGCCGGCGTTGTTGTAGCCAACCTCGCGGCCGAGCTTCACGGCGGCGTCGCACAATGTCTGGCGTTGCGCATCTGAAAGATAAGGCGCTGGGGCGCGCTCCACCACTTTCTGGTGCCGTCTTTGGACGGAACAATCTCGCTCGAACAGGTGAACGAGATTGCCGTGCCTGTCGCCGACAAGCTGCACCTCCACGTGCCGTGCATTGACGACGAGCTTTTCCAGATAAACATCGTCTTTGCCGAATGCCGAGGCCGCTTCGCTGCGACCGGTCTCGACGGCGTCGATCAGACCCTCTTCGCGTTCAACGACGCGCATGCCGCGCCCGCCGCCGCCCCAACTGGCTTTCACCATCACCGGGAAACCGATCTCGCGTGCGATCTTCAGGATCTTGTCGTGTTCTTTTGGGAGCGCTTTACTCGCGGGCATGACCGGCGCGCCGGCGCGCTCCGCAATTTCACGCGCCGAAAGCTTGTCGCCGAACCCGCGCATAATCTCCGCATCAGGCCCGATAAAGACAATGCCTTCGGCGGCGCAGCGTTCGGCAAATTCGGGGTTTTCGGATAAAAACCCGTACCCCGGATGGATCGCATCGACGCCCGACTTACGCGCAATACGGATGATGTCATCGATATCGAGATACGCCTTAACAGGCCCTTTCCCGGCGCCGACCTGATAGCTTTCATCGGCCTTGAAGCGGTGCAGTGCGAGCTTGTCCTCTTCGGCGAAAATCGCGACCGTGCCGATCCCGAGTTCCGCGGCGGCGCGCATCACCCGGATGGCGATTTCACTGCGATTAGCGACGAGGAGTTTATTGATCTTCCGCTGTGTCATGTACATTCGGGCCTTAATGCTGCGCCGCCGTTGGTACATGAGCAGGCCCGAAAGGAAAAGGACGCCGTGCATTTCTGACCGAAAAACACGGCGCCTATCATTTGAAAGAAAGTCAATGACGGCGACTGAGCGCACCACCTCGCGGAGGAAACGTTTTTTGTGTCAATTTGACCGAATCATCTGCGCCATCGCTGGTGAGCCGGCGACGAAGTTATTCGCCGTAAATCGCGACTTCTTTCACGCCGGTTTGCGTTTTAACGCCGCGAAACATGCCGGCTGTGTTGAAGGTCATCGCGTATGACCCGTCGGCGCCGAGAACGATCACGCCGCCGGTTCCGCCGAGATCGGCCAGCCGTCCATTGATGACGTCTTCTGCGGCGTCTTCAACGCTTTTGTCGCCGTACTCTACCTGCGCACAGATATCGCGCGCGATGGTCAAGCGCATGAAATACTCGCCATGGCCGGTTGATGAGACCGCGCAGGAGCGGTTGTCCGCGAATGTACCGGCGCCGATGATCGGAGAATCCCCGACGCGGCCGAACCGCTTATAGGTCATGCCGCCGGTGGAGGTCCCCGCCGCCAGATCGCCATCCTTGTCGAGCGCGACGGCGCCCACAGTGCCGTATTTATAGTCTTCGGGAAGCGATGCTTTCTGGCCCGTAGCGCGCGCCGTTTTCTCAGCCGCTTTCGCCTGCTTGTAGGCCCGCCATGCCCGATCAGAATAAAAATACCGTGGACGGACAGACTCAAGCCCCTGCTCTTTCGCAAACTTTTCCGCGCCCTCTCTCGCGAACATCACATGGCGAGACTTTTCCATCACGGCGCGTGCAAGCTTGATAGGGTTTTTGACTTTCTTGACCCCTGCGATTGCGCCGGCGTTCAAAGTCGCTCCGTCCATAATCGACGCGTCGAGTTCGTTTCTGCCCTGGCTTGTGAAAACCGCGCCTTTGCCGGCGTTGAAGAAGGGCGAGTCTTCCATCAGCACAATCGCCGCTTCGACAGCGTCGAGCGCATCGCCTCCTTCTTCCAGGACAGCGTATCCTGCATCAAGCGCCTCGGACAGTTTTGCAAGATACGCCGCTTCCTGCTCCGCGGTGTACCGTCCGGGTGCAAGCGCGCCGGCACCGCCGTGAATGACAATGGAGATCGGCGCCGCCGCGCGCGTCTCATCCGTTTCAGCGCTCGCCGGCGCGGCTGCAAGAAAAGACAATGCAGCCGATGCTGCAGCAAAGATCGTCAAACGCATGAAAAAGCTCCCGCTCGGATAAAGGCGCAACGGGCCGTCGCCCAGTTGATTCCCATTGTGCGCACGGGGAGCGACTTTACAAGAGGCGTGCTTCTCTGAGGCAGGCCAAGGGCGATATGGCGCAGATCAAGCGCCCGGCAGCATCAGCCGTTGCGCGCGCCACTGTTCGACGATGCGCTCGATAAAGCCCTCGTCGGTGATTTCTATAGACCATCCGTCCGAGAAGCTCGCCGTCAGGCTTTGGGGCACGCATTCGCGCGGCAACGCGTCAAAGCGGATGCGCGTCGGCAAAGGTACGCCCTCGCCGACCGCAATAGCCTCGCCGAGCCCTAGGGATGGCAGGCACGCCAGAAGGCTTGTCGACGCGTCGGGCACGGCGGCGCGCAGCGCCTCCTGGTCGGCCTGGTTGGCGAGCCGCATGGCGAAAATCGTGTTGCACTGCGACAGAATTGTGGGATCGAGTTCAGTCGGGCGCTGCGAGGCGACCCACAAAGACACACCGCATTTGCGGCCTTCCTTCGCGATCCGTACGAGCGCGCGGCGTGTCGGCGCGAAGCCGGCGTCGTCGCTTGCCGGCGCGTAGCGGTGCGCATCCTCGCAGATCAGCGCGATGGGCGCGACGCCGTGACTCCACAAACCAAAATCGAAAGCAAGCCGTGCGATCACCGAAACGACAACGCGCGCAACCTCGGTCGGCAAACCGCCAAGCTCGATAATGCTGATCGGCTTATCGGCGACGGGAATGCGGAAGAGATCGCCGAGGATCTCCGCCATATTGTCTTGCACCGTCAGACCACCGAACATGAAGCTGTAGCGCGCATCCTGGCTGATCGTATAAAGACGATTACGCAAGCGTTTGAACGGCGCCGTGTTGCGATTGCCGTCAAGGCCGCCCACGGCGTTGTCGATTAAGGTAAGAAGATCCGAGATCCGGTATGGCACGGGGGTATCGACCGTCAGGGCCCCGCCATCGCGACGCTCGACCAGAGAACGGGCGCCGCCGGAGATTTTGACCTGGTTCATTTTCTTTGCGGCTGGGATGAGATCCGCAAGAATTTCTATTTCTTCTGTATAGTTTTCACGAACGGGATAAAGCACCTCGACGAGTTCATCGAATGTCAGAAGCCAGAACGGCAGGTTGAAATTCGTTGAATCGAACACGACCGAAAGATCGCCGAAGCTCTTTGCATATTCATTATGCGGATCGAGAAGAACGATATGAGCATTGGCATAGCGATCCAGTACAGCGCGCAGCAACAATGCAATCGCGCAAGACTTGCCGGCGCCCGTCGTACCAAGGACTGCGCAGTGGCGCGAAAACAGATCGTCGACATTCACCGTCGCCGGGATGCGTGCGTCCTGCTTGACGACGCCTACGCGAACGCTCGCGCCGCCTGGTACGGAAAAGAGCGCTGTTAACTCATCGCGCGTCGCCACATGCACTTCGTCGCCCAGCGTCGGATAGGAGGAAACGCCGCGCCGGAACCGCGCCGGCGCATTGACGGTCGGCTTTGTAAACTCACCGATGAACTCAAGCTCGGTGATGCGAACGTCTGCGGTTGCGCCATCAAGCGTCGGCGCCGGCACGCTCATTGCGGAAATGAGGCCGAGAACAATCGTTTGTCCTGCATCGATGCTCATGATGGCGCCAAGCTGCGGGCGCGTGCTGCGCTTGCCGCCCGGGCGTTCCTCATCAAGCATGACAAGCGCATGCGATCCTGTGACTGAAACGACGGCGCCGACGCGCGGCTTGGTCGTCGACGCCAGGTCGAAGTTCTCAGCAGTCGGCGCAGCCGCTCCTTTTTGAACAAACGCCGTGTTTTTCGTTTGCCGTTCAGCACGCATAGTCGCTTGTCTCCGTTTGGTTCGCCGAAACTTCCGATGCGGCGTCGGCGCCCGCCGCGACAGGCGGCAACGCGATCCGCACCAGCGTTCCGTCGCCCTTTTTACTTTTGATCGAGAACCGCCCGCCCTGCATTTCGACAAAGGTCTTTGCGACGGCGTATTCAACGCCCGGTCCCGAGAAGGAACGATCAAGGCCGCGATGAACTTCGTTAAAGGCGTCCAGCGATTTTTGAATTTCATCGCGCGTCAGGCCGTCGCCGTCGTCGCGAATAGCGATTTCGGCCCAGCCCTTCTCGTCATAACAGGCGCGCGCGAGGATACGCCCCTTTTCGCCGCAAGCGCGAATGGCCGCGCGCAACAAATGATCTATGGACTGCTGAACCCGCTGCGCATCGCCGCAGGCGAAGACCGCATCGCCGCTGTCGCGGCGTTTGATATCGACCGAGGCGGCTTCCGCTTGCAAACCAGCGCGTTTGATTGCGTCGTTGAGAATATCGCCGAGTTCAACTTTGGCGGCGTCAACCTTGGCGGAACCGGCTTCAAGGGCGGCGACCTCGAGCAAGGTGTTGATGTGTCCGAGCAGCAAGTCGGCGGACTGGATGATGTAGCCGACATACTCCTTACGCTGTTCATCGCCGAGACCGAAACTGTCGCCTTCGCGCAGCATCGATGCAAAGCCCATGATGGCGTTGAGCGGCGTGCGTAATTCATGGTTCATATTGGCGAGGAATTCCGAGCGCGCCTTGATCGCCAGCTCCGCCTCGATCCGCGCTGCGCGCACTTCTATCTCCGCGCGGCGACGCACGATCGCCTCGCCCATGCGCGCGGAAAATCCGGCGATGAGCGATCCCCCTTCTTTGGCGATGAATTCTTGCGCGTGCATATCGGTTCACCCTTAAAGGGCGACTATGCCGATCAAGCGCTAATGCGCCGTTAAACATGAAAAGTCAGGCAGTACAAAGCGTGTCGATACTTTAACGCGTTGTTAATTCTTTCGACGGGACGCCAGCCCTAATCAGGCGACCGCCGGCTGTGCACGCGAACTGCGAAGGCCTTTTGTCGCCATTCACCTCTGAATAACGAATGCCGACTTGATCCGCGTTGTGGTTGGCAAGCATGCCGCGGTCTGGGAGCTTGAAACCCGGCTTGCTCACCGCTAGTGTTCAATCATCACGATTAAGGGAATAAGAACATGGATTGTCTGCTCGCCGTTTGACCGCCCCCTGGTTCAATATCACGAGCATCAACCATGCCCTCTATCGTTATCGCCGGTTTGTGCTGGCGCACCCCCAATAACACACCGCTGTTTTCAGATCTGAATCTAACATTCGGGCCTGTGCGGACAGGCCTTGTCGGCCGTAACGGAACCGGCAAGACTACGCTCCTGCGCCTGATTGCCGGAGAAATCGCCCCGCTGTCCGGCGCGATAAACAGGCCGCTGTCGGTCGGTTTTCTACCCCAGAACCCCGAACAACGCCCGGGCGCCACGCTCGCAGACCTTTTTGGCGTAAAAGATCGGCTCTCAATTCTCGCCCGGGCTGAACGCGGAGAGGCGACCGCCGAGGATCTTGCGCATGCGGACTGGATGCTCGAAACGCGTCTGCAAACCGCCTTGGACAGCGTCGGGCTTTCTCAAAATCTCGACACGCCGCTTAGTTCATTGTCGGGCGGGCAGCGCACACGCGCTGGCCTTGCCGTCCTTATGTTTGAAGAGCCCGATGCGCTCCTTTTGGATGAACCTACGAACCATCTTGATCGCGCTGGACGCTGTCACGTGATCGAAGCCCTGCGCGCGTGGCCAGGCTGCGTTATTGTGGCGAGCCATGATCGCACCCTCCTTGATGAAATGGATGCAATCGTCGAACTCACCACACTTGGCGCAAGGACTTATGGCGGGAATTACACAACCTATCGCGCGGCCAAGGACGCCGAATTAGCCTCGGCAAAACAGGAACTGGCGCGTGCAGAACGCGGCGCGGCGGAGGCCCGCTCGCGTGCTCAGCTTGCGGCCGAACGCAAGGCGCGAACGGATAGACAAGGAAGACGGCTTCGCGCCTCCCGCAGTCAATCGAAACTTGTGCTCGACGCCGCGAAAGCACGCAGCGAAAACTCAGGCGCATCGGCCGCACGGTTGCGCGACCGCCAGACGGAACAGGCGGACGCCGCCCTCATGGCGGCGCGGGACGCTGTAGAGGTCCTGCAGCCGCTCTTTATGGAAATACCGCCCTCCGGTCTGGCGTCGGGGCGCGATGTGTTAAAAGTCGACGGTCTTGGTTTCTGCTACCGAGAGAACACGCCAATTCTGAACGATGTATCCTTCGAGATCCGTGGTCCTGAACGGATCGCGTTAACGGGGGCAAACGGGTCAGGCAAATCCACGCTGCTTGGCTGCATCCACGGCGATCTAAAACTGCAGGCCGGCTCGGTCGCACTTCATGTTCCCGCAGCGCTCCTCGACCAGAACCTCAGCCTGCTCGGTACGGACGAAACGGTGCGGGAAGCGTTCGCGCGTATCGACCCCGAAGCCAGTGAAAACGAGCGCCGCGCCGCCCTTGCACGGTTTCTTTTTCGGGGTGACGATGCCGACCAGCGCATCGGTGTTCTGAGCGGCGGCCAACGTCTGCGTGTCGGGTTGGCCTGCACTCTCGGACACAGCCGCCCACGCCAGCTTCTTCTCCTCGACGAACCAAACAAGCACCTTGATATCGACGCTGTCGAGACGCTGGAAGCGGCCCTGAGGGCCTATGACGGCGCGATACTCGTCGTCAGCCACGACGAGAGATTTCTTGAGCGGATCGGCGTGGAGCGACGGATTGTGCTTTGACGGGTGGTGAACGGTAAACGCAAAGCTGTTTCATTCATGTAAGTGCGGCATCGCGCAAAATGGGAACCCGTGCCGAAAGCCCTCAATCTATGCAGCGCTTGCAGCGTCCGGCGCCTCGTCCCCAGCTGTTCCATCGGCATCCGGATCGTTCTCCGGCTTTGGTTCTACGCGCGGCGCATAGGCAAGGACGGTATCCTCGTTTTCAAGCGTGATCGGCGCTTCTTTCGAAGCGAAAATCAAGTCGCCCTTTCGGATCACGAGAACGATCTCGTGGTCTTCGCCGCGGTCGGCAAGATACTGCTCGGCCGGATAGGCGTCCGAAAGCTTGGTTTTCTGATATGTCCAGCCGGCATAGTGACGCCGAAGAAGATCGTCGAGACCGGCGCCTGAATGAAGGAGCGTACGCCCTTGCAAGGTGAACGACAAAGCGCGGCGGTCTTCTTCCTTGCCGCGCGCATTCACCTGAAAGATTTTGGCGCGGCCAAGCTCCGGCGCAAGGTCGGTGCTGACGAGCGCGTTGTGCGCTTCGTTGCCGCCCACCGCCAGAAGATAACCGAACCGATTGAGATCGATGTGATGCTCCGTCACTTCCGACAGGATTTCACCATAGTAGGTTGGCACATTCGCAAGGCGTGCGGGCTTCAATCGCCGCCAGCTTGCGTCCGCCACAGTGACCGGGATTTTCATGTCGACCAGCTTCGCCGCTAGCGCGACCGACCAGGGCGACGCGCCCACAATCAGGACGCCGGGGCGTTCCTTGGATGCAAGGCCGAGCGCCTTGGCCATCGGCCCAATGGAAAAGCCGTGCAAAATGACCGTGACGAACACCATCGCAAATGCAAGCGGCATCAGCTGCGCGCCATCGGCGTAACCGGCGTCAACGAGCGCCGCGCCAAAGAAACTCGACACCGCAACGGCGACGATGCCGCGCGGCGCAATCCATCCGACGAGGAGCCGCTCCTGCCAGGGAAGCCCGGCGCCGATAGTGGAGATGAAAACCGTCAGTGGACGCACCACGAAAAGCATGGCCGTCAGAAACCAGAACACCGACCAGTCGAAGCTGCGCAACGTCTCGACAGTGAGGTTCGCGGTCAAGATAATGAAGACGCCCGACACCAGCAGGATCGCGATGTTCTCCTTAAACAATCGCAGATCATTAATGCTTGCGATGCGTGAATTCGCCATGGTGACGCCCATGGCTGTCACCGCGAGAAGCCCCGCCTCGTGCTGCAGCATGTTTGCAAGCTCGAAACAAAGAAGCACCAGAACGAGCAGCACCGGCGGCTTCAGATATTCGGGCACGAGCCCGCGCCGGAACGCCGCCGCCGCCATGCCGCCTGCAGCAGCGCCAAGGCCGCCCGCAAGGAGCGACGCGATCAGGATCGATCCGATAATCTCCGCCGGCCCGCCGCCCACATGGTCCGCAAAAACGAGGAACTCGAACACAACGACCGCAAGCAGCGCGCCGATAGGGTCGTTGATGATGCCTTCCCACTTCAAGAGCGTCGAAGGCCGCGCATTGAGTTTTGATTGCCGCAAAAGCGGTATAATGACGGTCGGTCCGGTGACGACCATGATACCGCCGAAGAGTAGCGCGACCTGCCAGGAAAGACCGGCGAACATGTAGGCTGCGACGGCGCTTAACGCCCAGGCGATCGCTACGCCTGGAAAAACAAGGCGGCGAACGCCTGTGCTCAGCCCCCTGATTTCTGAAAAGTTAAGTGTGAGGCCGCCTTCGAAAAGGATCACCGCGACAGCAACAGCGATCAGCGGACGAAAGAACTCCCCGAACAGCGCCTCCATGGGCGGCGCCCCCGGGGGGGCGTCGGCAGGTTGCAAAATGCCCAAGACGGGCCCCGCCAGCAATCCCGCAATGGCCATCAGCACGATGGCGGGCAAGTTAAGACGCCACGCGAGCCATTGCGCGCCGACGCCAAGGACGCCGATGATCGCAAACGCTAAAACGAGGTTTTCCATGGCGGCCTTTACAATACCCGGACGCGCATGCCGGCGCCTTTATATGGCTTTACGCCTTTTCCATTAACGATGCTTGAAGGTCGGTTTGCGCTTTTCGATGAAGGCGGCCATGCCCTCTTTCTGATCTTCCAGCCCGAAGACCGAATGAAAGACGCGGCGCTCGAACCGGACGCCTTCATTCAGCGTCGTTTCATAGGCGCGGTTCACGGCTTCTTTGGTCAGCATGGCGACGGGCCGTGAGAAACCGGCGATCTGCTTGGCGACGCGGATTGCCTCGTCCCTGAGCTCGCCTTTCGGCACGATGCGGCTTACAAGCCCGCAGCGCTCGGCTTCTTCAGCGTCCATCATCCGCCCGGTGAGACACATTTCCATGGCTTTCGATTTGCCGATAAAGCGTGCGAGACGCTGCGTGCCGCCGGCGCCGGGCATCGCGCCGATGGAAATCTCCGGCTGACCGAATTTTGCGTTGTCGCCCGCGATAATGAAATCGCACATGAGCGCCAGTTCGCATCCGCCACCGAGGGCGTAACCCGCGACCGCTGCAATCACGGGTTTGCGCGCACGCGTCGCCTCTTCCCAGTTGGCGGTGATGAAGTTTTCTTTATAGACATCGATATAGTTCTTTTCCGCCATTTCCTTGATGTCGGCGCCGGCGGCGAACGCTTTTTCCGATCCCGTAAGTACGAGACAGCCAACGGCATCGTCGGCTTCGAACACCTTTACCGCGTCGGTCAATTCATCCATCAATTGCTTGTTGAAAGCGTTGAGCGCATCGGGCCGGTTCAACGTAATGATCCCGGCGGCGCCGTCGACTTCCGTTAAAATGCATTCATATGACATGGTGCGTTCCTCATTGGACATGGAAGAGTTTTTAGAGAGCCGCCGCCGCAACGGGCGCGAGCGGCGTAAAAGATCCGTGTTACGACAACCCGATCAGCCGCATGACTTCCTGACGGGATTTTTCGTCCTCCCGAAACACACCCATCATGCGGCTGGTGGTCATGATGACGCCTGGCGTTTCAACGCCCCGGCATGTCATGCATCCGTGCGTCGCTTCGATAATCACGGCGACGCCCACCGGGTTTAACACTTTCTGGATACAGTCGGCGATTTCCGCGGTCAAACGCTCCTGCACCTGCAGACGTTTTGCATAAGCATGAACGACGCGGGCCAGCTTGGAAATGCCGACCACCTTGTCGCGCGGCAGATACCCCACATGGGCCTTACCGATGATCGGCGCCATGTGATGCTCGCAATGGGAATGAAAAGGAATCTCCCGAAGCAGGACGATCTCATCGTAGCCGCCGACCTGCTCGAATGTCCGTTCAAGATAGCTTTCAGGGCATTGCTCATAGCCCTGGAAATATTCCAGAAACGCATCGACCACCCGGCGCGGCGTATCGACGAGCCCTTCGCGCGAAGGATCGTCGCCGACCCACCGGATGAGCTCACGCACCGCCTCCAACGCGCGCGCGCGTTCTTCTTCGGACCGAACCCGCGCGTTGTTTGTCATGCGGCTTATTTCCTATCTTCAATAGCGACGATGTCGCGCTGCGCTTCCCCGTTGTAGTTGGACAGAGGGCGAATGAGCTTGTTGCTCGCAAGATGCTCTATCACATGCGCCGTCCAACCGGTGATCCGGCTCATCACGAAAATAGGCGTGAACATCGGGATTTCAAATCCCATGAGATAATAGGCCGGTCCCGCCGGAAAATCGAGATTGGGGTAAATGCCTTTCTTGTCGACCATGGTTTTGTCGAGAATGCTCGACATTTCCCAATACATCTTGGCCTCGTCGGTGCCAATGATGTTGACCATCTTCTCATAAGCGTCGGTCATGGTCGGTACGCGGCTGTCGCCGGAGCGATAGACGCGATGCCCGAAGCCCATGATTTTCTTCTTCGTGGCCAGGGCGTCGAGCATCCAGGCTTCGGCGTTATCGGCCGTCCCGACCTCTTTCAGCATGTGCATCACCGCTTCATTGGCGCCGCCATGGAGCGGACCCTTCAGGGAGCCGATGGCGCCGGTAACCGCGGAATAGATGCCGGAGAGCGATGACGCGATCGTGCGCGCCGTGAAGGTCGACGCGTTGAAGGAATGCTCCGCATAAAGCGTCATCGACACATCGAAGCATTTGACCACTTCCGGCGCCGGCACTTCGCCGAAACACATATGGAAGAAGTTTTCGGAGAAGTTGAGATCCGCCGTCGGCGCAATGGGGTCTTTGCCGTTGCGCAAGCGGAAGTCGGTCGCGACGATTTGCGGTATCTTCGCGTAAAGACGAATGGCGCGTTCGTAGAGCCGGTCAGTCGCGTGATCCTCGATGTCGGTGTCTTCGAGCCCCAGAAAGCTCACCGCGGTTCTGAGCGTCGCCATGGGGTGCGCAGTTTTCGGAAACTTTTTCATGACGCCGATCAGATCGTCAGAAAGTCCGCGCTGGCTTTTTTCCAGGACGATGAACTCATCGAGCTGCGCCCGTGTCGGAAGCTCCCCGTTCCAGATAAGATACGCCGTTTCCTCGAACCGACATTGCGAGGCAAGATCTTGCACCTTGTAACCGCGATAGGTGAGCGAATTGATCTCTGGCATTACCTTCGAGATCGCCGTATCGTCCGCCACAACACCGGCAAGGCCGTATTTTACTTCCGTATCTGTCATTTCCTTCTCCTTGGTCTTTCGTAATTTCTCGATTTGGCGCATTTGACGACGTCACGCCGGAAACCCCTTTTGCCTAAAGCCTGCTGTTCGCTTTCGTTCCCATCGGCTTCAGTTCCATGTCATGGAAGTGGATTTTCCTTGCACTGCGTTCTTCCAGAAATACGAAAGCCCATTGGCCCTCATGATGTTGCGGTGCGTTATGCAACAACAGCGCAGCGATGAAAAGGGGGCGTAAGGCTCTGTTTTTTCCAGCTTTTTCAATGCGTTAATTTGGCTCCTGGAAAGCGGCGGGGACATCCGCGTCGGCGCCTGTGATCATCATTACGGTCGCCGGCGCCGCCGCGCGGGTGCGGTGGGCAACGCCCTTCCTGACGACAAAACCCTGCCCTGCCGCAAGTTCATGTGTTTCGACATCGCCGTTTTCTTTTTGCGTATCGAGGAAAAGCCGCCCATCGATTACAAAAAACAATTCATCGTCCTTATCATGCGAATGGAAAGGAAACTCCCCTTTCCACACGCCTAACCGCAGGGCGGCGGCGCCGACAGTGGTCACCGCTTTGTTAAACCAACCGCCTTCAAACGCACGAGCAATATCCGAAACATCGAACTTCGACATTCTCTGGCAAAACGCCTCGTTGTCGATGATCACTTCCGGGCGATCGGTCATGAGCGGGGGCCTGTTTCGACTGATTATTCAGTAGGCGTATCGCTAACTTGAAAGTTATAGATACTCTCATCGAACTTGTTGTAGTCGTGGTAACGCAGGAGATCATAGAGATCGCGGCGATGCTGCATCATATCGAGGATGCCGTTCTGGTCTCCGTCTTCGAGAATCTTGTCGAGCCCTGTGTCACATGCGCCCATAGCGAGCCGTAGCGTTGTCACCGGGTAAATGACAACGTTAAACCCGAGCGCTTCCAGTTCTTTCTTGGAAAGGAGACGCGACTTTCCGAATTCGGTCATGTTGGCGAGGATCGGTACGTTAATCGCCGCGCGGACGGCTTCAAATTCTTTCTCGGATTTCATCGCCTCCGGGAAAATCATATCAGCGCCTGCGTCCACATAGGCTTTCATCCGGTCAATCGACGCCTCAAGACCTTCAACAGCGCGCGCATCGGAACGTGCAATCAGAACGAAGTTCTCATCCCGTTTCGCCTCTGCGGCGGCTTTCACTCGCTGGATCATGATATCCGTCGAAACAATCTCTTTGCCATCGAGATGTCCGCAGCGTTTCGGCATCACCTGATCTTCGATATGGCATCCCGCAAGACCCGCATCTTCCATGGCGCGGATGGTGCGCGCGGCCGCCATGGGCTCGCCAAACCCCGTATCGATATCGATAAACGCCGGCAGGTCTGTCACCCGCGCGATCTGCTGGCCCCGTTCTACGAACTCCGACATGGTCGCAATCCCGATATCCGGCAGGCAAAGATCGGCAGACATCACAGCGCCCGAGATGTAAACGCCGTCAAACCCTTTGCGCTCAATCATCTGTGAACAGAGCGGGTTAAACGCGCCGGGAAACTGCAGTAATTTCCCGGAAGCGAGACCGTTGCGAAAGTCCTTGCGTTTTTCCGCAGCGGATTTTTTTGTAAAGAGCATACCTAACCGTCCTTATCGTGATCTTTGGCGTTTTGTGCGCCATTGGAAGCGCGCGCGGCGCCCGCAACCATGGCGGCCCCGACCGCGACGCCAATCGCAATGCCAAGACCGTAATTGTCGAGCGCCGTCCCTAGGGCGACGCCCATAATAATACCGAACCCGACACCGGTTGATGCGCCCTTCCCGTTCATGGCGTCACCTCGTCGGTCTGTTTCTTCACTTGAACTCGGTCAGTTTTCCGCCGACGCGTTTTCCCATCTCCTCGCCAAGCGCCATCAGGCCGGTCGCCGGACGGATCATGACTTCAAACGCCGAAATCATGCCGTCTTCGTCAAATGCAATAAGATCAACACCCTTGAGTTTTTTTCCGTTCACGTCTGCGCTGAATTCAAGCGTCGCATTCCTGCCGTCTTCGGTGAAAAATTTGCGGTGATAGGTAAAGTTCTCAAAAACCTCGATAACGGTGGACAGCGCAAGAACAAGCGCATCGCGCCCATGATAGGGCGAATGGGCGACGGGTGAGCGGAAGACGGCGTCTTCACGGATGATGCCCGGCAATGCCGCCAAGTCCTTGGCCGCGATCATCTCGCTCCAGAGGGTCAGCGTCTTGTTCATCGCTTCATGCGTCATCCGGCTTTTCCTTTCAACGTTCTTCCGCTTCCCTTTCGCCCAAACGACGAGCGCCTATATTAACTTCCCATACAGAAGAAATTGAGCTTGTTGCCGTCGAGGTCTCTAACGTAGCCACAGCTTATTGAGCCATCCAGGCGCGGTCCCGGCTCGCCTTCGCAGGTTCCGCCAAGCTCAATCGCCTTATCATAGAGCGCTTTGACTTGCGCGGGGTCTTTGGCGTTGATGGCGACCATATTGCCATTGCCCGGCGATGCCGCCTCGCCGTCATAAGGTCTCGCTATGCCGAACATCGGTTGTCCGGGCGCAGCGCCGAAACCGACAAAACCGCCATCGGGTCGTTCAAACAAGACTTGCGCGCCGAGTTCGCTCAGAAGTTCGCTGTAAAAGGCGCGCGCCTTGGTCATGTCATTGGTGCCAATCGTCGAATAAGCCAGCATGGGAATTCCCTTTCCTCGATGAGTAACGATAACGCCGACCTATGGCTGCATCTGCGGCCGTTCAAGTCACAAATGCAGCCGCCCATAAAACGCTTTCAGGCTCGCAAAAGCCTTAAAAAATGCCCTTAGCGTCGTTTTCGATAAGATATCCTGCTGGCGCAACAGGGTTCAGCGTCGCGACTTCCTCGGCGTTCAGGTTTGGCAGCCGCTGCACCAGTTCGAGGAAACGCGCACTTTCAGCCGGATCGAGAATATCGTCGGTCAAGGTCTTGAACTTGTTGATATACTCCGCGCGACCGAACGGCCGAGCGCCAAAGGGGTGTGCGTTGGCGATCCCGAGTTCGTCCTCGATCACCGATCCGTCTTCCATCGTTATGACGACCTTCGCGCCGAACGCTTTTTCGTTCGGATCGTGGGAGTGATACCGGCGCGTCCACTCCGGATCTTCGATGGTTGAAATCTTGTGCCAGAGGCGCACCGTGTCCGCGCGTTTTGCGCGCTCGGGCGCGTAGGATTTTACGTGGTGCCATTCGCCGTCCTGAAGCGCGACCGCGAAGATGTACATGATCGAGTGATCGAGCGTTTCGCGGCTGGCGTTCGGGTCCATTTTTTGCGGGTCGCCGGCGCCGGTGCCAATCACATAGTGCGTGTGGTGCGACGTATGCAGAACGATCGACTTCACCTTGTCGAAATCGTCGATCTTCTTGCCCATACGGAATGCAAGATCGATCAGCGCCTGCGACTGATACTCCGCAGAATGCTCTTTGGTATAGGTTTCCAAAATCGCGCGCTTGGCCTCGCCAGCGCCCGGCAGTGGCACATGGTAGGTCGGCTCATACGGGCTATCGCCTTTATCGCGCGCTGTGCGGCCATTGAGGATGAATGAAATGACGGAGTCTTCACCTTCATAGATCGGGCTTGGCGCGCCCTCGCCGCGCATGCAGCGGTCGACCGCCTCGATGGCAAGTTTCCCAGCATAGGCGGGTGCAAAGGCTTTCCAGGTGGAAATCTCGCCCTTGCGCGACTGGCGTGTTGTCACCGTCGTGTGCAGGCCCTGCTGGACCGACTGATAAATGATCTCCGTATCGAGACCGAGAAGCGCGCCCACAGCGGCCGACGCCGACGGACCGATATGCGCGATATGGTCGATCTTGTGCTCATGAAGGCAGATCGCTTTGACGAGGTTTACCTGGATTTCGTAGCCTGTGGCGATGCCGCGGATGAGATCGCGGCCGTCCTTCCCGCATTGCTGCGCGACGGCCAGAACAGGGGGAATATTGTCGCCAGGATGCGAGTAGTCGGCGGCGAGAAACGTGTCGTGGAAATCAAGCTCGCGAACCGCGGTGCCGTTCGCCCAGGCCGCCCACTCCGCGCATACTTTGTGGTCGGCCGGCGCGCCAAACAGCGTCGCGCCGCCAGACCGCATATGCGCGTTCGCCATCGCCCGTGCGGACTTGATCGGCCCTCGGTTGAGCGATGCGATCCCGACGGATGCATTGTCGATGATGCGGTTGATGATCATGTCAGTCGCTTCGTCGTCGACCTCCACGGGGTCCGCCGCAACGGCGGCGATTTTCCATGCAAGCTGGTCCTCGCGTTTTAAGTCATCCTTTGAGCGATGAGCGTGAACGTCATGTATTTCCATTGAAATCCCTCATTGGGTTGAGAAGCTTTGGGGTAAAGGAGCGCTCTCAGGGCGCGCCCGGAAACTGTCGCGGCTTAAGTGCCCAACCTGCGACAGTCTGTCAAAGCAGAACCCTGTGGAAAACCGGCGTCATAACGCCTCTGGAAAACTATTCCATGTAATTCAATGGGTTACCTTCTCCGCAGCCTTACCCCCGCGCGACCGCGAGCCCAAGACCGCCGATTGCGCCCACAATAACCAGCGTATATGCGACCACCGCCGCCGCTTTTCCGAGCTGCGGTGAAAACAGCGCCGAGCGGCGTTTGCGGACTTGCTCGTCGATAGCGACGAAGAAGAGTGACGCGACAAGCAGGTTTAAAACGCCGCCGAGAACGATGCTGCCCGCCTCACCGATAAAGGCCGCGCGTTCGAGCACCTCATGCGTCGCGAAAATGCCAATCCAGTGATTGAGATAAAGCGGATAGGAAATGCCGCCGGCGAAGGCGCCGATCCTCGATTTGGCGCCGGGCTTTGCAAGCAAAAGCACGATCGCCACCGACGCGAAAGGCGCAACAAATCGATAGAGCTCATGGTTCGCCAGATAAATGCCCACACAAACAACGAGTACGCCAAGAATCGCCGCTCGCGCTTCGGGTCGTAGATGCCAGTCCTTCACCCGGTGGTGAAGGATCACCGCAAGCACGCCCAATGCAATCGAACCGTACCAGAAGTTGGCGGCAATCGCTGCGATGGCGATCACGCCCCATGCAAAGGGACTGCGCCCCCATCTTGTAAAAATAATCAGAAGCGGCGCGACCAGATAAAACTGCTCTTCGACGCTCAGACTCCAGAAGTGATTGTTCGTGCCTTCAAGCGGCAAGTCTTTTGCAATTTCGCCAATGCGCGGAGAAATAAACCAGTTATGCGTATACGTAATATCGTAAAAGAGATACTCAAACCAAGATGCGCCGACGGGGTCGCGCACAAAGCTCAACCCGAACAGAAGCGCGACGGCGAAGTAATAGGGAATCCAGATGCGCGCAGCACGGTTGAAATAAAAACGCGGCAGGTCTTCGCGCCTGCTGTTCAGCAGAATGCCGCCGATCAGCCACCCGGACAAGGCAAAGAAGACCTGTACCGCAAAGTCGGCGGCGTTATGGCCAAGCGGCGCGTTATCGTGCGACAGGGCCACCATCATCGCCAAGGTAAGACGCAGCCAATCGAAACCCGGAAAGTAGTTCGCTGTCGCGCCCGAGGGTGCGGGATGTGTCATGGATTTCGACCGATGCTGTTAGGTTGCCCCGTCGGCCTTGATACAGCGGATTTTACGTGTCCGCAAATAGCCACGGCGCGCTTTGAAAGCGTTAACCATCAGAAAAACAGCAACTTGATCGCCATTGCGGCGAGCGCCAGATAAAACACCTTTTTGATGAGGGGCGCGCCCTTGTCGACCGCAGCGTTTGCGCCTAGCCATCCGCCTACGGCGTATCCGCTTGCAACCGCGATCCCAAGTCCCCAGTCGATTTTCGCGTTGGCGGCGAAAACCGCAAGCGCGACAAAGGAAAACACCAGCGCGACAAAAACCTTGTGCATATTGGCCCGAACGAGATCGAGCCCCATGACGCGGTTCAGGATTGGCAGTTGGATAAGGCCAACACCGATCTGAATGAAGCCGCCCCAGAAACCGGCGCCCACGAACAGAAGATGACCGAGGACGAGGTTTCTCGGCTTGCCGTCCGTGGCGGCGGGTTTCTGGCCGAAGCCGGTCATCATGATGACAAGCAATGCGAGCATGATCAGCGCCAGAGTACGCTCAAACCAGACGCCCTCCAGGGTAACGCCGACATTCGCGCCGAAAAAAGCGCCGACCGCGGCGCAAGCCGCCAGAGAGGCGCTGAGCTTGAAATCCGAAAAGCCTTTTCGGAAAAAACCCCATACGGCGAAAATGTTCTGAGCGATAATGCCGATTCGGTTCGTGCCGTTCGCCACCGGACCAGGCAGGCCTAAAAACACCATCACCGGTACGGTCAGGATTGACCCGCCCCCGGCGATCACGTTTATCCAGCCTGCGACGGCGCCCGTAACAAATAGAAGCGCCCAAGAGAGATAGTCCGGCATTTCAGCCCTTCAAATTATCGCCGCCGTGATTGCTGATTGAGCGCGCCAGCGCCCTGCAAATCTATTCCGACGCCAATCTTTTCGACACAGCGTCCCAGCGATCCTTTGCGCCGGCGACCAGAAACGGCCGACCAATAACGTTTTCCGGCGTGTAAGGCGCCTGATTATCGAGATACCCTGCGCGCCCGCCGATTTCCTCCAGCGTCAGAACGCCGGCTGCATGATCCCACGGATGGACGCGGCCATAGAGCGCAAAGTCCCGCTCGCCAAGAGCCATCTTGATGTAACCGTATGCAGAACATCTAACCGACGTAGTTTCATAGCCGGCGCGTAACTGCGGGGCGAGCGTGTCTTTCCAGGGCGCTTCAAGTGCGCCTACAGCCCGCAGTCCGCGCAATTCGCCGTTCGCGCTCGCCAGCGGCGCAAGGCTTTTCCCAGCCCATTCGGCCCCGGCGCCTTCCTGCGCAATCAGACACTTTTTATCGGGAATCGCATAGATCCAGCCCATGCGAGTTTTGCCGCCCTCAACAAGCGCGACAATTGTGCCAAACTCATCACGACCCTGAATAAAATTACGCGTTCCGTCCAGCGGATCGACAATCCAGGCGGCGCCCTGTTTTTGCACATCATTCAAAATCGCCGGATTGCGTGCGGCTCCTTCCTCGCCAATGAAAGCTGCGCCCGGGTAAAGCCCGCGCAAGGCTTGCTCCAGCGCTGCTTCCGCAGCGAGATCCGCCTCAGTGACAAAGTCGTTGGGCCCCGACTTTGTTTGAATGTCGCCCTCGGCGAGTTTGCGATAACGCGGAGAAATATGCTCCTCCGCAATTTCGGCAATGAGGCTTGCAACAGCGCCCGGATCGATGCTCATGCCCGCGCCTTTATAGTTTCATCTTCGGCAATTTCGCCCGCATCCGGAAAAGTTTTGAAGAACTGGCCTTTTGTTTTTACAGAAAGGCGCACCCGCATGACGGTCGCGGCGCCGTCCATTTCTTCCTCAATGACGTCGGCGCGCTTATGCAGCCAGGCGCGCGCGGCGCCCTGGTCCGCAGGCAATGCAACCTGCACCGTTTCGTGGGATGCCGTCAGCATTTCCTCAACCAGCGTCAAAAGAGCGTCGACGCCGTCGCCGCTTTCAGCAGAAACCGCGACGCGCAGCGGTTTTTCAAAACCGCCTGCATCGAAAACACCTTCGTCCTCGCGCCGGGACGCCGCGGCGATGGCTTTGATGCTCAAAAGGTCTTCTTCGTTCAGAAGGTCGATCTTGTTCAGCGCCTCGATCACCGGGCGGTCATCTTCTTCGTCGAGACCAAGTTCCGCGAGGACCGCGTAAACGTCACTGCGCTGCGCATCGCTGTCGGGATGGCTAGCGTCGCGCACATGGATGATGATGTCTGCCTCAAGCACTTCTTCCAGCGTCGCGCGAAACGCGGCCACCAACTGAGTTGGCAGCTCGGAGATGAACCCGACGGTGTCTGAGAGAATGACCCGTACGCCCGACGGCAGATCGATTGAGCGCATGGTCGGGTCAAGCGTCGCGAACAGAAGATCTTCGGCCTGAACATGCGCTTCGGTGAGGCGATTAAAAAGGGTCGACTTGCCGGCATTCGTGTAGCCGACCAGCGCGACAACGGGATGCGGCGCGCGTTTCCTGCCCGCGCGTTGCAGGGCGCGTGTGCGGCGTACATCGTCGAGTTTCTTTTTCAGCTTGTCGATCTTGCCCGCGAGCGCGCGGCGGTCGGATTCGATTTGCCGCTCGCCCGGACCGCCGAGAAACCCGGCGCCGCCGCGCTGGCGTTCAAGGTGGGTCCAGGACCGTACGAGCCGCGAGCGCTGATAATCGAGATGCGCCAGTTCCACCTGCAGGCGCCCTTCGCTGGTGCGCGCCCGCGCGCCGAAGATCTCCAGAATAAGCGCCGTTCGGTCAAGAACCTTGACGTTCCATTCCTTTTCGAGATTGCGATGCTGAACGGGTGTGAGCGCGCCATCGATGATGACCAGCGCCGGACGCAGCGTCGCCGCGTCAAGCGCAGCGCCAACATTGTCGATCACGCCCGCGCCGAACAGCGTCGCCGGGCGCGGTTGATTCACCACAATCGTCTGGGCGCCAACAATATCGAGGTCGATGGCCGCTGCGAGCCCGACGGCTTCCTCAAGGCGCGCCTCCGGCGCCCGCACATTCGCATCCCCGCGCAAAATCGGATGCAGCACCAGTGCCGAAGGTGAGTTTGTCAAAGAAGGAACCGACTATTCGCCGTCTTCGCCGTCCCAAAGGTTGACAGGCTGCAACGGCATGACTGTTGAAATCGCGTGTTTATAGACCAACTGCGCGTGGCCATCACGCTTGAGCAAGACGCAGAAGTTGTCGAACCAGCTGACCAGCCCCTGAAGCTTGACGCCATTGACCAGAAAGATGGTGACGGGGATTTTGCCTTTTCGAACATGGTTGAGAAACGTGTCTTGTAGGTTTTGTTTTTTTTCACTCATCAACGATGCGTCTCACCCCTGTTGCCTGGATATGCTGCAATGCACAAAAGCATTTTGCCAATTCGCGGCCGCATTCGCAACCACTTCCTCAAACTAAAATATGCGCCCGGCGACCTTCAATTTATACGCGTCACGGAGCCGCAAGGCGACATCGCCCGGCCGGCCTGCGCCAACGGCCGCGCCGTCTATGCTGATGACGGGCATGATGAGATTGGTGGCGGACGTAATAAACGCCTCGCGCGCGCCGCGCGCCTCCTCCAGGGAGAAGGGCCGCTCTATCACTTCGATTTGCAGATCCCGCGCACATTCGATCGCAGTGGCGCGGGTAATTCCCGATAGAATAGAGGTTGATTTCGGATGCGTGACGAGGGCGCCGTCCTTATTGACGATCCAGGCGTTTGATGACGTTCCCTCTGTCACGACGCCATCGCGCACAAGCCATGCCTCGGCCGCGCCCGCCTCAACCGCCTGCTGCTTTGCAAGGACATTGGGAAGGAGCCCCACGGTTTTGATATCGACCCGGCCCCAGCGGATATCCTCACGGGTGATGACGGCGACGCCCGCCGCGGCGGCGCGGTCGCTGCCATCGATGTCGAATGGGCTCGCGGTGACGACCACAGACGGAAACGTCGGCGCCTTTGGAAAGGCATGATTGCGCCGTGCGACGCCGCGGCTCACCTGTACATAGACGAGCGCGTTATCGAGCCTGTTGCGCCGGACCACTTCGGTCATCACCACGGCAAGCGACGCCTCACCCATGGGCTCGGGGATCTGAAGTTCCGACAGGGAACGCCGCAATCGCGCAAGATGGCCCTCAAAATCCCAATACCCGCCATCCATAAAAAGGCATACTTCGTAAACACCGTCAGCGAACTGATAACCGCGATCTTCGATATTAACGCTGGCGCTGATTTTGCGCCGATAGCGGCCGTTAACATAAGCAATGCGTGATAGGGGGCGTGACACGGGACTCAGCTCCTCCAGAAAGCAAGATTGACAAGCGCGAGCGCAACAGCGGCTTCCAGACGTCCAAGGATCATCCCGACAATCAACACCGCCTTAAGCGGGCCGTCAAACATGGCGTAGTCGCCGCTTGCCCCATCGGCGAGCGCGAGCAGCGGGCCTGCGTTCGAGAACGCAGCAACCGCGGCGGTCGCCGCCGTTTCAATGGGGTGGCCGCCAACGGCGAAACAGATCAGCAAAACGCCGAGGATCAGCGTAAAGACGAGGAAATGCATCCAGACGCCAAGCTCGTTCGTCACTTGCGAGGCGCCGAAAACCGCCTTGGGCGCCGTGATACGGCGGATTTCCTCGCGGGCGCGGCGGGTAATGACAAGCCAACGGATGATCTTAAACCCACCTGCGGTTGAGACTGCCGCGGCGCCGATCATCGCAGTGATAAGGACAGGGATAAGCGGCGGCGGCTGACCGATGACGTATCCGCTCGTGGAGACGACCGAGGCGGCGTTGAAAAACGCAGGCGCTGCAAATGTCAAATTCTCCGCGCCGGCGAACACCCAGAACAAGACCCCGACCCAAACAACAATCAGAATATAGGCGCCGCTCTCGATATCGCGCACTCGCGCAGCGTCGCCGCGCAAGACGCGCGCTATGAGAACGAAGTTGGCGCCTGACAACACCATCAGCGGAAAAATCACCGCGCTTACAATGGGCGGATAGCCGGCGATACCGGCCTCATGGGGCGCCATCCCGCCCGTCGCGACGATAGACATCGCCATGACGGCGGCGTCCAGCACAGGCGCGCCCGCGAGCGCGATGGCGATGAAGGCGATGAATGTGATGAAACTGTAGACAGGCAAAAACGCGGTAACGGCGTTGCGCAAGGGATGCAGATAAGACGCCTCGTCGCCGCGCGAAAATGGCGGCAACAACGTATCGATGCCGATGAACGTCGGGCGGATAAAAATCGCTGCGGCGATGGTGAGCGAGGCGAGCCCGCCGAGCCATTGCAGTTCCGCGCGCCATAAAAGGCTGGCGGGCGATTTCGGTATTGCCTCCTGCGATAGCCATGCGCCCGTGGTCGTCAGGGCGGACACCGCCTCGAAATATGCGTCGCCAAAATTGCCGAGATCATGCGCGAGCGGGATCGCGGCGAAGGCCGGTGCGCCAACCCACCAGAGCATGATAATGATAAGTGCGCTTCTGAAATCAGACGCGCCCTTGCGGGCCGAACCGGCGCTCAACGCGCCGAGACCCGCAAAGAGCGTGATCACCGCGCCGAAAAGATAGGACCCCGCACTCTCCTCGCCGAGCGCGAAGGCGAGCGCCATAGGCCCCGTCATTGCCGCCGCAATGATGATCAGAATAACGCCGAAGCCCAGGAGAACGCGCGTTAGCGCCATAAAACGCCATTCCCGGTTCGCCATGGAACCCGACCGAGCACGCCGGCGCTGCGCGGAGCAGCGTCCTCAGAAAAATTCGATGCTGACACGGAACATCTGCTCCACCGCTTTGACGTTTTCACGCATCGCCATCAGAATAACCCGGTCGCCCGGCGCAATCACCGTATCGCTCGTGGGCATGATCACTGCGTCATCGCGAACGACAGCGCCGATCATCACCCCGTCAGGCAGATTTGCATCGCGCAAGGGCTTGTCGACGAGCGGCGACGTCTCCAGCGCGACAGCGTCGATGAGTTCCGCCTTGCCGTCGTAGAGGGAATAAACGCCCTTGATCCGCCCCCGGCGTATATGCTGTAGGATGGTTGAAATGGTCGTTGAGCGCGGGTCTACGAAACGGTCAATCCCCACGGTCTCGGAAATCGGCCCGTAATCCTTGTCGTTGATCAGGGCGAGCGCGCGCCGCGCGCCTTCCCGTTTGGCGACCACCGACGCCAGGATATTGACCTGGTCGTTGTCGGTGACGGCGACCACGGTTTCAGCGTCCACAACGCCGGCTTCACGCAGCATCGCACGGTCGAGACCGTCACCCTGCAACACCACGGTGCGTTCCAGCTCCTCGGCGGCGAACTCCGCGCGGGCGCGATCGCGCTCCACCATGCGTATTTTCATGGAGCCCAGCTCTTCGAGGCCCTTGGCCACGAACAGACCGATATTGCCGCCGCCGACGAGAATGATCCGGCGCGCCTGACTGGCCGCAGCGCCCATGATTTCCAGCGCGCGCTGCACGTCCGATCGGTCGGCGACGAAGTAAATTTCATCGCCCACATCCAATTGATCGTCCGCATGGGTGCGCCACATTTTTTCGTCGCGCGCGACACCGACAATGGTGATCTTCAGATCCGGGAAGAGTTCCGCCACCTGGCGCAAGGGCGTGTTGATCACAGGACAGTCTTCGCCGAGACGAATGCCGACAGCCCAGACGCGGTCATCGGCGAATGTCTTGACGTCGAACGCGCCGGGCGCCGCGAGGCGCTGCATAATCGCCTGACTGACTTCGCGCTCCGGCGAGATAATCACGTCAATAGGCATGTTGTTGCGTGTAAAGAGATCCGAATAGGTGGGATCAAGATATTCCTGCGCGCGTACGCGCGCGATCTTGGTCGGCACGTCAAAAAGGGAATGCGCGATCTGACACGCAATCATGTTGACCTCATCGGAATAGGTCACTGCAATGATCATGTCCGCGTCGCGCGCGCCGGCCTCGTCAAGTGTTTCGGGGAACGATCCGTTGCCGACGACGCCGCGCACATCGAGGCGTTCCGCAACGGCGCGGATCAGGTCTTTCGACTGATCGATCACCGTTACGTCCATTTCCTCGCGCACGAGGCGACGCGCAATACCGACGCCCACCCTGCCGGCGCCGCAAATGATGACTCTCATGGCCGTTCAAATCTCCCGTGCGACCTCGCCAAGGGCGACCCGCGCAGATTACTAGATTGCGTTAAGCACTTTCCGCGCGCTGTTGTCCATTGACGCCGAGCGCTTTTAATTTTCGGTGTAACGCCGAGCGCTCCATGCCGATAAACGCCGCGGTGCGGGAGATATTGCCGCCGAAACGATTGATTTGTGCAATCAGATATTCACGCTCAAAGCGCTCGCGGGCCTCACGAAGCGGCAGGGAAATGATCTGTTCAAGCCCCTCGCCCGCAGGCACGCTAAGGCCGGCGTCAATGATTTCGGATGGCAAATGATCGCAGCGGATTTCATCAGCGGGATCGACGCCCATCAAAATCATGGTGCGCTCAATGACATTGCGTAACTGACGCACATTGCCCGGCCAGTGATAGGTCTGCAGCGCAGCCATGGCTTCTCCCGAAACGGGCCGCTTTGGCAGGCCGGACGAACGCGCAATGCGGTCGACAAAATACGCAACCAGCGCCGGCACATCGTCGCGCCGCTCGTCAAGGGCCGGCGCCTCGATGGATACGACATTCAGGCGATGATAGAGGTCTTCGCGGAACCGCTCCGCCGCCGCGTCGGCCAGCAGGTCCCGCGACGATGTCGAAACGATCCGTACATCGACATTCACCGACTTTTCCCCGCGCACGCGCTTGAAGCGCTGTTCTACGAGGACACGTAGAATCTTGCCCTGGGTTTCAAGAGGCATGTCGCCGACTTCGTCGAACATCAGCGTGCCGCCATGGGCTTTTTCCATAAGCCCGATCATGCGCGCCTTGCCGTCGTCGCCTTCGATGCCGAAGAGTTCTTCTTCCATGCGCTCAGGCGCGATGCTCGCCGCGCTTGCCACAACGAACGGACTGCCAGCGCGGTCGGACGTCGAGTGCAGAAGTCGCGCAATCACCTCTTTACCCGACCCCGGCGGACCGACAATCAACACGCGCGATCTTGCATTGGCGACACGCTCGATAACCCCGCGCAGAGACGATACGCATGCGGACGACCCGACAAGCCCCCAGTCGGGCGTGCGCTCTCGCAATTCACTGATCTCGCGCTTCAGTCTGGAAGCCTCCAGCGCGCGATTGACCAACAGCATCAAGCGGTCGGCGTTAAACGGCTTTTCAACGAAGTCGTAGGCGCCTTTCTTGATGGCCGCGACAGCGGTTTCGATGTTGCCGTGGCCGGAGATAATCACCACCGGCAGTTCCGGATGCAGCGCTTTCAACTCTTCGAGGATTTCGATGCCGTCCTTTTCCGAGCCCTGCAGCCACACATCGAGAATGACAAGCGCTGGAAGACGGTCGTTGACCGCCGCCATCGCAGACGAATAGCCCGCCGCGGTGCGTGGCGCGAAGCCCTCATCTTCCAGGATGCCCGCGACCAGTTCGCGGATGTCTTCTTCATCGTCAACAACGAGTATGTCTATGGCCATGGTCCGTGTCGTCTTTCGTATCGTTTATTCCGCCGCTGCTGCGGATTGCCGCCGCCCTGCCCCATCGTCTTCAAGATCATTACGCCGGTGATCGCGCCGGTCTTTCGCAACGGCTAACGGCAGGGTCATCACGACCCGCGCGCCGGTATCGCCCAACGAATGGTCGTCGTGAAACTCCAGAACGCCGCCATGTTCCTCGACGACCTTTTTCACGATGGCGAGACCGAGGCCCGTGCCCTTTTCCCGCGTCGTCATGTATGGCTCCGCGAGCCGGTGGCGCTCGCTTTCCGGCAGGCCGACGCCATTGTCGATAATGTCGATGGAAGCGCTTTCATCGTTCGTACGCAGAATGACAGAAATTACGCCCTTCGACGTATCTTGACTATCGCCGACGCGTGCGCTGACGGATTCGCCCGCGTTCTTTAAAAGGTTGGTGATCGCCTGGACGATCAATCGCCCGTCGCAATCGGCAAGCACCGGCGCGTCGGGCGTTTCCACGCGATAGTCGATCTCGGGGAACGCGACTTTCTGCGGGAAGACGGCAGACTGGATCAATTCGCGCACTTCCTGCTGTTCGATCTTCGGTTTCGGCATCCGCGCAAAAGAAGAAAACTCATTGACCATATGGCCGATGTCCTTGACCTGCCTGATGATCGTCTCCGTACAGCGGTCGAACACTTCGGGGTTCGAGACGACTTCGTCCTGATATTTACGCCGCAGCCGCTCGGCGGAAAGCTGGATCGGCGTCAGCGGGTTTTTAATTTCATGAGCGATGCGGCGCGCGACGTCGCCCCAGGCCGCATTGCGCTGCGCGGAGATAAGCTGGGTGATGTCGTCAAACGTCACGACAAAGTTTTCCGCGCCCTCTACCACGTCTTTTTCGATCCGCACATTCAGGGTGAGAATGCGTCCCTGGCGGACGATATCGATCTGCTCGCCGGTGGTCTGGAACGGCGAACGGCTCGCCGCTTCAAGGAGGTCGCTGATTTCCGGCGCAAGGCTAGCGATTTCCGCGCCGGTGAGACGGCTCGTATCCTCGCCGAGAAGCTCGGCGGCAGATTTGTTCGCAATGGTGATGCGCCTGTCTGCGCCAACGCCGACCACGCCGGCCGAAACCCCTGACAACACCGCTTCGGTAAAGCGACGTCGATTGTCGAACTGGCGGTTCGTATCGATCAGGTCGTCGCGCTGGGTCTGGAGTTGCGCCGTCATGTGGTTCATGGCGCGCGCTAGCGCGCCGAGTTCGCCGTCTTCCTTGTGAACCTCAACGCGCGCATCGAGGGCGCCGCCGGAAACGCGCTCGGCCATGGTCACAAGACGCCCGATGGGCCGGACGATCCGCGTCGCCGCCCAGAGCGCGAGCCAGATGGCGCCGAACAGAATGATCACCGCAAGGACGATGTAACCGGCGAGGAAGACCCGCTCCAGGCGCGAGCGGGAGAGTTTTGCCGATTCCCAGTCGCGCAGCATATCGCGCACGCCAATAAGGCGCTCCGACATCACCGGGCTGACCACCTTATACGTCAATATGTAGCCGCCATTGAAATCGTCGGTTTTATAAAGCGTGCGGAACATATCGATCTTGTCGGTGTCATTTAGATCGAAGTTGCCCCTGTCGCGCGCTGGCGCGCCGGGAACCCCGGTTTTATCGACCTGATCGAAAACCTCCGGCGACGGCAGATTGAACTGCGCATCGACGAATTTCGCCTGGCTCAGCATGCGCCGCTCACCGTCCATGACGACGATGCCCGCGAGGCCGCGCACGAACGCCTGATCGGACAGATAACGGCGAAACTGAATGGGAAATAGCACCAGTCCCTGACGCTGATTCAGATCGAACGCGATCTGCTCGATGTTCACGCCGGCGTCGTTGGCCTGCTCTTGAAAATATGTGTTCGAAACCCCGATGGCGTTTTGCACATAGTCGTCCATGCGCTCTGAAAAGACGTCGTTCAGGCTGACACGCAAAATCGTAAACGCGAACAGAAACGCCACGGCCGAGGGAATGACCGCCACAGCCGAGAACAATCCGGCGAGTTGAAGATGCGTGCGGGCGCCGGCGACGCGGTGACGCCGGTCCGACCAGACATGGAAAAGCCGGAAGCCCACCAGAAGCGCGAACCCCGCGGCGATCACCACATTGCCGATAATCATCGCCATCAGGAACGAGCGATCGACACGCTCGACCAGGGGCGACATCAGAAACCAAGTTGTAAAAAAGGCGACAACGCCTGCGCCCGTCAGCGCGGCCGCAGCGGCGGTGTTTGAAAGCGCCCATGTCGGCATGGCCGCACTCGGCGCCGCTCCATCGGTGCGCGCCGCGCCGCCATCGCCGATATCCGACGCTCCAGGCTGTTTACTATTTAAACTCAACGCTCGCCGCGCCTCACCAAGGATTCCGCAATCTGACGCGCGCCGAAATCATCTATCCCGGGCGCTCGCCTGCCAATCCCCCCTGATTCCTATGTTCTTCCAGCCTTCTGCGATGCAAACGCCGCGCCGCGACGGACACGGCGCGAAGAACGATCCGAATCGAATGGATGCTGCGTCTATTGTTGCAAAAAATCAACACCCATGTTGCAGAAAAGTCGCATCTACGGCCGCAGCCCCTAGGCTGCGTCTTTCATGGCGGCATCTATGTCGCCGTCATAAAGCGCCTGAAGGGCGCGCATGACGTCCGCCGGCGCTGAGAGCCGGCAAATGGATCCACGCAGCACCCGGCGCTGTTCCGGCGCCATTTCTAGCGGTGCGTTTTCCACATAGGCGGCGAGATGCTTGCGGGCCATGCGCACGCCCAGCGGCGCGCGATCGAGGCCAGTCCCGTAATGAGCAACTGTTTCCTCATAATGAGTGATGACGGCGTCCCGCTCCGTGTCGACGGAAGGGCGAACGGCCGGCCCGCCGGTGTTCAGGGCCGCGGCAATGGCGCCTACGAGCCAGGGCCGGCCGATTGAGGCCCGCCCCACCATAACGCCATCGGCGCCGGACGCATCGAGCGCCGCGCGCGCCGCATCGACGCAATCAATGTCGCCATTCACGATCACTGGGATATCGACTGCGCTTGTCACAGCCTTAACCGCCCCCCAATCGGCGACGCCATTGAAGAAGTCGTTTCGCGTGCGCCCATGGACGGTGAGCATCGCAGCGCCCGCGGCTTCGGCCCGGGACGCAAGCTCCGGCGCGTTGAGGCTCGACCAGTCCCAGCCGAGCCGCATTTTCACGGTCACGGGCTTCGATGTGGCGGCAACCGTCGCCTCGATCAACCGCAAGGCGTGATCGAGATCGCGCATCAGTGCGGAGCCGGAAGCGACGCCCGTCACCTGCCGCGACGGGCAGCCCATATTGATGTCGATGATATCTGCGCCGGCGGCCTCTGCGAGCTTGGCGCCCTCCGCCATCCACCGTTCTTCGCGGCCGGCGAGTTGAACAATGAATGGGAAAATCTCACCGTCGTCCGCGATGCGACGCACGACATCGGCGCGCGCATGCGCAAGTTCGCGGCAGGCGGTCATCTCCGAGACGACTGCGCCCGCGCCGAACCGGTGCGCCGCGCGCCGGAACGGCAAATCGCTGACGCCCGACATGGGCGCCGCGATGACGTTGTTTTTCAAGTCGATGCCGGCGATAGAAAGCATGATACCTTAAAGGAATGGCGCTGGCGGTTTTTAACAGCTAAACAGCGGCCAAGTAAAACCCGCAGACCCATTGCTCGCATTTATGATGAACGCCCCGACCATCGCCATCATCGTCGCCGCAGGCCGCGGCGCGCGCGCCGGCGCCGGGGGCCCGAAGCAATATCGTCCGCTTGCGGGCCGCACTGTTCTGGCGCGAACGGTCGATGCGTTTTTAAAGCACCCGCAAATAGACTTTGTAAGGATCATCATTCACCGCGACGACGGGGACGAATACGCCCGCGCCATCGACGATGTCGCAGCCCGCGATAAACTCCTCGAACCGGTTAATGGCGGCGCGGAACGTCAGGACAGCGTGCGCCTCGGCCTTGAAAGCCTTAAAGAGCGGAACCCAGCGTGCGTCCTCATTCACGACGCCGCGCGTCCCTTCGTCGACGCCGAGACGATTTCCCGCGTGATCGCCGCGCTAGATACACATGATGGCGCGATCGCCGCCCTGCCCGTCCATGACACCATCAAGCGTGCGCTCGATAAAGATGCGGGCGCAAGCGCAGCGCGGATCGATACAACGGTGCCGCGCGACGCCCTCTGGCGCGCGCAAACCCCGCAAGGGTTTAAATACGATCTGATTATCGCCGCCCACGAAAAAGCAGCGGGAGAAACGCTGACAGACGACGCAGCCGTGGCGGAAGCGGCGGGCCTTGCGGTCGCGCTCGTCCCCGGCGCGCCGGACAACATGAAAATTACCCAGGCGGAGGACTTTGGCATGGCCGAAACATTGCTCAGCCGACAGGCGAGCCGGGAAGCAACGCTCCGCGAATACCGCACCGGCAGCGGCTACGACGTCCACGCGTTCGAGCCTGGCGACAAAGTCACGCTCTGCGGCGTCGATATCGACCACGATGCAAAGCTCAAGGGGCATTCCGACGCCGATGTCGGCATGCACGCGCTGACGGATGCGATAATGGGCGCAATTGCTGAGGGCGATATCGGCGATCATTTCCCGCCTTCTGATCCACAATGGAAAGGCGCGCCATCGGACGTCTTTTTGAAAAAGGCGCGCGATCTGGTTCTGGAGAAAGGCGGCGCCATCACTCATTGCGACGTGACGCTCATATGCGAAGCCCCAAAGATCGGTCCGCATCGCGCCGCTATGCGCGCGCGCCTAGCCGAAATTCTCGCTATTGATGAAGCGCGTATATCCGTCAAAGCGACGACGTCGGAAGAACTCGGGTTCACGGGGCGGCGCGAAGGGATCGCGTCGCTCGCGACGGCCACGGTCGCTCTGCCGTTGACCGCATAAGCGACGCAGGAGGTGGCGCCAGTTCCATGAGTGTTCTCGATTTAAGCGCGCGCGTGATCGCAACCGCTATTGAAAGAAAGACCCTGATTGCGACAGCGGAAAGCTGTACCGGCGGCATGATTGCGGGCGCGCTCACGGACATTGCAGGCTCGTCCGCCGCCTTCGACCGCGGCTTCGTGACCTATTCGAACGAAGCGAAAAACGAAATGCTCGGTGTACCGCACGACTTGATCGCAGCCCACGGCGCGGTCAGCGGCGAAGTCGCCGCGGCTATGGCCGATGGCGCGCTTGCCCGCTCAAACGCTGCGTTGGCCGTTTCTGTCACCGGCGTTGCGGGACCCGGCGGCGGCACAGAAGAAAAGCCTGTCGGCCTTGTCTGGTTTGGCGTCGCGCAAGAAGGCCGCCCGACAAAAACCGAACGCAGGGTTTTCCCTGATGAAGGGCGCCGCGCCATCCGTGCAAACACGGTTGAAGCGGCGCTTGAGATGCTCCTGGCGGCTCTTCAGGGCGCTTAGCGCATTCGAGGTTCGCTACTCGGCGGGCTCGAAAATCTCGTCGATCCGCTTTTGAGCAATCGGATGATATCCGGGCCGCGCCGTTTGATAGACTCGCGCCGCCCAGTCACGGCGATCATTGTCGATCAGCGTCTGATAAAGGCGGTAAATGAACTTGCCGCGTCCCACGCGAATCAAAAACGCCTCCAGCGGCGCAAGCGCCGGTTCATAGCCGCCCGCAATCGCTTTCAAATACCAGACATTGGCGATTTCCGCGTTTTGCGCCTCGGAAAGACCGAACCGCGCATCGAGCGCCGCAAAATGATCGAGACTGAGATCCTCCGGCAACGTATTGATAAAATGCAGCCACTCATGGGTTGTCCATTGCGAGGTTTCGATCCCGCCGACATCGCCGCCGCCGAGCCAGGCGGTTTGCTGCATCGAAACCTTATCGAAGGCGTCTGACGTCGGCTCCGTTAACGTTTCGGGCAGCCCGGGCTCGTAAATCCAGGCGTCGATTTCTTCTTTTGTGACCGCATCCGGATTTTGCGCCCAGAGGTTCTGCTCAAAGAACGCCAGGAAATCCTCCGTACCAATACTTTTAAAGGCGAACTCATCGAAATAGGACTTGATAAACGGATCGAACGTCTCACGGCCGAACCGTTCCTCTAGGAATTTCAGGAAGAACATGCCGCCGGCATAAGCGACCTGAGAGAAGGCGTCATCCGGATGGGCAAGGTCTACCGGCATTTTCAGCGCCGTCAGTTCGGGGCGCGCCGCTTCCGCAACATCGCGTTTGAGGCTTGCAAGATCCAAGGTCCGCTCCATGGTCGCCCGCTCGTCGCCGTAAAGGTCCTCCATGATCCGATTTTCAACGTACGACGTGAACCCCTCATTGAGCCACGCGTCACGCCAGGTCGCGTTTGTGACGAGATTACCTGACCAGGAGTGCGCCAACTCATGCGCGACAACATTGGTTAGGCTTTTGTCGCCGGCGATGAGCGTCGGCGTCAAAAAGGAAAGGCGCGGATTTTCCATGCCGCCAAAAGGAAAGCTTGGCGGCAGGACGATCATGTCGTAGCGGCCCCATCGATAAGGTCCGTAAAGGCGCGCATTGGCCTCTTCCATAAGCGGTGTATCTTCAAATTCTGCGACGGCGGCGTCGAGAATATCGCGCTCCGCATAGACGCCGATATGATCGTTGATGGCTTTGAACTCGATGTCGCCGACGGCAATGGCCAGCAAGTAGGACGGGATCGCCTGGGGCATCTCAAATGTATAATCGCCGTCACGCGGCCCCTCGTCCTGCGACGCGCTCATGATTGCCGTCAGCGCCTCCGGCGTCCTGATGCGCGCGGAGTACGTGATCCGCACCGCAGGCGTGTCCTGCAGAGGCGCCATGGTGCGCGCATAAAGCGGCTGGAACTGGCTGAAGAGAAACGGATGTTCCTTCCCGGCCGTCTGCGCTGGCGTCAGCCATTGCAGCCCTTCCGCCTCAGGGCTTGTTTCATAGGTTACCCGTATTTTTTCCGGCGCGCCTTCCAGCGTCACCTCAAGCGGCGCGCCCAGAAGCGGGGCGTTCGCGCCGAGCGAGAAAGCCGTCGGCGCCCATGCGCCGTCCATCCACGCCTCGACAACGCTGATGGCAAGGTCATTTGTATCAAGAATGATTTTGTCAGCGCCCGGCTCTATATACTCAAGATCAAGCTCCGCTGAACCGCGCATGACTTTGTCGTCGAATGAAACCGTCAGGTCGAGATCTACGTTGGAGACGCGCACCGTGTCATAATTGGCGTAGGTGAAAGGATCGGGGCGGTTCTCCGCCCTGCGCTCATCCCAGGCCGAGACGAAATCCGCCGGTGACGCCTTTGCATCGCTTGCTGTACTTTCAGCAGCGACGGGCGACGATGCGTTCGCTTCGCCGGAAACACCATCAGCATTTTCTTGTTCGCCGGCGCAGGCCACGAAGAAGAACGGCGCCGCAAGACCGGCGATTCGTTTAAGAGACAGATGAGCAGATTTCATGAAGATCGTTCCTGGAACTTGCAAAAAGGAAGCTGGCGTCGAAGCGCCTTAAATCTAGTAGAGCCCGCTCTTTGCGTCTACAGTGCGCCGAGCGATGAAGCGCGATCCAGGCGGCTTTTTCGATAGACAAAAAGCCGCAAACACCTGATCACGTGTGCGGCGCGAAACAAAAGAAGCGCCTGCAAGGGGCGCCAGCCAGATAGTGAGGAAAGCGCCCATGAGCGGTCTTGAAACGCCAGCCGACAAAACGAAGCCGCCTCGGCGATGGACTTCGCGTGCTGCGTTTCTGATCGCTTCCATCGGCGCGGCTGTCGGCCTCGGCAATCTGTGGCGTTTTCCGTTCCAGACCGGACAGAACGGCGGTGCGGCGTTCGTCGTCGTTTATCTTCTATGCGTCGCGCTTATCGTCTACCCCGTGATGATTGGCGAGCTTGCCGTTGGCCGCGCAAAAGGGCGATCCGCAGTCGGATCAACGGCGACCCTCGCCGTCGACGCCGGACACACACGGTTGTGGGGCGCCGTCGGTCTCATCGGCGTGTTGGCAAGCTATCTCGTTTTAACCACCTACAGCGTCATCGCCGGCCGGATTGTCGCCTATGCGGTCATGGCGTTTCTCGGCGTTTTTAACGGCGGCGGCGCTGCGGACCTGCCGCTTTACGCAGGGTCTTCCCACGCGCTTTTGTGGCATACAGCGTTTATGGCGGCGACAGTTTTTGTTGTTGTTCGCGGTCTGCGCGGCGGCATCGAGCGCTTCACCGTATTCTTGATGCCGCTCTTTTTCCTGATGCTTGCGGGTCTTAGCATCTATGCACTGACCAGCGGCGCCGGGGAACGCGCGCTCACCTATCTCTTCTCGCCGCGCTTTGGGGAGCTGACGCCTTCTGTCGCGCTTGCGGCGCTCGGGCAGGCATTTTTCTCGGTCGCAGTTGGCGGCGGCGTCATGATTACCTACGGCGCCTTCTTAAACCGCGACGAAAACATCGTCGCCAATGGCGCTATTATCGCCGGCGCGGACACGGGCGTCGCGATCATCGCGGGTCTGATGATTTTTCCCGTCGTGTTCGCCGCCGGGCTCGATCCAGCCGCCGGCATGGGGCTTATTTTTCAGGCGATGCCGGCGGCTTTCGCAACCATGCCTTTTGGCCAGGCGATTGGCGGGCTCTTTTTCGCCCTCGCCTTCGTCGCGGCGATCACCTCATCCATGGCGATGTTGTTGCTGGCCTCGGTCGTCGGCGAAGAACAGCTGCGCCTGCCGCGACGCAATGCGGTTTACATTTTCGGCGCGATTGCCTGGGCCATCGGCGCGGCGAGCATTGTCGTGCCGCACCTAAGCGAGCAGATCGACTTCCTCGCCGGTCATATCGCGATGCCGGTAGGCGGTTTTCTTGCAGCGGTGTTCGCCGGCTGGATCGCACCGCGCGACGTGATGCGGCGCGAATTATCAGGGCTTGGCCCGAAAGCCTTCGCGGCCTGGCGGATTGTCTTGCGTTATCTCGCGCCAGCCGGGATCGGCACGATCCTCGTCCTTGGCCTTTTGTGAAAAGTACGCGGGCTTACGCGGGCTTACTCCCGCGCCTCGGTCTCCAGGGCAAGCGCATGAAGCTCACCGCCCATGCGCCCTTTCAGCGCTTTGTAGACAAGCTGATGCTGTTGCACCCGGTTTTTGCCGGCGAACGCCGCCGAAATGACGCGCGCGCGATAGTGATCGCCATCGCCGGCGAGATCTTCAATTTCGACGTCGGCGTCGGGCAGCGCTTCGAGGATCAGCGCTTTGATGTCGTCGGCGGCCATGGGCATGGGGGGTGTCTCCGTTGTGATGTCGCCATTCATGTAGTCAGGCAGCGCGGCTTCGAAAAGGTCTGAAAGATCAAGGAGCGAGAGCGCATCTTTGTCATCCAGCAATATGTCGGGACCGCCGAAACGGCCGATTTTCGAGGCCTGGACGCCCTCCATCGCCGCCTTGAGGAGCGCGGTGTCCACGGCGGCCGGCGCCGTCGCAACGAGATAGCGGCCCTGGTCTTCGCCGAACCAGAAGGCGGCCTTGCGCGCTTTAACCGGCGTTTGCAGGTTGAGCCCGCGCCCCGCCGCCAGCGCCATCTCCGCCGCAGCGACCAGAAGCCCGCCATCGGATACATCGTGACACGCCGTCACCAGTCCTTCAGCGATCAGTTTACGAATGAGTTCCCCGGTCTTGCGCTCGCCCTCGAGATCGACGGGCGGCGGTGCGCCGTCAGTGATCCCGAACAGTTCCCTCATGTAAAGAGATTGGCCGAGATGCCCGCGCGTGATGCCGATCGCCAAGAGCTCTTCACCCGCTTCGGCGCCGCCAACCCTGACTGCCTTGGTCGCGTCGTCAATCACGCCGACGCCGCCGATCGCCGGCGTCGGCGGGATCGCCTCGCCCTTGGTTTCGTTATAGAGAGAAACATTCCCGGAAATAACGGGGTATGAAAGCGCTTCGCACGCCTCGCCCATCCCTTCGATGGCGCCGACAAGCTGCGCCATAATTTCCGGACGTTCCGGGTTGCCGAAGTTAAGGCAGTTTGTCACCGCGAGCGGCGCCGCGCCTGTTGCGCAGATATTGCGGTAGGTCTCCGCCACGGCCTGCTTGGCGCCCTCATGGGGGTCCGCTTTCACATAGCGCGGCGTGACATCGGTCGAGATCGCCAGGCCGCGATTTGCTCCGTGCACCCGCACAATGGCCGCATCGCCGCCCGGCGCGATAACGGTGTCGCCCATCACGGTGTAGTCATATTGCCGCCAGATCCAGCTCCGCGAGCATAAGTTCGGCGTCGCCATCAGTTTTGCAAGCGCCGTCAGGAACGTATCGCCGCCCGCTTCCTCCGCAAGGGAAACGACTTCTTCGTTCTGCTCGACCTCGGCGGTCTCGACCATACCGGCGGCGGCGAGGTTCCGCGCCGCATCGGCGAAACCGTCGAACGAAACGCCGCCCGGCGTCGAGCGCACATAGATGCGCGCCTCGCCGTTCCGCGCTGTCAGCCCGACGCCGCCGACAAGCGCGCCATCGGAAAGACGGTCGTCGATCAGGGTCTGCGCGATACGCGTCATTTCCTTTTCTGATTTGCCGGGCGCGCGTATTACCGCCTCTGCCTCTTTGAAAGAGACTTCCGGGTCTTCAAGGAGAGCCGGTTTTTCAAGCGCTGCGGCAGGGCGATCATATTCCGGCGCAGCGTCCGCAAGCGGTTTCACCGGCATATCGCCGACAACCTCGCCATGATGGCGGATGACGAGACGGCCGGTGTCCGTGGTTTCGCCGATGACAGCAAAGTCGAGCGCCCATTTTTCGAAAATCGCACGCGCCTCGTCTTCCCGCCCGGGCCGTAACACCATGAGCATGCGCTCCTGGCTTTCGGACAGCATCATTTCATACGCGGTCATGTTTTCTTCGCGCTGGGGTACAGTATCGAGATTGAGATCAAAGCCGCGCCCGCCCTTCGCCGCCATTTCCACGGACGAGGATGTAAGGCCCGCCGCGCCCATATCCTGTATCGCCACAATCGCGTCGAGCGCCATCAGTTCAAGACACGCTTCAAGGAGAAGTTTTTCCGTAAACGGATCGCCAACCTGAACGGTGGGACGTTTTTCCTCTGATGCATCGTCGAATTCCGCCGACGCCATGGTCGCGCCGTGAATACCATCGCGCCCGGTCTTAGAGCCAACATAAACAACCGGATTACCGACGCCGCGCGCGGCCGAATAGAAGATCTTGTTTTTATCGGCGACGCCGACGGTCATGGCGTTGACGAGAATGTTGCCGTTATAGCCCGCGTCGAAATTGGTTTCCCCGCCGACGGTCGGCACGCCCATGCAGTTGCCATAGCCGCCGATGCCGGCGACCACGCCACTCACCAGGTGACGGGTTTTGGGATGCGCCCACGCGCCGAAGCGCAGCGCGTTCATATTCGCGACCGGCCGCGCGCCCATGGTGAAGACATCGCGCATGATGCCGCCGACGCCCGTCGCCGCACCTTGATAGGGCTCGATAAAGCTCGGATGGTTGTGGCTTTCCATCTTGAAGACGGCGGCCAGCCCCTCGCCAATATCGATGACGCCGGCGTTCTCGCCCGGCCCCTGAATGACCCACGGGGCCGATGTGGGCAGCTTCTTCAGATGCTTGCGGGAAGATTTGTAGGAGCAGTGCTCCGACCACATTAGCGAGAATATGCCGAGTTCCAGCATATTAGGCTCGCGGCCCATATGCGCTTTCACGCGCTCGTATTCTTCTTCGCTAAGGCCGTGTTCGGCGACGATTTCTGGCGTAATGGCGGTCATGGAAACCCTGATGCAATATCACGGGCGCTTCCTTAAGCCGGTTGCGCGCGGCGCGCAAACCGAAAGGCTTTTGCAGCGCCTTCTGTCAGGCGCGCGGGATGTTGAAGTCGATTGCAGTGTCGCGATCCTTGCCATCGAAGGCGAGCCCCGCATTTTCGCCGGCGCCGTCGACCCAATGCAGAAAGATATGCGCCGACCAGCGATTGGGGTTGGGTTCAAGGCGTCCGTGGCGCCGATCATGGCCCGGATACGCGACCGCATCCCCGGGCGCCATGGACGCCCGATGATAGTCTTCGCCGTCAAATGTCTCACCGACTTTCTTGCCCTCCTCGGGCAAAGAATGATCGACGAGCGATTTAGAGACGACGAGATCCCAAGGCTCGCCGTCCGAATAGGCGAGCGTGACCGACATGGAATGCTCGCACGACGCCCGGTCAGAATGAACATAAAGGCGGTTGCCTGCACCGTAGATCTGGAAATATCCGAAGCTGGGCTCGAGCGTCGCGACGCCCGTGATGTCCCGCATGAGCGCCGTCACGCCCCATTGCAGGGTGTTAAGCATCTTATAGTGATGGGAATAAATCTCGATCCCCGGATGCGAGTGGATTGAGGTTTGCCCTAGAAACTTATCGACGCCGACACGATGAATATCTTCCCCAACATCCGCCACCAGTCTCGCGGAGACGGCAGGTGAAAAGAGCGACTTGATCAGACAGTAGCCCTCTTCCCTGTAGGACTGCCGATAAGCTTCGGTCCTAGTTTCCGCCATACGTCATTCCTCCGAGGCGTCATCACGCCGCGCCCGAGAACGCCGCAATGACGAATACGATTTAGACCCGTTTAACCGGGTTCTGTCCTCATGTGGTTTTAAATCCGCTTCATGAGTGCGGCAAGAATGGGCGGTTGGATCAGTGGCGCCGTATAAGATAGTCTTTGGGCAGCCCGAGCCGCGCGCAGGCCATGGCAGGCGGACTGGACGGCAAAATAATCAGATCGGCTCTCTTCCCCATGCGGCGCACCAACCTGCCTTCTAGGGGACGCAGGCCGTAAGACGCATCGAGCCCCAGAATGTCCCGAACATCCGCCGGCAAAAGATCGACAGCCGCGCGCACAAGCGGGCGCTGCGCGATCTGCGCCGGCGGCGGCAGGGCCGAAACCCGACGCATGATATCGTGGAACTCGAAGACGATGTCGGAGCGTTCGAGCTTCGGCGTCATCGCAGCAAAATAGGCGCGTTGCTCTTCGACTGACTGCGGACGCTCCCTAACGCCATAGAGCGCCGCCGCCGCGCCGCCCTCGGCGTAAAACCGGTCGCGGTCCGCGTCGCTCAATGGCGCCACATAGGTGTGGTAGGCCTCAAGAAACCCGAAACTCGCCGTTGCGTGCACCCAGGCCAAGAGGTCCGGGTCCGTCGCGGTGTAAGGCGTTCCGTCGGGCGTAACGCCGGCGACCCTCCCATGCATTCGGTTGACGCCGGCGATCATGCGTTCGGCGACGCTCCTTGCGCCATAGACTGTCACCATGGCGGCGAGCCCTGTGCGCTTCATGCGCGTCACAGGGTCGACGCGGAACGTCGAGTGATCCCAGACGCCGGTTCTGACGCGGGGCTCTGCGAACTCAAGTAACACCGCTGTAACGCCGCCGATAAAGAGCGAAACGGGGTTTTTAAAGATCCGCCAGGACACCGAGTTGGGGGCGGTCAAAGAAGGCTCCCCATGAGGCGCAGCAAAATCGACGTTGGAAAGGACGCCATCGCGCAGATAATCGCGCACGGCGTCGTCAAGCCGCGACGCGATGCGCGCACGCACCCTCGTTTCAAATCTGCCGATACGCATGACGTTTGCTCAACTTCCCACCATTGGCCTTGAAGATCCTAGCGCATCTAGGGGAAGAACGCAGCCGGGTTGCGGTGACTTCTGGGCGATTTTTCGCCCGCGCGCATCGGATTAAAATAAGAATGCCGGCCCGCCTGCCGTCACAATTGCGCCATCCCGCACGCTTTCGTTTGAACCTCATCTCAAAACCGGCGATGACGATAATTGTTAAAAATCTGCAAGGCGCGGCGCGCGGCCATGCGTCATTATCGCTGAGGCTCTCGGTTCATGAACATTCAGGACAATGTAAAATCCTACTACGGAAAAGTGCTGCAATCGTCGGCAGACCTGCAAACCGACGCCTGCTGCACCGTCGGCGATATAGAAGACTATCTGAAGCCGATCCTCGCCAACATTCATCCGGACGTTGCTGCGAAATACTACGGCTGCGGACTTATTGCGCCGCTCGCGCTTGAGGGCGCGTCGATCCTCGATCTCGGGTCTGGCGCCGGACAGGACGTTTATGCGCTTTCTCAGCTTGCGGGGCCGACGGGGCGCGTTGTCGGCGTCGATATGACCCCGGAGCAACTCGCTGTCGCGCGCGCCCACAAGGACTGGCATGCGGAGAAGTTTGGCTTCTCGAATGTCGATTTTCTGGAGGGCGACATTGAAAGGCTCGCCGATCTCGACCTTGAGCTGGGTTCGTTCGATGTCATCGTCTCGAACTGCGTCATTAATCTCGTTGCGGACAAACCGTCGGTTTTCGCAGCCGCCCACGCGCTTTTAAAACCCGGCGGCGAATTCTATTTCTCAGACGTTTATGCAGATCGGCGCCTTGGCGACGATCTGCGCAATGACCCGGTTGCACAGGGCGAATGCCTCGGCGGCGCGCTTTACTGGAACGATTTTCTGTCAATCGCGAAAACCGCAGGCTTCGCCGATCCGCGCCTTGTGACGGACCGGCCGCTCGGCATCAACAATACAGTGCTCCGCGCGCGCCTCGCTCCCGCTGCATTACATTCCGCCACATACCGGCTTTTCAAGATCGATGGGCTTGAGTCCTCATGCGAAGACTATGGGCAGGCAGTCGTCTACAAGGGCGGCGTAAAGCATAGCGAAAATGCGTTTACGCTCGACGCGCATCATTTCATGGAAAAAGGACGCGTCTTTCCCGTTTGCGGCAATACCAACCGTATGCTGAGTGAAACGCGATTTGCGCCCTATTTCGATTTCCTCGGAAACGGGAAAACCCATTACGGCGTCTTCCCGGGATGCGGCGCCATATCGCCGTTTGGCGAGGACGCGCCGACTTCAGGCGCTTGCTGCTAAAGCTTGGCCTGACAAAAAGTCAGATTGCCTAATTCTTACTTACCGCTTACCGACAGGATCTGCATAAACAGCATGGCTTACTGTCATCGCCGGGCCGCCGCCGCATGCGGCAGCCGCAGCGGGAACGCCCCAGACCGTTACATGCTTGCCGAGAAGATCGCCGGTGGGCGGCGCAGCCGCGAGGCGCCAAAGATCGTCGTCGTCAGTGCGCAAAATCAGGCATCCATCGCTTACAGCGACGACATTGCCTTGAAGCGAGAAATTCGACGCCGCGACGTTTGACACGGGGCTCGGCGCCATCTTCACGGACGGCGCCGCTGGCGCCAAGGACAGGTTGATCGCCCGGCTCGACTGGCGCGGCCAACCTGAGGAAGAAGAAAGGGTATTATCAGTGAACCGTGCGAGCGGCACGCCGGGCTCGCCGGAGGGATAAAGCGCCTGGCCGCTATGACCGCCGCCCTTCGTCACCGACGCTTTCTGGATAGTACACTCGCGGGCGCCATTCGGTTTTTCGTCGATGGCGACATAGGTCGCGCCGGGCGATGTCATGATCTTACGCACTTCATGGAGCCTCGCCCCATTCTGATCGCGCAGCATGTCGCACTCAACCAGCGTCACCGACGCCGTGTCGCCATTGGCGAAAGGCGCAGCCGGCTGGTTCGCGAACCGCGCCGTGTTATTGGCCGCCGCGAGCCGCAGTTTAGAACGTTGCTGATAGCTCAGGCGATCATTGCCGGAGTAATGCCCGCCCGATTTGGGTTCGGGCGCGAGCCAGGCGGGATACTCGCGAGACACCCGCTGGTCGCGCACACGAATGCGGTAGGCGTCGCTGCGCGCATCGCGCCACGTGCTTTCAACTTCGTATAGATCGTTGTCACGATATGGATCGTCCGTAACCGGCGCATAATCGCTGGCGATGTAGGGATGCGGGTTTGAGGTTCCAGCGTTCGCAGCCGGCGTTTCCTCGGCGGGCGCCGCAAGCGACAGGACCGGCCCGCCCTCATCAGGGATCGCGAGCCGTTCGCCCGGGCGCACATTCGCAGGATCGACACCGCGATTGGCGCTCTTCAATTCAGCAAGAGAAACATTGCACTGGCGCGCCACCCGCGAGAGCGTCGTCGGCGCATCGATGGACAACGCATTGCCGCAGCGGTTCGCCGCCGCAGGCGTCGCCAGTCCAGCTGTGCACGCCGCCAGAAAAAGCGCCGCCTTCAGTTTCCCGGATTTAAAATTCGCCGCTACCGCCATGGAACACCCCTCCGCGAAAGATTCTTCGAATGGTTAATAGCATATTACGCGGGAATTACCCGCATTTCGAGCCGAAAAATGGGTGCTCCCGCAGCCAGCAACGGGTTTATCGCTTAAAATCAACGAAATACGACATAACCTTATGATAATAGTTTGTTTTTTTAAAAAGCCGTGCATTGCACTTGATGAAAAAAACTCCTGCGCGGTTCTTCAGGCTTGTCGCTGATCCATCGGCGGTCGGCACGGCGTCCCATTACCCGCCGAGCCAAGCGCTAACCGCTTCACGTCCAACGATCGCTTCAGCACGCTGCTGCAAGTCGCTCCCCCGAAGGCGCCTTCGGCCCACTTCTCGATCAAGCCAAGAAAGCATATCGCCGCCGATTTGCGCAAAACCAGTTTCCTTCATGAGATGATACGTTGCGGCCGCGAAGAGATGCATGCCGCCATCCTGCTTACGCCAATAGGCAGCCGGTTCACGCTCCTGACGGAGACGCTCGTTGATTACCGCCTCCAGCGCCTGAACGGCGCCTTCCTCCACGAGCCCGCGTATGGACGAGTATCCGAAAGCGGGGTTGGATTTTTCAACAATAGCCAAAAGAAGCGGATCGCCTGCGAGATGTGACAGGATCCTTTGAGTTTCCGGGCGCTCGTTGTTTAAGAGAGGATGAAGCATTTCGTGCGCCGCATTTCGGCGTACGATCCGCGTGTCGTAATTCGGGCTTGTGATAAACCGCTGCCCGACGATCCGGATGCCGTGAGGCTCACTGAACTCGCTCAAATAAATCGTAATCCGAGGATCGAGCGGCGTCGAAAGATATCGTTTGCATTCGGTAATTACATCGACATGCGCAAGTTCATCAGCGATCCTCGACGCCGCTGTTTGAAGCTTTGCTTCCTCATAAGCGCGCCAGAACCGTTCGAATCCGCTGCTCGCTAGCGCTTCATAGGCCGCAGCCATAAACGGGCGGCGTCTTTCTAGTGCTTCAAGGGCGCCCGGTTTCTGGAAAAAACGGGAGCCCTCGAAACGTCGTGCAAAGACACCCTCTTGCGCAAACGTATCGATAACACCTTCAATGGACGCGACATCGCCAGTGGATGCAAGCAATGCGAGTTGAGCGCCGGGGACGCCGACGCCGCTGCTTTTCATCTCGGCCATCAGCTTTTCCGCGGCGGCGACAGCGGTTTCTCCCATCGCTTCGCGCAAAGGCTCACGTCGGTTTTTGTGCTTTTTCGCCTGGAGGACATCGTCCCCTGCGCCGGCGATGGCGAGAGCAAACCCCGCATCGAGGCCGATTGAAGAGAGAATGCGCCACTGCGTCTTGCCTGAACTATCAAGCCGAGCGCCGCCGCCAGCGCACGCATTGAGAGCGAAAAAAGGGCCGATGCCTGAAGCAGCGGCAATCGCGGTAGTGAAGAATGTACGTCGTTCCATGAGAATGGAAATTACAGACCGTCAACAGCCTCGTCTTGAACGGGTGTGACTGTTTTCCGAAAACGCGCCGGCGTCACGCCGAGTTCGCGTTTAAAAAGGCGTGTCATGTGGCTCTGGTCGGCGAAGCCTGTTTCGACGGCGATTGTCGCCAGGTCCATCCGCGACGTCATAAGGCCAATCGCGCGTTGCAGTCGTCGTTCGCGCCGGAAGCGCCCGGGCGGCATCCCGAAATATCGCGCAAATGTGCGGTGCGCGTGTTCGCGGCCGACGTTGCGGCGCACATCTGAGAAACAGGCGTCGTCAAGCATGGACAGGTCTTTTATCCATTTAGGCGCTGGTTCAAGCGCGATGTCTTCAGCTGTCTCCATCGCTTCCCATATGTCGGGCAAGCGCGGCGCGCCGACGCGCGCGGCGAGGCGTTCCGTCGCCGCGCTTCGCACCGCACGCCACCCCCCTGCGTCGGCGGCGCCTAGGTCAACGTTCCATACGGAGGTTTCTTCATCGACGACATTCGAATGCAGGTGAAATCGCGGATGCACGACGACCATGCCGGGCCGAAGCTTAAAACGGCCGTCGATGGCCGCCTCCGTGTACCGCCCCCGCCGAATGATTGCGACATAGGCCCGCTCATGGCGATGCAGCGACAAACGCCCAGCAGTGAGTTTCTCAAGTCTTTCGTCAGACAGCATTACTCAACGCGCCACTTAAAACGTCAAAGGCTCTTGATGGAACCGACCTTCGATCAACGCGTCAACGGCTTGTATTTGATCCGCCGCGGCACGTCGGCGTCGGGCCCAAGACGGCGTTTTTTATCTTCCATATAGTCTTCGAAATTCCCCTCGAACCACTCCACATGGCTGTCGCCCTCAAAGGCGAGAATATGCGTCGCGATCCGGTCGAGGAACCAGCGGTCGTGCGAGATAACCACCGCGCAGCCCGCGAAGTTTTCAAGCGCGCTTTCAAGCTCGCGCAGCGTGTCCACATCGAGATCGTTGGTCGGCTCGTCGAGGAGAAGGAGGTTCGCCCCCTCGGTGAGCATTTTCGCGAGCTGCACGCGATTGCGCTCACCGCCCGACAGGTTCGCGACCTTCTTTTGTTGATCGCCGCCTTTGAAGTTGAACCAGCTTACATAGGCGCGGCTCGGAATTTCGCGCTTGCCGAGCTGGATCACGTCGAGCCCGCCGGAAATCTCTTCCCACACATTCTTAGCGCCGTCGAGGTCTTCGCGGGTCTGATCGATATAGCCGAGTTTCACGGTCTCGCCGATCCGCAAAGACCCTTCGTCGGGTTTTTCATCACCGGTCAGCATACGGAACAGCGTCGTTTTACCGGCGCCGTTCGGGCCGATAACGCCGACAATGCCGCCCGGCGGCAGGTTAAACGTCAGGTCTTCATAAAGAAGCTTGTCGCCAAAAGCTTTCTTAAGGCCCTCCGCCTCGATCACCACATCGCCAAGACGCGGCCCCGGCGGGATCTGGATCTGCGCGGTGTTGATCTCCTCCGCACTCGCCTTGTTGAGAAGCTCCTCATAGGCGTTGATGCGCGCCTTCGACTTCGCCTGACGCGCCTTCGGGCTGGAGCGAATCCACTCCACCTCGCGGCCGAGCGACTTCTGTCGATTACCCTCCTCGCGCGCTTCCTGTTCGAGGCGCTTTTGCTTTGCTTCGAGCCAGCTTGAATAATTGCCCTCGAACGGGATGCCCTTGGCGCGGTCGAGTTCCAGAATCCAGCCGGTGACATTGTCGAGGAAATAGCGGTCGTGGGTGACGAGCACGACCGCGCCCGGATAATCGCGCAAATGGTGTTCGAGCCAGGCGACCGATTCCGCATCAAGGTGGTTCGTCGGTTCGTCGAGCAGGAGAAGATCGGGCTTGGAGAGCAGAAGCCGCGCGAGAGCGACGCGGCGTTTTTCGCCGCCGGAGAGCTTGTCCACCGCCCAATCGCCGGGCGGGCACCGAAGCGCCTCCATGGCCATTTCGATTTTAGAATCGACGTCCCATCCGTCGGCAGCGTCGATTTCCTCCTGCAGCGTCGACATTTTCTCCATCAACTCGTCGGTGTAATTTTCGCCCAATTCGGCGGAAACCGCATTAAAGGCGTCGATCTTTTCCTTGATCTCGCCGACGCCCTCCATGACGTTTTCAAAGACGGTCTTGGAGGCGTCGAGTTCCGGCTCCTGAGGTAGAAATCCCACCTTGGCGCCGTCTGCAGCGTAGGCTTCGCCGGAAAACTCCTGATCGACGCCGGCCATGATCTTCAAGAGGGTCGATTTACCTGCGCCATTGACGCCCACAATCCCGATTTTTGCATCCGGGAAAAACTGTAAGTGTATGTCTTCCAATATTTTTTTGCCGCCTGAAAAGGCTTTCGTCAGGCCGGACATGAAGTAGATATATTGATATTTCGCCATCTTGACCGGGCGCTCCTTGGGGCAATCTGCTTTTGTGAAAGGATCAGGCCGCGGGTCTTATCGCGCAATTCATCGCATTTCAACGCGCGAAGTTGTTTCCTCAGGCGGCGCAAAGCCTTATATGGACGACACAGCAAACTTATCATGCGGGGATTGGGCGGTCATGGCTGGTTATGTCGAAAAAACTCTCGCGGGCGGCGAAGAAGTCATCCACCGTGCAAATTTCAACTGGACCTATAGCTTCTTCCCAACCATGTGGTTCGCGATCGGCGCCGGAACGCTTGCGATGTTTTTCTTCATCCAGTTCGCCGCCGGCGTTCCCTTTGCGGACCTGCGCATCGGCTGGTGGTGCGCCGGCATTGGCGCGGTTGCTGGGCTCATAATCCTCGTCAACCACCTCATCATCCTCACCACGACCGAGATTGTCGTCACCACGACGCGGTTCGTCTACAAGACGGGGTTGATTTCACGCAATACGCAGGAAGTAAGCCTCAACAAAATCGAGGAAATCACGCTGCAACAGTCCGTATGGGGACGCATCCTCGGGTTCGGTCAGCTTGTCCTGCGCGGCACCGGCGTTGGCGTCATCACCCTACCCGACCTCGACGATCCAATCCGACTGCGCCGGATCATTGAGAATGCCCGGTCGGATTTACGCGTGACAGCGCCGCGGCGCTCGGCCGACGACGACGTTTAAATAAACGTCGCTCATCCGGCCGCTTAGCGGAAACTTTCGGCGATAATTTTCTCCAGGCCAGCACGATCGGTGTCGTCGAACATGGCGGGTTCGTCGCTGTCGACATCGAGGACAGCGATCAGCGCGCCATCGCCATCGCGGACCGGCACGACAATCTCTGAACGGGAGTTTGCGTCGCACGCAATATGACCGGGGAACGCGTGCACGTCCTCAACGATCACCGTCTCGCCCGATGACGTCGCCGCACCGCAAACGCCTCTGTCGAAGGGAATGCGTAAGCACCCCATGGTTCCCTGATAAGGGCCGACGACCAGCTCGGCGTCCTTTTCCGGATCGACAACGTAAAAGCCTGTCCAGAAAAAATGCTCAAATGCGTGATGCAAGATATTGGACACCGTCGCCATGCGCGCGGTGAGGTTGGGCTCGCCATCGATCACCGCTGCAATTTCTTTTGCGGCGTTCTCGTAGATGCGTTTTTTTTCTTCAGCGTTCATGGACCGAAGATCGGGCCTCATGTCCGGTTCTGCAAGCCCTCGCCTCCTCACAAAATGGAAAACGGCCCGGCGCTGAAGCCCGAGCCGTCACCGTCTCTAAACGTCCCGTCGCCTAGTAGCGGACCGTCAAATACCCCCCAAAGAAGCGTGGCGCGCCGGCGATGAAAGTCGGGATGCCAAATGTGTCGCCAGTATTGCCCGCATCGATGATGTATTCCTTGTCAAAGAGATTTTCGACGAAGAACTCGGCGCTCCAGCGGTCATCGCTGGCGTCGAAGCGCAAACGAAGATCCGCGATGCCATAACCGTCCTGAAACTCATCCTGGAAGAAGTCCGTTGGCTGAATCTCAATGCCGTTCCGCGGGTTGACGCGAAAATCGTTGTTGTCGTCGAAGAAGATTTTCGAACGATATACATAGGTCGGCGTGAGGGAGAACACGCCATGCGGCGTCTCCGCAATCAGGCTGCCGCCGACGGAGAAGGAATGATCCGGGCTGAGACGGAACTGGTTGCCGGCGAAGACTTGGTCGTTGCCCTGGTCGTCGACATCATTAAAACGGCCTTTATTGTAGGCGTAAGTCGCAAAAAGACGCGCCCAATGGGCGGGTTCGGCGAGGATAAACGCTTCCGCGCCGATTGAGTCTGCGCTTCCGGCGTTGATCGTTTGCGGCACGCCGATGTCGTTCACCACTGACGACTGGAAGTTCGTGTAGTCATAATAATAACCCGCCGCGTCGATACGCAGGGCGCCGTCCATAAAACGGCTCTTGACGCCAACTTCATAGGAATTGACCGTTTCGGCTTCGATGACCTCGAAGTCTTCGAGGTTTATGCCGACCGTCGCCGCATTGTTCTCGACGCCGAGCACTTCCGGACGGCGACCGCGACCATAGTTGAAGTAGACATTGAGATCGTCGCTCACGTCGTAGTTGGCGACAGCGCGCCAGGTGAATCCGTCAAAACTGTCTTCCACAAAGACAGTGTTAAAATTGTTGGCGACCGACCCGCCGAGGAAAAGGCCGCCGCCTGTAATGGTGCTCGGCCCATTGATAAGGCCCGCGTTGAAACCCGTGCGCTTATCTTCTGTTGAATAGCGTGCGCCGGCGATCAGTTCGAGGCGCTCCGTCACCTGGAAGGAAACATCGGCGAAGATGTCGATGGCTTCGGTTTCACCGAAATTCGTGAACTCTTCAGTGTGCACCGGCTTCAGGAAGGGATTTTCGAAATTGCTAAGCGGCGGCGTCGGTTGCGGTGCGCCCGGTTGATCGGAAAAAAGCGACCCGCCGAGAAGACCCAGTACGACACGCTCGTCGAACTGCAACGGTACGCGCTGGAAGCCGTCTTCTTCGAAGTATGACGCGCCGATGAAACCTCTGAACGGACCGCCATTGTCGAAGTTGATGCGAAGTTCCTGGCTGAACTGATCGCCCTCGGCGTTCTCACCAAAGACAAACAGCGGCAGCGCAAACCCGTCCGGGTCGAAAATTTCCAGTGAGTCGAAGTCGCGGTAACCCGTGATGGAGTTGATGGTGACGGAATCGGAGACCGCCCACTCCAGGAGCCCGGTAATCCCCCAGACATCACGCTCGACGCCGAGAGATTCGTCATTTTCGAAACCGCCGAATGTGTTGAGGTCGGCCGCCGCCCATGGCGCGATGTCGCCGCCCGACGGAATGAACGTGCCGCTCTTGAAGGCAATGCCGGAATTGTTGTCACGCTGGAAGTTGAAAATAATATCTGCCCGGAAGTTTTGTGTCGGATCGACCCGGAGCGCGCCGCGGAAAGCCGCCAGTTCAACGCCGTTAAAGTCCGTCCCGCCGAGGCCGTTTTCTACATAGCCGTCGCGTTTCTTGTAGCGGAAGGCGCCGCGAAACGCGGCGACATCTGTCGCCAATGGGATGTTCACGAACCCTTCGAACAGCTGGAAATCATAATTGCCGTAACCGGCGCGGATCTCTGCATCGAACTCATAAGTCGGCTTGTTCTGAACGATGTTGATGGCACCGATCAACGCCGAGCGGCCAAAAAGCGTCGACTGCGGCCCCTTGGCGACTTCAACGCTCGCATCGAATAATTCCACAAACGAGCCTCGCGAGCGCGATACGGAAATGCCGTCCTGAAAAACGGAGATCCGCGGTTCGATATTCGCAGCGCCCGAATCCGATGTGATGCCGCGGACGACAAAGCCCGGGTTGTTGGGGCTCTGCTCTTGCACTTCGAGACCTGGCACATAATCGGCAAGGTCGTCGAACTGTTGTACGCCCAGGCGCTCCAGTTGGTCGTCGTTGTAGGCCGTCACGGCGATTGGAACGTCCTGCAGAAGCTGCTCGCGCTTTTGTGTGTAGACAACGATCTCGTCGATATCGACTTGAGCGAGCGCGCTTTGGCTTGTGATGAGCGCACAAGCGGCGGCGGACGTGAACAGAAAACGGTGCATGAACCAACCTCGAAACAATTACATCAGATTGGTTTGCGATTAAGCCAAAAACAAAACGCTTCAGTGACGGAAACGCTTCAGTTTCGTGACAAGAAATTCCTGGCGAAAGAAATCGCCGACCTGTGGCGCCGGCGCCTCAATCGGTTCTTAACAAATGCGGATTTTGAGGCGCGCGGCCAAAACGGCGGGCAAACACGATGCTCATAGACGCCACGCCCGCTTCGAGCCAACGAACAAACCTAGATATTCTGGCCGGTCTTCGCCCAGTCGTCGAGAAAGGCCTGCAGGCCTTTATCCGTCAAAGGATGGTTCGCAAGGGATTTCACAACCTTCGGCGGCACTGTCGCGACGTCTGCGCCGCAAAGCGCGGCGTCTTTGACATGGTTGGCGGTGCGGATCGAGGCCGCCAGTATCTCCGTACGGAAATCGTAATTGTCGTAGATCAGGCGGATATCGCGGATGAGCTCCATGCCGTCGAGTGCGATGTCGTCGAGGCGACCGATAAAGGGCGAGATGAAAGTCGCGCCCGCTTTCGCCGCCAAAAGCGCCTGATTGGCTGAAAAGCAAAGCGTCACATTGGTCTTAACGCCCTCGCTCGTCAGCGCCTTGCATGCGCTGATGCCGTGCATGGTGAGCGGCAGCTTTACGGTCACGTTGTCGGCGATAGCCGCGAGTTTCTTGCCCTCTGCGATCATATCCGCGGCTTCAAGCGCCGTGACTTCAGCGCTGACGGGGCCGTCCACCAGCCCGCAGATCTCGGCGATCACTTCCTTGAAGTCGCGGCCGGACTTCATGACAAGGCTCGGATTGGTCGTTACGCCGTCCACCAGTCCCGACGGCAGGAGATCGCGGATTTCATCGACGTCGGCGGTATCGAGAAAGAATTTCATGGCTTTCCTTTAGGCGTTTGTTCTGTGGCGTTATGCGCCGCTGCACCAGCGCTGCGAGCTCCGACAGGACATAGACGCCTTAGAGGTCCCCCGCAACGCCTGCGGCGTTCCGCCGTTGACGCGAGCCCGCCCCAGCAGTCTTACCCGCAAGGCCTTGTTTTTGACGCATCATCCTGAAATATCCTGCTTTCAGGCGAATACCCGGTATGCATCAGGAACCGGCGCCAGTATCGCTCTCGGTCTGATAACGCGCCGACGGAAGCGGAAAGAAAGAAAAAGAGCCATGATATTTTCAAAGAAATCCGTAGCCGTTGCTTTGGGGCTCTTTTGGGCGCCGTCATTGGCGACAGCCGCGCCGGCCCAGCTTTGCACCAAGCGCCTTGAGCCGAAAAATCTCTCGATTGAGGTTTTTAAGGGCGACTTGCGCGCATTCGAGCGCGGCGGCGTCGATGAGGCGGGCGACAATCCTGGGGGAGACGCGCCCTCTATATCGGAAGGAGCTGACGCGCCGGCGCTTCTCGCCTACATCAACGGTCTCGAGGACAGATGGGCGACGCCGCGCGATGTGTGGTCTCAAAAGGCCCTTGGCGTCGCTTTGTTCAACACGGCGCGCGAAAAATGTCAGATCTTTATCGATAAGGATCAGCTTTATGTCCTGATCGATGCTCAGTCAGGCTTCCTGGCGCGGCGGCTCTTCACGGAGGAAAAGCGCGCCATATCGATCATTCTATCGCCTGCGCAAGAAGAACCTGCGGAGTGATCAGCACGAAGAGAATTAAGCACCGCGCCCGAACGCCTTGAACAAAGCGCGCTGCTGACCCGCAGCGTCGTTGGCGCCGGCGTCTTTGTCAGTTTCCGAAAGGAAAAGCTCCGCATCAAGGCGATTTATTCGGCGGTACAGCTGGTCGCTTGCAGCGACGAGGCCCGCAAGCCGCTTCGGCATCGCTTCGGAAATCATATCCGCCGAACGACTTGGCTTAGGCGTAATGCGATATTTTTCGTCGCTCGCCTCATCAATGCTCATTTCGCCTTCGCGCACGGCGCGCAGAACCAAAAGCCACGATGCGATCTGCATCAATCGCGTTGTCAGGCGCATGGAAATGCTGGCGTAAGTCAACGCAGCATCGCGCGGAAGGTCTTTTGACTCATCGCGTCCATCGCCATCGAGATAAGACGCCGTGTCTTCGACCAGCGCCATCCCTTCACGGAAAGTACGCGCAAAGAGCTCCGACCGGACAAAGCTCGATGCATTATTTTCGCTACGCTCGTTCACCCCAAGCAAACCCATGAAACACTTTTCCCTGCAAAGCGACCTCACAATGCCGATACGGGACGCCGCTGGCAAGCGAAGAGATCGCCGTTAATTCGTTAACGTTCTCTAACGGTAGTCATCTCGTAAACCCACGGGAAAAGAGCAACGCTCGTGCCATTCGAGGGGGCGCTGATGGCGATTTTAAGCGCCGGTTTTCAACCGACGGTAGATAGAAGCGTGCAGGGCGAACTGAACGCCGTAAACAAAGAGCTGGTAGAAAACGGTCGCAGCGAAAACGATTACGCCAAAAGCCGACGCGATGACGCCGAAACCGCCAACGCCCGAGAAAAACTGGCGCACCAGATCGAAAATCCCAACCGTCAACTGAAAAATCGTACCGATCAGCATAATCGCAAGAACCATGAGAAGGTTAACGGCGAAAACCGACCAGACGCGACCCTTTGTCAGCGACAGCGTTCCAAGAAGGAGAACGCGGTTTTCCGCCGCCGACGCAGCCATGAATGGCGAAAGACGCACATTGGCGTAAATCAACGGTATCAAGGCCAAAATCATGGCGAGGCCAATGGCGCCCATGGGCCCCGCTATGGCCTGGAACACAGCCGGATCAGGCTCCGCCCCCTGCTCCGCTGCAGCCATGATCGATGCGAATTCCCGAAACGCTGCAAATATCTGAGGCAGGGATTGCCCCGTAGCCAGGAAAGACGTGAGGCCCGCCGCGCCCATGATCGCATAATTGATGAGCGTCAAAATCAAAAACGCCCAGAAAACCCGCACGGCCGGCCCATCGAACCGCAGATGAAACAGGCCCGGCCTATCCTCACCGAGAGCGACAAGCCGGTATACTGAGGCCATAAACCCCGAAAAAACCACGAACAGAGCAAGGAGCGCTGCAACGCCGGCAATCACCGCCGCCCATACGGGAAACCGTAGTGCGTCGTCGAGCGCCGGTGCGGCCTCGCCTGCTTCTGCAAAGGTCTCGACCCTGAAAATTGTCATCATGGCGATCATGATGATCAGGCCTGCGCCAATGAACGGCGCTATTCCATATCGCGCCACCGTCCACCAGCGCTTGAAGCCGAACTGAAACGCCTCATTCAGGGTTGGGCCAACAGGCAATGGGTAGGACATCGCGCAGAACTTTCGATTTAGATTTTCAACCAGGGCCTGTTTACGCCGCCCGGGCAAAAGTGAAAACCGCTTTCTCAAAAGCCGCGCCAAGGGCGAACAATACAGAATTACGCGGTCACACGAGCGCGAGCGACGCGGCGTCGCGATCTCCGGCGGCGGCTCTCATCAGCGGATCTTCCTCCCGCTCGCTTTCCCGGTAGAGCCGGCCATAGAGCCCGGCCGCAACGCCATAAGAGAAAAACGCCCAGAAGACGTTGACGAGGATCTTGATGCTGTTCCAGATCCAGATGAAGGTCGGCGTTACCCATTCTCCAGTGACACCGCTGTTGAGGAGCTTCGTATACGCCGCGGCGGCCTGATAGATGATGACGACGCCGGACGATATCCACCCAAGCGCGAACCTGTTGATCAAAACCTGCGCAACCGCGAGCAACAGCCCCACAAGCGCAAGCGCCACCCAGAGGCGCAAGAGGTTCCAGCCACGCGACACACGGAACACGCGTCCCGGCGCCATGGACTTCCGACAGACCGCAACGCCGGTATAGGGCGCAAGTCTCGTATTGACGTAAGTGTAGAAAAGCCCCGCTAGCACCGTCACAACGAAGCTAACACCGGCGCCCGTCGCCGGCGCCTGGCCAGCGAGGCGTTGCAACCCATAAAAGAGAAACGCCGCAAACGCCAAAACGATGACGCCGACCCAAACTGCGCGAATGGCGACATTCGCGGGCCCGGGATTCCTGCGATTGCGCGGGTGAAAATGCGCCATCAGAGTCAACCACATGAAGCCTAAAAAGGGTAAGGCGATGGCGATGGGGATCGCATAATCGTAAAGCCACGTATCGCCTTTTTTCGCCAGCGCCGTCTGCAATGTCGTCAATTCGATAGTATGCAGACTTTCAGGGTTAGGAAACGATGCAACGGTCTGTGAGAGGGCCTCAACGATATAGTTCGCGCTGTAATACGCCGCTGCAGACGCCGGCGCGAGTACGAGTAGCGCCATGATCACAAAACTGAAGGCGCCTGCGAGAATGAAGCGGATCTGATCGGGACCAAACGGCATGCGAACAACGCCCGGCGCCGGCCGCTCGCCAAGACCGGCGAGGCGGATGAGCGGCGCCATGAAAGACGACACCAGGATCATCTGCAAAAGGATGCTGACGCCGGTAACGATCCCCATGGAGACCGGAGCGTTCTCCCAGCCCCTCGCCATGTAAAGAGCGGCGGTTTGTTCCGCGCGAGCAAATGTGATCGCCTCGGTGAACGTGATCTGACGGCCGGCGATCACTGACAGATAAGCGAAAACCGTCGCCATATTGACGATCAGAAGAAGGCTCACCGGTAACCACGCAACGCGCATGATGGTTTCCATGCGCCGCGCCCCGAAATTCAGCGCCGCGCCGGCGACGGCGAAAATACCCAACTTCATGACCTGCCCCACTACCCCGCAACAACGATACTAGAGCATTTTCCGATCAAGTGGTCACCGGTGGATCACAAGAAAATGCGCCAAAACAACACCCTAGGATGAGGCTACCCGGAATGGCGAAAAAGACCAAACAATCCCGCATTGCTGGCGCAAGGGCCGCAAAAGCAGGGTTAATAAGGCGGCGGCTCTTTTTTCTCATTGCTCCATTGGCCCCAGTCCCGCCATTCGCTGGCGTCGTCCGTCATATTGAAGTTGACGAAACGTACGACGCCTTTGATCGATGCGGGCTCGCCGTCCTGCTCTAGCGGTGCTTCATAGCGCCACTTTCTGATCGCCTTCTGGGCCGCCCGGCCAAATGCCGGTTCGGGCCAGCTGCTGACGATGTCGGCGTTTTCCACCCCGCCATCGTCTGCGATATCGTACTTTACGAAAGCAAAACCGCTTGGGAGCGGAATCCCGTCCTTACTTGGATAAACCGGCTTTACCATTTTCACGCGGCACGCCGATGGTCCCGACCCGACGGCCTCAACGAGCACACAGTCATTTTTGTCGACCGTCGCGCGGCTCTCCGCTGCCGCCGCCTTACCCAGGGCCCAGTGATGGCTCTGATCGGCCACATAGGCCGCGGTCGTGAACTTATCGGGATCGCTGCTGTACGCTTCGCGCGCCTCGGCGTATTTTTCGGCCGCTGCGTCATAACGCTCCAACGCCGCCAGGGCGTCGGCCTCGATGTGCATCGCCTGCGCGAGGAGGATTTCATCAACGTCAGAGCTTGCATGTAAATAATGCTGAGCGCGCGTGGCGAAGTCGAGCGCAAGCCGGCCTTGATGGGAAAAATGCAACGGTCGTTGCTCGGGGGCACGCGAAAACAATCCAACGAAGGGCTGGAGCGGCGCACCCGTCATTCCCGCTAATTGGAGGAGCGCTTCCGCCGACAGCGCCGCAACGGTTGGATCGCTTTGCGCGAGCGGCGCCAAGGCTTCAAGCGCTCGCAGATAGGCGCCGGCCGTTTCCTCCGCTCCGCTCATTAAAGAGTGCACGCGCGCAAGGCCGATCTCACACTGCGCATTGCCAATCGACTTACTCTCGCCCAATCGGCGATAGATGCTGCGACAACGTTTATAAGCCTCAACCGCTCGATGAAGATGCGCATCTGAGGACACCGCCCTGGCGAGCAGCGCATCGCCCAGCGCGGAAACAGCGCCCGCAGTCTCCCCGCTGTCCGGTCCGAACGAAGCCTCTGTGGACGCCAGATCCCGCTCCGCTTGCGCCAGCGCCTCAAGCACGGCGCGCTCATCACTATCGCTAGAACCGAGAATTTCCGCAACGGAAAGCTCGTCACCATCGTTCTGAACGGCGCCGGCAGTTGCCGGCGCTATAGCCAAGAGAAAACACCCAAGTCTCAGCCATTGCATTTTCATTATGGGCGCTCCCCCCGCCTGTGCTACGCGTACAAGATCCGAGAACCAATCTATACAATATGACAAAAACAGAAATCCACATTATCGGCGCGGGCCTCGCCGGCTCCGAAGCCGCATGGCAGGCCGCAGAGGCTGGCGTGCGCGTCATCCTCCACGAAATGCGCCCGGTGCGCACGACCGCAGCCCATCAGACCGACCGCTTCGCAGAACTCGTTTGCTCGAACTCTTTCCGCTCGGACGACGCCGAAAGCAACGCTGTTGGCCTTCTGCACGAAGAGATGCGCCGCGCGGGATCGCTCATCATGGCGAAGGCCGATGGGGCCAAGGTTCCCGCCGGATCGGCGCTCGCAGTCGATCGCGATAAATTTTCCGCCGTCGTCACCGCCGCCCTCGAAGCGCATGAGAATATCGAAATCGTCCGGGGCGAGATCGACGGCTTGCCGCCCGCAGAATGGGAGAACGTCATCGTCGCGACCGGCCCGCTGACGTCGTCTGCGTTGGCCGACGCGCTGCATCGCCATACAGGCGAAGACGCGCTTGCCTTTTTCGACGCCATCGCACCGATCGTTTATAAAGACTCAATCGACTTCGACACCGCATGGTTTCAATCGCGATACGACAAAAAGGGCCCCGGTGGCGACGGCGCGGACTATATCAACTGCCCCCTCAACGAAGAGGAATACAACGCGTTTATCGACGCGCTCCTTGCCGGCCAGCAAACAGAATTCAAGGAATGGGAGAAATCGACACCCTATTTCGAGGCCTGCCTGCCGATTGAAGTCATGGCGGCGCGCGGGCGGGAAACCTTGCGTTTCGGCCCAATGAAACCCGTTGGCCTCACTAATCCTCACAGAGATGAAAAACCCTATGCAGTCGTTCAGTTGCGTCAGGACAACGCCGCCGGCGCCATTTACAATATGGTCGGTTTTCAGACGAAACTGGTTTACGGCGCGCAGACCGACATCTTCAGGATGATCCCGGGCCTTCAGCATGCGGAGTTTGCGCGCCTCGGCGGCATTCATCGCAACACGTTCCTGAATTCGCCGAAACTTCTCGATGCGCACCTTCGGTTGAAAAGCCTGCCGGCGCTGCGTTTTGCAGGACAGATCACTGGCGTTGAAGGATATCTTGAAAGCGCCGCCATCGGCCTTCTCGCCGGTCGCTTCGCGAGCGCCGATGCGCGCGGCGCCGCAGTCTCCGCTCCACCGGAGACGACCGCACTTGGCGCACTCCTGCGCCATATTACAGGCGGTCACCTGTCGACGGGCGCGGGGGCAAAAAAAACGTTTCAGCCGATGAACGTTAATTTCGGCCTTTTCGCGCCCATAGAAACACCCCGTACGGATGAAGCTGGCCGGCGACTAAAAGGCAAGGAAAAGGGCCGTGCAAAAAAGGTCGCCTTAACCCGGCGCGCCCTGTCAGACATCGACCCCTGGATCAAAAGCACCGCGCTCACGGCATAGCCTCACTCCGCGAACGCAGTCGTCTAAAATAGCGTTTGATTTAGGGGGTCACGGTGGGCCGCAGCGTGTCGCCACGCCGCGGCCCGCCCGACGTGCAGCAGGGGGAGATCGCCACACAGCCGGGATTTCTCACTGTCGCGGGGGCGCCTAAACTCGTCAGTCTTCCTCCCTGACAAAACGGAGCGCCCGCCGCGAAGCGGAAATTCTAATTGGTCACTTCTGAACAACCAAAGACTGCTGCTTATTGCAGTGCACGCCAATGGTCAACAGAACTGTCCCCACAAAATACACAAGCAGTACATTTTTTAATCAAGTCGTGTGACCATTACGAGTGGAACTCTCCTTTAGATTACACAACATAAAAAGTGCGACGCTGCGCCGTTAACCAAGTAACATCATGGATTAACGTGTCTTTCCGTGTTTTCACTAAGGTCGATAATATTTGTGCGTAAAACGATCACTTTCACCAATGTCGATGAATTTCTTCCTTTGCGGCGTACCGGGAACGCTGCGCGACAGCGTCGGCGGCAACGACCACACGCCGCGCGGGTGATCTTTTGTATCCTTCGAATTGCGGTTGTGATCTGAGGCCGCAATCAAATTGAAACCGGCCCGTTTCGCGAGCGCGAAAAAGTGGCTTTCGTTCACATAGCCGTTTTCGCCGTCGAGGTCTTGCGGGACGGCCTCATCGCCCGCGTGATCGACGATGCACAAAACACCGCCAGGCTTCAGCATGTCATAAAGCGCATTCACATGTTGTTGAGCAGGCGCGTCGTAGATCATGAATCCATGGGCGCGGAACACCAGAACCATGTCCGCCTCGCCATAGGGAACCCCATCGACCGAATCAGGAAACGCGCTGCGGCTCGTCACCGGCACATAGCGCCCGCCCCCGTCTTCGATAAGCGGTTCGACAATACGTCGATACCAGCCGCCCTGCCCGCCCGGCCATATCTCAACCACAGTCATGTCGGGCTCAATCCCGCAAAAAGTAAGGGTTTTCAGCGGGCGCCGATATTGATCGCGCGCCTTGTGCTTGGCGGGTCGTTTGTCACTGGCCACAAGAGCCGCGATTCTTTCCTGGGTCGCTTCGCTTGAGCGCTCATCATTTGCAGCAAACGCGGGCGAAACCGCCATGCTCGCAACAAAGACAAGACAGCCCTTTAGGAAACTGATCGACATAGCCGCCCTCCAAAAAGCAGACGTTAGACAATTTGAAGCGCTCTTATGACGGAGGCCGCGCCGATCCATCAAATCACGACTTGGCGAGCAGCCTTAAGAAAACGCCTGTTAAGAGCCGTCTTTGTGCGTGAATAGAGCGTGGGATGGAGTATTTAGTTCGTGCAATGATTTCCTATCTGAACCGCATCGCCGATAGTGCGCACTTTTGCCTTCGCCGGCTTTAAAGGTCGGTCCAGTCGGACCGCCCGATATGAGACGGCGCGCCTTGACAAACCGGTTTCCCATGCCGCCGAAGACGCAAAAAACTAAGGTGCGACGAGGAGACCATGCCCGCAAGTCTTGCGAGCGCCCGTATCCTGGACTAGCACCAAGCGTCATGAGCCAAACCGCCCCTATGCCCGACCTGTCGGGAAAAACAGCCCTTGTCACCGGCGCCTCACGGGGCATCGGTCGCGCCATGGCGCGCGCGCTCGCCCAGGCCGGGGCGCATATTATCGCCGTCGCACGTACGCAAGGCGGCCTTGAGGAACTCGACGACGAGATCCGCGCCGATGGCGGCTCAGCGTCGCTCGTCCCCATGGACCTGTCGGAGGGCGATGGCGTCGAACAGCTTGTTTCAGCACTCGCGGACCGCTATCCCGCCATCGATATTCTGCTCGCAAACGCGGCGATCCTGGGCGAACTGGCGCCGCTTACTGACATCGACCCGGTTGTCTGGCGAAAAACGCTCGATCTCAACGTCACGGTGAACTGGCGCCTTTTGCGCGCGCTCGATCCGATGTTGCGCGCCGCTCCGGCCGGGCGGGCGGTGTTTTTGACATCCTCCGTCGGCGGTCTTTATCCGCGCGCCTTCTGGGGCGGGTACGCCGTTTCGAAAGCGGCGCTGGAAATGCTGGCGAAGACCTATGCAGAGGAGATCAAAACAACCAACATTAAGGTCGCGATCATCGACCCGGGCGCCATGCGCACCGCCATGCGCGCCGCCGCGGTGCCAGGCGAAGACCCACAAGACCTGCCGGCGCCGGAAGCGCTTGCACCGCTCCTTTATCACACCGTGTCGCCAGCCTATGAGGGCGTCGCCGAGCGATTTTCCTTCAAAACATGGAACAGCGAAGAGCGCTAACGCGCTTATTTCTTCGCATAAGGATTATCGGGCTTCTTCAGGATAAGCCTTATGGGCGTCGCCCTGATGTCGAAGGCATCGCGAATGCCATTCATCAGATAGCGTTTGTAAGCCATGGGCACGTCTTCCGCCCGCGTGCATTGCGCAACGAATGTCGGCGGCCGGGTTTTCGTTTGTGCGATATATCGCAGCTTGATGCGCTGGCCGGCGACGGCGGGCGGCGCATGGCGTGACACCGCTTCGCGCAGCCAATCGTTAAGGTCGGGCGTTTTCACCCGCGCATTCCAGTCGACATAAACGCTCACAACCGCCGGCATCAGATTATCGAGGCCGCGGCCGCTTTTTGCCGATAGCGGAACCACCGGCACGCCGGGCGCCTGGGGCAAGAGCCTGTCCACCTTTTCGCGGATGTCGCGCATCGCCGTCTCGCGATCCTCGATGAGATCCCATTTGTTGACCGCGATCACCAGCGCGCGTCCTTCGCGCAGAGCGAGGTCTGCGATTTGCAGGTCCTGTTTTTCGAACGGCGCTTCAGCGTCCAATAGCAACAGCACCACCTCGGCGAACTGGATCGCGCGTAATGCGTCGCTCACGGAGAGCTTTTCAAGCTTTGAATGAACTTTCGCTTTTTTGCGCATGCCCGCGGTGTCGAAGAGCTTCACCGGCCAATCGCGATCCGGCGCACGCCACCTCCATTCGACGGAAATTGCATCTCGCGTAATGCCCGCCTCTGGTCCCGTGAGTAGGCGGTCCTCGCCGATGATGCGATTAACGAGGGTCGACTTGCCCGCATTCGGGCGCCCAACAATGGCGACCCGCAAGGGTTTTAAAGGATCGTCCCAGGCGACGTCGCCAAGATCATCTTCCGGCTCGGCTTCATCGATGATCGGGGTCAGGGCGACCGCAAGATCCGCCATGCCCTCCCCATGCTCGGCGGAAATCGCAATGGGATCGCCGACGCCTAATCCGTATGCTTCATAAATGCCGTCGTCGGCGCGATTGCCTTCCGCTTTATTGGCGACCAGAAGGACGGGTTTGTCGCTCGCCCGCAAAATTGAGGCAAAAGCCTGATCGAGCGGCGTAACGCCGGCCCGCGCATCGATGATGAAAAGGCACGCATCCGCTTCTTCGATAGCGCGGTCGGTTTGCTGGCGCATGCGCCCTTCCAGCGCGGCGGCGGGCGCCTCTTCGAGCCCTGGCGTATCGATGATTTTGAACGATAAATCGCCGAGCCGCGCCTCGCCCTCGCGACGGTCGCGGGTCACGCCCGGCGTATCGTCCACCAGTGCAAGCCGCTTACCGGCGAGCCGGTTAAAAAGCGTCGATTTACCGACATTCGGTCGCCCGACCAGGGCGATTTTTACGGCCATGACTTAAAGACCTTCAGGCGCCGAACACCGCTACAGATTAACGCAGCGCGGTCAGCTTGCCGTCTTCGGTGAGGACAAAAACTTTCTCGTCAGCGACCACGGGCGAAACGACGGAACTGCCGATTTTGCTTGTGGTCACGACATCTCCCGACTGCGGGGACACTTTCGCGATCTGACCGTCGCTGGAAACGAGAACGAGATGGTCGCCGGCGAGCACCGGACCCGCCCAGGTGATACGGCCTTTGCGCTTTTTGGGTTTCTCATAACGCGGCAGCTGCGAAATCCAGACAATGGCGCCGTCCGCCCGCGACACACAGACGAGCTCGGCGTCAGTGGAAACCACAAAGATAAAGTTCCCGGCGACCCAAGGCATTTGCAGGCTGGCGATGGGCGCCTGCCAGACGGTGTCGCCGCTGCGCACGTCGATGGCCGCGAGCTTACCGGCATGGCTGACGACATAGACAAGCCCGCGATCGATGACCGGGCTGCCGGCAATGTCGTTAAGGGTTGAAAGCGCCGTCAACTGAGCGTTCTGGGAGAGCGTTTCAGTCCAGACCGCTCGGCCGGATTCCGTCAGGAACGCCACCAGTTCCCCGGACGAAAATGGCGCAACCACAAGATCGCCCGCAGCCGCGGGACTTGCAGACGAAAGGATGCGCGCGGCTTCTTCGAACGACTGGAACGTCCATTCTTTCTCGCCAGTTTCCTGATTGAGCGCAAAAAACTCGTTGATGTTCGAGGTGAGGTACACCATGCCGCGATAGGCTGTCGGCGGCGTACGGACCGGCGCGCCGGTCTCGGTGCGCCAAAGCTCCTCCCCTGAAAGCGCATCAAGCGCGGCGACAAATCCGAATCCTGACGTCACGAAAATACGGCCCTGATCGAAGGCGACGCCGCCGCCAAAACCGATTTGCGAGGCTTTCGGCCCGCGCAGGATGTCGCGCACACGGAAGCGTTCGTCGATCTCAGGCGTGAGCGCTGTGCGCCAGATCAACTCGCCGCTTTCCATATCGAATGCAGAAACCTTCGCCTCCGCGTCGACGACAAACACGCGGTTTGCGACAACAATGGGCGGCGATGTCAGGCGCGCCCTCTGAGCCGACGCGGCGCCGACGTCTACTGACCAGACCTTTTCAAACGTCAGCGATGCATCGATATGGTGAAGGGTATGGTCCGCCTCACCGCCCGGCTGAGGCCATGAATCGTTGACATAAGCCGGCGGCAAATCGATCAGCACGCCGGCGAAGCGCGGATCGGCGATCAGCTCTTCTTCGAGCGCCAGAATCGAAATGCGCTCATCATCTTCCTGGGCTTCTTCCTCGTCGTTTTCTTCCTCGTCATCGTCGCCGGAAAAAACGCCCGTGACCGCCTTTACAGGGCCGGAACTGCAAGCGCTGACGCCAATCATCGCCGCCGCCGCGAGGAACATGAGACATGCGCGCAGCCAGGTCGAAAAAATTGCCATGTTGTTACTGCTCATTTCCATTTTCGGACGCGTTGTCATTGTCGGAATTATCCGTGGCCGGATCGCCGGCTGCAGCCGCCTCGTCGCCTGAAGCAACGTTCGCATCATTGTCCGTTTGAACTGCGCCAGCATTCTCGGACGCATTTGCGGCGCCATCATGGCTTTCGCTCGCGCCGTCGCCGGAAGCCTCGCCATCGATAACGGCGAAGGGCGCCGCGGCGGGATCGGCGGCGGGCGCCAAGGCGTCGATGATATCCTCAACCCGCGCCTCACCGGACACGTTCACACCGGCGCGCCCGGCGTCGGCGAGCGCGGCGAAGTTTTCCGCCCGTTCTCGCAGCGGCGCCGGCGCATCAAGAGAGATTGAAAGCTCGGTAAAAATCGCATGAGCCGATTCGTAGTCCTTCTCCTGCATCGCAGCCAAGGCCAGAATTTCCTTTCCGTAATAGCCGTTTATCGAAGTCTCCTCCTGAATACCATCAAGTTGTTGGAAGACCTGATCGCGACCATCGCTCAGGGAATAATACGCCGCACGCAGCCGCGCCAGTTCGCGCACCCGTTTCGGGGCGCCGCCATCGGCGCCGACGGATGCGTAAACGGCAATGGCCTCGCTTCTTTTACCTTCGCCAATCAGAAGCGCCGCTTCGCGCAGCTGGGCCAAAACACCATAACCGCCGCCATCTTCTGCTATAGCGCCGAGCGCTGCGCGGCCAGCTTCGGCGTCTTCGCCGAGCAGAGTGGATGCGTTGTTGTACTCCAGAGCCGCCTGCGCTGCCTTGGCGTCCTTGCGTCCGGTCCAGATTTGCCAGACCGCAACAAACACCAAAATCGCCAGCGCCGCGGCGATCACGCTCGGACCGTGACGGCGAAACATTTCCCATTGACGGTCTTCAGCAAGTTCCTGGTCTACTTCGCGCAGGACGCTGTCTTCATTGGCCACGGCGACGGCACCTCAAATGATATGATCCTCACGACGCCATCATGCGTCGCAATCCGACGCCGGTTCTAACGGCCTTTCCCTGGGCGCGCAATTGCCACGGGGCGGCGGTGCGATCCGTAAGCGCGGCAGGCGAAAATGGCCGCCGGACCGCTTACCTTGGGTCGTTCTGGAAGGGGGTCACGCACCGTCAAAGGAAACCAGCGACACCACATTCTTCCCCATGTCGCGGAGTTTCGCGGCGCCGCCGAGATCCGGCAGATCAACGACGAAAGAGCAAAGCTCTATAGAGGCGCCGGCGCGCTCCAGAAGCTTGATCGTCGCGACCGCCGTGCCGCCCGTGGCGATAAGATCGTCCACCAGCAACACGCGCTCGCCTTTTTCGATCGAATCGACATGGATCTCGACTTCGTCTTCGCCATATTCGAGGGCGTATTTTTCCGAAATCGTTTCAAAGGGAAGTTTGCCCTTCTTGCGCACTGGCACGAAACCGACAGACAACTGATGCGCAATAGCGCCGCCGAGAATAAACCCCCGCGCCTCGATGCCGGCTACCTTGTCGATCTTTTTGCCGGCGAGCGGTTGCACCAGTTCATCGACAGCGCGGCGAAAGCCGCGCGCATCGGTCAGAAGCGTCGTGATATCGCGAAACATGATCCCCGCCTTCGGATAGTCAGGGATGGTGCGGATAACGGTTTTCAGGTCCATGGGCGCTTGTCTCTCAACAACCCGCCTTTCATGGCCGAAACCCGCTGACGAGGCAACTTGGTTCTGGTTCGGCAAGCAGATACGCCGCCCCTGCTGCGTCTGGGCATCCAAGCGGCGTAGAATTCTAAAGGCTATTCCGTCAGCGCAAGATCGATGAGATCGATGCCGATGGTGCTGAAGGCGTTGTCGAGCGCGGCGCCGTCGCTTGCATCGAAATAGCCGCCATCGTCGGAGGCGCAGTCGGTGAGCAGCGACTTGATGGTCGTATCGGTCACATCGAACGCAATCGTATAAAGACGAATACCGGCGGCTTTGACACTATCGCAAGTTTGCCGCGTCGCGGTGTTTGCGTCGGCCTCAGATACCGATTCATGGAAGGGAAAGCTTGAGGCGCGCGTGTTAGCGCCGTCTGTCATGAGGATAATCGCCTTCACGCCGTTTACGTCGTCAAGGGCCGCATCCGTCAGGCCTTCGGTAAACGGCGCGCCAGGCGAAACAACGCGATGCCCCCAGGCAAGTCCAGTCGCAATATAGGTCCAGCCGTCGGCCGCCATCGCATCGATTGCATCGTCGACATCGCTTTGATCGTCAGTCAGCGGCAAGACCGGCGCCGGACACGGCACCGTGGACAGCGCCGGCACGGGATCGGAGCCAAAATCCTCGTCCGTTGTATTGAGCGTCGCGGCGCGTGAGCCAACGCATCCCTCCCAGGGTATCCCAAGGGAAGATGGCGGCAGCAGTCCATCGTCAAGCCAGCTTTCGCCGAGGTTACCCGAACCGACATTTACATACTGAGCAAACGGCACCAGCGCCATCTTGTTTTCCGATCCCGGCGGTCCCAACAGCATGTTCGTCAGGTTATGCGACGCGGATTTAAGATCGGCGAGCTTCGTTCCCAGCATGGAGCCAGTGTTATCCAGCACCATGACCGCCTCAATCGGCCCGACTGGCGAAATTTTTGCGCTGGAAATCACGTTTACCGGAATTTCATTCCGTCCGATGACGGATAATAAGGCCGTTTTGATCCGTCCTCCAACGTCGAGCTGAAAGGACTCGCCGTCCGGCGCCGGCGTAAAGTTGAAAACATCGATTTCGATCAGGCCTGAAGAGGGACCATTTGCGTCGAAATATCGGCGCGCAACCTCTTTCGCCTGATCGACCGTCAAATCAGGATCGAGCATTGTGGCGCGCGCGGCGGCGAGAACGCCAGCGTCCGCGGCTTCACGGATCGATGAGCGAACGTCGTGCGCGCGCAGCATATCAAGTCCGAGGCCCGCCCCCACCAGAAGCGGTATCAGAAAAAGACCGAACATGATGGCGATGTTGCCGTCGCTGGAATGCCGGAACCGGTTGAACATGCTGACGCCCCTTCTTTCGCCGCTGCAGCGGTCTGCTCGCACAGGGCCGCTGTTCGGCCGATGATCGATGATTTTCTTACGCTGAAGGGCTTAATATGGGGTTGAAAGGGTTTGTTCAGGCGATCTCTGAAACGCCTCACAAGACGGCTCGCCGCACCAATCCATCGCTTCGCCGCGCCTTGCTTGCACCTGCGAGCACTCCTAGAAACAAGACTACATCGCTCGCCGCCCGAGATTGCTGTCCCAGGATGGCACAAGAGGCGGCGCCAAAAGAAAATTCAAGAAGGAGATTTTCTCGTGAAAAATCTTTTCCTCGCGGGGGCTGCATTGATTGCTCTGGCTGCCTGTGGCGGCGAGCCGACGGATGGCGCCGCCGACGCCGATCCGAAAACCGAGACCCAACAAACGCCGGCGCCGAGCGTAGAACCGACCGGGCCTGAGCTCGGCGTTTTCGGCGTCGCGACGAACGAAATCGACGACGCCGTCAAACCCGGCGATGATTTTTACCAGCACGTTAACGGAAAATGGCTCGACAGTTTTCAGATCCCCGATGAATTCTCCTCCTACGGATCGTTCACCGTTCTGTTCGAACGATCCGAGGAGCGGGTTCGTAAAATTATCGAAGCGGCGGCGAGTGGCGAAAGCGCCCCCGGCTCAGTCGAACAAAAAATCGGTGACTTCTTCTCAAGCTTCACGGACACGGACGCCATTAATGAAAAAGGACTTTCGCCGCTTGCCGATGATCTCGCAGCCATTAACGGTGCGGCGACGCACGAAGACATCGCCCGATTGATGGTGCGCCCGGACCTCGCGCTCACGTCTTTTCTCGGCGCATGGGTCGATGTCGATTCGAAAAATCCGTCGCGCTATATCGTGTATCTCACGCAGTCCGGGCTCGGCATGCCTAACCGCGACTATTACCTTGAGGAAAAATTCGCTGACAAGCGCGAGGCCTATAAAAAGTACATCGAAGAGATTTTAGCGCTCGCAGAAATTCCCGATGCAGCAGCAAAGTCACAGGCGATCTTCGATCTCGAAGCAGCCATGGCCGAAACTCATTGGGAGCCTGCGAAACGGCGCAACCGCGATCTCACTTATAACCTCAAAACACGCGATGAACTCGCCGCCTTCGCGCCAAACGCGCCATGGAACGTCATTTTCGAGGCGGCCGGCCTTGGCGAGCAAACGGAATTCATTCTTCGCGAAGACGACGCATTGCAGAAACTTGCAGCGATTTTCGAAGAAACGCCCATTGCAACGTGGAAAGACTATCTCACTTTCCACCTCATCAGCGACAATGCGGCGATTTTGCCGACCGCCATCGACGACGCGCAGTTCGCCTTTTACGGCACAGAACTGCGCGGCCAGCCGAAGAAACGCGAGCGCTGGAAACGGGGCGTCGCGGCCGTGAATGGCGCACTCGGCGAGGCCGTCGGCGAAGTCTATGTTGAAAAACACTTCCCTGCGTCATCGAAATCGCAGATGGAAGATCTCGTAGCGAATTTGCGCGCCGCGCTCGATCAACGCCTCGATACGCTTCCGTGGATGAGCGACACCACCAAGGAAGAAGCACACCGCAAGCTCGGTAAGTTCACACCGAAAATCGGCTATCCCGAAAAATGGACCGACTATTCGGATTTCGAGGTTGTGCGCGGTGACGCCTATGGCAATGCCAAGCGCGCCAACGCGTTCGAGTGGACCGAACAGATTTCAAAACTCGGCCAACCCATCGACAGAACCGAATGGTTCATGACACCGCAAACCGTCAACGCTTATTATAGTCCGAACCGGAACGAAATTGTTTTTCCCGCGGCCATTCTTCAGGCGCCGTTCTTCGATCCTGCGGCGGACCCGGCAGTAAACTATGGCGCCATCGGCGCGGTCATCGGCCATGAAATAGGCCACGGGTTCGACGATCAGGGGCGCAAGTCGGACGGCGACGGCGTGTTGCGTGACTGGTGGACAAGCGAAGACGCACGTAATTTCCAAAAGCTCGCAGATACGCTTGGCGCCCAGTTCGCAACCTATGAACCGATTGACGGCTTCCCCATCGATCCGGACCTCACCATGGGCGAAAACATCGGCGATGTGGGCGGAATGGCCATGGCGTATCACGCATACAAACTATCCCTCAACGGCGCCGAAGCGCAGGTCATCGACGGCTTTACCGGCGATCAACGGTTCTTCATGGCGTGGGCGCAGGTGTGGAAACGGGTCGTGCGTGAAGAGCAACTGAAAAACCAGATCGCCTCGGATCCGCACTCCCCCGCGCGCTACCGGGTCAACGGCGTCGTACGCAATATGGATGCATGGTATGACGCTTTCGCCATCGGCGAAGACGACGCGCTTTACCTTGCACCAGAGAAACGCGTTAAAATCTGGTGATCCGCGCTTCGCGCGATGCACTTTAGTTTGTCTGCAAACATCAAAACCCGGCGCTCATGCGCCGGGTTTTTTATTTCTTATGAATATAATCATCAACCACTACGGCGCGCCCGACAGGCCGTCTTCCGAAAGGTCGAGCTGAAGCATCTCGCTAAAGAAAAGCGCTTCTGCCTCGCTTAAGGCGTCGCGATTTGATTTCCTCAGGAACCCGTGCCCTTCGTCGCGCGCAAGCATGTACCAGGCTTCACCGCCATTATCACGGATCGCAGCAAGGAGTTGCGTCGCTTCGCTTACCGGCACGCGAGGATCGTTCCGGCCCTGAACGATCAGCATCGGACTGGCTATCTTCCCGGCGACGTTAAGAGGCGAAATGCGGTTCAGGAACGCCCGTATGTCGCGATCGCGCTCATCGCCATATTCGCGTCGACGCAAGTCACGGCGATACTCTGCGGTGTTTTCGAGAAAAGTTACGAAATCGGAGATGCCAGCAATCGAAACGCCGCCAGCGATATCGTCGCCGTACCGCGCTGCAGCAGCGAGCACCATATAACCGCCATAAGAAATCCCATGCAGAATAATGCGGGTCTCATCCAGATCGGGGTCCTGCCTGATCCATTCGATGAGGGCGCCAATGTCTTTTACCGCGTCTTCACGCTTCAAGCCGTTATCGAGAGCGGCATATGTTTTTCCGTATCCGGTGGAACCGCGCACATTCGGACGGACAACGGCGATCCCCAACTCGCTCGCCCAGAACTGGTGGATCGCGGAAAACGTCTGGCGGGCCTGCGCTTCCGGCCCGCCGTGAATGGAGATGACGACAGGGCGCTTGCCGCTTTGCCGCGGCCGTAAAATCGACGCTGGAATACGCCGCTGCTGTCCTTTATCGCTATCGAAAGTCGGATAAGAGAAAGTCTCGGCCACGACGAAACTTCCCGGATCAAGCGTGCCGATGTCGCTTTCGACCCAGCGCTCGATGCCGCGCCGGCCACGTAGCTTCCACGCGAAAACAGCTGCAGGCGCCTGACTGTTGCTATAGGTGAAGCCGAGGCGACGTCCGTCAGGGCTGATCTCGATGGAATGAACCATGCCCCTGCGCACGACAGGCGCACGCTTCGAGCGGTCATTGCGGGCTGACCGCAGATAGACTTTCGAGCCGCCGTCCTCATTGACGGTGAAGCCGTAAGAGCGCCCGTCCCGCGACACGTCGACGCTTTCCACATCCCATTCAATATCGGCCGTAAGATTTATTTTATCACCACTCTGAAGATCAAGGCGAAACAGATTGAGAAATTCTCCCGCTTCATCGGACGTATAAAAGAGCGCCCGTCCGTCGTGGGAAAACGCATAGTCGCCATAGGCGACGTTATTCAGTGCAGGATTGATTTTCGAAATAGCCGCCGTTTCGACATTGAGAAGAAAAAGCTCGCTCTCATGAACCGATTTATAGTGAGAAATAAGCAGCGTCGAACCATCCGGCGACCAGGCGGCCGGAGACCACCACCCCTCCCCCTTAAAAACGCTCCGCCGGGCGCCGGGGTCATCGACCGGCGCGACGACGATGGCGCGTTGCGCGCCTTCCAGCGTCGTGTACCAGGCAAGGGTCGATCCGTCGGGCGACCACGCGACGGGCCCCTTGCGTCCCACCCCGTCGGAGATAAGCGTCGCATCGCCGGTGTCGCGGTCGACCATAAAGACCTGAAAATTCTCATCCCCGCCGCGGTCGACGGTAACGGCCAAAAGATGCGGATGGATTGGCGATGGCGTTACCGACCGAATGGGGTCGTTAAAGGAGGTGATCTGACGGCGCACGCCCGACCGGCCGATCAGATAGACCTGCGGCGTTTGCCCAAAGCCAGTGATGGCGTAGAGGCTTTCGCCGTCCGCCGACCAGCCGCCAAAAACAGCGGACCGTACGTTCTGGTAGGGACGCAGGCGCTCGCGCAGCAACGCCGAGGTCTCCGGCACATTCTGCGTCGTCAGCGCGGGTGTAGACGGCGGGTCCGCAAGCGCAGGCGATAGCGCAAAAGACGCCGCGAGACAGATGGCGGCGGCCACGAAACGCCTTTTCGTCGGTCTCATTGCGCCGCCTCCTTTCCCAGGCAGGATGGCCGGCTGCGCGCGGCCCCGCAACCCGCTTTCGATGACAATCGCGCGGGCAAACCTGTTGGGCGCCGCCAGCGCTTGGGATTTGTGCGTCGCCGCATTATAAGGCGCGTATGACTCCGGCAGAAAAACTCCGCGAGGCCTTTAAACGGGCGCTCATTCATACAACGCGCGCCTTGTCGGCGCAGCCTGAAGTCGATGTTGCATTTGGCGGCGAGCATGCAAGCGTTCAGGGCCGCGCCGCCAAGATCCCCCTGCCCGCGCGCGTTCTGGACAAGGGAGCAGCTGCGATCGCCCGCGGCGAAGGCGACGCCGCCGCCCTGCGGCTTGCCCATCATGACCCGGCGGCTCATACAGACATGGCGCCGCGCGGCGCTGAGGCGCAGGCTGTGTTCGCCGCGCTTGAAAATGCGCGTTGCGAGGCCATCGGCGCAACGGCCCTCAAAGGCGTCGGCGACAACCTTTCCGCCGCCCTTGAAAAAACGATCAGCGAAAAAGCCTACACCCCGCTCACAGCAAAAGACGCAAGCGCCATGGCCGACGCCGCCGCTCTGTTGCTGCGCGAACGGGTCACCGGACGACGCCCGCCCCGCTCGGCAGACACAATTATGGAGGAATGGCGCGGCGCACTGGAAGAGCGCGCCGGCGAAAGCCTCGACGCCCTCGCCGCGAGCGCCGATCTTGCCGATCAGCGTGGTTTCGCCGAGCTCGCCCGTGCGTTCATTCGCGACCTCGATCTCGATGACGACGAACGCGGCGACCAGCCGGAACAGAATGAAGACGACGCCGATGAGGAAGATCAGGACGCGGAGAACGAGGCCGAAGACGGCGAAGACGACGCGCCCGATCAACTGCCCGACGATATCGGCGACAGCGGCGAAACGCCGGAGGGCGACGCCGATATTTCCGATCAAGACATCCAGGACGCCGCCGATGATGACGGCGAAAGTGAAAACGCCCGCATATCATCCATTCGCATGCAGATGGAAGGCGATAGCGGCGACGCCTACAAAGCTTTTACAACAGCGTTTGATGAAATTATTGACGCCGCCGAACTATGCGACGCAGAGGAACTCGCGCGGCTGCGCCGGTCTCTCGACCGGCAGTTGGAAAACCTCCACGCCATCGTCGCACGCCTCGCCAATAAGCTACAGCGTAAACTGATGGCGCAGCAAAACCGAAGCTGGACCTTCGACCTCGACGAAGGCGTTCTCGATGCGGCGCGCCTGACGCGGGTGATCGTCGATCCCATGCAGCCGCTTTCCTACAAAATGGAAAAGGATCAGGATTTTCGCGACACGGTGGTCACGCTCCTGATCGATAATTCCGGCTCCATGCGCGGGCGACCGATTACTATCGCCGCGATCTGCGCTGATATTCTTGCGCGTACGCTGGAGCGGTGCGGCGTTAAGGTGGAAATCCTTGGCTTTACGACCCGCGCATGGAAAGGCGGCAGCGCTCGCGAAAAATGGGTTGAGGACGGAAGGCCGAAGAAACCGGGACGACTGAACGATCTTCGTCATGTGATCTATAAAAGCGCGGACGCACCATGGCGGCGTGCGCGCACGTCTCTTGGCCTGATGATGAAAGAGGGGCTTTTAAAAGAAAACATCGACGGCGAGGCTCTTATGTGGGCGCATTCGCGCCTCATTGGCCGCCCCGAAGCGCGCCGTATACTGATGGTGATTTCGGATGGCGCGCCGGTGGACGACACCACGTCGTCGGCGAATGGCGGCGCCTATCTGGAGCGGCATTTGCGCGAGGTGATCGCTTACATAGAGGGGCGTTCGCCGGTGGAGCTGTTGGCCATCGGCATTGGTCACGATGTCACGCGCTGGTACCGTCGTGCGCTCACCATCGTCGATGTAGAGCAACTCGGCGGCGCCATTATTGATAAGCTTGCGGAGCTTTTCGATGAAGACCCGCCGGCAAATCGGCGCGGGCGCCGGCGGGACTCGGCGTAGGGCGGCGGCTTTGCCGATGAACCTTGCGAAGAAGCCTACCGCCACGATCTCCACAAAGACGCTCTCATCTTCTAGTGTCCGCGCCAGACCGGCGTTCGTTTTTCGAGAAAAGCCGCCGCGCCCTCTCTCGCGTCTTCGCTATCGAGCATTTGCTCAACAATCGCCGGCGGTTTTGCTGCGATCTCTTGTAAATGCGCCGTGCGTTCATGAGTTCTTGCGACCGCTTTCGACGCTTGCAGCGCCAACGGCGCACTTTCGCTGATGATGGACGCGACTTCAAACGCACGCTCAAAACACGTGCCTTGAGGCGTTACTTCATTCGCCAGTCCCCACGCCAGCGCCGTTTGCGCATCAATGGCGCGCCCTGTCAGTATAAGGTCCATCGCTCTTTTTTGACCGATCGCCATCGGAAGTCTGATCAAGCCGCCAGCAAGGGCCGCCTGACCGACACGCGGTTCCGGCAGGCCAAAAGACGCATGAGCGTCGGCGATGATCATGTCGCACGCAAGGGCCAGCTCAAAACCGCCGCCCAGCGCCGCGCCGTTAACCGCAGCAATGACCGGTTTATTTAACCGCCGCGCCGTTAATCCCGCAAAACCGCTCGGTGGCGGGGTCACACGTTTTCCGGGCACAACGAAATTTAGGTCAAGACCGGCGCAGAAGAAACGAGCACCGGCGCCGGTGACGATGGCGACAACAAGCCCGTCGTCTTGTTCAAAATCATCGAACGTCTCCGCGAGCGCTTCGCAAGCGGCCGGATCGAGGCTGTTGGCGCGGTGCTCGCGCGTCAGCCGAACGGTCAAAATTGGGCCGCGTCTTTCAACGGTGTGTCCTTTCGACGACATAAGACAAACAATTCCTTTACGTACAACACACGTCTTGAGGTGCGGATGATATTGATATATGTAAAGTCACCCGCGGGTGAAATAAAGCACTAAAAAGTGCTATTGGGAGGAAACAATGCGTAGCTCAAGCCTATTTACTTTTTTAGCGGGAACGGCGTCGTTCCTGGCGCTCGCCAACGGCTCCGCCGCAGCTCAGGACGGGACGCAAGGCGCGCCGGAAGCCGAAGAGTTTCGCGACGACCAGATCATTGTGACGGCGCGCCGCCGTGAAGAAACGCTTCTCGACGTACCTGAATCTATTTCCGTATTCGATGCTGCGGCCATCGCCGACGCTGAAATCGACGAAATCGCCGATTTCGGTCAACTGACGCCGGGCGTCGTCATCCAGCAAGGCTTTCAAGGGGGCGACCGCCCGATCGTTATCTTTCGCGGCGTCGGTCAGATCGGCGGCGTCGCGCCGTCCGTTGTTCTTTTGTCGGACGGCATCTATCTGCCTGCGGGCGATCCATTGCGCAATCAGCTATTCGATGTAGAGCGCATTGAAGTCGTCAAAGGCCCTCAGGGCGCGCTTTACGGGCGCGACACAATCGGCGGCGTGATCAACGTCATCACCAAGGAACCGGAGAACGAAGCGGGGCTCGCCGGTCGGTTCAGCTATGGCAGCGCGGAAGAGATTTTCGCCGGCGCGGCCGCGAACATCCCCATTGTCGAGGATAAACTGTTTGCACGGATCAGCGGCTCTTATCATTCGAGCGACGGTTTCTTTGACAATCTCGGTGGTGAAAAACAGGACTTCCGTGAAGAATTCTTCGTCCGCGGCCGTCTGCTTTGGGACATATCGTCCGCAATTTCCGCCGACCTTCGGGTATCGCACAACTCCTTCGATAACGGCGCCAATGCAGGCTTTTTCGCGCCCGATGCCGACACGTTCTTTGACGATATCGGCGTGTTGAACGTCGTTGATTTCACCGGCCACAGCAATCGCCGCGCCGTCACCGATACAGCCCTGAAAGTTGAGGCTGACCTCGGCATCGGCGTTCTGACATCGATCACGCAATATGTGACGTCGGACCAGGACATCATTCAGGACGCCGATTTTCAGTTGGCGCCTGGTTTACAGATCGTTCGAACATCGGAGCAGGACTACGACGCATTCTCGCAGGAGCTTCGCCTGGCGTCCCCATCCGATCAAAGACTGCGCTGGCTCGGCGGCGCATTTTTTGAGACAACCGACGCCGTCTTTGGCCTGGAAGATGTAGAAACCGCGGTCGGCCTCGGCAGTTTTGGAAGAACGGACAACACGACAGATGGCGAACGGCTCGGCCTGTTCGCTCAGATCGATCTTGACCTGACGAACGCTCTGACCGTCAGCGGCGCTTTTCGTTACGACAAAGACGAATTGGAACAGACGGTCACCGCGCCAACGGCGGCGGTAAACTCGATTGACGTAGAGGAATTCTCGCCAAAGGCTTCTGTTACCTATAAGGCGAGCGATAATCTCTCGCTTTACTTTAACTACGGCCAGGGCTTCAGGAGTGGCGGTTTCGATCTGTCGAGTTCGCTGCCGTTCGGTACGGAAACGCTCACGAGCATGGAAGGCGGCGTTAAAGGCGTTTTCCTCGACGGGCGAGTGCGGGCGGAAGGCGCCGTTTACCGAATAAAATACACCGATCAACAAGTCGCAATCGTCATTCCCGATCCCGTCACCGGTAATCTAATTACATCTACGGTTAACCTGGGCGAAAGTCGTAACATCGGCGTGGAATTCGGCGTCGAGGCGCAGCTCGCCGACGGTCTGCAGATTTTCATGAAGGGCGATTACATCGACACGGAGATATTGGCGGACTCAAACCCCGACAATATCGGCAACCAGTCGCCATTCAGAACAAAATTCACAGGGTCGATCGGCGGCCAATATGTTCACCCGCTAGGGTCGGATCTCAACCTGGTGGCGCGTACGGAGTATTATCTGCAGGGGCCGCAAACATGGAACCGGGAGAACACGCTTGAGCAGGAAACCTATGGCCTTTTGTCGGCGCGCCTTGCACTCCAAAGCGGTCGCTGGACCCTTGCGGCATCAGGAGAAAACATTCTGGACGCAGAATTCAACGATCAGCTGTTTGAAATAGCGCCTGGCCTTAACTTCGCAAACCCGGGGCTTCCCGCCCGGTGGCGCGTGACCGCATCGGTGAACTTTTAAAGCATCGCCAGCGCGCAAAGATAAACCACCAGTCGCCGGCGCGCGGTTTGCCAGCGCTCCCCACGGCAAGCTGCGCGACCGGCGCAGGCGCGTCAAAGCGCAGTGACTAACGCGGCGTTAGACCCTGCATCAAAATATCTACAACTTTGTCTGCCGCTGCGTCGGGCTTTTCCGGCCCTTCGGGCTTCAGCCATTTGAACATCCAGTCAATGGCGCCGTTAAGAACATAGACAGCGTATTTCGGGTCCCAATCGGCGAATTCCTTTCCGGCACCCGCTTCAAAGAATTCGCGCAGTTTCTTGTCATTAGCGCGCCGGCGGCGCTGGATCGTTTTGACGGCGCTTTCGTCGAGCGTCTCAATCTCACCGACGATGCGATCCATGGGAATTAAATTGCGATAAACCGCTGTCACATATTGCCGCGCGTAAAGTCGGACTTTTTCATCCGCCGTACGGCCTTGTTTGGCGGCCTGTGCGATAGCTTCCGCCTGCATGTCCAGCCAAAGAGAAAAAATCTCGAAAAGAATTTCGTTCTTGCCGTCAACATAATGATAGAGCGCCTTCTTCGTCACGCCGAGTCGCGACGCAATCATATCGAGCGTCGTGCCCGCATAACCGTTCTCATGAAACGCATGCGCGGCGGCGAGAATAAGCGCCTCGCGCTTTTTCTGATGCTGGCGAGTGCGGTCGAAGACATGCGCCTGTTCTGCTGTGGCGGACTTTGGCAAGGCGATTCTCCTGAGCGGCATCGTATTAGTCTTATAATGACTTACCAAGCTCTTCAGTTTGCGCAAGCGCTTTACATAGTGGTCCTTTCAAGATAATAGAGAAGAAAGTCACCAATGAGTGACATACGATAAAAACGTATAAGGGAAGAATGCGCTTTTCGATTAAAAATTGCGCCGGTTTTGAGATTGCGGTTCGAGAATGGGGCGCGCCTGACGGCGCCCCGGTGCTTGGCGTTCACGGACTTGGCGGACAAAGTTTGAATTTTGCGCGTCTTGCGCCACGCATGATCGAACACAACGAAAAACAACGCATCATTTGCCCGGACCTGATCGGACGGGGCATGTCCGCCTGGTCGCGAGAGCCGCAAACGGACTATTGTTTCGCGCAATATGAGAGCATTATTGGCGACCTTCTCGATCAACTATCAATCGATCGTTTTTGCTGGCTAGGAGTTTCCATGGGTGGCGCGCTCGGTATGAGAATGGCGGGCGGGCAGTTGCGCAAGCGCGTCGAGGCGCTTGTGTTAAACGACATCGGACCAGAAATCGATGCAGCAACGCTCCAGAGCATTGGCGCCGCCATGGCGGCCGATCCGGGTTTCGCATCCGTCGAAGATCTGGCGGCGCATCTCGCGGCGGCGTTCGGTGCGTTCGGCATGCGCCCCTCACCCGACTGGGGATGGACGGATATGGCGCTCGCGGCAGCGCGCCGCACCGATGCCGGCCGATGGAAAATGCATTTCGATCCGAACGTCGCCCAGCAAATAGAATATCACTCTGCGGATTATGATTTGTGGAGCGCCTTCGAATCCATAGAGGCTCCGATATTCGTGTTCCGTGGCGCGCATTCCATGGTGCTTACCGAAAAAACGCTAGCCGACATGCAGCGCCATAAACCGGGCCTCCAGGTTGAGCGCGTGCCGGATGTCGGTCACGCCCCCCTCCTCGACCGAGTGCAGGACGCAACACTTATCGCGACCTTCTTCGATGATGCGCGCGCGAATGAGCAGATATGACCGGCTCCCCGTTTCCTACGACGGATACCCCCATGAAGGGATCGCTCCTCTTGTCGACGATCGACGGGCACGCCGCATCGACGCCGGAACGAATCGCGGTTATCGATGACAACGGACCGGTCAACTGGCGTGAGTTCAATAACCGCGTCAACGAAATCGTCGCATGGCTTCTCGCAAAAGAGCTTCAACCGGGAGAGCGGATAGCAATTCTTGCCGAGGCGAGTACGGACTATATCGCATCGATAATCGCAGTCGCTAAGGCGCATGGCGTCGTGACGCCGCTTTCGATGATGCTGAATGCCGCGTCATTGGCGGCGCAGATAAAAGACGCAGCGCCACGATTTATCCTGGGTGACCCGACGGGGCGAAGGAAATTGAGGACCGAGAGCGCAATCGACGAACTCGTCGATCTTTCAGAGATCGCTGCACCGACCCGAGACACGCCGGCGCCAGCCATGACGGCAAAGGACAGCGCCGCGCCGATGAGCATCATCTACAGCTCCGGCACCACCGGCGCGCCGAAGGGCATCGTCCATTCCCATGACGCGCGCGATCAATACGGCGCTATATTCGCACTGGAATATGGCGTCTCCCGTGACAGTAAAACGTTACTCGCAACACCGCCATACTCCAACGGCAGCTGGATGATGATCCTGCCCACATTGTTTGCAGGCGGAACGCTCGTCGTGAAACGCGAAATCGCAACGGCGCACATTCCTGCTTTGATCGAGAAACACGAGATCACCCATGTTTTTCTTGTCCCGACACAGATCGAGACGCTTCTACGCAACGACCACTTTTACGAGTCAACAAATCGCGCCCTGACGATTATCTCAGCTGGCTCATACCTCTCCGATGACATCAAGGAGCATTTCGCGTCTCACAACGACATTCGTTTTTTTGAACTCTACGGCAATACCGAAGGCGTATGCACAATTTTACGACCGTCTCAGCTCGCGGACGCCGCCGACAGCGTCGGCGCTGCCATTGTCACCGGCGCGGTCGCTATCATCGGCAACGATGGAAAACGCGCGCCCGCGGGAACCATCGGCGAAATCGCCGGGCGCAACGCGTTGATGTCTTCCGGCTACTTCAATCGTCCCGCGGAGACAGATGCATTGTTCTGGCGTGACGAGCAAAACCGGCTTTACGTCCGTTCCGGCGACCTGGGCGAGCTTGGCGCAGACGGATTTTTAAGAATTCGCGGACGCCTGAAAGACATGATCGTTTCCGGTGGAATAAACGTTTACCCCATCGATATTGAAGACGTCCTGAAAACCCATGACGATGTCGTCGACGCTGCAGTCATCGGCATCGAACACCCGAAATGGGGTGAAACGCCCTTCGGTTTCGTCATCCTCGAGTCTCAGCAAGTAACAGCCGGCAACGAGATCGCCGCCTGGGCGAACGACCGCCTCAACAAGCATCAGCGCCTTGCGGGCGTCGATATTCTTCCCTCTTTTCCACGCAACGCACTCGGCAAAGTTGTCAAAGCCGATCTTAAGCAAATGACGAAAGCGCTCACATGACGCCGCAGCTGCAGACACTCGATTGCAAAGACAATGTCCGTTTGGGTTTCCGCTTTTGGGGCGATCCTGTCGACCCAACGGTGCTTTTCCTACATGGGCTTGGCGCGAACCAGCGCCAGTTCGAAGCGGACGCCGCTTACTTCGCGCAGGACGGAATATACTCCGCGCTGACGGTGGACCTGCGCGGTCATGGCGCGTCCAAAGCACCCGATCCGCTGCGCCGCGAAACAGTGACCATTGAAGCGATGGCGGAGGACATCCGTCAACTGATCGCAGCCTTGTCCTTGAAACGCGTTCACCTCGTGGGCAATTCCATGGGCGGCCTCGTTGCTCTCGTTCTACTCGACCTGCTGCCTTTGTATGTTCGTTCCCTGACGACATTCGGGACGACCTACAGTCTCAGCTTCCCGCTCGGCGTTCCAACGCTTCAGAATCTTATTTACCGAATGATAGGCCCGAAAAAACTGCCTGATTTCATCGCCGACAAGGCGACAAAACACGATCAAGCACGGCCGATCATTCGTGAGATGTTCGAGCAGTTCTCACCCAGACTGACATATCTTACCGCGCAGAACATCCGCAAATACGATTATCGTCGTCAGGCGTTCGATTTCGACGGTCCCATTCTGATGCTGCGCGGGGAAGACGACCGCGACATCAACAACAACCTTAAGCCAACATTGAAGCGCCTGCGCAAAAAGAAAAACTTCCATCTCGTCGAGATCGCCGATGCAGGGCATTTCATGAACCTCGACCAGCCGGACGCTATCCGGCAGGAGATAGAAAAGTTTCTGCCTCGGTAGCGCGCAAGCGCATGCCTAAAAGAGTTATGTAATTGGGGAGGACACCCGCGAGAATGGCGCCAACACGCTTAGACATGCCGACGCCCGGCGCGCGCATGCGGCTTGTGGGCTATAGCCTGCCGGCGATACCGCTGGCGATCATGATCGTCCCCGTCACGGCGCTCATACCCATTTACTACACGGATGAGTTCGGCTTCAGCCTGACGACCGTTGGTGCGATATTACTCATTGCACGGCTGTTTGACGTCATCACCGACCCTGTTGTCGGGGTCTTGTCTGACCGCACGCGCCATTCCGCCGGGCGTAGACGCCCGTGGATGATCGCCGGTGCGCCAGTTCTCGTTCTCGGCGTCTTTATCTTGTTCGCACCGCCTGTCGCACCGAACAGTCTATACCTTTTGGGCGCCGCGCTCCTCACCTATGGAGGCTGGACGCTTATTCAGATACCTTATTGGTCCTGGGGCGCGGAGATCGCGCAGGAATACGACGCCCGCGCTATTGTTTCTGGCTATCGCGAAACCGCCATGATTTTCGGTATTGCCGCCGCTTCACTTGCGCCAGTGATCGCCAGTCAGTTCGGGCACGGCATAGATCGAACGACCATGTTCTGGCTGGCCGTCATGGTCGCCGTGTTAACGCCCGTAGCTATTCTTATCGCGGCGCGATCTTTTTCCGAAGAAACTGTTTATGAGGCAAATGATAGGGCGTGGTCGAGCATCCTAGCGGTCTTCCGGCGCAATCCGCCTTTTCGCCATCTGCTTTTCACCTTTGCGATTATAGAGCTCGGTAAAGGCGCAGCGGTGTCGGTGACAGCGTATTTTCTGACCTATTACTTTCGCCAGCCGGAGCTGATCGGGCTTGTCCTTCTCTTGCCTTATCTATGCATTATCGCATCAGCGCCCCTGTGGGTCGCGCTCAGCAAGCGCATCGGCAAGCATCGCGCCGTCGCCATATCCCTGCTGAGCGCGGCGCTTACGCTAATGTGCATTGCATTTCTCGACCGCGACGACGGGTATGTGTTTCTCGCCCTTGAATGCATCGTCGGTTTGGCGGCCGGCGGTTTCGCCGTTCTGCCAACCGCTATCGTCGCCGACGTCGCAGATTACTTCGCCGACGAAACCGACGGCGACACCGCCATCGGCGCGCATTTTGCGTCCTGGAGCCTCGTGCGGAAATTCGTTCAGGCGGGGTCGATCGGCATGGCGCTGCCGCTTTTGTCCCTGATCGGGTTTAACCCCAACAACGACCCTGAAATCAACGTTACGGCGACAAAATGGATATTCATCGGTCTTTCTACGCCGTTTTACTTCCTTGGTGTCGTCTTGATGCTGAAATTTCCATTGACCAAAGCCGTACACGACGCAATTCGCCAGCGCCTTGAGGGGCGCCGTAATTCGGCGCCAAGTAAAGAGAGGGCCGACTATGGACATTGAAGGCGCATCTATTGCCGTCGCCGGCGGCGCATCGGGCCTTGGCCTTGCTGCCGCAAAAAAGCTGGCCGGTGGTGGGGCGAAGGTCGCGGTCATCGATATTGCCGAAGAAACGCAGGCCCGCGCCCGGCTGGGTAATAGCACTCCCTACTTTCATAGCGACATTCGCAACGAAACGGCCATGGCGGAAGCCTTCGCCGGCATTCGCGCCGTGCACGGAAGCATTTCCGCTTTGGTAAACGCTGCTGGTAAAGCGGCGCCGTTCAAACGCACCTTCAGTCGCAACGGCCCTTTCGCGCTCGACGTCTTTCAGGAAATTGTCGATATCAATCTGGTGGGCGCCTTTAACTGCGCGCGGCTTGCGGCGCAGGAAATGGCCGACAACGCGCCCCGCGCGCGCGGCGAGCGCGGCGTTATCATCAACGTTTCATCCATCAACGCGAGCGATGCGCCTCTTGGCACAGTCGCTTACACGGCCGCGAAGGCGGGCGTTGAGGGCATGACGCTCGCCATGGCGCGGGATCTCAGCCAGTTCGGCATACGGGTCTGCACCATTGCGCCCGGCAGTTTCGATACGCCGATGTTGGATGAAGCGTTTAACGGCAGTACGGACAGTCTCTTAGAAACCGTTCCTTTTCCAAATGACCGGCTCGGCGACCCGGCCGACTTCGCCAGCCTTGTGGAGCAAATCTGCGTTAACCCGATGCTGAACGGCGCGGTCTTCCGCATCGACGGCGCCGCGCGCTTAAGCTGAAGGACAATCGACATGCGTGAAAACGATGTATTGTATGAAGTAATGGCGGGCGGCGTTGCGAAGCTGACCCTGAATCGGGTTGACGCCCGCAACGCGCAGGACACGCATATGCTCTATGCAATCCACGATGCGTTTGAGCGCGCGGCCCATGATGCGGACGTCAAAGTGATCGTTTTATGTGCAAACGGTCCTCATTTTTCCGCCGGCAACGATCTGCGCGAGAAAGACGACGTTCAAAACCTCGCCGCCCACAAGACGGTCGGCATGTGGTCCGACTTTGCAGCGCCGGGCCAGGAGGGCATGATGGCCCGAGAGAAGGAAGTCTATTTCGGGTTCGCGGAACGCATTCGCGCTATCCCGAAACCGACGATCGCCGCCGTGCAAGGCAAATGCATTTCCGGCGGCCTGCTTGTTGTCTGGCCATGCGATATCATTATCGCCAGCGACGATGCAACGTTTCAGGACAATACCGCAATTATGGGCATTCCCGGCGTCGAGTGGTTCGCCCACCCTTTTGAACTCGGCGCCCGCAAGGCGAAGGAATGCCTTTTCACGGGCGACGCTATTTCTGCCGAGGACGCCTGGCGTCTTGGTATGGTCAACCATATCGTTGACCGCGACAAGCTTATGGATGACACTCTGGCGCTGGCGCGGCGATGCGCGAAGAATTCAAGCTTCGCCCTTAAACTCGCAAAGGAAGCGGTCAACAGCTTTCAAGATGCGCAGGGTCGTGAAGCGGTTAAAAAGTCAGCCTTCCTTGCGCACCAGTTAGGGCATTCGCATTCAAAGGAAGTCTACGGAATGCCTATTGACCCGAGCCGAATAGACGAGAAGATCCTGGCGGGAACCAATTATGAACGGCGAGAATAAAGACCAGCCTGTAAAAGCGCAGTGGTCAGGCGAAAAAGCGCCCCTGCTCGATAGAACGATTGGCGATCATCTCGACAAAATCGCCGACGCCAACCCCGACCATCCCGCGATCATCGTTCCGCATCAGGATATTCGCTGGACTTATAACGAATTTAGAACTGAAATAGACCGTCTCGCCAGTGGGTTGCTAAATATAGGCCTGGGCGCCGGCGACCGGGTCGGCATCTGGTCGCCTAATCGCATCGAATGGGTGCTAACGCAGTTCGCAACAGCCAAAATCGGCGCCATTATGGTGTGCATCAATCCAGCCTATCGGCTTTTTGAGCTGGAATATGCACTCAACAAGGCTGAGTGCAAAGCCATTGTCACCGCGCCATCCTTCAAGACGAGCATGTATCTCGATATGCTGGCGCAACTCGCGCCGGAGCTTGCCGACTGCGCGCCGGGCGCTCTTTCGTCCGAAAATCTCCCCCACCTGAAGTCCGTCATCAGAATGGGCGATGCAAAAAGCCCCGGCATGTTTAACTTCGCTGACGTTTTGGCCATGGGTGGCGACGCCGAAGCACAGCGCCTTGAAGACTTAAAAAACGACCTTCACCCCGACGACAATATCAATATTCAATTTACCAGCGGCACGACCGGCATGCCGAAAGGCGCAACGCTCAGCCATCGCAATATTCTTAACAATGCCTATCTTTCGGGTGTGAGCATGCGTTTTTCTAAAGACGACAGGTTGTGCATCCCCGTGCCGCTGTATCACTGTTTCGGCATGGTGCTCGGTACGCTGCTTTGCGTATCGCACGGCGCAACAATGGTCCTGCCAGCGGAGATATTCGACCCGGATGCAACGCTGAAGGCGGTGTCAGATGAGAGTTGCACCGCGCTTCACGGCGTCCCCACAATGTTCATTGCCGAACTCGATTCTCCGAACTTTCAGTCGTTTAACCTATCGAGTTTGCGCACCGGTATTATTGCAGGATCGACCTGCCCGGTCGAACTGATGAACAGGCTCATCGCCGATATGGCGCTTACGGAAATTGTGATCGGCTACGGCCAGACCGAATGCAGCCCGATCAACACCATGACAGCGATTGACGATACGTTCGAGCAACGCGTATCGACGGTCGGCCGGGCGCATTTCAATTGGGAGCAAAAAATAATCCGTCCAGACGGATCAACGGCGGATATCGGCGAGCAAGGAGAGATATGTTCGCGCGGCTACGGGGTCATGCAGGGCTATTGGAGTGACGACGACCGCACCCGTGAAACCATCGATGCGGATGGCTTTCTGCATTCCGGCGATCTCGGAGAGATGGATGCAGACGGCTATGTGAAAGTGACGGGGCGCATAAAAGACATGATTATCCGCGGCGGCGAGAACGTCTATCCGCGCGAGGTGGAGGAATTTCTTTATACGCACCCGGATATTTCGGAGGCGCAGGTTTTTGGCGTTTCTGACGCGAAATATGGCGAAGAGGTGTGCGCCTGGGTACAGGTCCGTTCCGACTCACAACTCTCGCCAAGCGACATCCGCGAGTATTGCAATGGTCGGATCGCACATTTCAAAATTCCGAAACATGTGCGCATCGTTGACGAGTATCCAATGACCGTCACCGGCAAGATGCAGAAATTCGTAATGCGCGAACAAATGGAAAAGAAACTTGGCGTCAGTTGAGCCCAGCACGAAGGGCGTACTCCGTTTACTCACCCTCCGGCAAACGCCATTCAGCACGAATCGCGGCTTTTTCGTCCTCGGCGTCGAATGGGTCGCCGTCCATCGTCGCGTCCACATAGTCGGCGATGAAAGAAACGTCGCCGGCGGAGGCGGTTTCATACGCCTGGGCGCTCGTGATCCCGCCAGCCGCAGCGGCGATTTTGATCTCCCAGGCGTCTGCGCCGCGGCAAGCAACGCTGCGTAGCGACCGCTCGGCGTCCCCTATATCGAATTCACGGCACAAGGCGCCCTCATTGGTGCGATATGTGAGAAGCAGGCGAACGATTTCGCCCACCGCCCCCTTTACGGCGACGGTCTCGCCGCTCGGCGTCGTTTCCAGCGCGCTGAAGAGCGGGTGCGCATCATTCACCACGCCGGCAATTGCAAAGCCCGGCGCCGGCGGTGACGAAGGTTGCATAAGGCCGGCCACGTACCCTGCAACCAGCGCGAGCGATGCGGCGGCGGCCATGGGGAGAGCCGTCCGCATACGAAAAAATGTCGGAAAGCGAACGACATCACCGCCGCGGACAGGCACCGAGTTTGCGTCTTCATTTGCGCGCCCTGCACTCGCCGGCGCGCGCAGCATATCTTTCACGCGGTCCGGCGTGCTTATGGTGTCAAGGCGAAGCGCTGCGCCCAATGCGGCGTCGACCCGACGAAGCCGATCAAGGCGAGCGCGCACGGCCGGGTCGGCGGCGACGGCCTTCTCGACGGCGAGCATGTCCGCCTCCGCGAGCTCCCCGTCCAGATAGGTCGACAAAACGTCGTCGTCGAAGATGCTTGCGCCCTTTTTGTGGTCATCGCTCATGCCAGCCTCCTCGCCGCGCTCTTCAATGGGACGGCACCGCTTCGTCAAAGACCGCAGCCAATGCGGCGCGGGCGCGCGACAAACGACTCATGACCGTCCCAATTGGCGAGCCCATGATCTCAGCCGCCTCCTGATAGGAAAATCCTTCCAAAGCAACAAGAGAAATTGCCATCCGTTGCTCTTCCGGTAAATCCTTCAGGGCGCTGCGGACCTGATTTAGCGAAAGATGAGCGACCGCCGTTCTCTCACCGTCCACGGGGTTCACTTCGGGCGCATCGTCAATAGACGTCGCCGACCTCACCTTGCGTGCTCTGACTTCGTCGATCCAAATGTTTTTACACACGCGGAAACTCCATTTCGTCAGGTCTGCATCCGCCGGCGCGCCTTTCGATAAAAGGCGCTCCACCGTCATTTGCAACAAATCATCAGCGTCGTGCTCACGGCCCGTTAACGCAAGACAGAAGCGTTTCAAACGCGGCAGCAACTCCAGCAAAACCGCCCTGCCCACCTCTTCTTTAACGGTCATTCAATCCCCCGACGTTTCATCGTCCGATTTTATTCCGTTCGCTTGCGATAAAAACACCAGCACAAGGAATAATTCGAGAGCCTAAACGTCATATTGACGTCGAATGTGGTTATAATAGGTCTTACGCGGTCCGGCGCCCGCGACAAGTTGGATCGAAACGCTTATGAAACTCAACCTTTATCGGTCTATCGCCCTCGCCGCCATGATCGGCGCCCTGGGCATGCAAACACCTCTTTCGGTCGACCGTATGGGCTTCGCAGCCGCTGCCGCCCAGGACGCCGACGAGATCGACGACGACATTGAGGATGATATTGAGAACGATGTCGAAGACGATATCGAAAGCGATGTCGAGGATGACATCGAGAACGCCATTGAAGACGATATCGAAAGTGACGTCGAGGATGATATCGAGAACGCCATTGAAGACGATATCGAAAGTGACGTCGAGGATGATATCGAGAACGCCATTGAAGACGATATCGAAAGTGACGTCGAGGATGACATCGAGAACGACATTGAGGACAATATCGAAAGCGACGTCGAAGAGGACATCGAAAACGATATTGAAGACGGCGTCGAGGACGGTCTTGAAGAAGATGTCGAAGATGACCTGGACGATGATTTCGAAAATGATATCGATAATGATCTGGATGAAGACGCAGAAGACGATTTTGACGATGACGGTTTTGACGATGACGACATCGACGATGCAGATGATGAAGCCGACGAAGACGACAGGGATGACGAAGATGACCGCGACGATGACGACGACGATACTGAAACCGTACGTGGAGGCTCGCCTGAAGTCGCTTATTTCGAACTCGGTCTCGATGATGACGACCAGGAAATAGTCGCCAATGAACGGCTCGTTCTTGTTGAGCCAGAGAGCTTCGAGACGCTCCAGGCCAGTGCGGTAACCATCGTCGAAGCCACGGCTCTGGGATCGCTTGATCTTGTGCTCGCACGCATTGAAGCGCCGCCAAATAGCGACTTCGATGACCTAACGGCGACGGTTCTGGGGGCGGCGCCCGAAGCGGAAATCGATTTCAATCACCTTTACCGACTACAGACCAATGCGCCGCAGCCGCGCGTCAAGCCGCGATCAACGACGCACCCCGTAGCTCTGCCAAAAGGGTTTCTCCCGGCTGCCTTTATGCAAACTGATGACGCGCGCGTACCTGATATCGGTCAGATCGACACGAGGGTCGATGATGCGCATCCGTCCTTACGCTCGCGGCGCATTCGCCAGCGCGATTTCATCAGCAGGCGCATCGCCAGAACCGCCGCCAGACCGGAAACGCACGGCACCGCCGTCGCATCGATCCTCGTCGGCCGCGACGGCGCCTATTCCGGCGTCGCACCGAATGCGCGCCTATTGGCGGCTTCGGTCTTCCACACGCACCCGTCGGCGGGCGTCACCGCCAGCGCGGACAGTCTCGTCCAGGCAATCGACTGGATGATCGAAGAAGGCGTCGGCGTCGTCAATATGAGCCTATCCGGGCCGTCAAACCAGATTGTTGAAGCCGCAATCGACAAGATGCGCGCAAGTGGCGTCGTCGTTGTAGCCGCCGTCGGCAACAAAGGTCCGCGCGCCGAGCCCTTATTTCCGGCTGCTTATGACGGCGTCATCGGCGTGACGGCGGTGAACGAGCGAAACCGGGTATACCGAATGGCGGGCCGTGGCGGCCATGTGGATTTCGCGGCGCCCGGCGTCGACATCATTGTCGCGTCGGAAGGCGGCGCCTACGATCTCGCATCGGGAACCTCCATGGCGGCGCCATTTGCAACCGCTGCGATCGCGGCCGCCTGTACGGGTAAGCCAGCGTGCGCTGACTATCAGGCGCTGATTTCATCCATGCGCCGCCGGTCCGTCGACCTTGGCAAGAGCGGCCGTGACCGCACCTATGGCTACGGCCTCCTGCGGCCATAGCAGGCAAGATGCGTTTTCTGTTCTTTCCTCACTAAAACCGGCCGCCGATACGCAGCGCGACAATGCCCTGTTCGAAGTCGACTGAGGGCAGGTTTGAATCCAAAATATCATATCGCGCCGATAGTTCAGTATAAATTACATCGGTGATGGGCGTTTCAAACGATGCTTCCGCACGATACCGCACGTCGTCGCGAATTTCACCGATGGAGGGCGTAATCGCTTTGTAATTACGATTCTCATAGCGGAAGCCAACACGCAATTTCGACGGTCGCTCCGTCAGTGCGACCCGCTGCACGAGCCGCACACGCACATTGTGGCTGTCGAAATCGAATTGCGGCGCCGCCGTGTTCTCCGTCTCGAACCGATATCCGCTAATCAAATACGTCTTCAATCCATTGAGAAAGTAGTAAACGTCAAGAGAACCGGCATGAACGTCGCCATCCCGGTCTATGCGATTGATAAAGTTCTTGTCCGTATAGATATAAGAACCGCGCCAGTAGACTTTTCGATTCGCAGCGTAGCCTGAAACGAAGGGCGTTAGTCGGTGAAAGCGTAAAAACCCGGCGCCGTCCAGGCGGGAGTAAATCAGCTGGTAGGTTGCGCCTGCCGTCACGCCGCCAAAGTCGTGTGAAATCTCGGCCTTACCCCTGTGCGTTTGCGTGTTGAAGCCCGTGACCTCGAACTGAATGTCCTGACCGAAATCATATCCCGCTTCGACTTTAGTTCCCTCTCCCAACGTATGTTCATACGCAACGCCGAAATCGAAAAGAGCGGCGAAATCAGCCCGTGTCGTGGAAACGTCGACATCAAGAACCGATACATTGCTGTCATACTCAATGCCAGCGCTGTAGGTCGCCGTAAACGACCCCGCAGCAGGCTGTGCAACGTTGTCGATACGATCATCCGCTCCCTGAGCGAATGCCGCACCAATGCTCATACCGGCGACGGCGACGCTCGATATGAAGAGTTTCCTCAGGTCAAAACTGCCAAAAACACTTTCCGTCAATCCCGGCGCAGCAGTCGGCATCATTAATCTCTCCCAGTATCAAAGTTCCCGGAGCGCGGGCGCATCATTTAAAAACGCCCCACGGCGGCTCCATCAGTCGTCGCTCAGCTCATCGTCAATGTTCGGATCAATATCATCGAGGATTTCGTCAAAGATATCGTCGTCGAGTTCGTCAGGGTCGGCGAAACCGTCCCCACCTAGTTCCGCAAGATCGTCATTGGCGCCAGAGTCGCCGAAACACAACGCCGCATCCGGCGCGCTGCATATCTCCGCACCATCTTTCTTATGGTGACCGGCATCAATTTCGACCTCTCCCGCGTCAGCGCCACTCAATCGAACGCCATTGTCATCATATGCGCTCACACGCCGCTTTTCGCGCCACGAATCTGCGCCTTGGTTGAGCGCATAGTCCAGAAAAAGCGTGTCGCTTTTATGGCCGCCGCACGCGCCGACGGTGATGCCGATAAAGGAAATGCAAAAAAGTCCGCGAAGAAACATCTCATGCTCACAAATGCTGAACTTACTTTCATTGACGTATCGTCATCGCTTTTTATTCCTGTGTCGCACGCTTGTGTCCATAGGGAAGGTTTTTTTTCGCGAAAGATGAAAGCAAGATGAACGCATGATGAGCGGACGACGATACACCGATGACATACTAAAAAGTTAGTTGCCGCCATCACGTGATTTCTTTCACTTATTTCGATGGGCTGGGAATAAATCGCTAAGCGTCAACGTCTGTTTTTCAGATGACGATGCGGGGGCGCCCCATCCAACGGAGTAAGCGAATGACCACCCAGCTGCGTTATTTTCGGCGATTGCAAGCCGGCCTTGAAGTTAAGCCTTTCCTCGATGGAATCGACGCCGTCGCGGACGCCTGGAGTGCAAATGCGGAACGGCAGAACAAAATTCGTGTGCAGCGGGAATCATTTTTCATCCCGCTTCGCGGCCTCAGAAAGTCCGCTATCAACGGACGTGCGCGCAGAGACGTTCATGAAAGCCGCTGGACCACGGGATCGGCACAATATCCAGAATTTCGATTTTTTCTGATAGATTTTATCGATCAATATGGCGGAACGCTCGGACGTGCGAAAATCGTTCGCCTGCCGGCTGGAAAACGGGTCTACCCGCATATCGACCGCGGCGAGTACTACCGTCGGCGCGATCGTTACCACTTTGTTCTTCAATCGCCATCGGGATCCTGGCTCAAGGCCGGTGATGAAGAGGTTCGCATGCGAGAAGGCGAACTCTGGTGGTTCGACAACAAGCAGATGCATGAAGCGCATAATGACGGCGACGGTGAGCGAATTCACCTGATCTTCGATGTTCTGCCTACGGTGGACATGGCGGAGGGCGCAGGTCATGCAGCATGAAATGACGCCTATTGCGACCGACGCGCTATCCAAGGCCTTTGACCCAGTCATGCCGGCCAGCCCAGACATGCAACTTGCGCCTCCGCGACCTCTTTCGCAAACGCCATTCCGGCTCACCTATGCGCCCGCCGGAGAAAGCGGCTTGGCCGCCTGGATCGCCACACCGGCGCAGAAAACGAGCCTACGCCCCCTCGCCGATCCGCCGCTCGTCGCCATCCATGGCATTGCGCGCGACGCGAGAGAGCAGGCTGCCCTCCTTGGCCGCACCGCGTGCGAAACCGGCCGTACGATCATTGCCCCGCATTTCGACAAAAAATCGTGGCGCGCCTATCAGCGCGTTGTCCATGGCACGCGCGCCGACCTTGCTCTACTTCGGCTCCTCGCGGAGCTTGAAGACAGAGGCTTCCTATCCCGAACTGATGCGCCGGGGCGCGGCTTTCACCTTTTTGGGTATTCCGGCGGCGCTCAATTCGCGCACCGCTTTTCTCTTCTTCACCCGCATATGGTCAAAACACTGACGATTGCAGCCGCAGGCTGGTACACGTTTCCAGACATGGCGGCGTTTCCTTATGGTTTTGGCCCCGCTTTCCCCCGTAGAGACCATAAAAAAGATACGCACACACCGCCGCACTGGGGCGCGGTGATGGAAGCCAATCTGGCGTCCTTTCTGGAGATCCCGCTCCTCGTTCTCGTCGGCGCGCGCGACTGTGTCGTCGATAAAAACACGCGCAAAGGCGACGCCATCAATCGTCAGCAGGGACGCACGCGCATCGGTCGTGCGCGAAACTGGACAAAAGCAATGAAAGAGACAGCGCTCGCTCTCGGCAAGGCGTCAAATATCGACTTTCAGATCCTTCCCGGCTGCGGACATAGTTTTTCCGCATGCGTTCACAAAGGCGAACTGGATCAGCTCATCATCCAGCACATCACTGCGTCACGGAAAGGCGACGTACAATGAGCCGCATGCCAAAAATCGGCGCCGACGGCCGCGGCCGCAAGATCGCAACACTCGCCGGCTTCGCCCTTGGCCAGGCCGTCGCCGCTGGCGTCGCGGCGTTCGCAACCCGCGATGTCTTCACGGCCGTGCGCGACGACGATCCGAATGCGGCGCTTTTTCCCATTGTCGCTATCGCTGTCGCTGGGTTCACCATCGCAGGCTTTAGAATATGCGAGCGTGTCGCCGCCGAACGCGTCGGTCAGGAATACGCAGCCGCGCTCAGGGAAAAACTATTCACACACGTCGCCGCCATGCCCGCCGGCGCCGTCGCCAACTACCGCGCCGGCGGTTTGGCGCTTCGGTTTGTCGGCGACCTTTCCGCCATCCGCGGATGGGTCAGTCTGGGTCTCGGGCGGCTGATCTCATCGTCAATTGCATTGCCCGTCGCCGGCGCCGTTCTCATGGCGTTAAACCCGGCGCTTGGCGCGGCGGCGATCGCGCCTGTCGCAGGCGGCATTGTCATCATGTGCGTCGCCGGCTGGCGTCTCGGAGAAGCCCACCGGCGCCTGCGCGCGCGGCGCGCCCGTCTTGCCGCCGATATGAGTGAACGCATCGTTTGCGCGCCGGAACTGCGGCTGATGGGCCGCATCAATCTGGAGCGTCGTAAACTCCGCAAACGGACTTCGAACCTGGTGGACGCCGCCATACGGCGCGCCAATGGCGCTGGCTTCCTGATCGCGATCCCCGACGCCGCTCTCGGCGTCGCGGCGGCGGCGCTCTTCACCGCCGCGATCCGCACCAACGCCGCGCCCGCCGACATCGCAGGCGCCATGGCGGCGCTGTCGATCGTGGCGCATCCTATGCGCCGCCTTGCAGGCGTCTGGGACCGGCAACGCGCCTTTGCGGCCGCTCGCGCAAAATGCGAGCACTTACTGGACACGCCGAGGTTAAACCGCAAACGGACAAGCATCGTTCCGCGCGCGCGCGAGGTTGTGGCGCAGACTGCGGGCGCCCATGTCACGTTCTCCAATCTGTCGGCAGGCGTATTCAAAGATTTGTCCGCCAGCGTCGCGCCCGGCGCCTGTGTCGCCCTTATCGGTCCGAACGGCGCCGGAAAATCAACGTTGCTGACACTGGCGGCGGGCCTCGAACAACCAGCAAAAGGCCAGACCAGGGTCGATGGTGTAAAGCCAACTGCCATGACTGCGCAGGAGCGGCGGCGTGCTATTGCTTATGTCGGCCCGCACTCGCCCATTTTGGCGGGAACCATGCGCCGCGCCCTGACGATGGGATGTGCGCCGCGCCCTGACGACGACGTCATTCTTGAAACCGCCGACACGTTCGGCCTTCTGCCCCTCATCAAGCGTCTTGGCGGTCTTGACGGTACAATCCGAGAAAACGCGCGGAACCTTTCCGCCGGCGAGGCGCGCCGGCTCATGCTAAGCCGCGCAGCGCTCGTAAAACCAAAACTCCTCCTTCTCGACGAACCAGACGATGTCCTGGATCCGGAAGGCGTCGACCTGATCAGGCGGCTTCTGACTATAACGCAGGCGAGCGCGCTAATCGCCACGCATAATATCCGTACAGCCCGGATGGCCGACGATATCTGGTTCATCAAAAACGGCGCTATCGCCGAAATCGGAACGCCAGACGCTATTTCCTCCGGCAGCGGATTGATCGGCGCCTTTTTCAACGTCAGGTCCGTCGCATAAAAGCCGGCGCCTCTCTCACCCCCTATTACTGTCACCAAGGAGTATCCAATGAGCGACCTCACCTTTAACAACGCCAGAAACGTCAAGTGGGCTTTCACGACTCGGCGTGTCCGGCGCGACGACGCCCAAAAACTCTTGCCAATCGATACCGACGGCGTCCGCGCCATGCGTCCGGGCGATGTCGTCAAAGCCCGCGTGATCGAAATCGGACAGCATTCCGGAATTCAGTTGAAAACCGGACGTCGCGCTGCGCTTTATTCCGGCGATGAAATCGCGCTTTGCCTCGGCGCGAGATACGCACCCGACCAGTTCGAGTGCGTCGCCGAACTTGACGGAGACTTCGCCCATCTCGTTGCGGCCGGCGGCATTTGCGGCGTGGTGACTCGTCAGCACGGGCGCATGAAGACACCGACCCTCCTGCAGGTGCAAGGACGCCTTGCATTAGCAACCGGCGCACCAATCAACGTCGCCGACTATGCCCTGCCGCCGGTCGAGACTGTATCGCCGCGCCCGCCGGTGATCGCTGTTTTCGGCGCCTCGATGAACGCAGGCAAAACCACAAGCGCCGCGTCGCTGATCCACGGCCTAGCGAAAGCCGATCACAGTGTCGGCGCCTGCAAAGCCACAGGAACAGGCGCCTGCGGCGACATCAACGCCTATCGGGATGCAGGCGCTGCAGAGATCCTAGACTTCACCGATCTCGGCTATTCATCGACGTTTGGCGTTTCACTAAACGAATTGCGCGAAATCTCGCGAGGCCTCGTCAATCATCTCGCCTTACGCGGCGCCGATATCATCGTTATGGAGATTGCTGACGGCGTCCTTCAAACGGAAACAGCGGCGCTGATGCGTGACCCCGAATTCACTGTGCTTACAGACGGCGTTATCTTTGCCGCATCCGACGCGTTAAGCGCCATAAATGGCGTTCACGCACTTGAAAGATCCGGACATAGCGTCATGGGCGTGAGCGGCGTTCTAACCCGTTCTCCCATGGCCTGCGAAGAAGCAAAGGCGGCGCTTGACACCCGGTTCTTCTCCCGAAACGCACTCACCAGCGCAAAAGGCGCCACCGAGCTCCTTACACAGATCAGCGGCTCAGTGGCGGCGCAAGCGCCGGCGATCGTCGCGGCGTAAACAGCGGCGTCTTTTACCCCATAACGGCGCCGTTGCGCCCCGCAGGCCCGCCCCTCCTGCGGGGCGCACGACTTTTCTGGACGCCTCACAGATTTGGACATTCAAAAAAAACCGATCTCTGGGAATAAAACATCGCCCCATCCGTCACCTAACTAAGAGCGAAAGAGAGGGTTTGATGATGGGGTTTTATTTCATTCACCGAAGAAGGATTGCGCTACGACACGCCCCCGATTTTCTATTCAGACCGTCCGGCATGCGGCGCACACACGCCTCATGACGATACTTGTTATCGATACCGACGCGAGCGTCCGCACATTTATCGGCGCTGGCTTTAAAGCCGAAGGATACAGCGTTCTAAGCGCCAATGACGCAGCGGAGGGTGCGAAGCTCGCAACCAGATACCCGCTGAAAGCCATCATTATGGAAACTATACTGCCTTTCACGTCCGGATTTGAGCTTTGTTCGAAATTACGCAGTTACGGCGTCGACGCGCCTATTCTGTTTCTTTCCTCCCGCGATACAGTCGCCGACCGCATAAACGGACTTCGCCACGGCGCCGACGACTATATGATAAAACCTTTTTCGTTCGAAGAACTACTGGCGCGTACTGAAGCACTCGGTCGCCGCAGCCAGCGATATAACGAGCGCCGACTAAAGCTTCGTGTAGGCGATCTTGTTTACGACCGCGAGACACTCAACGTCACACGCGGGCGCCGCTCCATCGAGCTGACATCGAAGGAACTCTCGATCCTGGAACTCTTTATGGCTGCGCCGGGAAAGGTATTCAGCCGCGCCCGCATTTTAAGCAATGTCTGGGGCGCCGGCGCAGACCCCGCTTCAAACATCGTAGATGTCTACATCGGGAAACTGCGACGAAAAATTGACACGCCGGGCGACGACCGTTTGATCGAAACAATTCGTAATCGCGGGTACCGGATTATCGATGTTCAACCGCAGCCCACAACCGCCCGAGAGGGAGAGAAAGAATGACAGTTTTCAGCTACAAAACCGCTCTCATCGGCGCCGGAGCGATATTTTCCTCCGCATGCGCAACGCTTGACGCGCCGGAAACGGTGGGGCTTGGCCAAGGCGCCGTATCGCCTGTGATGACGGAACATTCCTTCGGCCTTAAGTGTCTTGGCGCGCTCATCGATGACGCAGGCGTCCCGCCTGTCCTTGTTCATGTCAATCGCATTCGGGACCGAACCATCCCGCCGAGGTTGAATGATGACGGACGCCTCAGTCAGGCGGGCGAATGGCTATTTCACACCGCGATTTCGAAAATGGAGACGCCGCGCGTACGCTCCACCCTGAAACAGTCCGGCGCAGGCAAAGAGGGCCGCCTCCTGATATCGGGCGCCTGGACCCAGGACGATGAAGTCCTGCGAAGCGACGATGGCGACATTGATGGCGAGATCGGGCGTTTCCGCATCGGCGTCGACAATGATCGGCGTTTTGATTACGTCGCCGGTGACTTTACGTCTTCAAAAAAAGGCGTCGTTGTCTTTGCATCAGCCATCGGCGTCATGCTTTCTTCCGGCGATTATGGCGCAAGACTGCAGGTTGAAAACAGCGGCGATTTCATCGACGTTTCTTTTGATCGTCGGTGGGCGGATGGACCGCAGATGGCCCAGCGCCGTATTGCAGAAGCGGCAACGCTGGTTCATATCGCACGTTACTACGACATTAATTATTTCCCCTGCCTTGAGGCCGGCTGGGCGACAACGACGTTTTACAGAGAGGCCGTCGAGCGCTACGCCGCCGCATCGCAAACTGAGCGCAACACCATGATGCAGGAACGTCTGAACGCCCGCGGCTACAAAGTCGGTTCCGCAGACGGCAAATGGGGGCGGCGTAGTTCCGCAGCGCTCATGCGATACCAAATCGACAGAAGCCTGCCGGTAACGGGCCGTCCATCCGACGTTCTTTACGGAATTCTATCAGCGGATCTCGCCCATGGCAGGCCGCTGCTGGAAGATGGCTAACGCCATATCGCGCAAATATGCTTGCTGATTTTGCGCGGGAGGTCGAACAATCGTTCGGCTGCAAAAAACAAGGGGCTAAAGTACGTCGCCCTGACCCGTTTCAGTGAGACGTGCTTTAGAGCCGTTTGCATTCTTTATGAGTCATGCAAACGGCTCTAAGTATTTGATTGCGCGGGTTGCGACGCAAAACCGGTGAACCACTTTTGCTGCAACCCGCTCTAGTCGACCGCCGCCGCTACGCTGGCGGCGGCGCCGTCCTTTTTGCGATGCGTAAATCTCGACTTGTACCATGCCTGGTAAGGGCGCTCGATGAAGAGCGTCGCAAGACAAGAAACAACCGTCGCGAGCGCCGGCATAAAAAGCATCCACAAGGTCGATGCGTAAACATCGACACCCAAAACTATTTCAGCCAGCCGGCCAGTGACTGAAAAAACGATCAGATGCAGCAGGTAAAGTAAAAACGAAGCTTCGCCCCACAGCATTATGATGCCGGGCACCGGCCGGCGCCATCCAAGAGCGCCATAGATAATCAACGCTGCGGGAATGCCTGCAAGCACCTCTCGACTGATATAGGATGGAGCGTCGTCAAACAGCCCGGCCATGGTAGCCAGCAGCAACAAAACACCGATGACGAAAGCCGGCGCCTGGCCACGCGTTTCTCCTGCGAGGAAAAGGCGCGCAATCATTACCCCGAACAAAAACTCCAGAACGCATGCGTGGAGAACAAAGTTGAGCGCAATCGACTGAACAACGTCCTGGTTCTTGTATATCTGTGTGAGAATAACCCAAACGACCATCGTGAGTAAAAAACGCTTCTCGCCGAAACGGAAAAATCCGATGGCGAATACAAGATAAAAAACAAGCTCAATGGTCAGCGTCCAGGAAATCGTAATGACATGCTGCGGCCCGGGCAGCAGGAAAAAGGAATCGAATAACGTCCTCGGTGTCGGAATTTTTGACATATCGCCAAAAACGACGCCAAGACCGATCGCCAGCCCCACATAGATCGCCAGAACCGCCCAATAGGGTGGCAGGATGCGCCAGAAACGCCCGGCGATGAAATTTTTCACCGACGTCTTTCGTTTCAACTTCGATGTATAAAAAATAATGAAACCGCTGATGACGAAGAAGATGTCAACGCCCACTTCGCCGTGGCTAAAAAGATTGAAGAAGCCGACATAGTTCGAGCCTTCGACGCCTGCGCCGTTCAAATGAAACGCCGCCACCAGGGTTGCGGCGAGGCCCCTTAACGCCTGCAGGCTGTCGCTTTTCTGGCCGAACGTCATTTACTATACTCGTTTATGGTTGTGGTCACCGCGCCCGTTCTTTCAATACGACAGGGGAGGTAAGCAAAAGCGATTCCGAAACGCCTAAACCGTCGTCTACAAACGGTCAATGGAAACGCCCTATGGTTAACGGGAGACTTATAGGGCCATGTCGTTCATCGCGCTTTTTAGGATATCCAGCGACATCGATCTCAACGCGTTAAAGCCTGCGTTATTGTTGTTCAGGAGGACGACCAGATGATTGGCTTCCTCGGTAAACATAATCATGCTGGTATAGCCGTCGATCTCTCCATTATAGGACCAGATCGATGATGAAACGCCGCTGTCGTTTAAATCCCGCCTTTCAAACGTCCAGGCGATGGGAGCAGCGCGGTCGAACATAATCGATCGCTCGGCGTTCGACAACAAATCAGACGCCCAAAGACCGCGACGCCACAGAAACAAATCTTCCGCCGTGGAGTAGAGCGAGCCAGTCGCCGTAAACAGCGCATCGTTAGTGGCGCCGGCCCGCGTAAAGGCGCCATCATCAGTACGGATATAGTTTTGCGCGAGGCTGGCGACAATTGCGCTATTCGTAAAATGGCCGGTATCGTTGAGGCTAAGCGGTTTTAGGATGCGTTCTGATAACACCGTCTCAAAAGATTTTCCTGTCACACGTTCGATAATCAGTCCCAGGAAGTAATAGTTCGCATTTGAATAACGATATTTCTCCCCCGGCTGCGCGTTTAACGGCAACGCCGCAATATCGCTTAAAAACGCATCAACTGTGCGCGGTTGAAGATACGCGCCGTCGAACCAGCCGGGCAGATCGATGTAATGCGATATGCCTGATGTATGGGCGAGAAGATGATGAAGCGTCACTTCGCCTGCGTAGTCCGCGCGATACGCCGGCAGCATCGTGGCAAGCGTATCGTCGAACGACAGAACGCCCTCGTCGACCAGTTGAAGCACAAGAACAGCCGTGAACGTCTTCGACAAGGAGGCGATCCGGAATTTCGTCTCCAGCGTGTTGGGAATTTTCCAGGATCTGTTCGCGTCGCCATATCCGCGCTCAAACACTTTCTCGTCGCCCAGGGCGATCAGAACGACGCCGTCAAAATCGTGTTCGCCAGCGAGGGCGCCGACCCTTTCCTCCCACATACTTCGCTTGGTCTGGCCTGCGTCTGCGGCATCGCTCACGAACACCGGCTTTGCGCCCGACATGGCGCAACCGGCTGCCAGCGCGATCAAAAACAACGCCGAAAAAAACCGCCTCATCGCTCTTTTACCCCCCTCACGCAGCGCTTGCCTTCAACGCCGCTTATTACGTTAACGAGATTACGTCACCCTAGCGAGCGCACCGGTTGGCGCAACACCGTCTTCAGTTTTTCAGGCGCCGTTCGCATCGGATCGTTGAGATAAATCTGATGGTGATGGCCGTTGGCGGTGAAATTATTTTGCGGCAAAAACTCGCTATAGAGCCGGGCGATCGTTTGCGATTGACCATCATAAGGGCCTATATGCATGATTTGAACGCTTTTTCCTTCATGAAGACGTTCAAGCCTCAAGCCAGCGGGCGCATCGCCAAGCTTCTTGCTGGCTTCCCCCACAGCCTCGGCGAAAATATCGTCATCCAGCCAGTCGGGCATAACGATCATCAGCCGCCATCGCCAGTCGGATTTGCTCGCTTCAGGGAAGATCAGTGCACTGTTCGACCACCAGAGCGCTTCCAGCGGCGGTTCCACAAAGTCTTTTCCCATGCGACGCTTTCCTTCGGCTCTGACGGGATAAACGGCCGTCCATAACCATTTCAGAGCATGCATATACCCCTCACCGCGCGGATCACCCTCGCCGTCAATCATGGCGAACTGCACATCGGGCACGTCCACGATGACGAATTCATCGTCGGGTGGTAGATAAAGCTCTTTGAGTCTGGTTTTCAGATTTTTTTCCGTCACGAGAGGGTCCTTTTTCCAGCCATGGTTTTTCGCTCATATAAGAGAGAGTGCGTTTTATCCACGACGCCTCAGCCGACAGCTGCCCGACGGAATAGTCGAATAAAACATCAATGAAATCGGGCATGGGCTGCTGGCCCATACGAATGTCCTCAAGGCGTGCAATCTCGCGCTGGACGGCCTCGGCCCTGAGACGCAGCGCCTCAAGAGCGCCTTTGCGATCCAGCACAGGCCAATGGACCATGCCCAGCAAAACAGACGAGTAGGTCGGTCGAACGGCGCTCAAAGCGTCGAATGTCCGCGCCGTCAGCGTCTCTTGCCCTTTATCCGTTAACGAATAAACTTTCCGCGCCTTGGGTTCGGGCGGCGTATCGGCGGAAACGAGCTCTTTCTTCTGAAGCTTGCCGAGAACGAAATAGATCGATGAAAACCCGATCTGGGTCCACTCGCGCATGCCGCGCTCCTCGATCACGCGCTCCAGTTCGTATCCATGCCGCGACATCTCGGCGACGAGGCCAAGCACGAGAAGTTCAGCATCGGTGACGCTTTGAAGCTCCATATTCTAGTACTAGAATAATGATGTAAATCAGTCAATCTGGAAACTGCGTCCCGGCAAAGGAGACTTTACAGTTAGGGAGACGGACTTAACGGCCCGAATACCGGAAAATTCCAAAACGCTGGACCGTAACCCTGGCGCCGGTCAGGCGCTCACAGCTCGACGATCAGAAAGTACGAATACGCAACGATCAGCGCCGGCACCATCGTATAGATGGTGGCGACAAGCGACGCCCTCGGCGCAACGGCGAGGGCCGGAAAAAGCGCATCGCCATCGTTGGAAATCGAATTTCCGAGCTGCGCCGACAAGGGCACAATCCCCTGAAGATAAAGGCTCGTCGTCAGAACCTGCGGGCCGCAGCCCGGAATGAGCCCAATCAGCACGCCCATCAATGGCATAACAGGACCTGCCGTCGCGAACGCTGCTTTTAAATCCCAACCCGTCCAAAGCACCGTAAGCTCGAAGAGAAGAAATGCGATCACCACCCATACAGTGACAAAACACGTGTCGGTGGTCGTCTTGTCCCAGACGCGATCAGCCATTTCCTCATCGGTTCTGTTGATGTAACTCGCGCTGGTGCACGGATTGATAAACCAGAACGCCAGGGACAACACCGCCCCCGCGACGCCAACCGACTGCTCAAGCCCGGATACGCCGAACATCGCGTCGATATCCATCTGGAAGGCCGACAAAATTCCGAACGTCACGCCAGGAACCAGAAGCGCGAACCAGGGCCAGCTCAATTTGCCGAAATGAAAGGGCGGCGGGCTTTTGGCAATATCTTCCTTTTCGCCAACGCTTAAAAAGTCATACCCATGGATCGCCTCGACGATATAACCGGACACCGTGCCCACAACGATGCTGAGGGCCATGATGGCGAGCCCCGTCAGCGGCTCTTTCGCAATAAGCAAAAAAGCGGCGTCGCCCATGGTGGACGTTAAAACCGCGACAACCGAACCGAATCCGGTTCGGCCAATGCTGTACTGTGTGACGACCATGATCGCGCCGCCGCATCCCGGCAGCGCACCAAGAAAGGCCGCAACCGGTATCTGATGACGGCGATGCTTTTCTAACAGCGCACCGGTATCGATACGAAAAAAATACTCAAGGCCGTAAAAAATCAGCAGGGTTAGCGCAACGAATACGGTCACCGAAATGTAGGCCGACGACAGTGTTTCCCAGAAAACGCTCCGCGTCTCTTCACCGCCGAGAATGGCGATTGCGGCAAGCGCAAGGACGACAGCGTAGCGACCGATCCTTGCCTTCACAGAGTGGTTGGGCGAGATGGTGATATACCGGGCGAGCGTCGCTGTGTTCACGGGTCAGATCTTCTTCGATAAGAACTATCTTGTGACGGTCGCCGCCACGGGCTTGCGCCATCACGCCAAAATACTATCGCCACTGGCGCACCGATTCTTTCATCGGTACGCTCGCGACCAGCTCCAAACCTGTTGATCGTCAAAGTAGCTTTTTGACCGTTTCCTCTTAAAAATGCAACTTATTTGCAATAGCAAAAACTAGAAGCCAGCAGCACGATACCTAAAGGGGCGCTGTCACCACCATGCCATCATAGGCCGGCTCGACATTTTCCGGCAGTTGCCGCCTAAGTGATTGATAATCCATATGAACATGTAAGTTGGTGAGAATCGCCCGCTTTGGCTTGACCCGGTCGATCCATTCAAGCGCAAGGTCGAGATGGGCGTGGGTCGCATGCGGCTTGTATTGAAGCGCATCCACAATCCAGCAATCCAGACCTTCGAGCATCTCGAAACTCTCGTCAGGCAGGCCGACGACATCGCTGGAATACGCGACGGCGCCGCATCGAAACCCGAGGGAGTCGACCGGACCATGATGTTGCAGGAACGCCCGACACGGAACGCGCCCACTTGGGCCGTCAACGTCGAATGCATCGCCATGAGCCGGCATGGGGCGATAATCGAGGATCGGCGGATAAAGACTGCCCGGCGCCTGTTCAAAACAATACGCAAAACGGCTCAACAGCGCACCGCCGGTTTTCTCATCAATATAAACGGGGATGCGCTGGCGCATGGCGATCGCAAAAACGCGCAGGTCGTCGATGCCGTGGGATTGGTCGGCGTGATCATGCGTATAAAGAACACTGTCGATCCGTGCGCATCGCGCCCGTAAAAGCTGCTCGCGCATGTCCGGCGACGTGTCGATCAGCACCGAGGTCGTCTCATTGGGGGCGGCCGCGGCGCCCTCCTCCATGCGCTGCACGAGGATGGAGCACCGCGTACGACGGTTTTTCGGTTCCGACGGATCGCACGCGCCCCAGTCGCCTGCGCCGTCCGCGCCGCCAAAACGCGGCACGCCGCCTGACGAGCCCGAGCCCAAGATAGTGACTTTCAAGTGGCTCACGCCGCAAGCCTTGGGTCACGCGCGCGGGCGAACAGCCGGAAAAAATTATCGGTCGTCGCGCTAGCGATATCCTCCAGCGAGCACTCCCGAACCTCGGCGAGTTTTTCCGCCACATGCACGACAAAAGCCGGCTCGTTGCGCCGTCCGCGCATGGGATGGGGCGCTAGATAAGGACAGTCGGTCTCGATGATAATGCGCTCAAGCGGCGTTTGCTTTGCAATTTCCCTTATGTCGTTCGCATTCTTGAATGTCATAATGCCTGAAAACGAAATATATCCGCCCAGTGACAAAGCTGTTTCGGCGAGGCCCGGCCCGCCGGTGTAACAATGAAGGAGCGGCGTAAAAGCGCCCTTCTTATGCTCGCGCGCCAAGAGCTCCGCCGTGGCGTCGTCCGCGTCCCTTGTATGGATAATAAGCGGCAGCCCGGTTTCGCGCGCTGCATCGATATGAGCCTGAAAGACAGGTTCCTGAACATCCCGGTCCGAGTATTCATAGTAAAAATCAAGCCCGCATTCGCCGACGCCGATCACATCGTCACCACGCGCGAGTTCAACAAGGGTCTTCGCATCGAGTGCGCCGTAGTCTTTCGCGTGATGCGGGTGAACGCCAACCGAACGCCATATGTTGTCGTAGCGGGCAGTGATCGCCTTTATAGCGTCGGTCGCATCGAGGCGGTCGGATATTGTCAGCATGGCGCCGACGCCCGCCGCCCGTGCAGCTTCTATTACGGCGTTGACATCATCGCCGTCGCTATCCTCGCCCGCATACTGCTCCGAGTGCAAATTAACATGACTATCGACGAACATCATTGAAACAAAACCTTCTTACTACCGGCGTTGCGTCGCCAATGCCGCCTGCAGATCATACGCCATCGCGCCAAGGAGCTGCGTTCGATCGAGATTGAGCGCATCGCCGCGCTGCATCAACGCCTGCATCGCTTCGAAGCCCTTCACGATTGCACGCGCATCGACACCGCTTAAGGGCCCCTCCGCCTCGCCCGCGCCACGCGCCACGGCGCGGGCCGCATCGGCGAGCGCCCCGGTCAGCGCTTCACAAAAAATTGCCCAGCGTTCATCCGTATTCTTACCAGTTAAGGCGCCGGTAACTTTAGAGATGTCGCCTTTTTTCCTCGCGGCGCCGATAAACTGATGCGCAAGCGAAATTGCTGAGGCGCCCTCGCCGGCCGCCAGCCGCAGCGCGTAACCGGGCCGGCCTGCGGCATGGGCGGCGATACGCGAAGCCGCGTCGCCGTCCGCCAGGTTCTCCGAGGCGAGCAGCCCCGTGACCGCGTCGTCGTCGAGCGCTCTCAAATCGATCCGCCGACACCGCGAACGGATTGTCGCGAGAAGTTTGCCGGGCGTCGCAGACAGCAACAGAAGCGTCGTTTTTGACGGGGGCTCTTCCAGGATCTTCAAAAGCGCATTCGCAGCGTTCCGGTTCATATCGTCGGCCGTATCGACAATGGCGACGCGCGCGCCGCCGCCGGCCGCAGTTTTACTCATAAAAGACGTCACCTTACGGATGGTTTCCACAGATATTTCAGTCTGATAGCGCGATTTCTTTTCATCCCACGCCCGCTCAGCGACGAAAAGGTCCGGATGTGCGCCGGCGGCGATCTGCCGAAAACTCTTCGCATCACTTGATGCCTCAAGCGTCTCGCCGTCGGTAAGGCTGCCCGGATCGAGAAGCGCGCGCGCGATCCGGTAAGCGAGCGTCGCCTTGCCCGCGCCGTCTGCGCCGGTAATGATCCATCCATGGGTGAAGGCGTCTTCATTCATCAGTGAACGGATACGCGCCTCAACGCTCTCGCGGCCAGTCTGGCGCACGCGTCCCGCTGGTGAGGGAAACTTGCTTTCTTCCTCGTCGCTCATTTGAAAAGCTCCGGAAAGCGTTCTTTCACAATGCTCGAGATTTGCGTTTCGACAGCGTCGATATCCGCGGCGGCGTCAATTACCGCGCAGCGGGACGGCGCCGACGCCGCAATCGCCAAAAACGCCTTGCGCACATCCTCCTGAAAGTGTGCGCCTTTTTCTTCAAAGCGGTCTTCCTGCGCACCGCTGGCCGTTGTGGTCTTTGCGCGCGCAAGAGAAAGATCGCTTGGCGCATCGAGGATCAGCGTGAGATCGGGCATCTCATCGCCAACGACAATCCCTTGCAAGGTATCTGTGGCCGCCCGCCCGAGAGAACCGGCAATCCCCTGATACGCCGTTGTCGAATCCGCAAACCGGTCGGAAATGACAATCGCGCCACGCGCAAGCGCCGGGCGGATTGTTTTCTCCAGATGATCGGCCCGCGCCGCAGACATGAGCAAGGCCTCGGTAAGAGGCGACCAGCGATCTTTGCCGCCTGTCACGAGGAGGCTGCGAATCTCTTCCGCACCGGGCGCCCCGCCCGGTTCGCGCGTTGTTACGACGTCATGGCCGGCGCCGCGCAGAAGCGTCGCCAAACGCTCGATCTGAGTCGATTTACCGACGCCGTCGGCGCCTTCCACGGTGATGAAAAAACCGTCGCCGCGACCTGCGCGTCGCGCCACCTGCGACGACGGATCGGGCGCGGCCATTACTCTTCCGGCGCCGGCGCCGGTTTGGCGAGCAGCGACGTCGCCGCCAGCATAACCTTGCCGAAGGCGCCGATTTCACGCACGGCCTCGCCGGCGAAGAGCGGGTATTCGCGCGGCGCGGCGCCGTCCACTTCGATGCGCAGGAAACCGATCTGCTGGTTCTGTTTAATGGGCGCCGTCACCGGACCTTCGTAAACCACGGTGGACTTTACTGTATCAATCGCGGAACGATGCAGCATCACCGAAATCGCCTGATCGGTCATCAGCGGCACGGTTTCCTGACGGCCCTTAAAGGTCAGTGCGCGCCCGACGACTGCATTCTTTGGAAAAATTTCCTGATCGGAGAAGTCGTTAAATGCAATCCGCATCAGGCGGCGGGTTTCGGAAACGCGCTCACGTTCGGAAGTAAGTCCGTTGACGACGAGAATACGCCGCGCCCCGCCGCGCTCAGCCGAGCCCACAAGGCCGTAACCGGACTCCTCCGTATGCCCCGTTTTCAAACCGTCCGCGCCATCGAATGTCGTCAACAGTGGATTGCGATTCGATTGGCGGATCTTTTCCCAGGTGAACTCCTTTTCGGCGAACAGCGTGTAATACTCGCCATAGTCGCGGATAATCTTGCGCGTCAGTGTCGCGAGATCGCGCATACTCATCTTCTGGCCGGGATCGGGCCAGCCAGTGGCGTTGGCGAAGGTGGAGTTCAACAGCCCCCATTCGCGCGCCTTGCGGTTCATCAATTGCGCAAAAGCATCTTCAGAACCCGAAACGTTCTCGGCGATTACGATGCAGGCGTCATTGCCGGACTGAACCACCACGCCGCGCAAAAGGTCTGCGAGAGCGATTTCGGTATCGACGCGGACCCACATTTTCGAGCCCTGCATGCGCCATGCTTTTTCACTCACGGCGAACTGATCGTCGAGGCTGAGCTCTCCCTTTTGCAGCGCCTCAAAAACAATGGCGACCGTCATCAGTTTACTCATGGACGCCGGCGCCGTCGGCACGCCGCCATTTTTGTCGAAAAGCACGGCGCCCGTTTCGTAGTCCATAATCACCGCGAACTCCGCCGGCGTCGGAATGTCGGGTTGCGCGTTCGCCGCCCCGAGGAAAGCCGAAAAAAACGCGGCGGCGGCGGCAGGAAAAGCAAAAACGCGACATGCGAAAGACAAACGTGCGAAAGACAAAAGATCTCTCCAACCGATCCTGAGCGCTTTCCAACCCGGCCCCGGGTGGAGAACGCAATCAAACATAGCTCCAGGCGCTTTCAGAGATCTACAAGAACTGAAGGCGCCTCGAGAAACGAGCGAACAAGCGGTGGCCAATTTATGTTGTTGTCCCTTTCCGCCTCTATCTCAAGGGGTTTCGGATATGATTTTTGCACCTTCATAGCCGGCGTTTTTAACCTTCGCGAGCGCCTCTTCCGCCCGCGCCAATCGGTCAAACGGCCCCATAGTGATGCGATAAACTGCGTCCGTCTCGCCTATTTCGTCGCGTGAGACCTGAAGCGCGCCAAAGCCCGACAGCGCACGGCGCACCGATTGCAGATCATCGCGCATGGATAGCGCGACCACCTCAATTACGAACCGCCCATCGCCGCCAAAGCGCTCCTCCACCTTGGCGGTGTCGATAATCCCGCGGCTTTCGGTTTCCGGCGCGTCAGCAGCGACCCTTACCGCCTCCATGGCCGACGGGTCCCACTCGGTAGTTTCATCGTCGCTCAAGGAATCGGTCTCCGACGCCGCCATCGCCCCGGGCGTCATGCCATCGCCGCCAGCCGCCATCGCCGCGGATGGAGTTTCACCGATCGCCGCCATTTCACGGTCTTGCACGGCCCTGCTCTCGGCGCCTTCAAGCGACTGTAATATATCGCCGATCGGGTCCGCAGCGGCGCCGCCTTCCACCTCAGCGATTCGATCGCGGGTCTCCTCGCCTGGAAAAGGCGCGGCGTCCGCCAAACGCGCCTCTCCCACATATCGCACCCGCACCCGCGCCGTGCCTTGACGCTCGAACCCAAGCTTGCGGGCGGCCGCACGGGAGAGGTCGATAATGCGATTGCGCGCAAATGGCCCGCGATCATTGACCCGCAGCACCGCCGAGCGGCCATTTTCCAGATTTGTCACCCGAACAAGGCTCGGCATCGGCAAGGTTGTGTGCGCCGCAGAAAGCCGGTTCATGTTAAAAACTTCGCCATTGGCCGTGCGCCGTCCGTGAAACTGCTGGCCATACCAGGACGCCTCGCCAACCCGGTCGTATTTTTCATCGACTTTGGGGTGGTACCAACGCCCGGCGACCTTATACGGCTTGCCCACTTTATAGTGGGGCGCGGGTCCGCTCCCGCCGCCGGATGTGCGCGAAGGCGTGCTGGCACAGGCGCTCAGAAAGGCGAGCAGCCCAAGCGCCGCCCATTTGACGGCGCGCGCGCCATAACCTGCGCCCAAACAACGCCCAGCATCAACGTGATCGAAAACTGCCATCGGCAAAAAATACGCGACTCGTTTTCCCTCGGCAATGACTTCGCCCAAAATGCACAGTTGTCATTTTCTGCGGCGCCGTTATCAGAGGGGCTTCGACATCTGCGGGCCGCCCTCAGCATTGTGAGCGCCGCCCAAAGCCCGATTTCGGAGGGGTGGCAGAGTGGTCGAATGCGGCGGTCTTGAAAACCGTTGAGCGTGTGAGCGTTCCGTGGGTTCGAATCCCACCCCCTCCGCCATTTTCTTATTCTCAGCGCGAGCCGATCTTTCCCAAAATCGGTAGGCGAAACGCCCTTAAGACGTCGGCCAAGGGACGCAGTCGACAAAATCGCTCGCATTCAAATTTTTTAACATGTCTCATTCCAGAGGACAGCGGCGAAAGAAATCGCGATATAGCCAGCGGTTCCATGTGATAAGGTGGGCCGATAGCCTTCCAGGATGAACGATCGACTGAGCACGGCGCCAAGAAGGGTAGCGTCGAACACCGGTTGGAATTTTTCAACGCCATTAAAGTCAGAATCGGCGGCGCCAAAATGGCTCTATACTGATTTTCATTACGTCTACCAAGACCGTCATTCTGTCTGCCCCTATTCAAGTGAATTAGAATTCTATCGCTCGTGGGGGGGCTAGCGCGATCGAAACTCATTAATCTTTACCGGGTCGACGACTAAGCCGCGCGCTGTGACATAAGTCGTAATTTGTCTCGATGGGGTAATGTGAGCGCCGGCGCCGTATCTTGTGTTTACTCTTCGGGGCTGAGTATTCAGTCCTCGCCCCGCCACATATCGAAAGTTTACTTCCGTTTTTGCATCGGCTTCGATTATTTCCGGCCACTGAACTTCATACAGAAACGATTTATTGCTCGTCGTTCCCAATCCCAGCATAAACAACTTGCCGGTTCCCGCCTCGGCAATGAAGTTCACCGTTTCCCAGGCTTCCCACGGCGTACCAGGCGCAAGATCCATCTTACGCCAAAAGTCGAGGAGCCTCCACCCAGTGGTGTTGATGTCATCGCCGGTGGAGATGAAAAACCAACCGGCCTCGTCATTCTGACGCCCTCTGACAAACAGAATATACTTGCCATCTTCGAGCCGGGCGGCCGCGACGGCGGCGGCTCGCGAACTGACCGCCCCCACAGAACCAATATGCTCGCTAGACAAGGCGCCCACCGAGTCGTCAATAACAAGCGTATTAACCCGCCTTATTTCTCCAGATGGACGCCGCGTATCTCTTAGGTCGTAAATCCCAATTTCCGCGGAGCAGGTAAGGCCTCCATCGCAATCGCCTGCAACAAAAGCCAGCTGACCCAATATCTGCACGCCACCCGCATGATTTAACCGAGGCATCCTTTCATAATAATATTTGCCTGTAACCGGGCGCGTTTCCGAGCGGTCTGGCGACCATTTCCACGCATTTCCATCGCTGCTGAACTGATCATAGCGTCCAACATAAATGCCGCCATCACCGGCATCGCGCGCATTCCGTGTAAGAACAAAATGAGTATTGTAACCATCGCCCGATAATCGTCCGAATGATTGAATATGGTCTTTCACATGAAATGTATCGGGAGATTGACCATTGATCGGTGCGCCACGGCGCGAAAAGCCGAACTTGTGGCGAACGTCCCGGCTCCCGCTGGCGCGCGCAAATGCCTCCTCCACGTTATGAAGCGCAAATAACTCACCATATGCGCCAAAGCGTGCATTTGTACGGACCTTCAAACTTTGACCGCCCTCGATTCCGTCACCGACGCGTCCTGCGCTTGCATTTTGCCCTTGTGTCTCTGCACGCCGCTGCGGCGTCACGCATACTTTGTCTCCCTCGAACGCTTCTCGCCAAACAAAACCAGTTCTGCAGTTTTCCGAGCCGGGTCGGCGGCGACGCGCCGCCAATTCATTTTCACGCTGAACTTGCGTTCGCATCGCCGGCGTTACACAGACGTAGTCATTCGGACCGGCCTCTCTCCAGACAAGCCCTTCCACACACCGCGTCTCAGCCAGCGCAACTGACGCCATGAGACTTAACGCGCTAACGCAGGCGACGGCCATGCAATGCTGTGCAGTCGCCGCGACGAAAAACGCCTTAGCGGTTGTTTTGAGTTTCATGCACATTGATCGCTTCCTTATCGAACTCTTCATGTCTCGAGTTTTTCTTCCCAGAGGAATCAAGTGGGATCGGTTACCGTGACCATGAAACGCACATACGCCTTGATGCCGCTTTCAAAACCCTCCAGCTCAATGTCTTCGCCAAGCGAGCCGATATAGTTCTCGTCGCGGCGTGCGCCTCTTTCATCGGCGAGATAAATGTCGCCTCCTGCCGTATCCACATAAAGCTCAATCGCCTTGGCGTTTGGAAATGGATTGATATCAATAGTTTCGTCCGGGGAAATGCCGCCTTCCGTGCCCGAACGCCCATCATCATCTCGCAGCTTTAGCCAGATTTTGGCGAAAGGCTCGCCAATCGGAACGAGGTTTTTGAATTCCCAGTTTGGCGTAATGTCATTGCCCCTCCTTTCAACGGTACCGCTTTTTAGTTTTTCTGTCGGATTTGAGGCGACGCCGGGCCGCCAATCCCAGCCCGGACCCATTTCAGACTTCATGTAAAAATCGATTTCGTCTTTGGCGCCGCCATCCCTGTCGTCTGACTGAACCCTTGTGACCGTAACGTTTATCACCCTTAACGACGTCATCGGCCGCGATATTCGTCCGGCGTAAACATCTACGGGATACAACGAGTTGATCCCATCAATATCATATGGCGACAGTCCTCCCGGTCGCACGACTGGTTCGCCTGTTGTCGCGTCGACAATTGTCGGCTCGTCATTTTTTGAAAACGCATAGCCGGAATAGTGCATTATAGAATTTCGATCATAGGGGGTTACCTGACGGCCATCTGAGACATGCTTGTCAAAGTTGCTTTCTTTGCCGTCAATAATGTTCTCCCATTTGATTTCTATGTACTCATCACGATCCGCACGCGATTGCTCGTGCCAAAAGCCCGCCGCATGCAATAATTCGTGGATTATCGTATCAGCGCCGACATTGTCATTGAGCCTGATACGCTGATAAATTCTTCCCCGCCCGACCTTGCTTGTTCCAGCTGCGATCATGTCCGCATCTTTAATAAAGTGTACATGATTTTGAACGGTCCATTTAGGCGTGATGTTAAGATTGGTTCTGCTATTGAGTTCTTCTATCGCCGCCTGAATTGTTTCAAGTTCGGTCGTGCTAAAATCGCCATCTTCAATAGAGTACGGAATAATGCCGTCCTTCCAAAGCCAGTTCCGATTGATGACTCCATCGCTGATCCTGGAAACAAGCGGCCCGACCGAAGAGCCAACACCGCCAGGCGTTGCGGCGATCCGACCAAAACGACTAAAGTCGCGTCGGGTTGGATGTGGTTCCGGCTCGCGTAAGTCCGGGACGCCAGACGTTCCCAGAACGATGTCACCCTGATAAGTGGCGACGCCGTTTTCCACAACATAACGAATATCCTGCGTCCGCTCGAAAAGAGGCAGCTTTACGTTCGCTGTCAGGACAGGCTTTTTTCGCAAAGATGCGCCGGACCGAGATCGAGCCTCTGCATTTTGCCGTTGCGTTTCGGCGCGTCGATTTGGCGTTACACAAACCTTGTCGCCGGGAAAAGCCTCGCGCCAGACATAGCCCGTAACGCAGTTGTCTTTTCCTGACTGCCTGCGGCTGGAGGCTTTTGCGTTTTCTTGCTGTACCAGCGCCCGCGTCGCCGGTCGGACGCAGACATAGTCAGAAGGGCCCGCCTCTCGCCAGACAAAACCCTGTTCGCATCGCGGTTGCGCGACAGCCGGTGACGCCAGCAAGCTGGCGCCTATCGCAAACACCAATGCGTAAAAAGAACATCTAGCGGCGAGCACATAAGACGGCTGACGCCGCCGGCGCCTGATCGCTTTCCTATCACTAATCATTATACAAATAACCCCTCAAGCACATTCAGATTTTCGTTGACGCATATCGGCGCGGGGCAAGATGGATCTGCAATTCATTGCAAGCGATGAACGCGTCCGATAATTCGATGACTGGAGAAGCTTTCTCCAGACGGGGATCCTTCGGCAGTCTAATTTTGGAGTCACGGCTCAGCCCGTCAGGCAGCTCAATCTGGGCGGTCGCGGCTGAGGTCATAAGTGAAACAAAAAGAAGAACAAGAAAGGTTAATCGGGCCATTTTATCTCTCCAATGTCATTCGATAACACAGTGGCCATTACTGCCGGTGGAGGTTTGCAACACAACTAATCAGTTTGCGATGCAAAGTTAAACGCCCCTTCTTCAACGGGACTGCGCCTCTCGTTCACTGATGATCGTCCAGTTTTGATCATCAGTAGGAGCACATCTGTATACAGACGTGGCGCCGCCATCGCGGTGCTCCCGGTCGTGGAGGTTCAAACAACGTCCGGTCGACCGGCTTTGAAACTTGAATTTGCCCGGCGCCTCGCTCGTCCGACGCCATTGCTGATCGACATGATTTCCGCACGCGACCAGATCGACACGGCCGCCGTCCCGGTTCTGCGAGGATGCCTTAACGTTTGCACAGTAGTCTAAAAGCGAGTGCCGTATGCGGTACGTGCCTGATCCCACTTCATCCAGGCGCCACTTCTGTTGTTCTGCGGTGCCGCCAACACGAGAAAAACTACAATCTTCAACCGATAAACGAAGCTCAAGCTCGGGTGACGCATTGGCGTTCGAGGGCGCAAGACATTTGCCTGACGCCACATTCTGTACATACACCATAGGACCAGTGGGTCGCCTCACAGGCGCGGGGCTCGCCGAACTGCTGCGGGTGCTTGCAATACAGATCTCAGCCTCGATGGGGTGCAGGAGCGTTGCGTCACGTGGACCGGCGGCTGCGAGGCTCTCTGCACCGCCATACGGGCCGGTCATTAATTTCGACCAGGTGTTCAGCCCTCTTGCATCGACAACGCCGTTTACGTGAGTAAGCTCATAAGTGTTTGCATCACCGCATGATGTTGGCGGAGGACTCGAAAATTCGGGAATTTCAAATGTGAACTCAAACTTTGCGACGCCGCCCCTATTGCAAACTCTCTGACGCGCGCAATCCAGTTCCCGTGTGGTAACGGTCAGCGTGGCCGTTGGACGGAACTCAAAACTCTCATTTTTTAAATGCACCCACAAATCATGATCATGCGGCCCCCCACTCAGGATAACTCTGTCATTCGGGTTCACCGATAGATATCCCTTCCCGCCTCGCGTGCCCTGATGTGTCATCAGGTGTCTCGACTTGGTTGTATGCATATCGAATTGATCACCGGCCTGAAGCTTGACGCTCACGGAGTGCAGTTCCCCCTCTTCGTTTCCATCTCCGGTTGTCATGACCAATAGCGAATCCAGATTGCGCACTTCTACGCGATAAACATCTTCGGCCGATCCGAGCGTTTGATTGCTCGCTGTCGTCTGAGCAACGGCTTGTCCGCCAAGAAGCAATGCAATCGGCGCCATCAAAGACGCTATCCGGGATGGAATTTGCAGGCATTTCATTGGTGTTTTCTCCGCTATCTGTTTTCCGTCTGGTGAACCAATCTCGCATCGCTTTGATCAATGATCTGCCACGATTGATCCGGAGTGCTGCCGGCAGTGTTCGAGTTTTGAAAAACTGCTTCAAAGGCGGTCCATCCTAAGGCAGACGATCCAGCAGGTTTTTCAGATAGAGTTTGGCGAGATCATCATAATCGGGTTCCGGCCCCTGCAGCGTGACGCCCACAACGCCTTGCGGATGAAGGGCAAATATGACGGTTGCTTTCTGGGAACCATAATCCTCATGCTTAATTCGCGCCTGGAATCCAGTCACCCCAGCGTCCGCGAAGTCTTTCGCAGTGATTTTTTCGAAGCTGGCCGCGTCACCCTCTATGAAACTTGTTTGAACCTCGATTGTGTCGGTTCCACTTTTCGGCGTAACCGAATAAACGCAATTGTCGCCCATACGGCGCGAACTGTGATGACTGTCTGGATCAATTTGAGTGGCGACCTCGCCAGGATCCCAAACTGTGCAGGGGTCAAACGCTGGAAGTATAGAATGGAGCTGCCGCTCGATCGAAGCAGCGTCTGGTTTTCGTTGCGCAATCTCGTTGGCGACAGACCTTAGCCCCTCAACACTGGTCTCCACCCCGGTCGCCTTGATGAAAACCAGTTCACCTGACTGCTCAAAAGCAAAGGCATATGGCCTTGGATTATTCGCATTCCAGGTCGGGTCCAGCAATATTGTAGCATTTGAACCCGGGCCTGATTGCGGGCTCAACTCTGGAGGACTGTCAAAATTGTAAAACCGTTCAGAAACAGGTTTTGCACTTGCAAGCGGCTCAACGCGTACGCTGACTTCGAAACCTGAATTATAATTCCAGATGCATGTATCGTTCGACACCTCGCGCCGGACAAATGTTTTCTGGGTTTTTATCGCCCCTAAAGCAGTTTCGTCGCTCAACCAGGGACATGGCCCCGCTGATGTTTCAACCGGTTCCAAGCGCCCAAACACCGCGTCGGGATCAAGGGCCGCGTTTCGCAGTTTCGCGTCGACCTTTGTCCCGGCAGCCTTGGGCGCCTTTCGGGCCTCATCGCTCGAAAGTTTTGCGCTTTCTTGCGAATTTACTTGTTCATTGCTTGATGAATTACCGCAGCCTGCCATTAACGCCGCGAGCGCAGAAATAACACCGGTATATTTTAGCATGCCGTCTTCCTTGAAACGTACGCGACGCGCGAGATTGTCGTCACCATGATACGAACCTCAGCCGTTTGCCGCTCTCTTCAGTCTCTTCCGTATAGACCTGCATCGAGAACGGCTCCCCGGATATGATGAAACCGATGATGCGGGTGGCATAAAGATTGAAATCGGCTGATGTCCGATGGAATGCGCCGCTATCAAGCGTAATCGTCTGCCAGCTTCTGACGCCGCGCGTTTGCCCGGCCTGGCCGTAGAACTTGGTGCCCGCCAGGATCAGCTTGCCTTTTATGGTTTCAAACTCTTCTGCAGACGTCCAGGGCACGAATATGACGGTTGATTCGGACTCCCTCAGCCTGCGATCGGTCCACCGACATTCGCCCGCCTTCGGCGCTTTACGCTGGGCGCCGTTCTCTTCCGGACCGCGAGAAAAATGAACATACATGCCTGATCGCTTGATCATGAAATACATGTCGAATTTGTCGCGATCTCCGGCATGCGCCGGCATGCAGACCAGTTCATAGGTTCGCGGCGTGTTTGTTTCTGCATACGCAACGGAATGCCATGCGCTTGTTCCGCCGAACGCCAGAAGCAACAAAAGTATTCGTTTTATCGCTGGCGCGAATCTGGATGATTGAGCTTTCCCGTTCATCGCCTATCTCCCCTACTTACGTACCGGCGACAATTTTGACCTCAATTGAGCTTGCTATGCTGAGCGAGAAAAACTGTCGCTCTTGAACTTTCCAGATGACAGAAAATTTTCTATACCCCATATGGGGTATGGCGCGAGAAACTCCGACATTTATCGCAGTTGGCGGCGTCAACGTCGTTGTCGCCGTCATGAATGGATATGTTCAGGAAGGGCGTACCGGCAATTGGCGGAAACAAACTCAAACAGCACAGATTCGATCCTGATCGACGCACTATATACGGCCGCTCTCAACCCAAACGCCTATGTTGAGTTTACGCGTATTTGGGAAGAGCGGGTGATGTCAGCCGTCGTTGAAGGGTCATCCTCAACGCTCAAAGCAAAAGCTCAAAAACTGGATCTCGCAAGGCATTTCAAACGCGCCTTGCATATGTTCGAGAACTATAAACTTTCCAGACAGACAAGTGTTCGCTCATTTCTCGACAATCGCAATCACGCTGCAGCATTGGTCGGCAAGAATGGCGCGTTGTACGCGTCGAATCTGATATTTGATCGACTTTTTCAGGCCTCAGAAACGGATGACTTGTTCTCAGTCCTGACCCCTCTCAACACGGACAGTGCGCTTACTGTGAAAGACGCACTCCGCAATGGCGCCGGGAGGACAGCTGCAGTTTACGAATCCAAGGAAGGCAGTCGCTCCGTATTACTGATTGAACCGCTCGACCAGCATGGTTTCTCCGAGGATCCTCTGGGTATCGCTTATCTCGTCAAGTCGTGCCATGCAGAGTGGAGCTCACAGGCAGTCAAACTATTACAGCAAACCTTCGGGCTAACCGAAGCAGAAACCCGAGTTTCTGAATTATTGTATCTAGGTTTGCGCAGCGTTGATATCGCTGAAAGAAGAAGGCGAACGAAAGACACGATCAGAAAACAGATCAAATCGATCTTGCAGAAGACGGGAGCAAAAGACCAGGTTGAACTGGTTGGTACTCTCGCCGGGCTACTGCATGTTTTCGAAGCCGCCCCGGGTCGAAAGTTCGAAGGAAGGTCATTGGTTTGGAATAATGGAGCATTCCATCGGTTCGACTTAATGGAAACACCGAACGGAGGCGCGCTCCAATACCATGAATTTGGCCAACTGGATGGTGATCCTTTTGTGTTCATTCACGCACATACCTCAAGCGCCGAACCGAATGCGAACCTCATCCGTGCTTGTGCGGAGCAAGGTCTCCGGATCATTGCGCCGTGTAAGCCTGGCGTCGGACGTTCAACGTTCAGTCAGGATGAGTTCGATCCGGATGATATTGTCAAACTCTGCGTGGCTTTGATTAAACACTTAAATATTGATACTTCGCCGATTGCTGGACATGGGATGTCTGGCGTGTACGCAATCCAGGCGGCAGCCAATTATCCTGGCGTGTTTTCCGCCGCAGCGCTTTACGACACAGGTCCGCCATTCGTGGATGAGGACCTATTTAACGTTATGCCGCCAAAAAGCCGGCAAATCTTTTGGACGGCGAAGGACACCCCCGAACTGTTGTATGCGCCTTTCGCTTTCGCCGCCGAAGCATTCGTCTCGGGCGAAGAAGGAGAGCGCATTTTCATGCAAAACCAGTTTGAAGAGTCAAAGCATGACACCGCGTTGCTCAAAAACCCGGACTTCTACAAAAGCGCTCGAAACGCAATGGCGGACTTCGTGAGTACGCCGACACGGTCGGTGGATGAACTGAGAATGTGGGTTAGCGATTGGTCGCAATACCTGACGCTGGCGCTCAAACATATGCCCGTCACCTTTGTACACAGTGAATATCACGATTGGCTTTCGGCAGAGATGGTGGCGGAATACGCGCGCGGCTGCCCCGGTGCGAAGTGCGAAATTATGAACGATACTGCTCAATTGTTTATATTCGAAAGGCCCGATTTATTTGCCAGAAGCGCTCGGCGAATTATTGAAAGTACAAAAGCATTATGAGTTTTCCTGATGACGGATCGGAGACATGATTTCTGAGTGACGATAAAGGGCGTTTGACCGTCTTCCCTTAGTCTCTGGGACCATAAATTTGTAGAGTAGTAATGCGAATATCGATTCATCGTTGCCAAAAGGAGGCAATGATGAGCGCTAAATTCTTCCGGCTTTAAGAGCATCAGTTCGCAAAGATCGGTAGCGTCCAGAATCTTTCGAAAATTAAGTTGCTTCGGGGCTCCGCGTCTCTGTTTTAAGCGTTTGTTTTTCCTTTCTGCAGTAGTTCCATGTTCAAATAGCGTTTGGCAAACCATGTTGTTCCGGCCATGTGTCGAGCCGTCCAACAGCGTCTGGGTCTTCAACCAGCGCAACATGTTCCGCAAGTGTCTCGAACGCTCGGTCAACGAACCTATGGTTGCCTTGAAGGAAAGTCGTGCAGACCGCGAGGCTTTCGATCACCATACGGAATAAGCCTCCTCAAGCAGGCGAGTTGACCACTGGGGCCGCCGTCGCATTCTAGATCAGAGTTCGAGACATTTCGCATGCTCTTCGCCATTCCTTGCGACCGTTCGCTTCGCGATGATCGCCGATGTGCGCGCCTTGGCCGGGCGAACCGCACGCCACATCACATCCTGGATTCGCGGGGTCGCTAGAACGACACGGTCGCCGTTATGCGCGCAACCCTTCCCTTGCCGGGCAGCGCCGCGACTTCCTCATAAACGCCCTGCACAGGCTGGAAGTAATCTTTATCAAGAGCGTTTTCCAGTGTGCCCGTCAGATTAAATCGTCCATATGTGGCAAACAGCCCGGCGCGCACCAGCGCATAGGCCGGCAGGGTGACGGCGGTCGTCGTCTTGCCGCCGGTTTCTGAAACAAACGTCGCGCCCAATGTGCCGCCATAAGAAAACCCGGAAGGCGTTTCGTCGGAGGTGTAGGTGGCAAAAGCGGAAAAAACCCGGTCGGGAATGACCGTACGCTGATAACCGCCCTGAAGTTCGGGAAGGCAGCTCGCGTTCAACGCCGAAAAAAGCCCGCCATAGCCTTGCGCGCCGGTGATTGTCTGACCAAACGCGTTCACGCTTGGATGATTGGGCGCAATCACGACGAATTCACCATTGCCCGAACCGCATGCGCCCGGCGCGGCGATGTTGAATTCCTGAAAGGTTGCGGCGCCGGTAAACGTCACATTGTCGCTCGCCAGTATACGGAGTTCAATCTCGACGCCTTCAGACGCTTCACGATCAACGTTTCCGAACGGATCCACAAGCGTCCGCGATTGATCATAGTAAGCGACCGAACCATTTATGCGCGCATTCACCAGCGAGAATTTCACGCCCGCTTCGAGAAGCTCGGAGTCAAACAGGACCTGCTCCGCCGCCGCAGCGGCGGGCGAAATCCCGCCATTTGCATTATAAAGCGGCTCCGATCCTTCCGCATACGTAAAATAAGGAACTATGCCGATGTCCGAGCGATAACTGACGCTTGCAGAATAGGAAAAGTCTCCCTCTGTTGCCTCGCCTTCGGTCGGCGCGCCAAACGTCGTCACGCCGGCGTTGCTCGCCTCAACGTCGTAGTGGTCGTAACGCCCGCCGACGAGGATGCTTAAATTCTCGATTTGAATATCAGCGACAAGCCCGGCGCCCGTATCCGTCCAGAGCGATGAAAAATCGGAATCCCAGGGGATCGTCGGATCGGTCAATGGCGTTGCGAAGATGTCGGTCGCCGTGGCGCCGCGGCTGAGGTCACGTCGGTCAAGCACCAGATAGCCGGAAAGAAACTGCTCTCTGAGTTCTGACTCATAGCGGCGGTAAGACGCCGTTGCGTGCACATCGACCTTGACGAGGTCCGACACCTCGAACGCTCGCGTCACCGATCCGCGCACCTCGAACACATCCATGACATGTTCTGCAGCAAAACCATACGTCACATTCAACGCGCCATCGACGGAATCGTAAAACAGCTGGAGTTTCGCCGACCCGTTATCGAATTCCCTGACAATGTCGCCGTATAGCGTGAGCGTCTCGGAATCAGCGATCTCGCGATCTGACAGGAACACATCACGGCGGTCGAGGGTCGTGACGCCAACGCCGCTGTCGAGCGCGTAGGCGTCAGGGAAGCCGAATACGCCGAAATCGACAAGGGTGCGAATGTTCGAAGCGCCGAAAAACGTACCGACCACTGCGTCGATTTCTGCTGGATTTAACTGACCGTCGCCGTTTACATCGGCGATGTCAGTATCGACGCCGGTAACATAGGCGCCATTATCGATCAAATCCTGGGTCAGGCGGTTCCAGCCAGGCGACTGAAAATATCCTCTCGTGTTGAAATACATACCGCCGATCTGAACGCTCCAGTCGCCGCCCAGATCCTGCTTGAAGTCCGCCTGTAAAAGCTCATGCTCGGGTGTGCGGCCTCGGTAGAAGCTGCCGGAGTCCTCATATTCTGCATAAAGAGCAAGGCCGCCTTCTTTCCCGCCTAGTTCGAACGGGATGGCCACGTCTCCGCGCAGGTTGAATTTCTCGTATGATCCGCCGGTGACAGCGAGCGACCCGCTAGGCCCGTCAGCGCTTTGCCCTTCGTTGCGCGCGGCTTTCGGCATAAAGTTCAAAAACCCGCCAACACGCCCTGCGCCATAAATGACGGGCGGCGCGCCGCGCACGATCTCAACTCGTTCAGCCGATCCAATAGGTGTTGGAAAGAGCCCGTTGTTCAGCGCACGTTTGAAGCCGCGAAAATACGTTTCGGAAATGGCGCCGCGAATGGTGATCGATCCCGGCACGCCAAAGAAGCTGCCGCCAAACGTGCCGGGCGTCGTCGTGATAAAATCGTCGATGTCCTCGATGGCGTAGCGCTGCATGGTTTCGTCGCTGACAACGCTCACCGATCGCGGCGTTTCAAGACCGGACAGACCGAACCCAAAAACGGACTCTGTGGGGCCGTCGTCTAAAAGGCCTACAGGATCGCCAACCACGATAATACGGTCAATGTTTTCACCATCCAGTCCTTGCGCATATGCATTCGCCCCGGCAAGCACCGACGCTCCCATGCTGAGGACGCTTACCGAATGGAGTAAGCCTCGGCGATTGGATGATTTTTTTGTTTTTTCTTGTTCTTTCATCCCCGCCATCCCCGGCGTTCGGCCTCCTTATGCGGAAGAAAATAGCATCGCGGCATCTATCGTTCTTGCATCTTTCTTACGTCCAACCCCTGCGAGGCGGATGATGCGCGCATTTTGAAGGTTTAACGCCAAGACCATCCGGGACCAGAGATGCATTTATGCGCCGCCCGGCGATGGCGCAAGCATTTTCCACATTGCGCCATCATGCGCCAAAAGCGGGTGAAACAAACTGTCAGTTTGACTATTTTATTTTATTACGTGGCCTGATTGAAACCGGTTTCGTCTAAATCTAAAGCAAAACGCCGCCTCAATGGCGCGCCCGCACAGGTTGCGACATGAGAACGATCATCAAGAACGGGATCGCCATCATGATGGCGACACCGATGAAAACGATGGAAAAGCCACCTGCCCGGTCACCAATATATCCGGCGAGAACGGGACCGATCATGGCGATGGTGGACACGAGGTTCATCGTTCCCAAAATCGCGGGATTGTTCTTGGCGCCGTAGTATTTAAGCAGGACGATGGCGCTCGCAAACGTGACGATGCCAAAGCAATAACCATCGCCGATCGCAAACAGCGTGATCAGCAAGGGCGTTTTCGCATGGGCCAGCGCGGTCATTCCAACAACACCCGCGGCGAGCCCCGAGGCGAGCACCCACTTCGCGCCGATCCGGTCAATCACGATCCCGCCTAAAGCACGGGACGCGGCGTTCATGAGCGCGTGCAGACTTAATGCGCTTGCTGCAATCTGCGCGCTGACGCCCAGATTCTGCATATGCGCGACCTGCCAGGTGTTCATGGTGACGGTCCCGAGCAGAGTGACGGTCAGTGCGGCGATCAAAATGTAGTATTGCGGACTTCTTAAAACCTCTGCGAGCGTCCAGTCGTCATCTGACCCGTCCTGCTTGTGCGCTGAACCTTCCTCTTCGCCCGTATCATCGTTTTCGGTTTTTTCCCGCACCAAGACCGCCGCAGCCAGAGAGAGAACGAGAATGGCGACCGCCAGAACCGCCCAGCAGAGGCGCCACGAGCCAAGCGACAACAGAAAATAGGATGCCGCGAGCGGCGCGGCGACGCTGCCGAGCGCGCCGCTCGTAAAGAAAACGCCAATCACGAAAGAACGCCGTCGATCAAACCAGGAGCTAAGCAGCTTAACCGCGGGGACAGCGCCGGCCTGGGTGTAGCCAACCCCTACGAGGCCAGCAGCGATCAGGTAGGTTACGAAACTGTCCGTCAGGGCAAACAGCGTAAACCCGGCCGCCAGCAAGGCGCCTCCCGTCAAGTAAACGAGCCGAATGCCCGTCTTTTGCCCTCCGATCTTCATCGTGTGGGCCGGCACGGTGCTCGAAATGCCGGTCATCAGAGCAAGCGTCGTGAAGCCTGCGCCGGCCTGGGTCCAGTTCCAGTCCAGATCGGAAATCATTTCCGGTAACAAGACGCCCAAGGTGGAAAACGCGCCGCCGGTCGACAGAAAAAAAATCGCGCTCACCAGTCCCAGAAGGACCCAGCGCCAATACTGTCCGGCGCCTATACCGGATGCGCTCACGGTCGCCATCTTGCCGTTCGGCTCCTGCTACGTTGCCATGTCCGCCATCGACGGCGCATGGGAACGCCGCTTGTAGCAAATATTGCCGCCAACGCCAGCGTGCAAGGCAGACCGAAAGGCTGGCTATTGGCGAACAGTCCCGCCTGGGTCGGTCGACCGCCGCGCCCTGCCCGGTTCTCCCGACGTTTCGCCGCGTCGCGCCACCGGTAAAAGTCCGCTACAAGGGGCTGAAATTTAAGGTCGCCACCCATGCCAGAATCCGTTTCCCGTCAAACGTCAGCCGCTTCCCGGAACGGGGGTGCACAGCGCATCACCATCCGCCAGCCCGACGACTGGCATGTCCATTTACGCGACGGCGCAATGCTGCAAGGGGTCGCAAAACACACCGCACACCAGTTTGCCCGCGCCATCATTATGCCGAACCTCTCGCCGCCCGTGACGACAGCGGCAGCCGCCGCTGACTATCGCGAACGTATCATCGCGGCAACGCCGGCCGACCTCGCCTTCACACCTTTGATGACCGCCTATCTGACCAACGACATCGCGCCCTCGGAGATTGAGGAAGGCTTCACGGCCGGTGTTTTCACCGCCTGCAAGCTCTACCCAGCGAACGCGACAACTAACTCCGCGGCGGGCGTCACAGACATCAAGAACATATATCCGGTGCTCGAAGCGATGCAGCGCACCTCCATGCCGCTTCTGATTCACGGTGAAGTCACTGACCCTGACATAGACATATTCGACCGGGAAGCAGTTTTCATAGACCGTACACTTACGAAAGTGATTGCAGATTTTCCGGCGCTCAAGGTCGTTTTCGAACACATAACAACCGCCGACGCCGCAGCATTCGTCACTGAAGGGGGCCCTAATCTGGGCGCCACGATCACACCGCATCATCTGATCTTCAATCGCAATGCGATGTTTCAGGGCGGCATCCGTCCGCACTACTACTGTCTGCCCGTCGCCAAGCGCGAGCGTCACCGTCTGGCGTTGCGCGCGGCCGCAACATCGGGAAATCCGAAATTCTTTCTCGGCACGGATACAGCGCCGCACGCGGTCGGCGATAAGGAAAGCGCATGCGGTTGTGCAGGGATTTTCAACGCGCCCGTCGCTCTTGAAGCCTATGTCAAAGTTTTCGAGGAAGAAAACGCCCTCGACAAATTCGAAGCGTTTGCATCGGAGAACGGTCCGCGGTTCTACGACATGCCGCTCAACAAAGGCCGCGTCACCCTGGAAAAAAGCGCCTGGCAGGTGGATGACCAGATATACGCCGGCGATATTCCCATATCGCCCTTTATGGCGGGAGAGGAACTCGCCTGGCGCTTTTTAGGCCGCAGCGACGCCGCCGAAAGCTAAATCGCCCGCGCGAAGATCAACCGGCCCGGCGGAGGACAAAGCTCCGATTCGATGATGTCGAACCCGGCGTCTTTGATCGCTGTTTCAAGCTCCTCGGTTTTCAGAAAACGCACATAAGGCGCCTGGCCGATCAGCTTCATGAGCGGCACCAGAATGTGGTAGAAGTGAAAGCTCTTGTCGCCAAGACAGACGCTTTTAGAAACAAAGAACCCGCCTGATTTCACCATGCGGCGAACTTCAGCAAGAACCGCTTCGAGGTCTTCGGCGAGATGCAGAAAGTTGAAGGCGAGCACCGCGTCGAACTCTTTTCCCTGAAAAGCGTCGTCGAACACAGTGGCCTTTTGAAATTTGACGTTCTGAGGCGCGTCCGCTTCCTCAAGTTTGGCATTCGCGATCTCAATCATTTTGGCGGAAAAGTCGGTCGCCGTAATATGAGCAACACTGTCGGCAAGGAGAAGCGCCGTCGATCCCGTGCCACATCCGATTTCAAGAACCCGGTCATCGGGTGAAAGACGCTCACGCGTCTTTTGCAGCGTCTTTTCGTAGGACGCCATATCCTTGATCGGCGACCTAGAGTATTTCGCCGCCCTTTGATCCCAAAAGCGTTCCGACTTCGTCATGAGGTTTTCCCTGCCGTTGCTAGCACGCCCGCCTGTTCCGCCGCCGGTGATACCCCACTTTTCGCCGCCGTCCCACCCTGCCCCGCAACCGATTGACTTCGCCTATGCGATCGTGTTTCGTGCGCGCGAAGACGCGTGCCCCTAACAGGGCTTAAAAGGGAATCCGGTTCAAATCCGGAACTGTTCCCGCAACTGTGAGCGGTTAGCCGCTGACCAACAGTCCACTGAGGCGAAACGCTTTGGGAAGGCGGTCAGCCGGCGGCGATCCGTAAGTCAGGAGACCTGCCGTCGACGTCGCTCGCCCATTGGCCGGGATAGCCGACTGGGCAGGACTGTCTTCCTTTGCAGCGACAAGAAACCTCGTGTTCCGGGCGGCGCGCTTTGCGTTCATCCGAGCACGGTATTTTTAACGCTGCCGCTCATCCCGAGCGGACATGACATGGGAAGTCTGGTCATGATCGATAAAAAAACCTTTCGCCTCATGGCGCTTGCATCAGCAGCGCCCTTGATTTTACCCTTACCCGCTATTGCGCAGTCGGGCGCTGGCGCCCCAGATGAAATAATCGTCGAGGGTCTTCGCCTGCCGACGCGCGCAACCGAAACGGGATCGTCCGTATCCGTTATAACGGCAGAGGACATCGAACTCAGGGGATACGCATTCACTATCGACGCCCTTGCATCAGCGCCAGGCGTCACCGTTAATCAGAATGGCGCGTTCGGCGGTGTTGCGTCCGTGCGCATCCGCGGCGCAGGAAGCGACCAGACGCTGGTGCTTCTCGACGGCGTCGCCATCGGCGATCCTTCGGCAGTCGGCGGCGGTTTTAACTTCTCAACGCTGGACACCGCCGACATCGAGCGCATCGAAGTCCTCAAAGGGCCGCAATCGACCCTTTGGGGATCCGACGCGATCGGCGGCGTCGTCAACATCATCACCAAACGCCCGGAAGCTGGCCTTGGCGGAACGTTGTTTGCCGAGGGCGGCTCGTTCGGCACATTCCGCGGCGGCGCGGCAGTTAAGGGCGGCGGCGATATCGGCGACTTTCGCGTGTCCGTAAACGGCGTCACCACCGACGGCATCTCCAAGGCCGATGAAAATGACGGCAACACTGAGCGCGATAGTTATGACGGTCTCACCATTGCCGGACGCGGCGGGCTCAACCTGCCGGCCGACTTCAGACTGGAGACATCTTTCCTGCGCGTCGAAGGCGACGCAGAGATCGACGGTTTCCCCCCGCCCAACTTTTCGCTCGCAGATAGTGCAGACAGGTCGGAAAGCACACAGTACACCGGCTCTGCGACCCTCATCACGCCGGTGATCGCTGACATTCTCGAAAATCGCTTCACCGTCGGATACACCGATATCAAGCGTACGAACATTTCCAGCGGCTTCAACACCGTCAATCGCGGCGACCGGTTGCTCTTGCGTTATCAGGGAAACGCTACGTTCAATGAGTACGCGCGCGCGGCCTTTGGCGCAGAGCGCGAAGAAGCAACCGCCAATGACGAAGAAACGTCCATAGACGGATATTTCGGCGTGCTCGAAATCAAACCGGTTGGGTCGCTGACTGTGACGGGCGGCGTGCGCCACGACGATCACAGCCGCTTCGGCGGGGAGACCACAGCCCGCGCCGCCGTGGCCTATGCAGTCTCAGAAAATTTCATTCTGCGCGGCAGCTGGGGCGAAGGCTTCAAGGCGCCGACCATTTTCCAGCTGACCTCGACATTCGGCGCGCTGCCGCCCAACAGCGATCTGCAGCCTGAGACAAGCGAAGCCTTCGATGTCGGCGTCGATCTCGCAGCGGCGAACGATCGCGTGCATGCGAGCGTCACCTATTTCAATCGCGATACGGAAAACCTCATCACCTTCGCACCGAACGGACGGTATGAGAATATCGCCGCAACCGAGGCGCAAGGTGTCGAGGCCGCGGTCGACATCGCCATCACAGACGCCATAACAGCGTCGGTGGACTACGCTTACATCGACGCAACCGACGCGACCACCGGCGAGCGCCAGATCCGCGTGCCGCGCCATTCCGGCGACTTCGCCCTGTCCTATGAGGGCGCGGGTCCGTTTTCCGGTACCGTCGTCGTGCGCTATAATGGCGATGAAACCGAGGGCCCATTCGGGTCGGACGTTGAAGAATGGGTGCGTGTCGATCTTGCGGGGAGTTACGCCATCAACGATTCTATCGATCTTTATGCGCGCGTCGAAAACCTGTTCGATGAGGAGTATCAGCAGATTTCCGGGTACGGCACGCCAGGGCTTTCGGCCTATGGCGGCGTGCGGCTGTCGTTTTAAATGACGCCCTCGCGGGAGACCGTAAAGCGCCTCACCGTCGCCTTATGCATCGTGCTGGGGCTGGCTGCATGCGCTGAAGTCTCTCGCGAACCGGTCGGCGATACGCAAACGGATAAACGACCGCGCATCGTCAGCCTTGACTACTGCGCGGACCAGTTCGTCCTGGCCCTCGCGGACCGCTATCAAATAGCGGGGCTCTCGCCGGATGCGAGCGCCCCGTTTTCGTATTTGCGAAAAGAAGCGCGCGGCCTTCCCAAGGTGCGCGCACGTATGGAAGACATTCTGCTTCGCCGCCCCGATGTTGCGCTACGCACCTATGGCGGCGGCGCTAACGCGCAAGCAATGCTGGAACGCGCAGGCATCGACGTCATACAGATCGGCTATGCGAACGATCTTGCCGACATTCGCAAGACCATCCGGGAGACGGCCGACGCTCTTGGTGCGCTGGAGCGCGGCGAGCGGCTGATCGACGAAATGGACCGGCGCATCGACGCGCTGGCGTCGCCGCCCGCCACGCGCCCGCAGGTTCTTTACCTCACCTCGAAAGGCGCCGTCGCGGGCAAAGGCACGCTCATTAATGAACTGATCGATCTCGCGGGCTTTGCAAACTTCGAACAGCATGCGGGCTGGCGCACGGTTTCGCTGGAGGCGCTGGCCTACGCGGCGCCGGACACCATCGCCGCCAGCTTTTTCGACACCGGCGATACGAAACGGGACCTTTGGACGCCCTCACGCCACCCCGTGGCGAAGGCGCGCCTTGCCAATGCTGACGTCGTCAATCTTCCGGGCGCCTGGACGGCTTGCGCGGCCTGGTACGTCCTCGATGTGGCGGAAGCCCTCGACGCGGCGAGGCAAAAGCAAGCGCCGGAAAAAGACGGCAAGGCGTCATGAAACCGCTCAAACTCTATCTCATCGCCAGCGCCGGCGTCGGTTTGATATTCCTGGCGGCGCTTTTCATCGGAACGACGCCGATGTCGCTCACGCGGTTTTTCCGCGCGCTGATCGGCGCAGGCGAGGCCGGCGACATGATTGTCCTCTGGGAAATCCGCGCGCCGCGCACGCTCGCCGCATTTGTGGTCGGCGCGAGCCTTGGCGCAAGCGGCGCGGCGCTTCAGGGGCTCCTGCGCAATCCACTGGCGGAGCCCGGCGTTCTCGGCGTCTCCGCCTGCTCGGCCCTAGGCGGCGCGGTCGCCCTCTTTTATGGCGCGGCGAGTGCGGCGTCTCTTACGGCGCCGCTCGCCGCTGTCGTCGGCGCCCTTGCCGCCACGATCATCCTGACGCTCGCCGCACAGTATGCCGCATCCGTCGTGACGCTCATTCTCATCGGCGTCGGCCTTTCGAGCTTTGCAGGCGCCGTGATGGCCCTCCTCCTTAATCTCGCGCCGAACCCATTTTCTCTCGCGGAGATGATGAGCTGGACGCTCGGGTCCGTCGCTAATCGCAGCTATGGCGATATCGCGCTGGCGGCGCCATTTCTGGCGGTCGGCGGCGTTTGCATCGCCAGCGTCGCGCGCAGTCTCAGCGCACTCACCCTCGGCGAGGCGAGCGCCTATGGGCTTGGCGTTAATCTGGAACGCACACGGATCTTAACGGTTCTCGGCGCAAGCCTCATGACCGGCGCGTCGGTCTCCATCGCGGGCGCCATCGGCTTCATCGGTCTCGTCGCGCCCCATATGGTGCGCCCGCTCGTCGGTCACGATCCGGCGCGCACCATCGGGCCCGCGGCGTTGCTCGGCGGCGCGGTCCTGATCGTCGCCGATATGGGCGTGCGGCTCATCCCGACGACGACGGAACTGCGTCTCGGCGTTCTGGCGGCGCTCATCGGTGCGCCCGCGTTTGTCTGGATCGCCATGCGGAGCCGCGCCCGCTATGGATAAGTTGACCGTTAAAGGCGCGTGCGTCGTCAAAGACAACGCAGAACTTCTGCGGGACGCCGATGCGGTATTCGCCGCCGGCGAATTGGCCGTGATCGTCGGCCCCAACGGCGCCGGGAAAACGACGCTTTTAAGCGCCTTGCTCGGATTGACGCCGCTCATCGCCGGCGCCGTCACTCTTAATAAGACGCCCCTTGAAGACTTAGCGCCTGCGCAAAGGGCGCGCGCCATCGCCTATATCCCGCAAGAACAGTCGCACGCCTGGCCCATGGCGGTGCGCGCCAGCGTGGGGCTCGGACGATACGCCTACGGCGCATCCCCCGGCGCGCTTGCCGGCGAGGATGCGGCCGCGGTCGAGCGCGCCCTCACCGACTGCGCATTGACGCCGCTTCAACACCGATCCGTTGACACGCTGTCGGGCGGCGAACGGGCCCGGGTCGCCTGCGCGCGGGCCTTTGCCGCCGAAACCCCTTTCCTCCTTGCGGATGAACCTGTCGCGGCGCTCGACCCCGCACATCAGTTGAATGTGATGACGCTCCTGCGTCGGTACGCCGATCAAGGCGGCGGCGCCGTGGTGGTGATGCACGATCTCTCACTCGCCGCGCGTTTCGCGACGCGCCTCCTATGGATGAAGGACGGCCGCATCGTCGCCGACGGCGCACCCAAAGACACATTGACGGCTACACGCATGCGAGACGTCTTCGAAGTCGACGCACGCATCAGCCTTGGCGATGAAGCCGCCCATGTGGCGGTCGTCGGACCGTCAGCCTAAACAGACGCGCCCGTTAAACCGCGTTAGAGTGCTTTTTGAACTCCATCCGCGCAATCGCCCGGCAATGAACCTCGTCCGGCCCGTCTGCGAGCCTCAGCGTTCGCTGCCAGGCGTAGGACTTCGCGAGGCCAAAATCGTCGGAAACGCCGCCGCCGCCATGGGCCTGGATTGCCTGATCGATCACCTTAAGCGCGATGCGCGGCGCGGCGACCTTGATCATGGCGATTTCCCGCTGCGCGACCTTGTTGCCGACCGTGTCCATCATCCAGGCTGCTTTCAGGGTTAAAAGTCGCGCCATCTCGATGTCGATGCGCGCCTCGGCGACCCGTTCTTCCCAAACGGAGTGCTTGTAGATCGGTTTGCCGAACGCCTCGCGCGTCAAAAGCCGCTTGACGAGTTTTTCAAGCGCCGCCTCCGCCGCGCCAATCGAGCGCATGCAATGGTGAATGCGCCCCGGTCCTAAGCGCCCCTGCGCAATCTCGAAACCGCGGCCCTCGCCCAGAATGATATTTTCCTTCGGCACACGGACATTGTTGAGAGCGATTTCCATATGGCCGTGAGGCGCATCGTCATAACCGAACACCGGCAAATGTCGCTTCACTTCAACGCCCGGCGCATCCGCCGGCACGAGGATTTGCGACTGCTGCAGGTGACGTTCGGCGTTTTTATCCGTCTTGCCCATGACGATGAACACTTTACAGCGCGGATCGCCGGCGCCGGACGACCACCATTTAACGCCATTGATGATGTAATCATCGCCGTCACGCTTGATGTCGGTTTCGATATTCGTCGCATCGGACGACGCGACGGCGGGCTCGGTCATCAGGAACGCCGAGCGGATTTTGCCCGCAAGAAGCGGCTCCAGCCACTCTTCCTGTTGCGCCGGCGTCCCGTATTTCATGAGGACTTCCATGTTGCCGGTATCGGGCGCGGCGCAGTTGAAAACCTCCGGCGCAATCTCGACCCGGCCCATGATCTCCGCCAGCGGCGCATAGTCAGCGTTGGACAGACCGGGGCCCCATTTCGGATTGTCATGAAAGAGGTTCCAGAGTCCTTCGGCTTTCGCTTTATCCTTCAGGCTCTCAACGACCGGCGGGATGCGCCAGCGCCCGTCATCATGGCCAAAGGCCCGGTGCTCGCGTTCATATGTCTCAACGGCGGGATAGACATGGGCGTCCATGAAGTCGGTAACGCGCTTTAAGTAGTCCTTGCAGCGGTCAGAATACTGAAAATCCATGAGGGCGATCTCCTGCGAGCGCATCGATACGTAAAGTCCAGAACGGCGGCGCATGTCGTAGTGACATTACGCAGCAAACTGGGTTGCGTTAGCGTACCGGGATCAGCCGCCGGAAAAAAGCGTCGCGCGCAGTTGGAGGATGCGGCGCTTTAGCCGACATGTCTCACAACACAAGGTCTGCTTACGATCTTGCTCAGGAAGGCGCAGGCGCTTTCTGCTTGTTTTTCTTCGCCGCATACATGGCCGCGTCGGCGCGCTCCATGGTCTCTTCGGCGCAGGCGCCTTTGGGGATTTCCACGACGCCGGTGGAAATCGAAATATTAAAATGACCGTCTTTCCAGGGGACCGGCGTTTTCGCGACCGTCGCCGCAAGATCGCGCGCCTTCCTGGTGGCCGCTTCAGCGTCCGCCTGAGTCAGAAGCAGGCCGAATTCATCGCCGCCAAGGCGCCCGGCCGTATCTGTCGTGCGGATGTTCGAGGTCAACACTGTCGACACCGTCTCAAGCGCGAGATCGCCGGCGCGGTGGCCCTTCGAATCATTGATCTTTTTCAAATCGTTCAAATCGACGAATACGAGCGAACCGCGCGCGTCATAGCGGTCGATCATGGCGAGCATGCGGTCAAGCTCGCGCGCAAAGGCGCGCCGGTTCATGATATCGAGCATCGGGTCGCGGTCGGCGAGCAGCACAAGATCCGTCAGTTTCGATTTCGCGTCCGCGAGCTCTGCGCGCAGTGTCTGCACTTCCTGCATCAGTTCCAGAAGCGCCTTGCGCGCGCGGGGCGTCAGTTCGTCCACGGGGACGCCCGCGAGCACCATCTTATCGGACGGTGCGGCTGCCTGTCGCGCACCTTTCGCCGTCGCGGTTTTGCCCGCAGCGCTCGATTTCGTGACCCGGCCGACGCGCGCTGGTCTCGCAGAATTGGTGATTTTCATGGCCTGGCGTTTCCCTTGCCCTTCTAGGCTGCGCCGCCCCGTTTCAGGGCGCCCGAACTTTTGTTCGCCTGACCGCGTTAACCTTTCGGCAAGCCTTGGCCAAACACCCTAAAATTTAGCCCGAGCCCGTAAAGGTTTTCTAAAGCGCTTGAGAGCGCCCTTCAAGGCCATCACGTTTCGGCGCGCGGTCGGCTCGGCTCGCCGCTTGCCCCTTGTTACAAACGTCGCGGCGCTTAACTCTAGCGGTGCGGATCGGCTCGCATTTTGTCCCCTTCTGACATGCGACCGGAAACCGCGTCCGGTGAGAGGAGGTGTCGGCCCTCGCGCCCCCGTCTGATAGGCTGGCGCCTCCTCGTTCCGAACAACGCGACCTTCGAGAGAAAGAAGGCGCTACGCTCTCTCAGCCTTTCCCAACAACGCCCGCGCGCGACCGAGCGCCATCAGCGGGAAATAGTGGCGATAAAGGTTGTAGTTGATCATGAACGCTCGAGAGAGCTCGACGCCCTGTTTCAGGCGCTCTTCGAGCAGGGGATCGCCGAGCTTGATCGTTGCCCCCACACCGTAACCCGGAAAGCCCGTACCGGTGTATTCCGGCTCGGCCCATGTGCCGTCCGACTGCCGCTCTATGAGATAGTGGACGCCCGCTGCAATCGCCTCGCGATAGGCCGGTCCAGCGGCCGTTAAGCCCATCAGCGCCCAGGCGGTTTGCGACGCCGTGGAGGGCCCGCGGCCGATCTGCGCCGGGTCCATGTAAGAACCGCACACCTCGCCCCAACCGCCATCGTCGTTCTGGCTGGCGACCAGCCAGTCGGCGGCGCGGGTGACGTAGTCGGCGCCCATATCTTCGCCAATCGCTTCCAGCGCCGGCAGGACGGCCCCCGTTCCATAGATGTAATTGACGCCCCACCGGCCGAACCAGGCGCCGTGATCCTCCTGCTCCGACTTGAGGTAATCGATGGCGCGCACCATCGCCGGATGGTCCCTGGAAAAGCCAAGCTTGCCGAACGCCTCGATGATATGGGCGGTGACGTCCACCGATGGCGGATCGAGCGCCTCGCCGAAATCGCAAAACGGGATTTTGGTGAGAAGCGTCTTGTCGTTGTCCTTATCGAAGGCGCCCCAGCCGCCACCACGGCACTGCATGCCGAGAAGCCAGTTGACGCCCTTGCTGATCGCCTCCTCTATGCCGCGTTCGCGCCATTTTGGGTCGTTGCGGTGCTTTGCAAGAACGATCAGCACGACGGCTGTGTCGTCCGTGTCGGGATAGTTCACGTTTGCGTATTCGAACGCCCAGCCGCCGGGTTCAAGACCGGGACATTTAACGGACCAGTCGCCAGGCCGCAGGACCTGCTGATCGAGAACCCAGTCGATGGCTTTTTCGACTTCGTCCGAATGGACGTCATCGAGGTCGGCGTCCTCATAGGCGAGCAGGGTGAGAACCGTGTCCCATACGGGCGAGGTCGACGCCTGTATCCATGTCGCATCGCCTACATCCACACGCCAGCGCGGATCGTCGAGGGCGCCAAGACCTTTTTCCATAACAGCGTGATTAAGATCGTACCCCTCATTGTAGAGCGCCATTAAAGAATAAATCCACGGCGGCTGAATGCCACCCCACACGCCGTCCGCATCCTGATGGCGGATAATCCACTCCAGCGTCGATGCAATGGCGCCTTTGCGCAGCGGCGCAATGCCGAGCGACTGACCGGCATGGAGGCATTTATCCGTAAACCGAAAAAACCGGTCCCAAAAGTCGGACCCGGGTTTTGGCGGCAAGCTATAGTCCTGCCCGCCGCGACCGTCTGGAAATAATTCATTGAGACGCTGCTCGGGCGGCAAGGGCCGCGACGGTCGGCGTGCCGATAAAACGCCAATGGGCATCAGCGTCGCGCGCGCCCATTGCGCGAAATTATAGATCGAAAACGGAAACCAGTTCGGAAAGAAAACCACTTCCGGCGGGATGTTCGGTGTTTTCTCCCATGGCCATTCGCCGATCAATGCAAGCCAGTAGCGGGTGAACACGCGAATGTTCCGTAAGCCCCCCTTCTCAAGAATCCATGCACGCGCTTTTTCGAGGGCCGGATCGTCCGCGCCTGCACCCATGGAGCGCAGCGCGGCGTAGGCTTCAACGGTGGTGTTGATGTCGCCCGCTGGCGCGCCGTAGTAAATCTCCCAGGAGCCGTCCGGCCGCTGGGTCTGGCGAAGGCTTTCGGCAAGGCGCGGGCGCAAATGATGGCCTTCAAGCCCCATGAACCAAAGCGCCAAAATCCACTGCGCCTCCATGCAGGCGTTCGATTCAAGGCGCCCGACCCAATAGCCGTCGTCATGCTGGCGCGCGGCGAGCCAGCCCCCCGCGTCGCTGATGGCCCCGGCAAGCTGCGCCTTTAAGTTGTCGCCGAAAGGCCCTCCGCGCGATTGCCCGTTCTCGGTGGTGATCGTCATATGGTCTTTCGCTGAAAGTCGCTCGTTTGCTCTTGTGGAGCTATATAGAATGCGCAATCCATGGGCGCTAGACGACGCGGTGACCCAATGCCCAATGAGAACTTTTTCGCGCTCTTGAAATCGCGCATGGACCTTGCCGGCGCGGCGCCCTGCCTTTCGGTTCCCGGCGGGCCGCAGGTCTCCTACGCAGATCTCGACACCCTGTCGGCGAAGATGGCCGGCGCGCTTGTCGAGGCAGGCGTAGAGCCGGGCGACCGTGTCCTCGCTCAAATCGGCAAGTCGCCAGAAGCAGTCGGGCTCTATCTTGGCACCATGCGGGCAGGCCTCGTCTATACGCCCCTCAATACGGCCTATACACCAGAGGAGGTCCGCTACTTCCTTGAGGACGCAACGCCGGCGGTGTTTGTTTCAGCACCGGATGGAGACGCACCAGACGGCTATGACGCTGCTTTGTTGACCCTGGACCAAGTCGGCGGCGGTACGCTGATGGACGCCGCGCGCGAGGCAAAGCCCTATCACGAGATTTGCGAGTGCGGCGGCGACGACCTGGCTTCAATCCTTTATACATCGGGCACGACGGGCCGCTCCAAAGGCGCGATGCTCACCCACGCAAACCTCGCCAGCAACGCTATGGCGCTGCACGCCCTTTGGGGCTTTCAAGAGGGCGATGTCCTCGCGCATGCCCTGCCCATATTCCATATCCACGGCCTCTTCGTTGCGCTCCACACGAGCCTTCTCAACGGGTCAGAGACTCTTTTCGTGCCGTCGTTTACGAGCGAAGCCATGCGCGCCGCGCTTCAACGCGCAACGGTGATGATGGGCGTGCCGACTTTTTACACCCGACTTCTCGCCGACGAAAAATTCACGCGCGAAACATGCGCGCATATGCGTCTTTTCATTTCCGGTTCGGCGCCGCTGACGCGCGAGACCTTCAACGCATTCGAAGAGCGCACAGGATTTAAGATCCTCGAGCGCTACGGCATGTCGGAAGCCGGCATGATCGCGTCGAACCCGCTCGACGGCGACCGGGTTGCAGGCACGGTGGGCTTCGCTCTTCCTGATGTCGACATGCGCATTGTCAAAGACGCAGCGCCCGCCGCCGCGGGCGAGCCCGGCGATCTGCAAATCCGCGGGCCCAATGTATTCGCTGGCTATTGGAACCAGCCGGAAAAGACCAAAGAGGCGTTCACTGACGATGGCTGGTTCGATACCGGCGACATAGGCGCAATCGACGAGGCAGGGCGTCTCAGCCTTTCAGGCCGTGCGAAAGACCTCATCATCGCCGGTGGTTACAACATCTATCCAAAAGAAATCGAGAGCGTACTCGATGCTGTTCCCGGCGTTCAGGAAAGCGCGGTCGTCGGAGCCCCTCACCCGGACATGGGCGAAGGGGTCGTCGCTTTTCTTGTCGCGGAAAAGGCGCAGCTGGCGCAGGAAACGATTGACGCCGCCCTCGCGGTCCTCGCGCGGTTTAAACATCCGCGCCGGTTTTTCTGGATAGACGCCGTGCCGCGCAACGCCATGGGCAAGGTGCAAAAAACTATCTTGCGTCGGGAAGCGGTATCAGCTTTTCAGAAAGACTAAAGGCCAGCTACTCCGATTTTTCCGACGGCTTCTTCAGCACGCCGTTTTCCTCAAACTCTGCATCTTCATATTGGGAGCTTTTTGGCCAAGCCCCCTTTTTCGCAAGTCTACTACCCAGGTAAAACGAAAATACATTAAATACGATAAAAAGTAGCACTTGCACTTCTATCCACGAAAGCCTGGAATCAAAAAGTCCTTCCAAGAATTCATTCATTGAATAGGTCCCGTTCAGTCGCTTTAATATCTGTGCATCATCACAACCTCGGATCCGAGATAATCAGCGCGCCCGGTTTCCCTAAACCCGCATTTTTCCGCAACGCGAATGGAAGCGGCGTGCGCCGGATCGATGATGCATGACATCACCTTGCCCGGAAACGCCTCGTCGCCCCATCTCACCGCGGCGTGCGCGGCTTCGCTGGCGTAGCCTTTGCCATAAGCCGCAGGCGATAGCACCCAGCCGATCTCAAGCGTGCCCTTGAGCGTCGGGGTGAGCGTACGTTTGAATTCTCCAAATCCCACCTGACCAATGAGCTCACCGGAAGACTTTTCCTCAAGCGCCCAGTAGCCATAGCCTAAAAGCTTCCAGCACCCGGCGGTGCGTAGAAACTTCGCCCAGGTGTCTTCTTCGCTCCGCGCGCCGCCACCGATAAAGCGCGTGACTTCCGGGTCCGCCCACAGATCGCGATAGAACGGAAAGTCTTCAAGTGTTTTCGCGCGCAAGCGGCATCGCTCAGTCTCGATGACGGGAACGCCCAGCGTCGCAGTGTCTGTCATTCTATTGCGCTTTTGCGTCCTCGATATAGGCGTCGATACGTGCACGCAGCATATCGAGCGGCAGACCGCCTTCGACCAGAATGGCGTCGTGGAACGCACGGATGTCGAATGCATCGCCGAGTTCGGCCTCCGCTTTCGCGCGCAGTTCCCAGATCGTCAGCTCTCCCATTTTGTAGGAGAGCGCCTGACCCGGCCACGAGATATATCGATCCACCTCGGTTCGAACATTGTGCATGGAAAGCGCCGTGTTCGATGCGAGATAATCGACGGCCTGCTCGCGCGTCCAGCCTTTCGCATGAATACCGGTGTCGATTACAAGACGGCAGGCGCGCCACATCTCATAGGAAAGCCGCCCGAAATGATCGTAAGGCGTTTCATAAACGCCCATCTCGACACCAAGCTTTTCGGAGTAAAGCCCCCAGCCCTCGCCAAAGGCGTGCGGATAAAACTCTTTTCTGAATTGCGGTGCGTTCTCGATTTCGAGGGCCAGGGCGCTCTGGAAATGGTGGCCGGGCACGGCTTCATGAAGCGAGAGCGCCGTCAACGCGTAGAGCGGGCGCTTGTCGAGGGCGTAGGTATTCACCCAATACTGCCCGCCGCGATCAGCGCCAAGCGGCGCGCCTACATAGCGCCCGGTCGTATAGTTGGGCGCAATTTCCGCCGGCACCGGCGCCACCGAATAGGGCTGGCGCGGGAGCTTCCCGAAAAACGCCGGCAGGCGTCCGTCAATATCTTTCGAAATCCACGCCGCCCGCTCTAAAAGCGCGCGCTCGGTCTTTGCGTAAAACTGCTCATCAGTGCGCAGGAATTCAATAAATGCTGCGAAGTCCCCGCGAAAGCCGGTTTCTTGAATGATCTCGTCCATCTCGCCGCGAATGCGCGCCACTTCGCTGAGGCCGAGCTTATGGATATCGTCGGGCGTTGCGTCATCCAGCGTCGTATAGAAACGAACGAGTGCGGCGTAATACTCTTCCCCTTGCGGCAATGCGCTCGCGCCGAGCGTTTTGCGCGCACCCGGCAGATACTCATTGCGCATAAAGAGATCCGCACGCTGATAAGCCGGCATGACGGCGCGCTCAAGAACGTTGCGCGCCTCCCGGCGAAGAGCCTTTTGCCGTCGCGCAGGGATCGACTGCGGCATCAGTTTGAACGGCGCGTAGAGCGGGTGCGCCGCCGCATTGTCTTTTACCTGCGCCTCAAAGGACGGCAGAATACCTTCAAGAATTTCCACCGGCTGGGTGAAGCCGTCTTCAAGACCCTGACGCATATTGGCGACATTCTGGTCGAGAAAACCAGGCAACGCCTTCAAGCGCTCGATATAATCCTCATAATCCGTCTCGGTACGGAAGGGTGTCGATCCGACCACATGGGCAATACCCGTATGAAACCCGCTATCGGACAGAATGGGCATGCGCCAAGCGTCAAAAGGTGCAAGCGCAACATCGTGTTTCAGGATGAATTTGAGGAGATCGGCGTTGGTTTTGTCGCTGCTCGAAAGCGCCGTGCGATCAATCGCATCGAGCCGCGCGAGAAGGTCGGCGCCCATCGCGGCCCGGCGCTCCTGATCGGCGGGCGCAACCGCGGGGACCTTGGCGTTGTAATCACTAATGCCTGCGCCGGTCGCGCGGAAGGGATTTTCGCGAAGCTCATTATCCCAGTAATCGTCGATCAACTGATTGAGGTCATCCGCCGGCGACGCCATCGCCGGGGCGGCCGCAAGGACGACGCCGGCGAAAATCGTTCTCAAAATGGCTCGCATCAGGAGGGCTCCTTTATTTCGCTTCGCGCGGTTTTAGCACACGCGCCCGCGTTGCCGAAGTCCTGAATACGTCGTCCCTTCACGTCGAATTGAGTTTTTGTTCCCGAATGTGACGCGCCCTCGGCGCGCAGGCCTGTTATGAGCGCGGCATGAAGCCGTCCGGCGTTTCCGACGGTTTTCGCGAATCACCAAGAAAGGACTTTTTATGCGCCGTTTAGGTTTCGCTATTGCAGCGACTTTCGCCGCCTTTTCATCAATCGTCGGCGCCGCATTTGCGGCAGACCCGGTTTACACGGGCCGTTTTTCAAATGTGGCCGTAGATGGCTACGACGTCGTTTCCTATTTTTCCGAAGGCGAGCCCGTAAAGGGCGATGCGGAATTTGAGACGACTTACAACGGCGCGGAGTGGCGCTTCACCTCCGCGGCGAATCGCGACGCGTTCATCGCGGATCCGGAAAGCTACGCACCGCAATATGGCGGCTACTGCGCCTGGGCCGTCAGCCAAGGGTATACCGCGAAGGGCAGCCCGCAACACTGGCGGGTCGTCGATGACAAGCTATACCTGAACTACAATGCAAAAGTGCAGCGCGACTGGCTTGCGGACATTCCCGGTTTTATCGCCCTCGCCGACGCAAACTGGCCGTCCGTGCTTGAATAGCCGCCCTCCCAAAATGCAGCGCTGAGCAGCGTCTCGGCGTTGCGCCTCGCGGCGCGGCGGGTAAACTGCGCATTATGTTTATTCAGTTTTTCCAGGACCTGAAATCCGCCGGGCTACCGGTTTCCTTGCGTGAATATCTCACCCTCATGGAGGCCATGGACGCCAATCTCGCCGAGCGGAAAGTCGACGGCTTTTATTATCTTGCACGCACTGCGCTTGTGAAAGACGAGCGCCATCTTGACAAGTTCGACCGCGTCTTCGCCCATGTTTTTAAAGGCGTCGAAACCGTTGACGACGCTATAGAAGCGGACGTCCCCGAAGAGTGGCTGAAGGCGCTGACCGATCGTTTCTTCACCGAAGAAGAAAAACGGGAAATCGAAGCGCTGGGCGGCTGGGATAAGCTGATGGAGACGTTGAAAAAGCGCCTTGAAGAACAAAAGAAACGCCATCAGGGCGGCAATAAATGGATTGGCACCGGCGGCACGTCGCCCTTCGGCTCGGGGGGGTACAACCCGGAAGGCGTCCGCATCGGCAATGAAGGCCGACGTCAGGGACGCGCAGTAAAAGTCTGGGAAAAGCGCGACTTTAAAAACCTTGACGACCAGCGCGAACTTGGCACGCGCAATATCAAAATGGCGCTTCGGCGCTTAAGGCGCTTCGCCCGCAACGGCGCCGACGACGAGTTCGATCTCGACAACACCATCGACGCCACGGCGCGCGCCGGCTATCTCGAAATCAAGATGCGGCCCGAACGCCGCAACATGATCAAAGTCCTGTTGTTCTTCGATGTCGGCGGATCGATGGACCCTTACATAAAGGTTTGCGAGGAGCTGTTCTCAGCCGCGCGGTCCGAGTTCAAGCATATGGAGTATTTTTACTTCCATAACTGCCTTTATGATTTTGTGTGGCGCGACAACCGGCGGCGCTGGACCGAAAAAACGCCCACCTGGGATGTCCTGCACAAGTACCCGCATGACTACAAAGTGATCTTTGTGGGCGACGCGTCCATGTCGCCCTACGAGGTCACCGTGCCCGGCGGGTCGGTCGAATATATGAACGAAGAGCCTGGCGCCATCTGGCTGAAGCGCGTCACGGATATTTATGAAAGCGTTGTCTGGTTGAATCCACTACCGGAAGAGCATTGGGAGTACACGCCTTCAACCCAGCTTATCAAACAGGCGATGGCGAACCGGATGTTCCCGCTGACCCTTGCGGGCGTCGATCAGGCGATGGCGACGTTAAAACGGGCGTAAATGGATACGCCGGTCATCGGCGTTGCACGAGGCAATTCTTAACTGAGTGCGTCGCGCAGGCGGCGCGCCTCAGCGACGGTCTCGCCCAGCTTCTGACGTAGCTCCACCAGAAGCGCCGCGCGCTCCTCGAATTTTTCTGGCGCTTCGCCGATCATTTTCTCCGCCCGTTCGCAAAGGTTGCCCACATCCCAGGCGCCAATGCCGCGCGAGGCGCCTTTCAGTCCGTGCGCTGAATTACGCCAGGTTTCATCAGGCTGTTCCGGATCGAAAAGGTCCGCCCATTTCTCCGCCTGTTCCTCGAAAATCGCCAATATCTCATCGCGCAACGCCGTATCGTCGGCGATGTACATATTGAGGTGATCCAGATCGATCAGTGCTGCTCCACCCATCATATTTCAGCCCTGCCCTGTTTATGCGGCGCGGCGTCCGGCCGGCCCCATCGCCGCCGCGCGCCTGCAACTTATATTCTAAGGGTGCGACGTTAAGGCGTAGGTGCTTCCGTAGTGTTAAAATCGCGGTGGACACCGTTAACGAGGTCTTAAACAGAAAAACGCCGCCGCTGAGGTCCAGCGCCGGCGTTCATTCTGAAGTTTTATCGGCCCGCGCAGAGGCGGCCCGTCGGTTTTAGTTCTGGCCGTCGCCCTCGACAGCGTCAGCCGCATCGTTGAGCGCGTCAGCCGCGGCGCCGCGAACGGCGTTGGTTGCATTTTCCGCCGTTTCGCTAGCGGTTTCAGCGGCCTCGTCAACAGCCTCGCCAGCCGCCTCAACGGCATCGGCGCCGGCTTCCTGTGCCGCAGCAGCCGCTTCGCCGGCGCCCTCAACTGCACCAGAGACCGCATCGCCGGTGGCCTCCGCAGCTGCGCCAGCAGCATCGCCGACGGCGTCTACCGCATCGCCCGCAGCTTCAGCGGCAGCGGACGCCGCATCTCCGGCCATTTCGCCAGCAGCTTCAGCGGCGTCCCCAGCTGCAGACGCCGCATCCCCGGCCGCGTCCATGGCGGCATCCGCGCCATCGGAAACAGCGTCGCCGACTGCTCCTGCGGCATCGCCAGCTGCGTCAACGGTCGCCGACGCGGCGTCGCCAACAGCATCGCCAGCAGCGCCGACGGCGTCGCCCGTTGCGTCAGCAGCGTCGCCAGCCAACTCGCCAGCCGCCTCAGCCGCATTGCCAACGTCTTCAGCGACATCGCGGCCGGTTAATTTCATAAGTCCGATAATGATTGCCAACGCCACTGCGATGACGAGCAGGATCCTAAGCATGATGACCCTTCCTTCTGTTGCCTTTGATCGGTGGGTTCTTGCATGTGCGCCGCTTCATCGCCCCTCGCGATCCGGTTTGTGCGGCGCTGCAAAGAGGCTTGTTAACGTTTTTTACTGAGCCGGTAAACGTTGATTTACTTGCTTTTTGCTCATGTCGTTCGCCCATTTAGGGCTGAATCGAGCTGTGTTGACGGGTTGCTCAAGGGCGCGAGCCCCCGTAAATGGCGTGTTTCGGGCGTATCCGGGGCTATGCTGCACCGCGGGAGAAACAGATGACGGATAAGAGCGAAGAGCCGGGAATTTTTCTCGGAAAAAGCGAAAAACCGGAATTTCTGTCCCTGAAATACGCCAATCGCCATGGTCTGATCGCCGGCGCCACGGGCACGGGCAAGACCGTTTCGCTGCAAATCATGGCGGAGGGCTTTTCCGCTGCGGGCGTGCCCGTCTTCGTCGCTGACGTGAAGGGCGACATCGCGGGGCTCTCGCACCCAGTGAAAATGAAAGATTTTCTGACAAAGCGCGCCGAAACCATCGGGCTTGAACCGTATGAACCGGCCGCGTTTCCGGTTTGCTTCTGGGACCTTTACGGCAAGCAGGGCCACCCGGTCCGCGCGACAGTCACCGAGATGGGCCCTCTCCTTCTGTCGCGCCTCCTCGGCCTTAACGACACGCAGGAAGGCGTCTTGACGCTTGCCTTCAGATTGGCGGACGACGAAGGCCTCCTGCTCCTTGATCTGAAGGATTTGCGGGCGCTCCTCGTTGAGATCGCCGGACGCCGCAAGGAGCTTTCTGCGGAATACGGCCATGTCTCGACCGCGAGCGTCGGCGCTATCCAACGGCGTCTCCTGACGCTCGAAGAACAGGGAGGCGATCAGTTTTTCGGCGAGCCGGCGCTGGAACTGGAAGATTTTCTGAAAACGGACGAAAACGGCGCAGGCGTCGTTAATATTCTTGCTGCGGACAAACTCATGCAATCGCCGCAGCTTTATGCGACGTTTCTTCTGTGGCTTCTGTCAGCGCTATTCGAGGAACTGCCGGAAGTCGGCGATCCGGAAAAACCGAAACTCGTCTTCTTCTTCGACGAAGCACATCTTTTGTTCGACGATGCGCCGAAAGCGCTGCTCGACAAGATTGAAACGGTCGTGCGCCTGATCCGCTCGAAAGGCGTCGGCGTCTACTTCTGCAGCCAGAACCCGCTCGATGTTCCCGACAGCGTGTCGAGCCAACTTGGCAACAGGGTGCAACACGCCCTGCGCGCATTTACACCGCGCGAGCAAAAAGTCATTCGCGCCGCCGCAGAAACATTTCGCCCCAATGAAAACTTCAAAACCCAGGACGTCATAAAAGAGCTCGGGATCGGCGAAGCGCTCGTCTCGACGCTTTTGTCCAAGGGTGCGCCCAGTATCGTACAGCGCACGCTTATCCGCCCGCCCTCTTCGCGCATGGGGCCGATCACCAAAAAAGAGCGTAGCGCGATCCTCGCCGCATCCGAGATGGGCGATAAATATGACGACGCCGTCGACCGGGTTTCGGCCTATGAGATCCTAAAAGAACGCGCTGAAAAACTCGCACGCGAGGAAGAAAAAGCAGCCAAACGGGAAGCGAAGGAAAAAGCAGCCAAACGGGAAGCGAAGGAAAAAGCAGCAAAGTCAAAGAGCAAAACGCGCACGCGCGCGCCGCGGCGCAGCTCGCGCCGCCAGTCAATTGGCGAAGCTGCGTTTAAGACCGCGGCGCGCACGCTCGCACGAGAACTCGTGCGCGGCGTCCTTGGCGGCCTTCGCAAGCGCCGGTAACGAACGACAGCGCTTATGTGGGACGGAAACGACCAACCAGACGACGAAGCCGAAAACGCCGATGGTGGATTTCTTGCCGTCGTCGCTGGTACGGGCGTAATCGGCGTCATCGCTATCGGGCTCGCTTTTCTTTTAAAAGTACCGCTTGCGCCGCAATGGGCGTTCACCTTTGACGCCATCGCGCGGGGGATTATCGCCACGGCGCCGCTCGGTCTCGGCCTTTACTGGTTTATGCAAAGCGATATCCCCGCGGTCGCAGAGCTGCGCGAAGGACAAATCGACTTTTTCATCAATTCCGGTTTTCGCTTCACGCCGCCACGCATTGCAGCCATGGCCGTCGCCGCGGGTTTGTGCGAAGAACTCCTGTTTCGCGGCGTTGCGCAAACCTGGCTCACCAGCTTCATGCCTGTCGCCGCAGCCATCATTTTATCCAACATCGTATTCGGTCTTTTGCACTTCCGGACGGCGCTATATGCCGCCATCGCGGGCGGCGTCGGCGTTTACTTCGGCGTTCTTTTTGCAATCACCGACAACCTTCTGGCGCCAATGATTGCACACGGACTTTATGACGCCCTCGCCCTTGAATATGCGCGCCGGGCGATGGCGGCGCGCGCGCCGTCGACTTGAACGCCACCCACGTCACGCCGCAAATCAGCTTCGCCACGCATTTACTGAAACAATGAGCAATGGCGCAAGCGCCACCAGGTCGGCGATAGCGATCTTGGTGAGTGAACCTTCGGGCATTCCCTGCATGCTATAGACAATCAAAAATCCGATCACGCTGATAGCAACGACAATGCTGGCGAGCCTGCGGGACGCGGGATCGAAAAGCGCAATGAACGCAGCGATAAAGACCGCAAAAAACAGGGCGCCGCGGTGCACGAGTAAAATCCCGGTCTCACCGGCCGGTGCGACACCGTAAAGCTTTTCAACTAGAGAGGGCTTAAAAAACGCCAAAGCAGGCGTCGCGTGAATGAGCGCCAAAAGCGCCCAGGAGAGTTTAACAATAAGTTCCATCGGCGCGCCTCCATGTAAGAGCAATCCCCCACGCGAACCGGATGCATTTCCCGGCGTGTCAACTCCGCAAGGCGGAATGTAGTTTTTCCTCCGTCACCGGATAACCGAGACCTTCGGGAATCTTGATATACTCAACGCCGCCGCGTTCGATCACAGTTGGCTGTATACGTTCGATCTTGCGCTGCCTGGCATTGGCGAAAACCGCCTTCGCATTGTTGCTGACATCGAGCAGTTCGAGATTGCGGATGGTCGGAAACAGCATTCTGCGTTTGCCCTCGGCGCGGTCCTGCAACGCATCGGCCGGTGCGATCCAGATCGCCGCCGTCGCTTCGTTGCCGTCTTCGCGCGCGACCTGCCCGGCGGGCGCGGCGGCCGCAAAAAACCATGTATCGTACCGCCGCTTTGTGAAGTTCGCCGGCGGCGCCCAGCGCGCAAACAAGTGCAGCCCATCGGCCGCAAGCTGAAGATCGTGCTCGCGAACCAGGGAAAGGAAGACGGAGGCGTCCGCCTCAACCGCCGCCCGATACGGATCCAACGCTTCAGCTTCGCGGTCGCTTAAATAGTCAGACGCGCCTGCACAACGCCCAAAGAAAAGGCCGGTTTCTTCGAAAAGCTCACGGATAGCCGCAATCCGCGCGCTTCGCTCTTCCGGTGCAATATCGTTGTATCCGCTGACATGGTCGGTCCATGTGGGGTCGCTATCGGCAGGGTCGATCCGCCCGCCGGGAAACGCCACGGCGCCGCCCGCAAAAGGCGTTTCGCTGTGGCGCTCTATCGCCAGAACTTCAAACGTGGGCTCATCGCGCAGGAGCAATATCGTCGCCGCGGGGATAAGCGTATTGGCTTCAGGCGCGACGCTCATTTGAAAAGCCCCTGCGCGCCGCCGGCGCCGCGGAGATCGCTATGGACCATACGTGCACGCAGGAGTTTGATGGCGAGGAAGCCGCCCGCGCCGGTCACCGCAAAAGCACTCGGCCACGCCCACCAGCTCACCGGCGCTGACATCATGGCAATCACCGCGGCGAGTGCGATCGTAGCAGCGCTCAACATGCCAATGGGCGCCCAGCGACGGGCGATCAGAAGTGCGGCGAACGCCGCAGCAAAGGCGCCGATGAACCAGCCGCCAAGCAACGCCGCCTGATGCGCAACGGGTAATGTCAAGGGTGATGATGTCCCGGCTGGCGCCGCAGCCATGGCGAGCGCAATACCTTCAACGGTTTTAGCGAGCCAAAGACCGATTAGCGTTGCAATAATGACGGCCGCCAAAGAGCGCAGCATGAGCGTTCCTAAAAACGAGGCGCCGTCATTATCGCCGGCGCGAAAGCAATCGTTTCGCGCCGGACCGTATGATACAGCGCTGAGTTACGCCGCCTTATAGACGGTTTCGCCGGAACTCGCCATGTCGCGGAATTTTTGCGGCGGATGGAAACGCTCGCCATATTTCTGCGCCAGCGCGTCGGCCGTGCGCACGAAAGCTTCCGCCCCGATGGTGTCGATGTGGCTCATGGGACCGCCGGTCCAGGGCGCAAAGCCCCAGCCAAAAATCGCGCCGAGGTCGGCCGATTCCGGGTCGAACACCACGTCCTCCGCAAAACAGAGCGCCGCCGGAATTAGCTGCGCATAAAGCAAGCGCTCCTTGGCCTCTTCGAGGCTCGGCTGGTTATCCGCAAGCGGGAAATGCTCTGCAAGGCCAGCCCAAAGGTGCTTCTTGGCGCCTTCCGGGTACTCATAGAAGCCGCCGCCCGATTTACGCCCATGGCGACCGAGCTTTTCGACCATCAGTTCAAGGAGGTCTTCGACGCCAGTCGGCTTGTAGTCGTCGCCGAGCTCTTTCTTGGTCGAGTTCACAAGCATCCACCCAAGCGAAAGAGACGTCTCATCGGTCAACGCCAGCGGTCCGATCGGCATGCCAAGGCTCTTCGCCGCATTTTCGATAAGTGCTGGCTTGACGCCTTCCTTCACCATCAACATCGCCTCGTTAATATAGGGCGGGACGATACGGTTGGTGTAAAATCCGCGCACGTCTTTAACGACAATCGGCGTCTTGCGGATTTTTGCGTTATAGTCGAGCGCTGTCGCCAGGGCTTTGTCGCCAGACTTTTCGCCGGGAATAATTTCCAGCAACGGCATTTTATCAACCGGCGAGAAAAAGTGCATGCCAATAAACTGTTCGGGACGCGATGAGTTTTTCGCAAGGCCCGTAATCGGCAGGGTCGAGGTGTTCGATGCAAAGATGATATCCTCGCCGATCACCGCTTCGGTTTTTTTGATGACATCTGCCTTGATGTCCGGATCTTCGAACACCGCTTCGATAATCAGATCGACGTCCTTCAAGTCGTTATAATCCGTGGTCGGTTTGATTTTAGAAAGAAACTCTTCCGCCGCTTCTTTCGTCATCTTGCCGCGGGAAACGCGTTTATCGAGAATTTTCTTCGAGTAATCGATCGCCTTGGAAGCCGCTTCCTCGTCGCGGTCGAGGACGATCACGTTCATGCCGCCTTTAACGGTGACGTGCGCGATGCCGGAGCCCATAAGGCCAGCGCCCAGAACGCCGACGGTTTTGATATCCTGCTTTTCAATACCTTCCGGGCGGGCGCCGCCCTTCTCCGCCGACTGCTTGTTGACAAACAGGGTGCGGATCATATTGCGCGCAACAGGACCGGCAAGAAGGTTCGAAAAATACTTCGTTTCGATACGGATCGCCGTGTCGAAATTGACGATCGATCCTTCATAAAGACACGACAAAATCGCCTGGATCGCAGGATAATTATGCTGCGATTGCTGTTGCGCCATAGCGTTCGCCGCCATGAAGAACTGAACGGAGCGCGGGTCCATAGCGCCGCCGCCGCCCGGAAACTTGAAGCCTTTTTTATCCCACGGCGCGGTTACTTTCGGATTGGCCTTCACCCACTCTTTCGCTTTGGCGATGGTCTCGCCGGCGGGGACGATTTCATCGACAAAGTTCTGCGCCTTCGCCGTCGCCGGGTCCGCGGGCTTGCCGGTGGTGATCATCATAGCCGCATTCTGAAGGCCGGCGAGACGCGGAAGGCGCTGCGTGCCGCCGCCGCCCGGCAGCAGCCCGACCTGACTTTCCGGCAGACCCAGCTGGATTTTCTTGTTGTCGGCGACGACGCGGTAATGGGTCGCCAGCACAAGTTCGAGACCGCCGCCGAGCGCAAGGCCCTCAAGGGCGGCGGCGACCGGTTTGGCGCTCGCCGCGCCCTTGGTCAGCGCCTTCGCCGGGTGGCCGCCGGTCTCCATCTTGCGCAGCATGCTGTTGAGACGAAACGCCTGCTCGAAGGACCCGAGCGCGTTGTCTTCCTGCGCGCCGCTCAGCATCCTGAGGTCCGCGCCGGCCATGAAGCCGGATTTTTTACCGGACGCGAGAACAGCGCCTTTGACGGCGTCGTTGGCGACAAAATCGTCTACCCATCGCTCAAACTCATCCATAAGCTGAGCGTTCCAGACATTCATGGACTGGCCCGGAAGATCGATGGTCACGAGGGCGATGCCGTCAGCGTCAACCTCAACTGAAAATGTTTCGTAGGTCATGATAATGCTCTTTATGCCCTGTTAAGAGTTAAACGCGTTCGATGATGGTAGCGGTGCCCATGCCGGCGCCGATGCACAAGGTGACCAGCGCCGTCTCCTTACCCGAGCGTTCAAGCTCATCGACCATCGTGCCGAAAATCATTGCGCCGGTGGCGCCCAGCGGGTGGCCCATGGCGATCGCCCCGCCGTTTACGTTGATGTCGCTGTGATCGATGTCGAGGGCCTGCATAAAACGCAAAACGACAGACGCAAACGCTTCGTTCAGCTCCCACAGATCGATGTCTTTTTTGTCCATGCCTGCCTTGGCGAGGACCTTCTTGGCGGCGAACTCCGGGCCGGTCAGCATGATGGTCGGCTCCGAGCCCACGGACGCCATGGCCCTGATGCGCGCGCGCGGCTTCATGCCCGTTCGCTTACCGGCTTCTTCATTGCCAATCAGCACTGCGGCGGCGCCGTCAACGATGCCCGAGGAATTGCCGGCGTGATGGACATGGTTGATCGCTTCGAGGTCAGCGTATTTCTGCAACGCAACAGCGTCGAAACCGAAATTCTCGCCCATAGCAGCAAAGGACGGCTGCAATGCGCCGAGCGACTGCATGTCAGTATTGGCGCGCACGGTCTCGTCATGATCGAGCACTACCTCGCCCGCAACGTCGCGAACCGGCATGATCGACTTCTCGAACCGCTTTTCCTCCCAGGACTTCGCGGCGCGTTTCTGACTTTCCACAGCATAGGCGTCGACGTCGTCGCGGGTGAGGCCGTATTTCGTCGCGATGAGATCAGCGGAAACGCCCTGCGGCACGAAATAGGTCTTGAACGCTGTTGCGGGGTCGGTCGGCCATGCGCCGCCGTCAGAGCCCATGGGCACGCGGCTCATGGCTTCAACGCCGCCGCCAATGGTTAGATCGGCTTCACCGGCCTTCACCTTCGCCGCCGCAACGTTCACCGCTTCAAGACCGGACGCGCAAAAGCGGTTCACCTGAATGCCGGATGTCGTTTCCGGATAGTCGGCGTTGAGGATGGCTGTGCGAGTGACCACGGCGCCCTGCTCGCCCACAGGAGACACAACGCCGAACGCGACGTCTTCGATCTCGCCGGCGTCTATTTCGTTGCGATCGCGAACCGCCGACAGGACCTGTGTCGCGAGCGACACCGGCGTGATTTCGTGCAGCGATCCGTCGGCCTTGCCTTTTCCTCTCGGTGTGCGAACCGCATCGTAAACATAAGCTTCCGTCATGGGTGAGCGTCCTTTCGCGAAAGGCCGTCCCGGGAGCGGGCCGGCGCCCGCCAAAACGGCCGATATGAATTCCAAATCAATAACTCGGCGCCCGCTCATGGCGGGCCTCGAAACCTAGTTAAGACCGCATTTGCGCCCGCGCAATGATGAGATGCAGCCCGGGGCGCCGGCCGTTGCTCGTTTATGCGATGACAGCGTTCCTTTAACGCGCTATCGGGTCCGGCAAACAGGCCCAAAACACTTCAGGAACGCCCCATGCAAGACCCCGTTTCTTTGAACGCCCAGCGCGACGCAATCCGCGATCACTATCTCATGAGCGAAGACGACCTGGCGAAGCGCCTTGAGGCCGCCTCTCGGCTTACCGAGGGCGACCGGCGCGCCGCCCAGTCCCGAGCGGCGGATTTCGTGAAGGACGCACGGGCGAACGCCGGCCGGTCCGGGCTGATCGATAAATTTTTACAGGAATACGGTCTTTCCACAGCCGAGGGTGTGACGCTGATGCGCCTCGCCGAGGCTTTGTTGCGCACGCCCGACGCCGCGACCGCCGACGCCCTCATTGAGGACAAAATCGAAGCCGGCGACTGGGCGTCGCACCGCGGCAAGAGCCCTTTCCCGCTCGTGAACTTTTCCACCCATGCGCTGATGGCGACGGCCGCCTGGCTCGACGATGTAGAAGCCAAAGACCCTCTACGCAAAATGGTCGCGGCGACGAAGTCGATCCTCGACCGGCTCGGCGAGCCGGTGATCCGCGCCTCGGTGGGGCAGGCCATGCGCATCATGGGCGAGCACTTTGTGCTGGGCCAGTCGATTGACGAGGCGATGCGGCGCGGACGTTCTTTTGCAGCCCATGGCTATCTCTTTTCCTTCGATATGCTTGGCGAGGCGGCCCATACGGACGCTGACGCGCAGAAATACTTCGCCGACTACAAGAACGCCATCGCCGCAATCGCGGCGCATTCCGACAAGGAAAAGACCTCCGACAATCCGGGCATCTCCGTTAAGCTTTCCGCCCTGCACCCACGCTATGAATATGGCAAGAAGGAACGTGTCCTGAAGGAACTCGGCGCGCGGGTTCAGGCTCTCGCCCTCGACGCCAAGGCGGCGAATATGGGGTTCAATATCGACGCGGAGGAAGCAGACAGGCTCGATCTGTCACTCGATATCATCGAGCAGCTGATGCGCGACCCGGCGCTCGCCGGGTGGGACGGGTTCGGCGTCGTGGTCCAGGCCTATCAGCGTCGTGCAGGCGCCGTCCTTGACTGGCTGGCGATGCTTGCTCGCGAGACGGGCCGGCGCATCATGGTGCGCCTCGTCAAAGGCGCCTATTGGGACAGCGAAATCAAACGCGCTCAGGTTATGGGCCTTGAAAGCTACCCCGTCTTTACCCGGAAAATTCTGACCGACGCGAATTTCCTCGCCTGCGCGCGCAAGCTGTTCGATGCAACAGACGTGTTTTACCCCCAATTTGCGACCCATAATGCGCTGACCGCCGCTATGGTCCGCCAGATGGCCGGAGACTATTCCGACTACGAACTTCAGCGCCTTCATGGCATGGGCGAGGCGCTGCACGATCGCCTGATCGATCGCGGCGAGCGAAGCCGCATCTATGCCCCGGTGGGCGGGCACAAAGAGCTTTTGCCCTATCTCGTGCGGCGTCTTCTGGAAAACGGCGCCAACTCTTCCTTCGTCAACCAGCTCATCGATCCGGATTTATCCGTGGACGACATTGTCGCCGACCCGCTCGACGAAATCGCCTCGCTTGAGAGCGCCGCTAATCCCGCCATCGGCGCGCCGCGCGACCATTTGAACGGCGAGCGGCTCGCCGCCCGCGGCTGGGACGAAACCCACGTCCCAACGGCAGCCGCCATGGCGCCCGATGCGCGCAGCACGCTCGGCCAGGTGACGGCCGCGCCGATCATTAACGGGAAAACGATCACCAACGGCCCGCTTGAGAATGTACGCAACCCGGCGAACCGGAACGATATTGTCGGCGCGGTTCATCTCGCCGGCAAAGACGACGTCGCGAGCGCCTGCGCCGCGGCAAAGACCTTCTCCGCCGAATGGGCGGCGACGCCCGCCGATGCGCGTGGCGCGATCCTAAAACGCGCGGCAGATTTTCTCGAAGAACGCGGCGACTTTTTTCTTGCCCTTGCGGTCTTCGAAGCCGGCAAGTCGTGGCCCGACGCAGTCGCCGAGGTGCGCGAAGCCGTCGACTTTCTGCGCTACTACGCCAATGAAGCCGCCACACTTGACGGCGCACCGCTTGGCGTCGTCGCGTGCATTTCTCCATGGAACTTTCCGCTCGCAATCTTTCTCGGGCAGGTGAGCGCCAGCCTCGCCGCGGGCAATTGTGTCATCGCCAAACCCGCTGAACAGACCCCGCTAATCGCTTTTGAGGCGGTGCGCGTTCTGTACGAAGCGGGCATACCCGCCGGCGCCCTGCACTACCTGCCCGGCGACGGGGCCCGCGTCGGCGCGCCCCTCGCCGCGCACCCGGATGTCGCGGGCGTTGTCTTCACCGGATCGACGCCGACCGCCCAGGCGATCAATCGCGGCCTCGCCGCCGCAGGCAAACATGACGCGGCGCTCATTGCCGAAACCGGCGGCGTCAACGCCATGATCGTCGATTCAACCGCTCTTCTGGAACAGGCCGTCACCGATGTCGTCTCCTCCGCGTTCCAAAGCGCCGGCCAGCGCTGTTCCGCATGCCGACTTGTTTGCGTGCAGGCCGATGTTGCCGACCGCTTCAATGAAATGCTCGCAGGCGCCATGGCCGAACTCGCTGTGGGCGATCCGGCGCGCCTCGCAACCGATGTGGGCCCTGTCATCGACGCAGATGCGCTCAAAACGATCGAGGATCACAAAGCCGGCATGCAGATATCCGCACGCCTTATCGCCGAGGCGCCAGCCTCGCCCGACACGGCCGGCGGTTCTTTCGTAAGGCCGGCGGCTTATGAGCTTTCCGCTCTTACCGATCTGCGCAACGAAATCTTCGGCCCGGTTCTGCATGTGGTGCGCTTCGAGGCGAGCGACCTGGAAGCGCTGGTCGATGGAATCAACGCCCTCGGGTTCGGCCTCACCATGGGCCTCCATAGCCGCATCGATGACACCATGAACGCTGTGGCGCGCCGCGCGCGGATCGGCAATGTTTACGTCAATCGCAACCAGATCGGCGCTGTTGTCGGCGTGCAGCCTTTTGGCGGCGAAGGACTTTCCGGCACCGGCCCCAAGGCCGGCGGCCCGCACTACCTCGCCGCACTACAACAGCGCGCAATGCCGGACGCCGGGGACGCGCCAGCCATCGCGTCGACACCCCTCAGCATAGAGACAAAAAATGCACTTGCAGCGGCGGAGGCAGCCTACGCGGCATGGGACATGGCCCCGCGCGGTGAAATCCTCGCCAAAGCCGCCGACACCACGCCTCCTCTGACACCATCAGCGCGCATCTACGAAGAAACGTTCGTTCCGGCGGCAACCCTGCCCGGGCCCACAGGCGAATCGAACACCTTGCGCCTCAAAGGGCGTGGCGTGGTCGTTTGTCTTGGCGGCAAAGACGAAAATGGCGACGATGCGTTAGCGAAGCAAAGCGCGTTGGCGCTCGCCGCTGGCAATTGCGCGCTTATGTTGAACGGCGGCGAGATCGCCGCTGCGCTCTACCAGGCCGGCGCCCCTCAGGGCGCCGCCCCCGCTATTGACGAGGTCAACGAAGCGCTCCTCCTCGACCCGCGCGTGCGCGCCATTGCCTTCGATGGCGATGCGACCGCACGCGCAAAAATTCAGGATATCCTGGTCCGCCGCGAGGGCGCGATCATCCCCATCCTGTCCTCTCGCGATGCGCCAAGTCATTTCGCGACCGAACGCACCTTAACGATCAACACCACGGCCGCTGGCGGCGACGTGCGTCTTCTTTCTCTGTCTGATTAGCGTTAAACTGTTGTTTTTTCGGTGATTGGCCGCGAGCGACGGTCTTTTCGCCGCAACGCGCTTGCTATGAAGAAAGGCCAAGTCGTAGGCATGGCGGAAAGAAAGCACGATCTTATGACGCAAGCAGAATTGTCAGCAGCGCCGCCGCCAGCGGCCGGCCCGTTTATCGACGCGCCTGGGCGCGTCAGACGGCTGATGAACTGGCTGTTTGCTGAAAAGGAACGGATGTTCTGGATTCTGCAGATCGTCGGCTGGGTCGGCTTTTTCTTTTTGCATATTCTCTCGGTATCGACCTTCGTGGCGGGGCGCTCGATCGATTCCCTTGTTTATTCGCTCGCCTCGTCCCTGATCGGCTTTTTAACGACCGCGATCCTGTTGCGCCCGATCTACCGGCTCGCCCGGCGTCAGGAACCGATCTTCCTTTTACTGATCTCTTTACCGTCAACCATTGTCGCCGCTGCGGCCATGTCGGCGATGAAAGTGCAAACCTTCAGCCTGATCTTCGGCGATGCGTGGCGCGCCACCCGCGGGGAATATATCGGCACGACAAACTTCCTCATTCTGATTTTGCCGGACCTGCCACCGAACCTTTTCCTCCTCGGCACCTGGGGCGGCTTTTATTTCGGCATCAACTACTATCTCAATCTGCGCAACGAGACGGAGCGCGCCTTGCGGTCTGCGCGTCTCGCCGATCAGGCGCAGCTGAAAATGCTGCGCTATCAGCTTAATCCACATTTTCTCTTCAACACGCTGAACGCCATCTCGACGCTGGTGCTCGAAGAGGAATCCAAACAGGCGAACGGCATGCTGACGCGCCTGTCGGCCTTTTTGCGCTACTCGCTCGACAGTGATCCATTGCAGAAAACAACGCTGGTGGAAGAAATTCGCGCACTACAGCTTTATCTCGACATCGAGAAAACGCGCTTTGCGGACCGTTTGAATGTCGTCTTCGACATCGCCGACGACGTGCAGGACGCGCTCGCGCCATCACTCATCCTTCAGCCTGCTGTTGAAAACTCTATCAAATACGCTATCGCCAAAATGGAAAGCGGCGGCGTGCTGACGATCTCCGCGAAGCGCGAGGGACAAATGCTGCGGCTCGAGGTTTGCGACAACGGTCCGGACGCGCCGGACGACGTCAACTCGCTGATCCGCAACGCCACAACCGGCGTCGGCCTTTTAAACATGCGCGAGCGCATCACGCATCTTTACGCCGATCGCTGCGATTTTAAACTCACTCATGTTGAGCCGCAAGGACTATGCGTCTGCCTGCGCATACCTTTTGAGACGAAGGGGCTTTAAAATGACGACTGAAAAAATTCGGGTGCTTCTGGTGGACGATGAACCGCTGGCGCTGCGCGGTCTGAAACTGCGTCTGGCGGAGTTTCCAGAAATTGAGATCATCGGCGAATGCGCCAATGGCCGCGACGCGGTCAAAGACATCAAGGCGAAAGCGCCGGACCTCGTTTTCCTCGACATCCAAATGCCGGGACTCGACGGTTTCGGCGTCGTGCGCGCGATGATCGGCGGCCCGGCGCCGCTTTTCGTCTTCGTCACCGCTTACGACAAATACGCCATCGAAGCGTTTGAAGCGAACGCCCTCGATTACATCGTGAAGCCGGTGGAGGAAGAACGCCTCAAAGACGCGATCCACCGCACGCGCGAGGCGCTGAAATCGAAAGCCGCCGCGGGCCGCGAATCGCAGCTCGTCGAATTGCTTGCAAGCCTTTCCGACGACGACCGCGACCGGATCAAGGAACTCATCAACGACCCGGACTGGAGCGAAAAGGAACGCTACACCGAACGCCTTTCCTTCAAGGACGGCTCAAAAGTCGTGGTGCTCGGCGCCGACGAAATCGAGTGGATCGACGCAGCCGGCGATTACATGTGCATTCACGCAAGCGGCAAAACGCACATCATCCGCGAGACCATGAAGGCGCTGCAAAACCGGCTCGACCCATCGCGGTTCCAGCGCATACACCGCTCCGCCATCGTCAATGTCGGCAAGGTGAAGGAGCTTCATCCCCATTCCAACGGCGAGTACTTCCTCGTTCTCGATGGCGGGCAGGAGTTAAAGCTCTCGCGATCCTACAAGGATGTGGTCGCTCGGTTCCTCTAGAAACCGCTATAGTCGAGGCGCCGACAATAGCGTTAAGGTAACGGCGTTCTCTCCTAAGAAGGACAGCGCCCATGTCGTCATCGCCGCTTATTCTCGCTATCGATCAGGGCACGACCTCCTCGCGCGCCATTGTTTTCGACCGCGACGGGAAAATCCGTGCAGCGGCGTCCGAAGAGTTCCCGCAGCTTTATCCGCAGGATGGCTGGGTCGAGCATGACCCGGAAGCGATCTGGCGCACATGCCTCGATGTTTCGAGAGCGGCGATCCAGGAAGCGGAAAAGAGCGGCGAGCGCGTCGCCGCCATCGCCATCACCAATCAACGCGAAACAACGATTGTATGGGACCGCGGGAGTGGCGCGCCCATTCACAACGCCATCGTCTGGCAGGACCGGCGCACGAGCGACACTTGCGAGCGCTTAAAAAATCTTGGCAAGGAGGATATGGTTGCAACGCGCACCGGCCTCCTTCTCGATCCGTATTTTTCCGCAACCAAAATCGCCTGGCTTCTCGACCATGTGGCCGGCGCGCGCGAACGCGCCGAAGCGGGCGATCTCGCTTTCGGCACGGTCGACGCGTTTTTGATCTCCCGACTGACGAATGGCGCGGTGCACGCGACGGACGCCACCAATGCGAGCCGCACCAGTCTTTTCGACATCAACAAAAACGATTGGGACGATGACCTGCTTGCGCTATTCGACGTGCCGCGGGCGGTATTGCCAGAGGTCAAAGACTGCGCCGCCCATTTTGGCGACACGGCGCCCGAAATCTTCGGACGGCCGATACCGATCCTCGGCGTCGCCGGCGATCAGCAGGCCGCAGCCTTCGGCCAGGCGTGCTTTTCCAAGGGCGACGTTAAAAGCACTTACGGCACGGGCTGCTTTGCGCTCCTTAATACCGGTTCGTCGCCCACACGCTCCCGCAACAAGCTTCTTTCAACCATCGCCTGGCGCCTCTGCGGCGAGACGGCTTACGCGCTCGAAGGATCGATCTTTGTCGCCGGCGCCGCCGTCCAGTGGCTGCGCGACGGCGTGGGCGTCATTCAGTCAGCAGAGGAAACGGAGAAGCTGGCGACATCCATCGACACCAATCAGGGCGTTTATATGGTGCCGGCCTTTACCGGGCTCGGTGCGCCCCATTGGGCGCCGAACGCGCGCGCATCGATTGTCGGGCTGACCCGCGGCGCCGGCCGCGCAGCGCTTGCGCGCGCAGCCCTTGAGGCCGTGGTCTATCAGACGGCGGATCTTATGGACGCCATGGCGGCGGATGCGGGGTCCATTCAGCGCCTGCGCGTCGATGGCGGCATGGTCGCCAACGACTGGCTCCTGCAGTTTCTCGCCGACATTCTGGATACGCCCGTCGACCGTCCCCGTGTGATGGAAACGACCGCGCTTGGCGCGGCTTATCTCGCCGGCCTGCAGGCGGGCATATATCAGTCTACCGATGATATCGCGGCGTTATGGGCGCGTGAACGGGAGTTCACGCCCAAAATGGCGCCCGACCTACGCGCGCAAAACCTCAACGGCTGGGCTCAAGCGCTCGCAACGGTCATCGGTTCTTAAGGGCGCCCGTTAATCCGTCAGTTCGCCGGCGCGGCGCGCCGCCGCGGCAACGGCTTTTTCAACGAGATCGCGCAGGCCGTCCGGCGTGCGGTCGAGGATATCGATTGCCGCCGCTGTCGTACCGCCGGGCGACGTCACCGCACGGCGCATCTCAGCGGGCGAGCGCGCGTCGTTCTCGGCGAAAGCGCCCGCGCCCGTCAGCGTCGCCCGCGCGAGGCCTGCGGCGGCTTCCGGCGTCAGGCCAAGACGCACGCCTGCCTCGCTCAACGCTTCTGTCAGCAAGAAATAATAGGCAGGGCCCGAGCCCGACACCGCGGTGACGAAGTCGATCCCTTCCTCCGTCTCCACCCAGACCACCTCACCCGCTGCGCGCATCAACGCTTCAAGCATCGTTCGGTCGGCGTCCGAAATGGCGGATGGCGCGTAAAGGCCGGAAACGCCCTTGCCCACCGCGGCAGGCAAATTCGGCATCGTCCGGGCGACCTTGGGCGCGTTGCCGAGCATGGACGAGAGACTGGCGATTGAACGCCCCGCCATCACCGACAGAAAGATGGCGTTTTCCGCCATGGCCGAAAAGCCCGGCAGGATATCAGGCGCCATCTGGGGTTTAATAGCGCCAATCATCACATGCGGTGTGACATCGCCATGTGCAGGATTAATGAGGACACCGTGGTCGCGGCAAAGCGCTTCCATCTCGGGAGAAAGCCCGGGATCGAACACGGCGGACCGCGCGGCGTCGATGGTCCCGGAGTTGAGCCACCCAAGCAGAAGGGAACCGCCCATGGAGCCCGCGCCAATCAGCGCGGCAGAGATTTTTTTGGTCATAACGCCGAGAGGTTTACGCGTTCCCGGCCGTTTCGAAAAGAGATGCTTCGAGCGCTTCTTCGGGCGATTTGCCGCCCCAGACAAAGAAGTTGAAGGCCGGATAAAACCGGTCGACCGATTCGCCCACCGCCCGAATGAGCGCATTCGCCTGATCGGACGCGAGGTTGGATGACGCCGACAAAATCGCGGAATTCCGGTAGACAATGCTGTTGTCGTCCGTCCAAAGATCGAAATGCCCCGCCCAAAGGCGTTCATTGACCATCGCGACGAGCCGACTGGCTTCACAAAGGCGGCCCACCGGCGCTTTCAGATCGAGCGGCGCGCCCATCTGCAGGGTCAACACCTCTTCACGCCATGTGAACCACAAGCCGATATCACGCCAGACGCCCGGCAGCGCCACATGCAGTTCATGCTCGCCCACCCGCTCCATATCGAATTCAAATCCCGCCGCTGCGGCTTCAAGCGCCTTGAGCGGATCGTGAGAAATGGACGGGCTTTCCAGAAGTTCCATCGACATCGGCGTTTACCTCGCATTGCTCGCAAGAGGCCCGACCGGAAAACGCATCTATACTCAACATCCGGCCGGACGATCCTGGCGAGTGGGTCTCGACAAGATCCATAGCGTTCGATTCGAAACCGACGCGCAATGATTCGATTTTGCTAGATTTCCCGAGAGGTTAACGGCATTTCGTTCGGGCGCCGAAACTCTCCTTCCGTGCTGGAGGAACGTCCTTTTCGGACGTCAATCCGCGAGGCGCGCCTCCAGCGCCTCGATCCGCGCGCGCAGGGCTTCGTTTTCTTCGCGGGCTCTGCGGGCCATGTCACGAACGATCTCGAAATCCTCGCGCGGCACAAACTCCATATCGGCAATCAGGCGCTGCAACTGGCTGCGCATCACGGTTTCGGCCTCGCGCCGCGCGCCATCGGCCGCGCCGGCGGCCTCTGTCATCAGCTTCGCAATCTCGTCGAAAAAGGCGCTTTGGGTCTGCATCGGCTTCATCCTTCCGTGGAACCCTATTATGAGGCGTTGACAGGCGGGCGCCAATGGGGCGACAGCGCTCCCGATCCGCGCTAAACAGACGCGGGCAAACACGGTCAGTTTCTTCCATGAGCCTTTCTTTTCCGGAAATCGATCCCGTCGCGCTTCAGCTGGGGCCTTTCGCGATCCGCTGGTATTCGCTCGGCTATATCGGCGGTCTGGCGCTCGGATGGTGGTACGCCCTGTCGCTTCTGAAAAAACCGACGCTCTGGCCCGACAAGGCGGGCCCGCCCCTGACGCGCGTGCAACTCGATGACATCATTTTCTGGGTGGCCATCGGTGTGATGGCGGGCGGGCGCCTCGGATATGTTCTGTTCTACGATCCATCCTTGCTGACGGCGTCCTGGGGCAAGCTCTTTGGCGTTGTGCCGTTCCCGCCAGCGCTCATGCTGTGGCATGGCGGCATGTCATTCCATGGGGGCCTTTTGGGCGTCACCATCGCCGGCTTCCTGTTCTGCAGAAAACACAAGCTCGCCGCCTTGAGCGTCGGCGACCTGTTCGCCTGCGCCGCGCCCATCGGCATCTTCCTGGTGCGGATCGCCAATTTCGTCAACGGAGAGCTTTATGGCCGACCATGGGATGGTCCGTGGGCGATGAAGTTTCCCACCATGTGCACAGATCCGATACGGCAAGGCTGCGAGGTAGCAGGAAAGTGGTTTTACACAGGGCTCGAACCGACCCGCCATCCGAGCCAGCTTTACGAGGCGGCGCTTGAAGGGCTCGTCCTGTTCGTCGTCATTCGCATCGCTATTCAGCGTTTCGCACTGTTGAAACGTCCCGGCGCAACCATCGGTCTTTTCCTTGCGGGTTACGCCGCTTCGCGGATTTTTGTTGAAAACTTCCGGCAGCCCGATACGGGACTGGAGAACCTACCGCTTGGTCTGACCATGGGCATGTATCTGTCGACCCCGATGCTGCTCACGGGGCTTTGGCTCATCTGGCGCACCTACAACAACGCCAACGCGCGCAAGGCCGCCGCCAAATGAGCGCGGAGGAAGCGTCCCCGAAGGAAGGCGGCAAACCGGCCGCGCAGCAGACGGCGCTCGAAGAGCGTCTGATTGAGATGATCAAGCTGAACGGCCCGATCAGCATCGCCGATTACATCGCCGACGCCCTCGGCCATCCCCATGACGGGTATTATAATTCCGCCAACGCGATCGGCGCCGACGGCGATTTCACCACCGCGCCGGAGATCAGCCAGATCTTCGGCGAACTGATCGGGCTCTGGCTGGTCGACGCCTGGCAAGCCATGGGCGCGCCGCAGGAGTTGAATCTCATCGAATTGGGGCCGGGCCGCGGCGTCCTGATGGCGGACATTCTGCGCGCCGCACAGGTGCGACCGGAATTCGCCAAGGCGGCCGATATCTGGCTTCTGGAAACCTCCGGGCGTTTGCGCCACGAGCAACAGAAAAGACTACGCCAGGACGGGCGGCGCATTCACTGGGCGGATAAGTTCAGCGACATACCGGCCGCCCCGGCCCTCATTGTCGCCAACGAGTTTTTCGACTGCCTGCCCATAAGACAGTTTGTGCGCGTTAAGAATGGCTGGCGCGAACGGCTTATCGGCCTGACGCCGTCGGAAGACGCGCTCGCCTTTACGCTAGCGGCGACGCCCGCCGCGCCGGATCTGCCGCTGCCGCCGGCGAATGACGCACAAGAGGGCGATATTTTCGAGTTTTCCGATGCGCAGCGCGAGTTCATGGCCGATATCAGCCGTATGCTGACCACGACGGACGGGCGCGCGCTTATCATCGATTACGGCCATATCGGCGCCGGTCTCGGCGACACGCTGCAGGCCGTGCGGCGCCACGCTTTCTGGCCGCCGCTTTCGGAACCGGGCCGTGCGGATGTCACCGCCCATGTGGATTTCGCGGCGCTTGCGCGGATCGCCATCGAAAACGGCGCTGCGGTTCACGGACCGATCACTCAAGGGGTTTTTCTGGAAAGGCTGGGGCTTGCAGCCCGGGTGCATGCGTTGTCGTCCGGCAAAACAGCGGAAGAAGCGGCGACCATTCACAGCGGCGCGCACCGGATTGCGGCGCCATCGCAAATGGGTGAAATATTCAAGGCGATTTGTGTTTCGGCGCCAAACCTGCCCTGCCCCGATGGGTTCGACCTGTGAATGCGCCTGCCGCGTCGCCGCCAATGCGGCAATCGGACATTCTGAAATCACCCGGCGTACGCCATGGTTTTTTTGGGCGTGCCGGCGGCGTTTCGGTCGGCGAATACGAAACGCTGAACACCGGACCGGGATCTGACGATGCGCCTGAAGCGGTATCGGAAAACCGTCGCCGCTGCGCCGTCGCACTCGGCGTCGCGCCGGCCAACCTCCTCACTGCACATCAGGTTCACTCGCCGGACGTCATTGTCATGAACGGGCCTTGGCCTGGAACGCCGGCAAAAGTCGACGCCCTGGTGACGAAGACACCAGGCCTCGCTGTTGGCGCGCTGGCGGCCGACTGCATGCCAGTGCTCTTTGCCGATCCGGACGCGCGCGTTATCGGCGCCGCCCATGCCGGCTGGCGCGGCGCCCTCGCCGGCGTTCTCGACAACACCGTCGCTGAAATGATCACTCTCGGTGCGGATGTGGAAAACATTCGCGCCGTCATCGGCCCTTGTCTGCGCGCCCATAGCTTTGAAGTCGGTCTTGAGTTTGTAGACGCGTTCAACGCCGTCCATGACGACGCAAAGCGGTTTTTTTCACCGGGCGTCAGCGCCGAAAAACGTCAGTTCGACAGCGCCGGTTATGCAGCGTGGCGTTTGCGCAACAACGGCGTCACGAAAATCGACAATATCGACATTTGCACGGTCGCGGCGTCAGACGCGTATTTCAGTTATCGTGTTTCAAAACGTAACGGAAACAGGGACTATGGCCGCAACCTGTCAGCAATTGCTTTAACCGAATGACGGAAAATAATCGCTTGCAGCATTGTCAATAAATCGTCATGAAGCGTCTCGTCACCCTCGCAAAAAAGGCTTTGTTTTTGACATGAAACTGATCGCCGGAAACTCCAACCGCCGATTAAGCGCCGATATCGGCGCCCGCCTCGACACCGCCCTGTGCGAAGCCGACATTCGCAGATTTAAAGACGGCGAAGTCTTCGTTGAAATCAACGAAAATGTCCGCGGCGAAGACGTCTTCCTCATCCAGTCAACATCCCATCCGGCGAACGACAATCTGATGGAATTGTTGATCACCACCGACGCGCTGACGCGCGCGTCGGCGAGCCGCATCACCGCGGTGATTCCCTATTTCGGGTATGCGCGCCAGGATCGCAAAGCCGGTCCGCGCACGCCAATCTCAGCGAAACTGGTCGCTAACCTCATCACCACCGCCGGCGCCGACCGGGTATTGACGGTCGATCTGCATGCCGGACAAATCCAGGGGTTCTTTGATATCCCGACCGATAATCTTTACGCGGTCAAAGAGTTCGAAAAACGCATCCGCACTGAGTTCAATGGCGAGCTTGAAAACGTCACCATCGTCTCGCCCGATGTAGGCGGCGTCGTGCGCGCACGCTCATTGGCGAAACGGCTTGACGACCGCCGCCTCGCGATTGTCGACAAGCGCCGCGAAGGGCCCGGCCAATCGGAAGTAATGAACATCATCGGCGAAGTCGCCGGCCAGCACTGTCTCATCTTCGATGACATTGTCGATTCCGGCGGCACGCTCTGCAACGCCGCGGAGCGTCTGATGGAGCTCGGCGCCAAAAGCGTTTCCGCCTATGTCACGCACGGCGTGCTTTCCGACAATGCGGCTGACCGCATTGTTGCATCAGAGGCGCTGTCGCGCCTTGTCGTCACCGATTCCATTCAGGCGACGGATGCGACGCGCACGTGCCCGAAGATTGAATATGTTTCAATCTCGACGCTCCTTGCCGAAGCGATCCGACGCATCGCCAACGAAGAATCGGTTTCGAGCCTGTTTGATTGAGCGATGCTTGCAGAGCTCGCAGGCAGACCAGCATGGCTCTTTGCGCAAATGATGGACTGAAAATGCGCCTTGGGCTTTTACTCATCGTTCTTTCCGCGCTCTTTGCACTCGGTCCGGATAAGGTGCGCGCTGGAGAGGTTTTAGAGAGCTTCCCCGGTGAGATCGACGCCAGCGAGCGCTATGTCTTTTACTCCCACGGGTTTATTGTCGAAGGCGACGATCCGCGTCCTGTGCATCCGCGATGGGGCGCTTATCTTTTCCCGGAAATCAAGGCGGCGCTCGCAAACGCCGGCTTTACAGTGATCGGATACCATCGTCCTGCGGGAACCGATCCGAAGGCCTACGCCGAAACGCTCGCAAGCCAGGTCCGCACGCTCATCGCAGCAGGCGTTCCGGGAGGCGACATAACACTCGTGGGCTTTTCCCGAGGCGGACGCATCACCGCATACGCAGCGCACGGCCTCGCTAATTCGCCTGTGAACGTCGTCATCCTCGCCGGATGCGGCGGGTGGGTTGAGAACGAACCGGATATCGTCCTCAGCGGCGACGTTCTGTCGGTCTATGAAATCTCGGACAGAGTGGGGTCCTGCGCGCGTTTGCGCGAACGCAGCCAGCACGTAAAGTCGTTTGAGGAAATCGCCATCGGCACCGGCGCCGAGCATGGCGCTTTCTATACGCCACGGCCGGAATGGCTGACGCCGATCACAGACTGGATCAACGCGCGTCGTTAGCGCCGGGGGCTTCGCCGCTTCCCAGCAAAAACGACGCCTGCGGATCAACGAGAAATCGCCCCGCAAGCACATCCCGTCCGATCAGCATCGCAAACACCATGGCCGACCGGTCGGCAAGCGTGACATCGATGAACAAAGGCGCCCTTCCCAGAACGACCTTCATCGTCACCAGAAAGCGCTCTTCCTCCTCGCCGTTGGAGCTGCGCACCGTGCGCCGCCCGGCAAGCGGCGCGACGCCGTAAAGCGGCTCATCGTTTTGCCCGGCCCGCGCGGGCAGGAAAAACTCAACGCATTCGTGACCAGCGTGATCGACAACACGCATGCCCTGCGCATCGAGCGCGGATGTTTTAGCGCCTGTGTCGATTTTCGCTTTCACGCAACTGTCGGCGCAATCGGACAGTGTCGCCCATTCGCGCCATCCGAGGATTGTTTTGGAAGACTTCTGCGATGACATGACGCAATCATCGAAGAGCGCGCGCGTTACCGCAAGAGACGTCGGGGTTGGTGCGTCAACGTGCGCGGGCGGCGGCTGTTATGCGATGATCGTGCGACGCCTCGCCTGCGGGCCGTAAACCGCCGCTGAAAACGAACCCCTCAACGCCGGGCACGTAAAGCATATTCGTCAACCGACCCGTCAGCTCTACATAATCGCCGCCGCCATTGCGCATGCAGACATGACGCAATTCGATCACTTCGCCGAGATTTGAAAGCGATTTCTCGCCCACGGCGCGAAACATCGGCAGATCGTCGGGATGAACAACGTCTTTCGTCGTCAGCCCGATCATGTCGCTGACCTCTCCGCCAAGAGATTTTCTGATCGAGGGACTTGCATAGGTGATGCGGCCCTCGGGAGAGAAAATAATTGTCATGTCCTGCGACGCTTCCACCAGCGCGCGGTAGCGTTGCTCGGCAAGGTTTGCGTCGTCCACCTGTTTGCGCAGGGCGCCGAACAGGCGCTCGTTTTTGGTGCGCAACAGGATCGAGCGGTCGATCATCCGCTGCGTTGTTCCGGCGAGATAGGCCGTGGTCAGAAAATATAAAACGACAACGCCGGCGATCGCGGCGCCGCTCGCCCCGCCCGCCAGCACATAAACAGCTGCAAGCGGCGCAAGCGCCGGCAGGTTGAACGCCATCACTACGCGCCAGGAGGCGCCCGCCGACGCTAAAGACGACGCCGTCACGCCGGCAATAACAAAGGGTAAAAATCCGTTCCCCAACAATCCGGAAATCGCAAAGATTGGCGCGAGCGCGCCCCACATGGCGCCGCTGAACGCCGTTGCAACAATATGCAGCCATGCGAAGTTGGCGAGGTTCCGCCCAGACGGTTTTTTCGCCTTGAAGAAAAACCAGACCGCGAAACGCAAAATCGAGAGCGAAAGAATGGCTCCCGTCCATGCGATCAGAATGCCGCGATCAACGCTCGTCCAGGCGATCGCCGCAGCAATAAGCGCCATGGCCCCATTAACCGCAATCGCCGCCGGCGCGCCGCGAAAAAGCATCGCCGCGCGATCCACTTTGACTTTAACCGCTTCAACCTTGGTCAAGCGTTTCAAGTCGATTTTACGACCCGGGGAATTGGCGATCGCGCTTTGCAGTTCCGCGATCATAAAAGCTCCTAGCGGCGGCCCGAAAGCCAACAGGCCGCCACTCTACCAGCCGGCACAGTAAGGGCCAATGGAAATCTCTCATAAAATTGCAGCGAAATAGGTTTTTACATATAGATTTCAAGTACATAAAATCCGTCACCAGAGGCGCCGCCGCAGCTTCTTGCGCTGCAAAAGAACCGCATAAAAGCTCGGCCTGCCGCAGCCCCGCCAACCAGCAAAACTGTCTCTGGATGAGCCGCATTGCCTGTACGATCTTCCAACGCGGCGCCGATTCCCTTCATGATGCGCATTGGCGATACGGCAAACATGGCAGGATCCTTTCGCAATGATCTTCGAACAATCGACTTCCCTCCAGCGGATCAAACCGTCCCCCACCATGGCGGTCACGCAAAAAGCGCGAGACCTTAAAGCAGCGGGGCGAGACATCATCTCTCTCGGCGCCGGCGAGCCCGATTTCGACACGCCAGACTTTGTGAAAGAAGCAGCCATTCAGGCGATCAGCGACGGGAAGACCAAATACACCGCCGTCGATGGTATTCCTGAACTCAAAACCGCCATCGCAGAGAAGTTCCGCCGCGATAACGGCCTCGCTTACGATCTCTCGCAAATCTCGGTCGCGCCCGGCGGCAAATCGATTTTGTACAACGCCTTCGCCGCCAGCCTGAACCCCGGTGACGAAGTCGTCATCGCGGCGCCCTATAGGGTCTCCTACCCGGACATGGTCCGCATGATGGGCGCCACCCCGGTGATCGTCGAAACCCACGCAAGCGATAACTTTCAGTTGCAACCGGATGCGCTCGACGCAGCGATCACCGAAAAGACAAAGTGGTTCCTTTTCAATTCGCCATCGAACCCGACCGGCGCCGCGTATGACACTGCGGCCCTCAAAGCGCTATCAGCGGTTCTTTTACGCCACCCGCACGTGATGATCCTCGCCGACGATATCTACGAGCACATCGTTTACGACGACTTCCAGTTTTCGACCATTGCGTCGAGCGATCCCGCGCTTTTCAACCGTACACTGACCATGAACGGCGTTTCCAAAGCCTACGCCATGACAGGATGGCGCATCGGTTTCGCCGGCGGCCCGGCGCCGCTGATCGCCGCCATGGCGAAGGTTATGTCGCAATCGACGTCAAACCCTTGCTCTATCAGCCAGTGGGCGAGCGTCGCAGCGCTGAATGGCGACCACTCGTTTTTGGCTGAACGCAACGATGCGTTCAAAAAACGCCGCGACCTCGTCGTCGCCATGCTCAACGCCGCAGACGGCGTTTCCTGCGCAACACCGCAGGGCGCGTTTTATGTCTATCCGTCATGTGCGGATGTGATCGGCAAGAAAACAGCGGCGGGCGCAACAATCGAAACCGATGCGGATTTTGCCGAAGCGCTGCTCGACATGGAAGGCGTTGCCGTCGTTCCCGGCGGCGCGTTCGGGCTGTCGCCCTATTTCCGGATGTCTTATGCCGCAGCCGACGATTTGCTTAAGGACGCCTGCGGGCGGATTCAGCGGTTCTGCTCGGCCCTTACGTAACCAACCTCTCCCGCCCATTTTAGGTTAGGGCCGATCTTGTTATCTATTTTTTCGATTTCATATTTATCTATTATCTATTTGCCCGATTATCCTCTGGCGCGTATCTTTGCTCATAGATCAACCAGGAGCACCACCGATGACCGCTATCAACACCGGATTGAACGAAAACGCCCGCGTCGCCGTTGCCGACGGCCTCAACAAAACACTCGCGGACACATATGTCCTCTACATGAAAACCCACGCCTATCACTGGAATGTCACTGGACCGCAATTTCACACGCTGCACACCATGTTCGAAGAGCAGTATCGCGAAATGTGGGCGGCGCTGGACGAAATCGCGGAGCGCGTCCGCGCACTCGGCATTTTTGCACCGTCAAGCGGCAAATCTTTCGCCGACCTAGCCTCCATCGCGGACGATGACACCACGCCGCTGCCGGCCGACGTCATGGTTGCCAACCTTCTTCAGGGGCACGAGGCATTGATCAGAAATGCGCGCGAAGCGCTCGGCGCGGCGGAAGACGCCGGCGATGCAGCAAGCGCGGACCTTCTGACTGTCCGCATTCAGGCGCACGAAAAAACCGCCTGGATGCTCCGCGCCCTGTCTTCATAATCAATTGATCAAAAAAGGCCGGACCGCCCCGAAAGGCGGTCCGGCAAGTCCGTCGAGCGAGTTCAGAGGGCTCCGAACGCTCGAACCGCGCTTGCCGCTCGTCAGGAGAGCCGGCGCCACGGCGCTACAAATGTAATAGGCTCAGAATTTTGGGTAAATTCGTTGTATCGACGCTAGACGGCGTGTTGTCGAAAAGTCGTCGGAGATACAGCGAGGCGTCGTTGAACGAGACACCACCCGCATAAGCCGCGCCGGACGTCTCAACAGCGCGTAGATTTCGTTTTGGTAATTGTCGTTAAAAATTCTTGAAAAAAAGAAAGTTTCATGTTGACATTGCGAGAATCGAAATTCCTTCGCATGCCTTTAATTTTGCAGGAAAATTTTGATCGCCGTGAACGTCGGCGGCCTACTGTACGGCTTCGCAGACACCCTGTCGGAATTCCCTACAACTTACTGCACTGCAACATAATTCTTTCGTACAGTTAATATTTTTGCATTACGATTTTGTAAAACAAAATCAACTATTTGTTAATTTCTCAAAAAAAGCGCTCCAGCTTGGCACACCTGTTGCAATTAAAAGCGCGAGGGGTGTCTCGTGGGCTCCCCGCGTAGAGGGTTGGTGCGGTCTGGCTTCAGTTGGGGGTCGCCTGCCGGCCGTCGCTAGAGTTGGCGGGCGAGTGTTTCTCCCGCTGAATTGAGCAACCACTAGTGGGAGAAGTATTGTGAAACTTAAGCTTTTATCTTCAATCGCTGCCAGCGCGCTGCTGATGTCAGGCGCTGCGTATGCACAACAAGCCAATGGTCCGGGCAATGGCGACACCGCCGGCGACTCGGAGCGTGGTGAAGGCAACCAGACGACGAACGACGGCAACGACGGTAATAACCGCGGCAATAACAACGACGTTGGCAATGGTGACGACGGTAACAACCGTAACAACACGACCAACACCGGCGCCGGCAATGACGGTGACAACCGCGACAACACAACCGGCAACGGTGACGACGGCAACAACCGCGACAACCTCGATGTTGATGTAACCGCCACGATCAGCCTGGATGCCGACAATGACGGCGATGACGGTAACAACCGTGACAACGACGCCAACAACAACGGCAACAACCGTGACAACACGACCGGTAATGGCGACGACGGCAACAATCGCGACAACACGACCGGCAATGGCGACGATGGCAACAACCGTGACAACGACGCCAACAACAACGGCAATAACCGTGACAACACGACCGGTAATGGCGACGACGGTAACAACCGCGATAACAACGCCAACAACAATGGCAACAACCGCGATAACCAGGACAATGACGGCATTGATGGCAACAACAATGACGGCAATGGCAACAATCGCGACAACGACAACCGCACCAACAATGGTGACGACGGCAACAATCGCGACAACCAGGACAACGACGTTGCAAACGCAAACGGCAACTTCTCCAACGCTGTTGCAGACGGCGGCACGATCAATGACGGTCTGGACGTTTCGATCAGCCTCGACGATCTGCAGGTTAACCTGACCAACCTTCAGTCGACGGTTTCCGGCATCACATTCCGCGGCGGCGACGCAACGTCGACGGCGACCGGCGGCATGGGCGACGGCGGCAACGCTAACGGCAACGGCGGCAACGCCAACGCAAATGGCGGCACCGGCGGCAATGCCAACGGCAACGGCGGCAATGGCGGCAATACCGACAATGACAGCGGTAATGGCGGCAATGGCGGCGCAGCTGGAAATTCCGGCAACGCTAACGGTGCAACCTCTGGCAATGCTAACGGCGGCGACAGCGGCAACGCGAACGGCGGCAACGGCAACTCCGGCAACGCTGACAGCGGTCGCGGTGGCGACAGCGGCAATGGCGGCGACGGCGGCAATTCCAACAACAATGGTGGAAATGGCGGCGACGGCGGCAATGCTAACAACGCTGGCGGCAACGGCGGCGACGGCGGCAACGCTAACAATGCTGGCGGCAACGGCGGCGACGGCGGCGCAGGCGGCGCTGGCGGCGGCTCCACTGGTCTCGGCGTTGGTCTCCTGAACGGCAACGGATTGTCTGCTGGCGCAGGCGACGGTGACGGCGGCGACGGCGGCGACGGCGGCGCGAGCGGCAACGCAAACGGCGGCAACGGCAATGGCGGCCCAGGCAACGGTTCCAATGGCGGCGACGCTAACGGACAAGGCGCTGACAATGGCGGCGCTGGCGGTGACCGTGGCGACGGCGGCAATGGCGACAGCGGCAACGCTGGTGCTGGCGCAGCTGGCAACGGCGGTGCAGGCGGCTCGACCGGTGCAGCAACTGGCGGCGGCGCAACCAGCGGCTCTGGCGGCGCAGGCGGCGCAGGCGCAGCTGGCGCAGCTGGTGCTTCCGGCGACGGAACGGGTACTGGCGGCGCAGGCGCATCTGGCGATGGCCAGGGCACCGGCGGCAACGGCGCTTCCGGCAACGGCACGGGCACCGGTGGTGCTGGCGCAGCTTCGGGCGCTGGCGGCAACGGCGGAAACGCTGACTCCGGCGACAATGACGGCGGAAACGGCGACTCAGGTCGTGGCGGCGACGCTAACTCCGGTGACTCCAGCGGCACGTCTGGCCGTGGCGGCGACTCTGAGCGCGGCGGCGACTCAGGCGACTCCAGCGGCAACGGCGGCGCAGGCGGTTCCTCCGCAAGCACCGGCGGCAACGCCAATGGCGGAACGGCCAGCTCAACCGGCACCGGCGGCACAACGAACGGCAATGGCGGCAACGCCAACGCTCGCTCCGTTGCTGGCGACGTTGCATTCGGTTCGGGCAACCTGACCGGCATGACGATCACCGACAACCAGGGTCTGTTCAATCAGAACTTCAACACTGGCATCGGTTCGTTCTCGAACTCTCAGTCCATCAACGTTGGCGACGTCAACTTTTAGCTGATGGCACCAGTGGGGACTGAATAAACCCAAAAGATGGGCGTCGCGGGCCAGATTTTTTCCGCGCCGCCAACCACATAGGAGAACAAATGCAGACCACAAAGTCAGCACCCCGTTTAGGGTTATAAGTAGACAGACA
>JBCCXE010000002.1:0-233380 GCA_039192395.1 Pseudomonadota bacterium
GTGGCCAAAGAGTGACAATAGTCACTGAAGTCTTAAAGGTGTTTGAAGACGGTGCATACCAAATAGTAGTCTTGAAAGGACCTGTTCCAGGTGCTAATGGTGCATGGCCAACGGTGTCAAAAACAGTTAAAACATTCAGGTTTTAACAGATTTTACAAGTTGGGCCGATGAAATGCGGGGGGAAATGCCCGCCACACCGTTTTGAAATGCCGCTTTGCGACGTTTCAATCTTACAAGTCAGAATTCTTCTGGAATTCGCTAAAAGCCCTGGCGCCCTTCGCCGGGGCTTTATTTTTTTGCAGCGCGGCGCCGGCGCCTCTTTGGTCTTGCTTTCGCCATAATAGTCGAGGTTTCATGAGACGCCTGCAAAAAGGGAGAGTGTCGTCATGCGTGTTCTTTCGAAAAAGGGATTTTTCGTCTCAGCAATGCAACGGGCGCGGATTGCAACGCCGTTTGTTGTTTGCCTTTTGTTAAGTGCTTGTGCATCGACGGCTGGCGAGCAATGGTCTGCAAACGGCTATCTGACGCCGGGTCCGACATCAGAGCCGGAGATCATTGGCGTTTTTGACAACCGCCCGGACTGCAAAAAAGCGGCGAGCGATTGGGCGAGCCGGCAAGTTGTCGGCAATCCGGTCTTTACTGAGTGTCTGCCGGTCGATCGCATTTAGGTTTTAAAACGCGGATCGGCTTGGCGTTTTGTTTCCACAAACGAATGACGCAGCGGTCCTTGCTATCAAAAAAGGGGTCGGTAAGACGGCGTATCGAAGAACGGGAGCGTTGGGTAATCATTCGGCATCGCTCATCCCTGCGAAAGCGGGAATCCAGCGAAGATACAGTTTGCCGCGCAAAGCGCGACTTCATATGTCCGACGGGTCTACGGCTTGCGCCGGAGTGAGCGGGCCGGTTGAACGACGCTGATCTCTCGCCTGACGCTTTAACCCGCTGCGTTGATGAGTTTGGAGGCGAGGGTTTCGCGCGGCGCCGGCGACGGGGCGGGCGCAAAACCGAGACGCGACAGCATCTGCACGGTCTCGCCATTGTCGGCGCCCAGAATTTCATGGGCGCGCCGGTAGTGCTCCGCCATTTCTGGAAATTCCTGTAATGCCTGGCTTAATGGATGAAACGCGACGCCCCTCGCTTTCGCCGCGAGCTGCATCCGTATCCAGGCGGCGCCCGCCGCTAACTGATCCCGGCGGGTGTTGGTTCTTGTTTTGATGACGGCGTATGCCATCGCCGTTTCGCAGGCGCCAACATATCCTTCGATGCTTTGGGCGTATGCGGTCGATGTCGCGTCATCGAGTTTCTCCGGCGTCAACATGCCAGCGGCGGCGACGGCTTCGATCGCCGCGCCCGAAAGCGCAAGGCCCCATGGAGCTTCGTTGATCTGTTTTTTGCCCACTCGCGTTACGGCGATGCTTTCGCGGCGCGGGCCAAGCGTCGACCATTCCGTGCGCCAGGCATCGGCTGTCAATTTCCGCAAGCGGGTAATGCGATCGTCGTCGGCGATGGTTTGTGCGATAACGCGGTTGTCCGCCGCCAGGGCGATCTTGGCGAGATCGGCGGTCGCGATTTGCTTTTCAGTATCGAAAGGCGTGCGGTTGGTGCGCCTTGCGAGTGCTTCTGAAAAGAGTGGGTCCGGCCGAACGGCGCCGTCTTCAACGAAGGCGATGTGTGCTACCGGGCGTTCGTCAAGGCGTGGAATCGGTTCGCCCTCGGGAAAGGGTGTTACATCCGTACGCCATCCATTTTCCGCCGCCGCTTGCCGCAAGAGTTCCAGAAAACACCCGAACCCGATGGTGATTTGTCTCGATGGCGGATCGGTATGGGGCAGGAGCCTGTCCGTGTTGCAGAAAATCGTGACGCCATTGTCATCGTCAAGGCGCGCCATCCAGGGCTGCATATTATGTGGGTTGGGCGCGAGGATCGCATAAGCGAGGGCGTCGAGGCGAATATCGCCGAAGCCATCTTCCGCCTCTCGCCATGGGGCTCGCGCTTTTCTGGGCGCGCGGGTCATCGCCCAACCGCCGCCGGCGACAACAATTGCGGCGGCGCCTGTGCTCAACAATGTGCGTCTTCTCATGATCGTCCGCCCTTTAGAACTGAACGCCAAACACCATAAATAAGAATGCGCTCAGGCAAATGCGCAATATCAATTGCGATATCGAAAGACACAGCCTGTCGTCAGCGTCAGATTTCAAACTTATCGAGCGCCATCGTGGTTTCGTCGCCGCCGACTTTTGCAGCGCCGCCGAGCGCATAGATGGCGCCGTCCAAGGAAACGGCGCCAAGGCCGTGGCGCTTGCGGGGCATCGCCGCAACCGCGCGCCAGTCATCGCGTGCGGGGTCATATTCCCAGGCTTCGGCGAAAACGCCGCCGCCGCCGCCGAAAAACTCCCCGCCGAAGGCATAGATCTTGCCGTCGATGACGCCTGCGGCGAGGCCGGCTTGCGCCTTCGGCATCGGCTTCGCGCGTGACCATCTGTTCGATAGCGGGTCGTACGCCTCCATGGCGGTGAGGTTGCCGTCGCGCACGGTGCGCCCGCCCATCACGTACAGGACGCCGCCGACAACGGCGCCGGCGGCTGAGTTGCGCGCCGTCGGCATGGGCGCCAGCGCCTCCCAGCGGTCCGTCAACGGATCGTAAAGCCAGTGTTCGTCCGTATCGATATGATCGCGCCATTCGGCGTTGGCGCTGCCGGCCGGCGCGCGCCCGCCCACCACATGAACGAATCCGGCGAGAGAGGCGCACACGGTTTCGGACTGGGGATGCGGCAAGGGGCGCACGGCGCGCCACTCGCTATTGATACGGTCGATGCGCCAGCAATCGGCGCTATTTTGCCAGCCGCCGTTCTGGTTGCGGGCAAAACCGCCGAGAGCGTAGAGAAACCCGTTGCTGTTAACGAGTGCAATATGATGGCGCGGCGCCGGCAGAGATGTTCCGTACCCCCATGCATCGTAGAGGGGATCGTAATAGGTAACCTTGTCCGTCACTTCATGAGGGAAATCAGGCGTTAGACCGCCGGCGTTGACGATGATGTTGAAGGGCTTTTGTTTAAGCCGATCAGCGCCGTTCGATGAGGCGCGCCAGAACGGCGCCGGATAGATTTCCTGGACTGGGAAGGGCATGTTCGCCAGGGGAGACCAGGCGCCCATGGGCGCGGTGCTGTCATGGGCGAACGCGCCGGATAGTCCTGCGGTGAGGAAGGCGCCCGCACTGGAGGCGCCGCCCGCGAGTACGGCTCTTCTGGAAAGTATCGCCATCGGTCGTCTCCTAACTCTTTGACCTCAAAATCCTGTTTAGCCTGCGCTGTCTTCTTCGGACGGTGGCATAGGCGTGGATACGGTTGCCGATCCGGGAGCCGCGGCGCAAGCGATGCGCGCGCCTGAGCCGCCGACAGGCTGAGTCGTGTGGTCGTCGGCGTTTGCATGGACGATAATCGCGAAACCGTCATCGTCCAACAGCGCGAACGGGCCGCTTTCCGCCGCCGCCTCCTCGCTCGGGAAAAGGGCAATCATATCGTTGAAGACCTCCACGGTCGCGCGTCCATCCGGGCCGGCGTAGATGTTCGGCATATTCCCACGTTCCGGGCCGTAAGGATTGAGAAGGCCATGGGCGCGTTCATCCGGGTTGACATGTCCGCCTGCGGCCATGAAGCCGGCGGCGCCGTCGCTGCAATCGCCCACTTCATGCAGATGCACGCCATGCCAGCCTTCTTCGAGCATTTTCAGATCGATGCGCATTAAGACGCCGGCGCCTGGGGTGTTGGTGAGGACGACGCGGCCGATTTCCGCCCCATCGGGGCTCACAAAGGTTGCGGCCGCGTGCGCCTGATCGGCGGGGGCCAGCGTATCGAGGAGGTCGGCGGATGGGGCCGACAGGCGCGGTTTCTGGCTCGGCGCGTCGCTTGCGTCTTTTTTTCCACATGCGGCCGCGCTGGCGATCAGCAAAACGGCGCTCGCGGCGCGAAGCCAGAGCCGCCCCGTTTTTAAAGTCTCTTTTTGCACAACTCTCATCCCCGTAGTCCGTTGAATACGCAGTCTATCGCAACGCCGCAGCGGAATAAACAAGGGCGCAGACATGCACTTTTCTGTGAGACGTGGGCAGTGCCCGTAGAAGCCCGAACCCCTGGCGCGCAAGGCGCCGCGGAGGCTTTGAGCAAGGCTTTTCAGAGGGTTGCGGCGCTTGTTTGCGGCTACCGACAATGATAAGCCGGGCGCTCTGAAAATCATGCTTGCAATCAGAAGGTGAAGCCCTCTCGTGGCGGACAACGACCAAGACAACGACGAGCCGGCAAACGGCGACGATAACGGACGCGCAAACTCGAACGAAAACGCAGAAGGCGGCGGGCAGTTCGACCCGGATGCGCCCTCGATTTCGATCGAGGAAGAGATGCGCCGGTCCTATCTCGATTATGCGATGAGCGTCATCGTTTCGCGCGCTATTCCTGATGCGCGTGACGGCCTGAAACCGGTGCACCGGCGCATCCTCTGGTCGATGCATGAAAGCGGTTACGTCTGGAACAAGCCCTACAAAAAGTCCGCGCGCGTCGTTGGCGATGTCATCGGTAAATATCACCCCCACGGCGACCAGGCGGTTTACGATGCGCTGGTGCGCATGGCGCAGGACTTTTCCATGCGCCTGCCGCTGCTCGACGGGCAGGGAAACTTTGGCTCCATTGACGGTGATCCGCCTGCGGCCATGCGATACACGGAAGTGCGCATGGATAAGTCCGCGAGCGTTCTTCTCGCCGATATCGAAAAAGAGACGGTTCCGTTTCAGGCCAACTATGACGGCTCGGAAAAAGAGCCGATGGTGCTGCCGGCGCGCTTCCCGAACCTTCTTGTTAATGGCGCCGGCGGCATTGCTGTCGGCATGGCGACCAACATTCCGCCACACAATCTCGGTGAGATCGTTGATGCGACGATTGCCATGATCGGTAATCCGGCGATTTCCGACGAAGAGCTGATTGAGATTGTGCCGGGTCCGGACTTTCCGACGGGCGGTCTCATTCTCGGCCGCGTCGGGTCGAAATCGGCGCTACTGGTCGGCCGCGGATCAGTGGTGATGCGCGGACGCGCCGCAATCGAGGAAGTGCGCAAGGATCGCTATGGCATCATCGTCACTGAGGTGCCGTTTCAGGTCAATAAGGCGTTGATGATCGAGCGGATCGCCGGCCTCGTGCGCGACAAAAAGATCGAAGGCATCGCCGATATTCGCGACGAGTCCAACCGCGACGGCATCCGCGTCGTTATCGAACTCCGGCGCGATGCGACCGCCGACGTCGTTCTCAATCAGCTCTACCGGCACTCGCAGCTGCAGACCAATTTCCCGGTCAACATGCTTGCGCTGAATGGCGGGCGCCCGCAGCAACTCACCTTGCGCGATGTCCTGACGTCTTTCATCGCCTTCCGGGAAGAAGTCGTTACGAGCCGGACCAAGTTCGATCTCGCCAAGGCGCGCGACCGAGCGCATATTTTGGTGGGCCTCGCGATCGCCGTCGCCAATATCGACGATGTGGTCGCGCTGATCCGCCGTGCACCGGACCCGGCGACGGCGAAACAGCAATTGATGGAGCGCGAATGGCCGGCGAAAGATCTTGCGCCGCTCGTTCTCCTGGTGGCGGACCCGCGCCACATGATGAGCGATGGCAATACGCTGAAGCTCTCGGAAGAGCAGGCCAAGGCGATCCTCGATTTACGACTGCAGCGCTTGACGGCGCTTGGCCGCGACGAAATCGGCGACGAGTTGAAAGGTCTGGCGGAAAAAATCGAGGATTATCTCGATATCCTGCGCCGGCGCGAACGCGTGATGACCATCATCACCGACGAACTGACGGCGGTGCGTGAGGAATTTGCCACGCCGCGGCGCACCGAGATCGTTGAGGCCGAAGGCGAAGTCGAAGACGAAGATCTCATCGCGAAAGAAGAGATGGTCGTTACGGTCACGCATACCGGCTATGTGAAACGCACCGCGCTTTCGACCTATCGCGCGCAAAAGCGGGGCGGCAAGGGCCGCGCGGGTATGAAGTTCCGCGACGAGGATTTCGTCAACCAGCTGTTCGTCGGTGATACGCATACGCCGCTTTTATTCTTCACCTCGACAGGGATGGCGTACAAGCTGAAGCTGTGGCGCATCCCGGAAGGCGCGCCGCACGCGCGCGGCAAAGCGTTCGTGAACCTCCTGCCGCTGGCGCAGGGCGAACGCGTCACGACGATCCTGCCGCTGCCGGAAGATGAAGACGCCTGGAGCGAGCTCGATGTTATCTTTGCAACGCGCTCGGGCAATGTAAGGCGCAACAAGCTCTCCGACTTCCAGCGCGTTAACCGCAACGGCAAGATCGCCATGAAGCTCGATGAGGGCGATGGCATTGTCGGCGTTGAAATCTGTCGGCCGGATCAGGACATTCTTCTGACGACGGCGGACGGCGCGTGCATTCGCTTCCCGGTGGAGGCGGTGCGGGTGTTCGCCGGGCGCACCTCGACAGGCGTGCGCGGCGTCAGGCTCGACGACGGCAATCACGTTATTTCCATGGCGATCCTGCGCCATATGGATACCGCGCCCGATGAGGCGCGCGCGTATCTCAAGCACGCCGCCGCCATGCGAAAAGCCGCTGGCGAAGAGGACGGCGAGGGCGTTGCGGACGATCCCGAAGAGGCCGGCGCCCAGGATGTTGCGATCAGTCCGGAACGGCTGGCGGCGCTCGGCGCTGCTGAGCAATTCATCCTGACCGTGACGGAAAATGGATACGGCAAACGCACATCGTCTTACGAATTCCGGACATCAGGCCGCGGCGGCAAGGGCATCATCGCGATCCAGACAACCCAGCGAAACGGTCCGGTGGTTGCGTCGTTCCCCATTGAGGATGCCGACCAGATCATGCTTGTCACGGATGGCGGGCAAATGATCCGTACACCGGTCGACGGCGTCCGTATTGCAGGGCGCAATACGCAAGGGGTGACGATCTTCCGTACGCGCGATGACGAAAAAGTCGTATCGGTCAGCCGCGTCGAAGACGAAGAGGACGAAGACGGCGGCGATGAGGAAGACAGCGCGTGACACGCGACTTCGCGCACCTTGGCATTTTGGCCCATAGCGCCGAAGGCGCCGCGCTTTGTTTTCAGACCTTTTGCCGCGAAGGGTTTGCCCGACTTGGCCCCCATCGCCACCCGGACGTCACGCTCGATTGCATCGCGATGAGCGAGGCGATGCCGGCATGGGAGGCGGGCGACTATGAAACGGTGCGCGCGATCCACGCAGAATCGGTCGACCGGCTCGCTGCAGCGGGCGCCGATTTCTTCGTCTGCCCTGATAACACCAGCCATATTGCGCTGGAAGAAGCGGGCCGCGCGTTCGCGTTGCCCGGACTCAATATCGCTGATGTGGTCGCAGACGATGCTGCGCGTCGCGGCATGACCAAAGTCGGCGTTCTCGGAACGCGGTTTACGATGGACGGTCCTGTCTATCGCCGCGCGCTTGCGGAGAGAGGCGTCGGCGTCGATGTTCCGGCGCCGGACGAGCGTGCGGATGTCGATCGGATTATCTTCGACGAACTCGTCGAGGGAACGTTCGCTGATCTGTCGAGGGCGCGGTACATCGAAATCATTGAAGGTCTCAAGACCGGCGGTTGCGATGGCGTCGCGCTTGTATGCACGGAGATACCGCTGCTGATCTCGCAGGACGTCTCGCCCTTGCCGATCCTCGATTCAACGCGCCTTCTGGCGCGCGCCGCATTCGATGTCGCTGTCCACGAAAGGGCGATGCCTGACTGGCGCGGCGGCCCGATTGCCGGTGCGGCGAGCCAGCGGGCGACTGCAGGAGGGCGACCATGACCGCCAAACGCGTAGGATTATACCCCGGCACTTTCGATCCGCTCACCATGGGCCACGTTGATATCGTCGAGCGCGCCGTTAAGCTCGTCGATCATCTCGTCATTGGCGTCGCTATCAACCGCGACAAGGGCCCGCTTTTCGCTCTTGAAGAACGGGTCGCCATGGTGGAGGAGGAGATGGCGCGCATATCGAGCGCGAGCGGCGTTCCGATCTCGGTGAAACCCTTTGAAACGTTGCTGATGCATTTTGCGATTGATGTAGGGGCCAACATCATCGTTCGTGGCTTGCGCGCGGTTTCCGACTTTGAATATGAGTTTCAGATGGTGGGCATGAATCAGGCGCTGAATGATGAGCTTGAAACGGTGTTTTTAATGGCGGATGCGCGCTACCAGTCCATCGCCTCGCGGCTCGTGAAAGAGATTGCGCGCCTCGATGGTGATATCGATTCCTTCGTGCCCGCCCATGTGGCGTCGCGATTGAAAGCGAAGTTTTCGGCCCCTAAATAAGGCGGGGCGTTCTTGCTAAGGCGTTGGCGGGCGATCAGGGAGCAGGTAAAAATGCGTATACGAATTTTGGGCGTTGCGGCCGCGGCCGTCTTTTCCGTGGGTGCGGGTGCGTTCGCCCTGCAAAATGACGATGACAGCGATGCGCCGGCGCTTTCGCCGCAGCAGCTCATCGATATCGCGCCGGAAAGCGTCTGGCGCCCGACCGATCAGGACAACCTTCTTTACATGGACGTTCCTTCTGGCGTTATCGTCATCGAGATGCGTCCCGACTTCGCGCCCGAGCACGTCGCGCGCATCAAGGAACTGACGCGAGAAGGGTTTTACGACGGGCTGACATTCCATCGGGTGATTGAGGGGTTCATGGCCCAGGGCGGAGATCCGAAAGGCGATGGGACAGGCGGATCTGACAAGCCCGATCTTGTCGCGGAGTTTACACGCGATACAGGCGAAACAGATGGTTTTATAGAGATTGGCCGTGACCGGATTGCATCGCGGATCGGTTATATCGACGGGATGCCCACAGGCGCGGAACCTGAATCCCTGCGTTCGTTTCAGACCGGCGCCCGCGTTTCCATCTGGCCGTTGCACTGCCCCGGCGTGATGTCTATGGCGCGCGCAAGCCCGCCCAACAGCGCCAACAGTCAGTTCTTTTTGATGATTGGCGATTCGCGCCTCAATCTTGACCGCTCCTATACGGCCTGGGGCTGGATCATCGATGGGTATGAAAACTCGCGCCGCATCATGCGCGGCGAGCCGCCGTCGCGTCCGACGCCGATTATCCGTGTGCGTGTCGGTTCTGATGTGCCGGCCCGCGAACAGAAGACAATCGAGGTCATGCGCACCGACAGCGATGAGTTTGTGAAATATCTGATCGCCAAGGGCGAAGTGCAGGACGGCTTCGTTAAAGACATATGTGACATCAAAGTGCCCGTGCGGGTGAATGGAAAGGTTGAGCGATGACGCTTTTGAATTTGAAACTTGAAACCGGCGATGTGGTGATCGAGACCCTTGATGACAAAGCGCCCAACCACGTCGCCCGGATCAAGGAGCTCGCCGACGAAGGATTTTACGACGGCCTGACGTTGCACCGGGTGATTGAAGGCTTCATGGCGCAGATGGGCTGTCCGAAAGGGACTGGCACGGGCGGCTCAGGCAAGAATATCGACGCCGAGTTTAACGATGTTAGTCATCAGCGCGGCGTTGTCTCCATGGCGCGGGCGCAGGACCCAAATAGCGGCGACAGCCAGTTTTTCATCTGTTTCGATGATGCGTCGTTCCTAGACGGTCAGTATACGGCATGGGGCAAGGTGGTCGAAGGCATGGAAAATGTTGACGCCGTCGCGCATGGCGAGCCGCCAGCGACGCCGACAAAAATCGTTTCATTCCGCTCGGCCGAGTAGGTTTTGTCGAAAGACCTTTTCGGCAGAGGCGATTTTTTCGCATAGGGATTATCCGTAAGTGCGACGCGTAAAGTCAATAAACGCACGCAGGCGTGCGGGCATGTTCTGTTTCGTGCGGTAATTGAGTGCGTAAGAGGGCAGCGGTGGCGTTTCGCCTTCGAACAGCTTGATAAGGCGTCTTTGTGCGATAAGCGGTTCCGTCGGCGCCGCATAAACATAAGCGAGCCCGAGGCCAGCCTCCGCGAGACTTATTAAAGTCGGCAGGTCGTTTACAATCATGCGCTTGCGTGGCGCAACCGAGTAATCACCCCTCGCGCTTGTAAAGCGCCAGGGGGCAAGGCGGCCCGCGTCATCAAATGCATAGCAAAGACCATCGTGTTCGGTGATCTCGGCCGGGGTTTTTGGCGCACCCGCGCGTTCAAGATAGCTCGGCGCAGCAACAAGCGCGACCTCAAGGTCAGGACCGATAGGAACGGCGTAGCTTTCCTGCTCCACAAGGGTTTGCGTACGGATCACAGCATCGACGCCCGATGTCACGAGGTCGACTTTTTCGTCATTGAAAATCACCTCTATTGTTATTTCTGGATAGGCGGCGGCAAACCGGGCGAGCAGGTCGTTCAAGAAGACGGGGCCTGCGTTGCGGGGCGCGCTAAGCCTTAAGGTTCCCGCAAACGACTGGCTTTGCTCGCTGGCTTCGCGCAGAGCACTCTCGAGATCTTTTAACGCTGGCAGACTGCGCTCAAAGAGCCTTTCGCCAGCTGGCGTCAGCGCGACAGACCTTGTTGAGCGCTCAAAAAGACGCACGCCAAGGCGATCCTCGAATCGCTGAATAGCCTCACTGACCGATCCTGCACCAAGGTTCAGTGCCTTCGCCGCGGCTCGAAAACCGTTTGCGCGCGCGACTTCAACGAAAACACTGACGTCGTTCAGATGTTGAAACTTCATTGTTCTATTTATCGATCAATTTGTTTGCAAAAATACGAATTAATAAAACAATTAGCACGACCTATGTTCCCCCTCAAGGCGTAGACGCGGTCTGAGTAGCGTCTTTTGGCGCCTGGATAAGGAGCAAGTAATGAGCGACGAACAAGCGATAAAAAACGCTTTGGATCAATGGCTTACCGGACTCGATAGCGGTGACCTTGAAACGATGATTGAGACCTGCGATCCCCACGCGGTTGTCTGCAATCAAAACCAGCCGACCACGGTCGGACTGCAGCCCATTCGCGACAAGTACGGCCCGCGCATTGATCGCGCGAGCTTCAAGTCAGGGTTTGAGCTCCAGCATATTCAGATCTTTGGCGACATCGCTCTGCTTGCCGGACGTTTTAGCGTGCAAGCGACCGACAAGGCTTCTGGCCAGACGTCATCGGGCGCCGGCCGTCTCGTTCTTGGCTATCGTCGTAACCCGGACGGCGCCTGGAAAATGGTGCTTGATGTCGACAATAACGACGATACCGATGGTGTCGCACAATGAGGGAAATGAGCAAACAGACCAGCAGACCTATCGCCGCGCGCCCGCGCGACATTGCCGACTGTGTAAGTGCTTTCCTACAGGAGGGCGACCTCGATGGCGTCGTGTCCATGTTTCATCCGGACTGCAAAATCTTCTTTCCGCCCGATCAGCCGCCTCTTGTGGGCCTGGACGGCGCACGCGCGGCGTTTGCCGATTTTATTTCAATTAAGCCGCGCATCGAGACCAAGATCGTTAGCGAGATTGTGGCCGGCGATATTGCTTTGTTGCGTGCGAACTGGCGTGTTGTCGCCCCTGATGGGGCCGTACTGGGAGAGGGCGCTTCGACCGAAGTCGCAAAACTGTTCGAGCACGGAGGGTGGGGGTATTTGATCGATTGCCCGAATGGTCCGCCTGTGGCGGCGGAAGAGTAAGGTTTCCGTCAGACTTCTGAGATTTCTTGTCGGTATGCTGATCTCACCGATTTCCAGAGGCTAGAGCGTTTCATTACTTAAGAGCGCTGTGCCAGACGCGAAGGCGCTCAGCGCTTGTTTCTCGCTGCTTTGATGCGTCCAGACGCCGGGCAGTCAATCCGGAATACTGAGACATCAATGAGGCGGCGCAGCAGGGTAGGTTTGCTGTCCGCCTACTGACCCGGAACGGGGCCCTCCTGGCCGAGGCCGGCAGGCAGCTGGCCGATATTGCCGAACACCTGTTCCCAGAAGTTCAGTTCGCGGCCGCGCGTCGGCGTCGTGCGGGAAACCATTTTGATTTTCTTGGCGTCTTCCATCGTCCAGCGGCGAACGTCTTTGACCTTGCCGTCGTCGCTGAATTGGAACGCCACAACCTCGCGCGCGTTCACCTTCGGGCGGAAGAAGGCGCGCGCCTGATCGGATGAATTCAGGTAGTACCACGAATTACGGTCGAACGCGCCGATCATCGAGGGCTCGCCATATTTCGCGAGAACGCTTTCTTTGGTGTCGAGGCCGACATTGGCGTTCAGCTCTTCCTGATCGCGTTCCAGCACATAGCCGTGGTTCGACCGCACAGAGACGCATGCTTGGAGCGCTGCAGCGCACAAAACCATCAACAAGACGCGATGCATTGCTTGATCCTTCGAAGTGGCTTTACTAAGTGCGTCGTCGATAGCAAGGAACGTCCCGCGGCGCAATTTATGTTGAAGTCACTTTTCGCCAAAAACCCCGCTCGTGAACGGGCGATGGCGCTTTACGCCGCCGCCGTGGAGCAAGCGCGATTGCCGGTTTTCTACACCGACTACGGCGTCGAAGACACGGTGGAGGGGCGATTTGAGCTGGTGGGCGTCCATGTGTTCCTGATGATGCGCGCTCTCAAGGGCGACCGGCCGGAGGCCCAGAAGCTGAGCCAGGCCCTGCTCGACGTGATGTTCGAGAACCTCGATGCGGCCTTGCGGGAGCTTGGTGTTGGCGATTTGGCCGTTGGGCGCAAGATCAGAACCCTTGCCGAGAATTTCCTCGGAAGGGTGCAGGCCTACGACGCCGCGCTTGAAAGTAACGCCCCTGAGACTGCTCTTGACGAGGCGCTTGCACGCAATGTTTATGAAGACCCGCAGGCCGCGCGCGCCGAGGCGTTATCGGCCTATGTGCGCGATGCGGCGGCGGTTGACGCGGGCCGGATCGAATCGCTTTTGGCCGGCAAGGCGGTTTTTCCGCAGCCGGCGGCGGTTGCAGGCGGGGACAGCGCATGAGCGCACGCGAACCCGACGATGCGCTTTCGCTAGCGCCAGAATTCTCTGTCGTGACGGAGCTTTCATCGGCGATCCATGACGGCTGGCGCAAATCGGTTGCAGCGAACGAGACTGAGCGCGCAGCGATTGCAAGGCGGTTTGGCGTTCCGGCGGTCGAGCAGCTCGAGGGCGACATCGCCGTGTTCGCGACCGCCAGGGACTTCCGGGTAGAAGGCGCGGTGCGTGCAACGCTGACGCGCGAATGCGTGGCGAGCCTGGAGCCGTTGCAGGAGACGGTGGAAGAAGCCTTCATCCTTGATTTCGCACGGGTGAGCGAAGCGGACCTTGCTGCGGAACGTGCTGAGGCGGAAAAAATGGAAGAGGGCGCGCCCTCCGACGAAGAGCTGGCGGCTTGGCTCGACCGGCCCGAGCCTCATGCAGGCGACAGCCTCGATGTGGGCGAACTTCTGGTGCAGCAGGTGTCGTTGGCCATGGACCCCTTTCCCCGCAAAGCCGGCGTTGAAAGCCTCGCCGAGACGTTTGGCGCGCAGGCCGAGACATCGCCGTTTGACGTATTGAAGTCGTTGTCCTCTGGCGACGATGGCTCCGAGTGATGCGATAAATATCTGAGATTGAGGGGAAATTTATCGAGCGGGAGTGCGTTGCATCGCTAGGGCGGCGATGTATTCTCCGCGGCGAATAAGACGAGGTAAAAAGGCAGGGCGTCTTGTGGCGGAATTGAAATCGGACGAACGCAGCGTCACACTGGCGATTGACGCGATGGGCGGCGACGCTGGCCCGCAGGCGGTCATTGAAGGCGTCGCCCATGCGCGCGCGCGCGGCATGAACGCCGATATCGTCTTTTTTGGCGACAGGGAGACCTTGGCGCCGCTTCTTGAGAAAACCGGCGGCGCGCGCGACGAAATCCACCACACGGATGCGGTCGTCGCCATGACAGACAAGCCAAGCCATGTGATTCGGCGCGGACGTAACACATCCATGTGGGGCGCTGTGGAGCGTCTTGCTGGCGGGGGCGCAGACGCCGCCGTTTCCTGCGGCAACACAGGCGCGTTGATGGCGGTCTCGCGCTTGCAGCTCCGCATGATTGAAGGCGTCGACCGGCCTGCGATTACCGCGTTGTGGCCAACGCCGCGCGGTCGCTCGGTGGTGCTTGATGTGGGTGCAAATGTTGAGGCGGATGAAAAGCAACTCGTACAGTTTGCGATCATGGGCGAGGCTTTTTATCGTGCGCTGACCGGCGTTGAAAAACCGACGGTGGGGCTTCTCAATGTCGGTGCGGAAGATCTAAAAGGCCACGAACTTATTCGCACCGCGGCGCGCGTTCTGCGCGAGGCGGACCCCGAAATGGCGTTCAAGGGGTTCGTTGAAGGCAACGATATCTCGAACGGCGCGGTCGACGTCGTGGTCACTGACGGATTTACAGGCAATATCGCATTAAAGACCGCCGAAGGCGCGGCGCGGCTTGTGGGCTCATGGGTCAAGGAAGCGCTGACAGGGACGATCAACGCGAAATTCGGATCGATTTTCATGCGGCCCGGTCTTATGAAGCTGAAAGACCGTATCGATCCGTCCTCGAACAATGGCGGGGTCTTTCTGGGCGTCAACGGGCTTGTGGTTAAAAGTCATGGCGGCGCCGATGCGCGTGGTGTTTCGAGCGCTGTGCGCATGGCCGCAGACCTTGCGCGTCATCCGTTCCGTGACGATGTAGCAAAGACCGTCAACGCGGTGATGCAGCGTCGGGACACCCTGTCCGGCGCCGCAGACAGCCCGAACCCCATGGTGAAAGAAGCAGTCTGATGAGTTTGAAAGCTGTCGTCACCGGGTGTGGTGATTTCCTACCCGAAAAAGTTCTGACCAATGACGATTTGTCGAAGATGGTTGATACGAGCGACGAATGGATTCGCGAGCGTACCGGCATTCGCGAGCGCCATGTGGCCGGAGAGAACGAAGTTACGTCGGACCTTGCAGCCCATGCTGCCCGGGCGGCGATGGAACGCGCCGGCGTTGGGGCGGGCGACATCGATCTTATCGTCGTCGCGACCACAACGCCTGACCGGACCTTTCCGTCTACCGCGGCGATCGTGCAAGCCAAACTTGGCGTCGAGCTTGGCGCCGCATTCGATGTGCAGGCGGTGTGTACAGGGTTCATCTACGCATTATCGACGGCGGAAAAGTTTCTCATCACCGGTCAGCATAAGCGCGCACTGGTGATTGGCGCTGAGACGTTCTCGCGCATTCTCGATTGGGAAGACCGAGCGACATGCGTTCTCTTCGGTGACGGCGCGGGCGCGTTCGTCATGGAAGCGCAGGACGCCGACGAGGCGGACGGCCGCGGCGTCATTTCAAGTTATCTCCGCTGCGATGGGCGCCTCGTCGATCTTTTGTATGTCGATGGCGGCGTTTCGCAGACGCAAACCACTGGCCATGTGCGCATGCAAGGCAATAAGGTTTTCAGAGAAGCTGTCATTCGCATCTCCGAAGCGATGGAGCGGGTCGCCGCCGACGCCGGCGTTCATGTCACCGAGATTGACTGGTTCGTGCCGCACCAAGCCAATGAGCGCATCATCAAAGGCGTCGTCAAAAAGCTTGATTTACGCGCCGATCAGGTGATTTCCACAATCGCCGGACAAGGCAATACGTCCGCCGCGTCCATACCGCTCGCATATTGCGAGGGGGTGCGCGACGGGCGCATAAAACAGGGCGATCTGGTCCTGATCGAGGGCATGGGCGGCGGCTTGACCTGGGGCGCAGCGCTCATGCGGGCCTGAATTTGCGCGGGCCGTCACGCGAGGTCGATGAATCACACGCAATATAATTCAATGGCTTATTGACCGAACTGCTTGATTTCGATTACTTTCCCGATCCGGGAAAGGGTTGCGAACGGGGTTCGACGCCAATGGCGGGAAATACGGTAACGCGCGCTGATTTAACCGATGCGGTCTATCAGACCCTCGGTATTTCGCGGAACGAGTCTGCGGCTTTTGTCGAGCGCATTCTTGAAGAAGTAGCCGCAGCGCTGGAGGCGGGCGAGACCGTCAAGATTTCGTCTTTCGGCACATTTTCGGTTCGCGATAAGAAGCTCCGTATGGGACGCAATCCGAAAACCGGCGAGGAGGTTCCGATTGAACCGCGGCGGGTCATCACGTTCCGCGCCTCGCATGTGTTAAAAGATCATATCAACGCCGGACACGTCAAAAAAGACGCGGCTGAATAACTTTTCATTGGCGGAGTAAAAGTGGCAAAATCGCCTGAAGCATTCCGCACTATTTCCGAAGCGGCCGAAGAACTCGGCGTCCCGCAGCACGTATTGCGTCATTGGGAGGAGGTCTTCGGTCAGGTGCGCCCGATGCGCCGCGCAGGCGGGCGCCGGTACTATCGTCCGCTCGATATCGACTTGCTGCGCGGCGTGCGCGTTCTCCTTTACGATCAGCGTTACACGACCAAGGGCGTGCAGAAGATCTTCAAGGAAAACGGCGTCAAATATGTCTCGGAAATCGGCCGGCGCACGGCTGCCGGCGAGACTGTTGATATGCGTCCGACTATCCCTGAAGACGGCGCCCGTGCTGAGGGCGATGATGCGCATAAGGACGAAGTTCTTGAATAAGAGAACGGTTCGCCGGTGCAGGCCGGGCTGGAGCCGGTGCTGCGCAAGCGCCTTGAAAGTCTTCTGGAAGAGCTGGAGCGCGTTCAGACGGCCCTCGACGAAGCAACGCTCGCGCTCGAAGCTGTTGAAGCCGGCGCAGAGCCGAAAAAGCGCGCCGGGGCAGGGCGCTGACGCACGCTCCTTTTCTGGCTTAATGTCTGGAAGTCTTAGATTTCATCCGCCATTCAACGTTGTCAGCGCGCGTGTCGAAAAACCGATGCCATTCATCCCTGCGGATACAGGGATCCAGCCAAGATAAAATATGCGGCGCGAAGCGCGACCATCTTATACCTCCGACTGGACTCCGGCTTTCGCCGGAGTGAGCGGGTCCAGATTTTAAGCGGCGCGATATCGCCTGGCGCCTTAGTCTCGATCTGAAAGATCCGCAGGCGTTGTAAAGCGATGCAGGCGCGCATTGTCGCTGTCGGCCGCCTTCCAGCGTTTGGCGTCTATTTCAAATTGCGCGAGCCCTGCGGTGGGGAATTTTGTGCGCATGCGCGTTGCGTCCGGTTCGTTCGATTGTTTTGCCAGTTCCAGCGCGATCATTTCCAGACCGGGGTTATGTCCGATTACCAGGAGATGGTTTAGATCATCAGGCGTGCGGGCGACTTCGGCCATGATCTCCGCCGGTGACGCGAGGTAAAGCCGGTCAATGAACTTCACTGGCGGTGTTGTTTTGAACGTAGCACAAACGCGCGAACAGGTTTCGCGCGTGCGTTCGGCGACGGAACACAGAATCTGGTCTGGCGCGCCCCAATCAGCGTGAAGGGCTGCGCCGATGAGGGGCGCCGCTTTGCGTCCACGGCCGTTTAGCGGGCGATCGACGTCTTCAAGGTTCGGATCGTCCCAGGCGGATTTTGCATGTCTGAGGAGGGAAAGCCGTTTCATGGCCCGAGCATAGACATCGCCGCGGAAAAGAAAAACCGGCCGCCGCAGACGGGCCGGATGCATAATATGTGTGCGAAAGCGAAAAATGGTCGGAGCGACTGGACTCGAACCAGCGACCCCTTCACCCCCAGTGAAGTGCGCTACCAGACTGCGCTACGCTCCGAAACCATTTATTCACAAGAGCTTACGAGACGTGCGGTGGCTCCTTGAGGGTGTTCCGGCGTCTATTGTGCGCTGCTTGTCGGTTGTTGCTAATGGGTTCAGGCCGCCTACGCAACACCATCTTTATTTTGCAGGGCGAAGGCCTGAAATCGGCCTATCTGAAAAATTGCGACCTGTGCTATATATTGAGGGTCGGCCTCTGGCGAGGGCGGCGAAAAACCGGGGTTTTGGTGCTTGAGCGGGGACTGCGATGTCGTTGTTTTTTGAAAATCGCAAACGGGGCGGGCGGCGTTTTCTGACGCCCGACACCGCCCCATCCGCCGACAAGAAAGGCAAGTCGAAACCGCGCGCTGCTTCTGCGACGGACGCGCCTTCGGATGCTGACGCTGCTGTCGAGGAGCAGGCGTCGAGTTCTGCATTGACGGCAAGCTATGCGCCCGTCGCCGTAAACGACGCCGCCTGGAGCGCGCCGGACGCCGCGACGCCGAAATTCGTCAAAGCGGTGTCGACACTGCCTTCTTCCGCTGCACCGAATTCGTCGATGTCGGCGCGTCTCGATCCGCCGGTGGCGGATGAAATCGAAGACGAAGTTTTCGAGGACGGGCCGCCGCCGAGGCGCGACCAGCGTGCGGCCGTTGCGTCCGGGCGCCGTTCCATGACGCCGGTGCTTGCAGGTGTTGCGGCGGTGCTGGTCGTGGCGCTTGCGCTCGGCGCCGCGCTGTCGGGCGAGGCGACGCCGCGTTGCGCGGATCAGCCAGCGTGGAACCAGTTCAACTGCATGAAGTAGCAGGCGTAGCTTGGCGGTCGCTATGTGAGCCGACACCAAAATTCGCTCCGCGCAGCGAAAATAGAGGATTTCGAGAGTGACGTACCCCAAAAGGTCCGGTGGACCTTTTGGGGTATGAACGCGCGCAGTGTGCATGCTGGCACATGAGCACCGGAAGCTTAGAAAGCCTTTATTTGCAGCAAAGCGGAGTAGAATTTTCGTGTAGGCTTTAAGCGGATTTTGTTTCGGCGTCCGCTTCTTCTCCATCGTCGTTTTGCTCAGGCGCGCGGTCTTTCTCCCGAGCCTTTCTGTCCGCTTTTGCGATGTCGTCGCGCGCCTGGCGTTCGGCGAGGATCTTTTTGTACGCGTAGTTGACGCGCTGTGTCGCCTGCACGGCGGCCTTGGCGAGATCTTCATCGAGGTCCAACCGGGCGATGGAGTCCGGGTGCACCGATTTGATGCGTGTTTTGTAGGCGTTGCGGATTTCTTCTAGGCTGGCGTTCGGGTCGACGCGAAGAGCAGCGTAGGGGTCGAAATATTTCGGCGCACGCGGGCGCGGCGCGTGTTCTTTCTCGCCGGGGTTTTCCTGCCCGTTCTCGTCCGTTGCTTTTTCTTCTTCCGCGGCGGCATCGTCGTCCGCGTTCTTTTCGTCTTCTTTGGAGGCTTCGTCTGTCGCCGCCGCCGGTTCTTCCTCTTCGATGGCGACGCGCTCGGTAATGGAGACGATTTGCAGCTTGGCGACGAGCAGCGTTTCTTCCTCGCCGATGGCGATGGGAATGAAAGAGCGACCGTCATTCAGAAGGTCGATCAGCCTGTCGCCCGGGGTAATGAACGCGCGCCCATCGATGGGCTCCTGGCCTGTGAGCACCACGGTTACATCAATGGCTTTTTTGGCGCGCCCCGCGATGCCGGATTTTTGGCTCATGACTGTCTTCAGTTGACGAAAAAGGGATCGGGGCGAGGTCGCCTGAACAACCATCCCCCTCGGCGGGCGCTATTGTCGCCGCTCACCTTTAATATGACGTTGCCGTGCGCTCTCGCCGCTGGGGCGCTACTGTTCCATTTTGGTACGGTTTTCCTGAGCGGGAGGCGCTCTGTCGGCCCAGCGCAGGAGGTGCATCACCGGATAGGCCCAGGCGACGCCGACAATAAGATAATAGACGCCCCGCACCAGGCGATGATCCGGCGTCCAGTCGGCGAGGGCCGCGACCGCGAGGAAATAAATCAAAAGCCCGGGAAGCAGGATTGCGAGCGCGATGAGTTTTTTGATGCGCGGCGCCATCGCGTTTCGTTTCCATCTGTTGTGATGCGGGGGTAAATCCGCGAAGTCCCGCGACGCGGGGTCGCGCGGCGCCGCGGGCTGGAATATTCTAAACGATGACCATGAATGCTGGCAATCTCGATGATGGCGTCGCCGCTACGGGCGTCGCTCGCGCCCATGGCGGCGCTGTGAATGCGCAGGCCGCGCGGCGCATTGCCCTCTGGCTGATTGTCATGTGTGGGCTTCTTGCAGCGATGGTGATTGTTGGCGGCGCGACGCGGCTGACCGATTCCGGGCTGTCGATCACCGAATGGCGTCCGGTCACTGGTGCAATCCCGCCGCTCTCGGCAGCGGATTGGGAAAGCGAGTTCGACAAATACAAGACCATTCCCGAATACACCGAAGTCAATTTCGCCATGACCCTGGAGGAGTTCAAAACCATCTATTGGTGGGAGTGGGGGCATCGGCTGCTCGGCAGGTTGATCGGGCTCGCGTTTTTCATTCCGTTGGCCTTCTTCGTGGCGACCCGCCAGACGACGCGGCCGCTGGCGCTCAAGCTCTTTGGCCTGTTTGTCCTCGGCGGTCTTCAGGGTGCGCTTGGCTGGTACATGGTCTCTTCCGGGCTCGTCGACCGGGTGGATGTCAGCCAGTACCGTCTCGCCGCGCATCTTTCCCTCGCGGTTATTCTCTTTGGCCTGATGTTCTGGCTCGTTCTCGACCTTTGGCCCGCGCCGAAACGCAAGGCCCCGGCGCCGCGCCTGCGCTTGGGCGCTTATGTCCTCGCGGGCGGCGTCTTTGCTCAGATGATGCTGGGCGCGTTTGTCGCCGGCCTGCGCGCCGGGCGCACTTACAACACCTGGCCGTTGATGGACGGCGCGTTCTTTCCGCGGGGCTACTTTGCCGGTGCGCCTCGTTTTAACGATCTCTTTGAGACAATCGCGGCGGTTCAGTTCAATCACCGGATGGGCGCTTATGTCGTGGCGGCGGGCGCGGTCTGGTTCTGGTGGGCGGCGCGCAAGTCATACGCGGCGCGCAGTGCGGCGACGCTCCTGGCCGCAGTCGGCGCGCAGGTTCTTCTGGGAATCTGGACGCTCGTGGCCGGCACGCCGATCTGGCTCGGTCTTGCGCATCAGGCGGGCGCGCTTGTTGTTTTTGCGGCGGCGCTTTATGCAGCTCACGGAATATCGGCGCCTATTGCGGTGAAAAAACTGGGTTGATCGCGAGCGCATCGTCCTCTGTTTCGGGGAGGTCGCCGCGCGGGTTGAACGCGTCGCCTAACGGCCATGAAAGGGCGTTGAAAAAGCTCGACATGGGCGCAAGGCGCAGCGACGCCGGATCGCCAGCCGTTGCAAAGGCGAGGGCGCCATTGCGGTAAAGCCCGCCGAGATTGGCGCTCGCGGCGCCAAGCGCCGAGGCAGAAGAAACGCCGTCCAGTTGGTCCGTGCCATCGATAGCCACGACGCCGACCGTGCGGCCGCTCTCGCGATCGAGGAGGCGCATGACGCCTGCCTCGTTGTCGAACAGGGCAAGCGCCCCGCGTGCGGCGCCTTCGTTGCCTTCGTCGCCATTGGCTTCCCCGTCGGCGGTGCGCCATGTCAGCATCGCCATGGGCGCCGCGCTTGCGTTGTCGCCGGACGAAGGCGCTTTCGAAAACCGGGAAACGCTGTCGTCTTCGAGCCGAAAAATCGTATCGTTGCCTGCGAGGAAGACGCGCCCGTCCACGGGATCGACCGCGCAAGCGGAAACGCTGTCGTCGATGCTCACGCCTATCGACTGATCCGCCGTGATCGTTCCTTGCGCTTCGCTGATGTCGTATCGCGTCAATTTTCCCTTTTGGATCACATGCAAGGAGGGCGTTTCGTCGTCCGCTGCCCGTCCGAAACAAATCCCTCTGACATTCCCGCGCAGCGCAATGGCGCCGTCTATTCCGGTAAAGGCGCGGGAGATGTTGTCCACGGCGATCAGCCTGACGGCGCTCGCGTCTTCGTCGTAAATCGCCAGGACGCCGCGTGCGTCCGGCCCGCGCCCAATGTAGGAAACGCCGAGCCCCCTCGCATGTGCGCCGCCGAACCGCGCGGCTTCCGTCCCGTCCTCGATGTTGTAGCCGACAACGCCATCGGCGCCGGCGACGATGAGGAGACTGTTGAACGCGAGCGTCGGGTGCACCCAAAAACCGACCCCGGTCGGCGGCGCCGTCAGCGTATCGAGCGTATCGCTGGCCATCGCCTCGACGCACACCGGTTCCGGATCGTCGCTTGCCGTCTCATCCGGCGTTTCCGCGCCATCGCGCCCGCAGGCCGCCGCGGCGAGCATGAGGGCGGCGCCCGCAATTGAATTCAGCAATGATCGCTGGCGGCGGCGGAGCGGGAGCATGCGGGTTCCTCACGAAATGGATTACGGAGATGGCGTTAAATAAAGCCCTTTGGCGGCGTTCGGCAAATAGATCTTGCGTGGACATCAGGGGCGGTATTATTTTACCGTATAATTATCTTGCTGTTTTTGAATAATTTATTCGAAACTTGTTGACGCAAACGGCCGGCTGGGTTACCTCCGCGTTTCTTTGGACGGCATGCGCCGCGCCGAACCCCGCGCGCTTCGTTCAAGCCATTGATTCAACACCGGATTTTGATCCAGGGACGAAAACCTTATGAAGACCTATTCCATGAAGCCGGCCGATGTCGACAAGGACTGGACCTTGATCGACGCCGAGGGCCTGGTGGTCGGGCGTCTGGCTTCGATCATCGCCATGCGGCTGCGCGGCAAGCACAAGCCGGCCTACACCCCGCATGTGGATTGCGGCGACAACATCGTCGTCATCAACGCCGAGAAAGTCGTTTTCACCGGCAAGAAAATGACCGACAAGAAATTCTACTGGCACACCGGCCATCCGGGCGGCATCAAGGAACGCACCATGGAGAAAATCCTGGGCGGCGCCCATCCGGAGCGGGTGCTGACCAAGGCCGTTGAGCGCATGATGCCGAAGGATTCGCCGCTCGCGCGCCGCCAGATGACGCATTTGAAAATTTATGCGGGCGCTGAACACCCGCATGAGGCGCAAGAGCCCAAGCCGCTCGATGTCGCCGCCATGAACACCAAAAACGCAAGGAGCGCTTAAGTCCGATGAGCTCGACTCCATTTGATGAATTGAAAGACGCCGGCGTCGGCGCTGCCGCGACCGAAGAAGGCGCTGTCGCCGAAGCCGTTGTCGTTGAACTGCCTGAGCCCAAGATCGATGATCTTGGCCGCTCTTATGCGACCGGCAAACGCAAAACCGCCGTGGCGCGCGTCTGGATCAAGCCGGGCGCCGGCCGCATTACGGTGAACAAGAAAGACCACACGGAATATTTCGGCCGTGCGGTTTTGCAGATGATCATCAAGCAGCCGCTGGTCGCCGCGGAACGCAAAGACCAGTTTGACGTTTATTGCACCGTCACCGGCTCCGGTCCGTCCGGGCAGGCCGGCGCTGTGCGCCACGGCATCGCCAAGGCGCTCACCTACTACGAACCTTCGCTTCGCACAACGCTGAAGCAGGGCGGCTTCCTGACGCGTGACAGCCGCGTCGTTGAACGTAAGAAATATGGGCGGAAGAAAGCCCGCAAGAGCTTCCAGTTCTCCAAGCGTTAGTATCCGTACTATCGAGGACTGGCTGCATCGCACCGGCGCCGCCCTTCGGGGCGGCGTCTTGCGTTTTAGGTCTTTCATGCTCGCACATGGACGAAGTTTCTTCACAAACGCGTGCCGGCGCCTTTTGGCCAAAAAACCGGCGCCCCATCTCCCTGAACATAACCCAGCGTTGCGAGGGTGAACTTTTAAACGACTAGTAAAGGGAGAAACATCATGGCCAGGGCGTTAGGTAATGCAGCATACGACATTCGCCCGGTTGAAACGCCGCCGGCCTCTTTCGGCGGTCCGCTGTTTGGCGCCGGCGGATTTTGCAAAGATACGATGCAGGGCGCCTGCGCCGGCATATTGGCGCTCCTCGGCGCCCAGCACACCGCCGGCGCCGCGACGACGCCAATGGCCGCGCCCGGCGGCGGCTTGCCGAGCCTAGGTCCCATCCTTGAGAACTTGTCCATGGGCGGCCTTGCGGGGCCGCTTGAGCTTATGGGCGGCGTGGCGCTGTTTCTCGCGGCGCGCCGGACCATTGCCCGTACGATCGGTCTCGTGGGCTTTATCGCGATCCTTGTCGCCTACATGAATGGGTACGATTTCACGCAGATGCTTGCCGCGTTGTCCGACATCCTGCAGCGCGTCGCCGGGTTTATCGACACGACCCTCGCGGCGGTGAACGAGTCGACGCCGACGGCCGAGCTCTAATAGGATGCGCGTCATGGGCGCCGTAGCGGGCGCCGGCGATTGTCCGTGTGCGGTGTGCGGCGAGGCGCTATTCCGCACGCCTTGGCGGGCTACCAATTGCGGGCGACGGGCGGTATAGAGGCGCTATGAAGCGCATTCTCATCACGTCCGCCCTGCCATATATCAACGGCGTCAAGCATCTCGGCAATCTGGTCGGCTCCATGCTGCCGGCTGACGTCTATGCGCGCTTCAAGCGCGCTCAGGGCCATGAGGTTCTGTTTATCTGTGCGACCGATGAGCATGGCACGCCTGCGGAACTCGCTGCGCGCGCCGCGGGGCAGGCGGTTGAAGATTTCTGTGCCGAGCAGCACGAGGTTCAGAAGGCGGCGGGCGACGCCTTTGCGCTTTCCTTCGATCATTTTGGCCGCTCCTCCGCGCCCGCCAACCATCGCCTGACACAACATTTTGCGGCGGTTCTCGAAGACAATGGTCTTATCGAAGAGCGCGCCGACAAGCAGGTCTATTCTATCGACGACGGGCGTTTTTTGCCGGATCGATATGTGGAAGGCACGTGCCCCCATTGCGACTTTGAAAAAGCGCGCGGCGATCAATGCGACAATTGCGGGCGGCTCCTTGATCCAATCGATCTCAAAGACCCTTATTCAGCGATTTCCGGATCGAAGAACATCGAGACGCGCGAAACACGTCATCTTTATCTGTTGCAGGCAAAGATGCAGGACGAGATCGGCGCCTGGATCGAAAGCCATGACGACTGGCCGCTGCTGACGAAGTCCATCGCAAAGAAATGGCTGAAAGAGGGGCTGCGTGACCGCTCCATCACCCGCGACCTTTCCTGGGGCGTACCAGTGGCGCGCGACGGGACGTCGCGTCCGGGGTTTGAAGACAAGGTCTTTTACGTCTGGTTCGACGCGCCCATCGCCTATATCGCCGCGACGGAAGAGTGGGCCGACAAGACCGGCGGCGACTGGAAGTCCTGGTGGCGGCGTGACGCCGGCGCTGAGGATGTCCGTTACGTCGAGTTCATGGGCAAGGACAATGTTGCTTTCCATACGGTGAGTTTTCCCGCGACCATCATCGGCTCCAAAGAGCCCTGGAAGATGGTCGACACGTTAAAATCCCTGAACTGGCTTACCTGGTATGGCGGCAAGTTCTCAACCAGCGAGAACCGCGGTATTTTCATGGATCAGGCGCTCGATCTTCTGCCAGCGGACTATTGGCGCTGGCATTTGATGGCGAACGCGCCGGAATCTGATGACGCGTCGTTTACGCTCGAACACTTCGCGGGTGTGGTGAACAAGGACCTCGCAGACGTTTTGGGTAATTTCGTTAACCGCATCACGCGGTTTTGCGCGGCGCGCTTCGGCGAGAAGGTTCCCGAGGCGGGCGCCTATGGCGAGGCGGAAGAAAATCTCATCGCAGAGCTGGCGCCGCGCCTTAAGGCGTATACAGAATTTCTCGAGGTGATGGAATTCCGCAAGGCGTTTACGGAGCTCCGCGCCATCTGGGTCGCCGGCAACGAATATCTGCAGGTTGCGGCGCCCTGGGTGAAGATAAAGGAAGACGAAGCCGCGGCGGCTGCGTCTGTACGATGTGCGCTTAATCTTATACTGTTCTTCGCTGCACTGTCGCGTCCGGTCATTCCTGCGACCGCGGATAAGATGATGGATGTTTTCGACGTCACGCCCGATGATGGCGCGCGTTGGCCGGACGACGTTACGGCGGCGCTTTCGAGATTGAAGGGCGGCGAGCCGTTTTCGCCGCCGCCAGTATTGTTTGCAAAAATAGAAGACGAACAGGTGGAAACATGGCGCGAGCAGTTCGGAGCGGAATAGCGGGCGCAAGCGCCCTTTGGGTGGCGCTTGCTCTCGGCGCGGCGTCTTGCGCGCCTGACGCGGAGCGTGCAGAGGCGGCTGTTGCGCCGAGCGGCGAGGCGGCCGATGTTGTCACCGGTCTGATGCAGGCGTTCAACGATCATGATCCGGAAAAAATGCGCACTTTCTGGCATGAAGACGTCGTCTGGTACGAAATCTCCGGCGGCGCCACGGCGGTGATCACTTCCGATGCGCAGCAGCTTTACGATGAGCTGGTGGTTTACTTCAAAACGTTCCCAAGCGTGTCGTCGAGCATCGACGGCGTGGCGGTCAACGGTCGTTTTGTTTCCGCCATTGAGCGGCCCGTCTGGGAGGAGGATGGCGAACGCCAGACGCAGGCCTCCAACGTTGTGTATGAAATCGTTGACGGCAAGGTCAAAAGGTTCTGGTATTACCCTCCACAGAGTTGAGGGTTGTCTGTTCATCCATGAAATTGCTGGCGATGATCGTTTTTGCCATGCTGGCGGTGATAGCCGCGGTCCACATCTATTGGGGGCTTGGAGGTCTCTGGCCTGCGACCGACGAGCAGACGCTCGTTAAAACAGTCATTGGCGCGCCGGGCTGGACGCAGATGCCGCCGCCATGGATGACATTTATCGTTAGTGGACTGATTTTCTCCGCTGGCTTGTTCGCACTTCGCCTCGGCGGCGTCGTCACCGCCGCGCCGTTGTGGTTTGCGCGTCTTGCCGGCGCCGTACTGACAATTGTTTTTGCAGGCCGAGGCGCGTCCGGTTATTGGATAAAAGCGAACGGTCCGGCGCAGACGGAACCGTTTGCGACGCTCGACGCTTTGTATTTTTCGCCGCTATGCATCGCTTTTGGGCTGGCGTTCGCCATTTTAACAATCGCGGCTCCTCGAAACGGTTGAAGGATTAAATCGCCATGATGAAAGACTTGTTTTCGCTTAAAGGCCGCACGGCGATTGTAACCGGCGGTTCGCGCGGCATCGGCAAGATGATTACGCAAGGCTTTCTCGAGCAGGGCGCGCGGGTTTACATCACCGCACGCAAGGCGCCAGCCTGTGATCAGGCTGCGGAAGAGTTGTCCGCCTTTGGGGAGTGCATTTCGTTGCCGCATGATCTTTCGACGACTGAGGGCGTTAAGGCGTTAACGGACGAATTTCTCTCCAAGGAAAAAAACCTCGACATTCTTGTCAACAATGCGGGCGCGGCGTGGGCGGCGCCGTTCGCGGAGTTTCCGGAAGATGGCTGGGACAAGGTGATGGACCTCAATGTCAAAAGCCTTTTCTTTATCACGCAGTCCCTGTACGGCGCGCTGAAGGCGGCTGCGAGCGCTGAGCGGCCCGGAAAAGTCATCAATATCGCGTCTATCGACGGGCTGAAAATAAATCCCTGGGAGACATATCCCTATCAGGCGTCGAAAGCGGCGGTGATCCATCTGACGAAGCGGATGGCCGCGCGGCTTATTCAGGACGATATCTGCGTCAGCGCCATTGCGCCGGGCGCATTTGCATCGGATATGAACAAGGCCGCGCGTGACGCCGGCGATGCGGTGTCGAAATTCGTGCCCGCCAAGCGCATCGGCAAAGCGGAAGATATGGCGGGTGTCGCTGTCTTCCTTGCGTCGAAAGCCGGCGACTATGTGGTTGGCGATACCGTCGTCGTAGATGGCGGCGTCGTGCATTCGCAGCTTGGCGAAGCCTGGGGATAAGCGTCGCCGCGACAGAGTTTTCAAACTTATGCCGCTGCGCCGTCTCTTGACGGCGGAAACACAACCAACGCGTCGCCCGGCGCCCAGAGCGTATATTTTTTCATTATACGAATAAAAGTGGGCGCATTTACGCATCTGTCCAGCCAGCGCGCGAGCGGGCCCTCGAACGTTTTGTTGAACCAGTCCGGATCGGCGATACGAAACTGCCTGACGAATGGAAAGATCGCGATATCCGCCAGCGTTGCGCGGTTTTCAATGAGGTGTGTTTTGTCGCCAAGACGATCAATGAGCGTTTCGAGAAAAAGAGCGCCCTTGCGTCGATGTTCTTCCTTATCGGTGCCCTCATAACGGGTCGAATATTTATAACGATCGAGGTGATGTTTGAACGGACCGTCATTTTCCGCAATAAGCGCGGCTGTGACGTTAGCGTCGCCGGCAAGCCAGTCGAACGGATCGTTTTGGCGAAGCGCCCAATCCATCACGGCAAGGCTTTCGTCGATCACTGCGCCGTCCGGCAGAACGAGCACGGGGACGGTGCCTTTTGCCGATGCTGCAAGCATTTCAGCCGGCTTGTTGCGCAGGATGATCTCCCGCATCTCGCAGGCGATTTCCGCCGCCGCAATCGCCATCCGTGCGCGCATGGCGTAAGGGCAACGGCGGAACGAGTAAAGGATCGGCAGCGGCGTCATGATGCATCCGTGGCTGCGCCGTCCCGCACGTGATGCGCGCGGACCGCGCCGAGATGCGCTTCGCCGCGCGCCCTGGCGAGATCGATCTGTTTTTGCCGCTCCGCGAACCGTTCGCGTTGTTCCGCGTTCGTCTCGTCATGGCAGTGCGGACAGGAAACGCCTTTCAGATAAACCGCAGAAGTCTTGTCTTCATCGTCGATGGGGCGCCGGCAGGCATGGCACATGTCATAGTCGCCGACTTCAAGGCCGTGTTTCACCGAAACGCGGTTATCGAAAACGAAGCATTCGCCGCGCCATAGGCTTTCTTCTTCCGGCACCCGTTCGAGATATTTCAAAATGCCGCCCTTTAGATGAAATACGTCTTCAATGCCCTCCTGTTTGACGAAAGAGGTTGCTTTTTCGCATCTGATGCCGCCGGTGCAGAACATGGCGATTTTTGCATTGGGTTTTTGCCGCTGAAATTCGCGAAACCAGGCGGGAAACTCGCGAAAGGTTGTGGTATGCGGATCAATAGCGCCGTCGAACGTACCAATCGCGACTTCATAGTCGTTTCGGGTGTCGATGACGACGACATCGTCGCTGGTGATGAGCGCGTTCCAGTCTTCCGGCTCCACATAGTCGCCGACGCATTTGTTGGGGTCGGCCTCCGGCGCGCCCATAGTGACAATCTCCTTTTTGAGACGCACTTTCAGGCGCAGGAATGGGTTTTCGTCCGTGAAGGATTCCTTGTGCTCCAGGGGATCGACGCCGTCGATCCGCGCGAGGAGGGCGAGGGCCGCGTCTATGCCGGCGCGCGATCCCGCGATGGTGCCGTTCACGCCTTCTTCTGCGATAAGGATCGTTCCGCGCACATCGGTGTCAGCAAGGCCCCGGTCCAGAAACGCTTTCGCAGCCGCAATATCGGCGATGGGTGTGAATTTATAGAGAGCGGCGACGACGATGTTCGGCATTTGGATGAGGTCACTTTCTTTTGACGCACGCCTAAATAGCCGTGACGGCGGCTGATTTCCATGCCTGATTGGGTTAACCTTACTGCAGTCGGGATTCGCAAGGGGTGGTTATGAGCCGGTTGCTTTCGTGCGTTGCGTTTTTTATTGCGCTGGCGACGCCCGCTTTTGCTCAGGATGTTGCAGACCGCAGCCTTGGCGAAGGGCCGTTTGAGCGTCTCGTGATACGCGGCGCCACGGTGATTGACGGCGCTGGCGCGCCGCCGCTGGGCCCGGTGGACGTAGTTGTCGAGGGCGGCCGCATCGCCGCGATTGTGCCTGTAGGCGCGCCGGGGGCGCCAGTCGACAGCGATGCGCGGCCGGCGCCGGGCGCGCGCGAGATCGACGCCGAGGGCATGTATCTTCTGCCGGGTTTCGTCAATCTCCATGGCCATATCCATGATCGGCGGACCGGCCAGGGCGTGACGCCCGATTACATATTTCGGTTGTGGCTGGCGCACGGCATCACGTCGGTTCGCGATCTTGGCAATAATGGCGGCGCCAAATGGACGGCGGATCTCGCTGCACGCGCGCGTCGCAATGAAATCGATGCGCCCAACATCTATCCGTTTCCGATTTTTCGCGGCTGGACAGCGGGCGACGTCGATACGCCGGCTGAGGCGCGGGCGCGCATTCGCGCCCTCAAGCGCGACGGCGCCATCGGCGTAAAGTTTTTCGGCGCCCCGGAAGAAATTCTTTGGGCCGGTCTCGAGGAAGCTAAAAAGCAGGGGCTTAAAACGACCATGCACCACGCCCAGCTCGATGTGGCGCATGCCGACGTGCTGGACACATCCGCACGAGGTCTTGGCTCCATGGAGCACTGGTATGGGCTGCCCGAAGCGCTGTTCGAAGATCGCGTGCTGCAACATTATCCCCTCGACTATAATTACTCCGATGAGCAGGACCGCTTCGAAGAGGCGGGCCGCCTGTGGGCGCAAGCCGCAGCGCCGGGGACCGAGCGATGGAACCATGTTCGCGATACGCTGTTGGAGCGGGACTTTTCCATCGTACCGACGTTTTCGATCTATCTCGCGAGCCGTGACTGGATGCGCGCGCGCCGCGCCGAATGGCACGATGAATATACTGCACCGACGCTCTGGAAATTCTTTGCGCCCGATCGCAATGCGCATGGCTCCTACTGGTTCGATTGGGGTACGGAGCAGGAGGCCGCCTGGCGCGATAATTACACCCGCTGGATGACCTTCATCAACGAATATAAAAACGCTGGCGGCAAGGTCGGTGTCGGCGAGGATGCAGGATACATCTATTCGACCTACGGGTTTGGCTTCGTGCAGGAATTGGAATTGCTGCGCGAAGCAGGGTTTCATCCGCTTGAAGTCATCAACGCCGCGACATTGCAGGGCGCCAAAATTCTCGGCGTCGCCGATCGAACAGGCTCCGTGCAGGTCGGTAAAGAAGCCGATCTTCTGCTGATCAAAGAGAACCCGCTTGCAAATCTCAAGGTTCTCTTCGCAACGGGCCATATCAAGCTTGACGATGAGAACAAGCCTGCGCGGGTCGGCGGCATCGACTATGTGATCAAGGGCGGCGTCGTTTATGATGGCGGCGAACTTCGTCAGTCTATCAAGGATATGGTGGCGTCTGATAAAGAACGTCTGGGCGTTGCGCCGGGGCCGATGCCGATCGTCAATTTTTCCATTGACAGATTTTCTAAAGAATAAACTGAGAGGACGCTGGAGCGATGTTAAGAAAGTTTTTTATGGCGAGCGCCATCGCGGCGATGACGGCGCCGGCGTTTGCAAACGATCTCGAAGACGCGGTCGCGCAGGACTATCCATACGTTTTCGAGCTATATAAGTACTTTCACCAAAATCCAGAACTCTCGTTGCGTGAGAGTGAAAGCGCAGCGCGTATGACCGCCGAGCTCGAGGAACTGGGGTTCAGCGTCGCCACGAATGTCGGCGATGCTTGGGTTCAAAAGAAAGTCAAAAAGGATGTCGGTGAAGTGATCGATGGCGTTGGCGGTTATGGGATCGTCGGGACGCTAGAGAATGGCGACGGCCCCACCTTGATGATCCGCGCCGATATGGATGCTCTGCCGCTATTTGAAAGAACCGGGCTCGACTATGCGTCGAAAGCGGTGGCGACCGATCACACAGGGCAGGAGGCGCCGGTGATGCATGCCTGCGCTCATGACAGTCATATGGCGATTATGATCGGCGTTGCGCGCCGGCTGGTTGCGATGAAGGATCAGTGGGCGGGTACGCTCGTCTTCGTCGGTCAGCCTGCAGAGGAGATCGGGCTCGGCGCCCTCGCCATGCTTGAGGACGGCCTTTACAAGCGCTTCCCGAAACCGGATTTCGCGCTCGCGCTGCATACATCCGGCTGGGACCCCGCGGGCGATATCACCTACACGCCAGGCTACGCGCTCGCGAATGTCGACAGCGTTGACATCAAGGTGAAGGGTATCGGCGCCCATGGGTCGGCGCCGCATATGGGCAAGGACCCCATTGTTGTCGCCTCGCAGATCGTCACCGCGCTACAGACGGTCGTTTCCCGGGAGGTTAACCCTCTGGACGCCGGCGTTATCACTGTCGGCTCGCTTCAGTCTGGCTATAAACACAACATCATTCCCGATGAAGCGCATTTGAAAATCACCGTGCGCTCTTATGACGACGGCGTGCGCAAAACGCTGCTCGACGGCATCAAACGCATCGCAGAGGCGCAGGCGCGTTCCGTCGGATTGCCGGATGAATTAATGCCGGAAGTCTCTATTGAGGCTGATTACACGCCTTCCACCTATAACGATCCCGATCTGACGAAAAAAGTGATGGGCGCCATCGCAGAAAGCATGGGCAGCGAGCGTGTTTATGAGCGCGCGCCGAGTATGGGTGGTGAAGATTTCAGCCAGTTTACGCGTGCTGACCCCGACGTGCCAAGCTTAATTTTTTGGGTAGGCGGTGTTGATCCCGCAAAGATGAAAGCCGCGCGCGACGGCAAGGGCCTGGCGCCGCCGGCGAACCATTCGCCCTTCTTCGCGCCGGAGCCGGAGCCTGCGTTGACCGCAGGCGTGCACGCCATGACCGCCGGCGCCTTATCGCTGTTGGGAGTGCGGTAGCAGTATTTTCCCCGCAGCGATGTTTGTGCGTCGCCGTATATTTGTCAGTACACGCCTTTCGTTTTGCGCGCATCAACAGTTAAGCCGTTTTCGTCGAAAATGGCGGCGCTTATTCTGTGCGTTATATTTGTATTGAATCGAATTTTTATTTCATAGTTTTCATATCCATTGCTGCAATACAGCAATGTCCAGAATCACAACCATATGAGTTCTAAATGACAGTTTTGCGACTTGTCGGCGTCAGCGGCGCGCGTTAAGCTTATGGTTAACATAAATTCGGTTCCTGGGGCGCGCCGGATTTTCAATAAAAATAAAATAATTGCGCCGCCAATTTCGGAGGAGAGTAGAAGCATATGAAAAAGTTGCTTTTTTCGGCGCTTGCGGGCGCCGTTGCGACCGGAGTGGGAGCCGCGGGTTCTGCGACGTCGCTGGTACAGATGGATTTGCAGAGTATCGTCAGCGATGCCAGCGTTATTGTTGTCGCAACCGCGATGGATCGCGAATATGTGCAAACTGAAGAAGGCGTTCATACCATAACGACGTTTGATGTTTCCGATACCGTTCTTGGTGCGGAACAAGAAACGCTGCGTGTTTCGGTGCCCGGCGGCGTTCGGCGCATCGGCAAGTTCAAAGTGGCGGAAACCTGGGCCGGCGCGCCGCTGTTTCTGCGTGGGTCTGAGGCGTTGATGTTCCTGACTGACAGGGGCGATGGCGATTATCGCGTCGTCGGCTTTTCTCAAGGGTCTGCGCCTGTGCATGAAACAATCGAGGGTAAGATGGTGCAGCTGCCTGGCGACAACGCGGGGCCGATGCAGCTTGGCGAAGCGATTGGCGAGATTATGAAAGCCGCCGACAGCGCTCAGGGAACCAGTCTTTCGCTTGAATAAGCGTTCGACGTTCTTTCACCCTTTTTTTGAAATTGCATTCCCCATCAAGGAGGGAACTATGAAACGTGTACTGTTAAGTATGGCGGCGATGTCGCTCGCGACGCAGGCCTATGCAGGCGGACGTCTTGAGGAAGTCGATCTGACCGACGAACCGGCCGGCGAGGGCCGCGTCGTCGGTGAGCTCGTGCCGATTTTCTGGGACCAGCGCTGCGCAAGCATCTCCTATACCCAGGATATGACGCCGGCCAACGCCGGTCTCGGCGAACTTGAAATACCGGTTGAAGTTCTGGTTGAGGAACAGCAGGCCGGCTTTGACGCCTGGAATGAAATTCGCACATCTTATATCGAGATGAACATCACTGAGACGCGCGCGCTTAACAATGGCCTGCGGTCTTTCGATTTCATCAACGAACTGACATGGGAAACGCCGGAAGGCTCAGGCTTCCTCGCCAGTTCGCCGTCAACCGCGCTTGCGGATGACACCACCTTTGTCGTCGGCGACGATATCGATGGCGACGGCGACAGCGATGTTTTCGATGTCGCCGTCGAAGGACGCACGACCTGCTTTGACGCCGACAATGATGGCGACATCGAGTTCCCCGCCGGCGACTACAAGGCGGGCACCATTCTGGATAATGACGTACAGTACAATGATGATTTGCTCTTTGCGAACATCGTCTGGGGCGTAGGGCCGAGCTCAACGCCGCCGGGCGGTTTGCGTGAAACCGATATCCAGGCTGTCGCTATTCACGAATTCGGGCACTCCCACAGCCTGTCGCACTCAATGATCAATCAGATATCGAGACGCGACGGCTCCGGCTCAACGATGTTTCCGTTCATCGACATTGACGATGCGGGGTCGGAAGCTGCGCAGCGCACGCTGCACGATGACGACATCGCCTGGTCGTCATTTTCCTATCCGGAAGGTTCGGCGAATTTCGGGATCGCGGATTTGCAACGAGGCGATCGCGCATTTGACGACGTTTATGACGTCATCCGTGGCACGGTCACGCAAAATGGCGAGCCTGTCCTCGGCGCCAATGTTCTGGCGACCGATACGCGCAATGGCCGCACGGTCAGTGAAGGCTATTCTGGCGCGGGGCGGTTCGCCGTTCGGCCGGAAGATCTCGATCTTGAGTTTCTGGGCGATGGCCGCGACGCCATCAATGGCGACTTCGCTATTCCGGTGAAGCGCGGCCGTTACGACCTGACGCTCCAGGCTCTCGATGGAGATCCGGCTGCGGCGAGCAACATATCGCTGACAGCGATTATCGGGGATCTGCAACTTGGGCAGCATTTCTTTGCGGAAGAGATGCGCGGCAGTCGCAATCGCGAAGTGGCGCTTGAAGACCGCCCAGGCGCCTCGGTGCCGGTGAGCTCGACGACGCGTCGCTCTGTTGATCTGGTGACCAACACCGATATTACGTTGCGCAGCGCCGGCCCGCTCACCAACATCGGCACTGGCGCAGCTATTGGGGTCGATGATGTTGTTTATGCCGAGCGCTTCTCAAATGAAGAAGTGCTTGAGCTTCTCGACAGCGGCGCGTTGATGACGACAGGGCTTTTCCGCACTGGCGTATTCGATGCTTCGATAGTCGGCATCTTCAAGCGAGCGTCGATTGTTCTCGGTACGGTTAACCTGGATGGTACGGCGACTATCGACTTGCGTGAAGAGCTTGACGAGGAGCGCCGGTTTGTTGGGCAGGATTCAGACCTGACGCCGTTTTTCTTCAACGCTCCGCGGGGGCTGAGCCGGCGTCTCGCGCGCCAGTTGAGGCGCAATCCCGATCTTGACGTGTTTCTCGTCCTTGAGGCGCTGAACAACCCGGCGACCGGCGACTCCGGTTTTCCGCCTCTGTTGGGGGTCGCCGTCGAGCCGCCAAGCGGCAACTCCTTCCTCTCGGTTGATGGCGGTCCGTTCCTGCCGCGTGCGAGCAACTGGGTGGTCGAATTGAAATTCACGCCCGATAACTAATGAAGAGGCCGGCGCTCGACTTTCGGGCGCCGCCGATCTTGAAAGAGCCGCTCGCGCCGATACCGGGGCGAGCGGTTTTTATTGGCGCCCCCTGCATCCCCTGGGGCGGGATGACGCCATGCTTTTAAGCGCTTGAAGTGTCCTGATTCTCGATTGTCAGTGGCAATTCACGGAGTGTGCGCCTATTTCCTTCATCATGACTGCTGCTGCGACGAATGATTTGGAGGGCGAAGGCGACACAACGCCGTTCGGCCGCTCCATTGCGCGCATGTTCTCGGTCCTTTTTCGGCCAGAAATGCGACGTTGGCGTTTTCGGATTGCGCTGGCCTTGATGTTGACCGTGATCGCGAAGGGGCTTGCTGTGTTGGCGCCTGTGCTCATGGGCGATGGCATCAACAAGCTGAGCGAAGGAGCAAGTGCGGCGGGGCTTTCTTTCGTTGCGTTTTTCTGTGCGTTTGCCGCGTCTCGTTTCCTGTCCAACGCGCTGCCGGCGGTGCGCGATGCGTTTTTCACGGCCGTCACCCAGGATGCGCAGCGCCTGATTACGGTTGATGCGTTTTCGCACGCTCAGAATCTTGATTTGCAGTTTCATTTGACGCGACGTTCCGGGGCGCTCAATCGGGTTATCGAGCGCGGCGCGACGGCGATGGAATATCTCTTGCGCTTTCTGGCTTTCAATATTGGGCCAACGCTTGTCGAACTTGTCTTCGCGGCGAGTGTTCTGGCGGCGCTTTATGGCGTGGAGTTTTCTGTCGCTGCCGTCGTTACGGTTACGGTCTATGCCGCCTTCACCATTATTGTGACGGAGTGGCGCAGCAAACAGCGCCGCATCTTCAATGAAGCCGACACCAAACTGCGCGGCATCGCCATAGATACCTTGTCAAACTTCGAAACCGTAAAATCGTTTGCGGCGGAAGAACGGGAAGCGGCGCGTTATGACGGCGCCGTGCGCAACTACAACAGCCTCTATGTCCGGATGATGCAATCGCTCTCGGTGCTGAATGGCGGTCAGGAGCTCATTATGAGCACCGGTTTGCTCGTTGTGGCGATTATGGCCGGGCAGGGCGCGCTTGCGGGAACAATGAAGATTGGCGATGTAACCGCGATCATTCTCATGCTGGTCAATATATATCGCCCTCTGAACATCCTCGGTTGGGCATGGCGAGAGATCAAGCAGGGCTCGGTCGATATTGAAAAGCTCTTTAATCTGATGGACCTTAAACCGGCCGTATCCGATGCGCCGAACGCCGTTGCGTTCGAGCCGAAGGGCGGCGAAATCCGCTTCGACGATGTAAGCTTCGCCCATGAGGGACGCTCGTCGGGGCTTGCCGGCGTCACCTTTTCCGCGCCCGGCGGCTCTTTTATCGGGATCGCTGGCCCGTCCGGTGCGGGTAAATCTACGATTTTAAAACTGTTGTTCCGTTTCTACGATCCACGTGGCGGCGAGGTCTCGATCGACGGGCAGGATTTGAAGCAGGTGGCGCAGCAGTCGCTGCGCGCCTCGCTCGGCTTGGTGCCGCAAGAGGTGATGCTGTTCAACGACACGCTGCGGTTCAATCTGGCTTACGCAAACCCGGCGGCGAGCGATGAAGACATCATGGCGGCGGCGGCGCGGGCGCAGCTCGCTGATTTCATAAAAAACCTGCCCGACGGGCTCGACACCAAAGTCGGCGAACGCGGTCTGAAACTCTCCGGTGGTGAGAAGCAAAGGGTCGGCGTTGCACGCGCGATTTTGCTGAACCCGCCCATACTGGTTCTTGATGAAGCGACGTCTTCATTGGATTCAACGACGGAAGAGGAGGTGCAGACAGCGCTCACCGAAGCGGCGAAAGGTCGGACGACGATTGCGGTTGCGCACCGACTATCGACGATCGCCGGCGCCGACATTATTCTGATCCTTGATGAAGGTAGGATTGTTGAGCGTGGAACGCACGCGGAACTTATGAAACGCGGCGGGCTCTATGCGCAGCTATGGCGCCGGCAATCCGGTGAGGCGACGCAGTTCGCCGCGCAGGAGCGGGCGGCGCCCGAGACGGCGCCGGTAAAATAAACCGCTTACGGATGGCCGCGTCGCGAGCTCAAGCGCGTTCGTGAGCTCGGCGGTCGCCCTTGCCGGTCCACTTTAAAAAAACTTGCTTTAGCGCTTCCTGCTTGACCGGTTTCGGCAGATAATCGTCCATGCCGGCGTCAAGGCAACGGCGCCGATCTTCGCGCAGGGCGTGCGCCGTAACGCCGATAATGGGCGTGTTTCTGCCGTTTTTCGCCTGGCGCTCGCGGATATGCTGCGTCGCCTGCATGCCGTCCATAACTGGCATGGAAATGTCCATAAGGATGATATCCGGCCAGGCTTCGTCAACCCGTTCCAGTGCTTGCTCGCCATTTGCAGCGATGACAACGGAACATCCCAGCTTTTCAAGCATCGCCTGAATGACCATTTGATTGACGGCGTTGTCCTCCGCGACAAGAACATGTAGCGGCGATCCATCATCTGTAAACGGACAGGATGGCGCTGTCGCAACTTCATCTGTTTTCAGCGCGCTTGAGCCTTTGCGCATTTGGGTCGCATCGCGATCATGAAGCGCAGTGACAATGGCGTCGAGAAGGAGCGAGGCGCGCGCTGGCTTTACAAGATATGCGGAGAATAAATCGCCCGCCAGGCCTTCGGGATCGCCCTTGCGGCCCGCCGATGTTAAAAGGATGATGGGCGTGTCTTTTATATTGGCGTCCGCGCGCACATAGGTCGCAAGTTCTGCACCGTTCATATCCGGCATCTGGAAGTCAAAAATCGCGATGGCGTAGGGCGCGCCCGCATCCGCCGCCGTCTCCATAGCGTCGAGGCCGCTTTGGGCGTTTTCGTAGAGATCGCAGCTGAGGCCCCAGGACGCGAGCTGTTCTTCTAAAATGGTGCGGTTCACCGGATTGTCGTCAACGACGATGGCGCGGACGCTATCGAATATGCCGTCCGGCACGGTCGTTGATTTTACAGCGTTTTCGTCAACGCCAAGGGGAACGTAGATTTCAAAACGCGAGCCGGCGCCGACTTCGCTCGACACGGAGATTTCTCCGCCCATAGCCTCAACCATCCGTTTGCTGATGGAAAGGCCGAGGCCTGCGCCGTCGAAACGACGCATGGCGGAGCCGTCCACCTGTTCGAACTTTTCGAAGATGGAGGAGAGTTTCTTTTCGGGGATGCCGCAGCCTGTATCGCTGACCGCGATAACGGTCTGCGCGATTTCACCGCGCCTGACGCCCGATACTTCAATGAGGACGTGTCCGTGCTCGGTGAATTTGACGGCGTTGCCTACAAGGTTGGTGACGATCTGTCTGAGCCGCCCCGGGTCGCCCATGAATCTGCCGTCAAAATCCGGTTGAAACCGGACCATGAGTTCAAGGCCTTTCTCCTCGACGCGGAGTGCGAGGAGCCCCGCGATGTCCTCGATGACGGCGCGTAGGTCGAACGGCTCGCGAACAAGACGGAGCTTGCCGGCTTCAAGGCGGGAAAAGTCAAGAATATCGTTGATGATTTTAAGGAGGCTGTCGCCGGAATTGACAATCACTTTTGCCATTTCGCTTTGTTTAGGCGTCAGGTCCGTGTCGAGGAGGAGCGAGGCCATGCCGATCACGCCGTTCATGGGCGTGCGAATTTCATGGCTCATATTGGCGAGAAATTCCGACTTCGCCCGGTTCGCTGATTCCGCCGCTTCTTTGGCTTCGATCAACTCACTGGACATGCTGCGAAGGGTGTCTTCGCGGTTTTGCATATCAGTGATGTCGCTATAGGTGACGACATACCCGCCGCGTGGGCGCGCATGAGTCGATTCCAGGATAATGCGACCGTCCTTCTGGCGTCGGCGCGCGCGGAAAACCTGGCCCCGCGATGTGATTGCGCGGCTTGCCTCGAGATACTCTTCCATGGACTGGAAATCATACATGCCGTGCTTGATGCCAATTTCCAGAATATCGTTTACGGGAGCGCCTGGCCGCCAGGCGTCGTGCGGCAGGCCGGACATTTTTCTAGCTTTTTCGTTCGTCAATTCGATGCAAAGGTCCTTATCGAGAACACACAGCCCTTCGGCCATGGATTCGAAGACCTCCTTCATCAAATCCGTGTACATATTGAGCTGAGCGGTGCGTTTCGACACCGTTTCTTCCAGCTTCGCATTGGCGTTTTCGAGAAGCTGCTTTGCTTCCGCGACCTCCTCGGTCGCTTTGATTTCTAATGTCACATCGCGGCAAACACCGCGATAGCCGGCGAATGCGCCGTCGTCGTCGAACACAGGCTTGCCGCTGCGGGTCAGCCAGAATTCCTTACCGTCAATCTCAACATGAGAAACAAAATTTGAAAACGGCTTGCGCGCAAGGATTTGTTCGCGGAATTTCTCCCATTCCAACTGGTGCACGCGCAGGCCGGAAAGCGACATCGTTTTGCCCAGGAACTGCAGATGGTCGGCCCCGGTGACATCGTTTGCACGTTCGCCGATATAGGTGTAGCGGAGATCCGCATCGACTTCCCACGCCCAGTCGCCGGCGCTTTCGGCAAGGTCGCGGTAGCGTTCTTCGCTACGCTGCAGTCTGTCTTCGGCTTCCGCCTGTTTTGTGATGTCGCGCGTCCAGCCCACATAACCGACAAATACGCCGTGCTCGTTATATTTCGGCGTGCCGCTGCTCGATACGATGATATCGACGCCGTCTGGCGTAGATATCGAAAATTGCAGGTCGCGGAATTTTCGCCGCTCGGACACCGCGGCGCGCAGTTCGTCGAGGGCCGCCCCCGAAATGATTGTGTCGATATTTTTGCCGGCGATATCGCTGACCGGGCGTCCGGTGATCGCTTCAAAATTCTCCGAAACGTAGACAATCTCGCTTTTGGTGTTCAACTCCCACGCCCAGTCGGAGGCGGATTCAATAAACTCCATCAACGACTGTCGCGCCGCGCTCGCCATTTCGCGATTGAGTTGCTCGCTGGTTGACAGCTTCGCCAGCATTGCGCCGATATTGGCGAACTGAAAATGGCTGATAAAAACGGCGCACAGAAGCATCCCGGCGATCAGCGCGAAAGTCGGTTCGCTCGAAAGCATGAGATAAACGCTGTAAGGGCCGCAGCAGAGCGTCATCGTCGACGTGGCGATCCTTGGGGTAGACGCAACGGCGACCGCCGCGCTGATGCCGCAATAGGCGGTCCATGCAAGCAGCAGCAGCTGGTCGGCCGGTCCGGATATGCCGGACAGGTAAATAGCCGTAGCCGAACATGCGATCGACAGGAAAAAATTGACGATGAAGACCCGGCGGAGCGCGTCGCCTATTTGTTCTTGGGTGAGCGTATCGATGTCCAGTTTTCGCCAGATACGGAGACGAAAAATCAAAACGGCGAACAGCAGCAGATTTGAAACGCTGATGAAAACCGGCGCGCGCTCAATAAAGTTGGCGGAGACGAGGGCTGTACCGAGCGCGATTCCCAGGAGCATCCTCGGCACTTGGGTTTGCAGCTCCCGCAATTGACGTTCAAGCACGGCGGATTGCGTTGTGTTTAAAGCACAACGCAATAGTCGCGTGATGGTGTCGGCGCCATTCAGCATCAAGGCCAAAGTCTCCCGGATCCGCTGGAAATGCTAAACGCGGATGGTTAATCCGGCGTTCACGGCGCGCGCTGTAGGAGCGTGCACAGGAACGGCGGGACGAATTCATACGGCGGAGTCTGGAGGCGGTGTCGCCCTTACTGAGAAATTAAGGTGTGGTAGTGTCGACGTCTGTCTCGTTAAAAAAGATGAACAATCCATGATCACAGCGCCGTCAAATCGATCTGAATTCACGGGATTTTCGGACTATTTCGAAGCCGAGATTGCGCCGTATCTTGCGGAGAAAGAAGCGTTGCGCCAACGCGCCGTGAAGGAAGGAGCGACGCTCGCCGCCGCTGCTGTGGCGTTTGGCGCCGTGGTTTTTTTTCTCGGCGGTGAAAGCGACGTCCTGCGCTTTTTCCTGATTTTTGTAATTTTCGTTGCGTTCGCCGTCGCCGGTTACCGGATCAATCGTGCGAGAGAGAAAATTACGCTCGGCCTGATGCAGAAGATTTGCGGCCAGCTTGGCATTCACTATCGGCGGGAGTTAAAAAGGCCTTACTATTTTCCGACCTTCGAGCGTTTGAAGCTGATGCCCAGCTTTAACCGCGAGGCGTGGGAGGATGAAGTGCGGGGCGCTCGCCAGGGTGTGGAGTTTATTTTCTGCGAAGCGCATTTGCGGTATCAGACATCGGGTAAAAATAGATCGACGCGTACTGTTTTTCACGGGCAGCTGATGGTGATTGACTTCCCACATGCGTTTCACGGAGAAACCGTGGTGAAGCGCGACCGCGGCGTTTTCAACCAGTTGATGAAGCCAGCCAGCGGGTTTCAGCGTGTCGGCATCGCATCGCCAAAGTTCGAAAAGATTTTTGAGGCGTGGTCTACGGACCAGGTGGAGGCGCGCACCTTGCTGGACCCGCTTGTTCTGGAGCGGTTCGAAGAACTGGAGCGTATCTTTCAGGGCGCTGAGCTTCGGGCGGCTTTTGTGAAAGGCAAACTCTATGTCGCCCTTGAGACGGGCGATGCGCTCAATATGGGATCAATGTTCAAACCTTTGAATGGCGCGGAACGCGTGGAAGAGATCCTCAAAGAGTTCGATATCATTTTTGACCTGATCGATATCCTCGTAAAACCGGTGAACGCGCCCATGGCGGGCGCGTTCTCGGTCGAGGATGTGAAAAAATGACCCGCGTCCGCTCGGATCAGGCGGCCGGTTTAAGAGGGCCTTCGCCATAGGCGTTCGCGCCTTCCTGGCCGGGCTGTGCGGAAAAGTAGATCGCCGCCGCCCAGCCGATAAAAGGAAGAAGCCACAAAAGAGCCCACCATCCCGATTTTCCGATATCGTGAAAACGACGTATGCTGATGGCTATACTCGGAACTAGAAGAGCGAGGCCAAACAAGCTCGACAGGATGTGCAGATTGATCGCTCCCGTAATAAAGGTGACGACGAGCGACGCGCCGAAATAGGCAAGCACCCACCACCAGAATTCCGCCCGTCCGGACCGGTCGTTGAAATTCGCGTAGTTATTAAGGACGGTTTTCACCGATTGCTGAATATCCATGGCTCTATGGCCTCCCTTCTTTTCCTTGTGGATAAGTGTAGGCTGGTTCGGCGTTGGGTCAAATCGAATAAAACACTGATAACTATATTGTTTTTGAGCGCCAAGACGTGGGCGCATCACTTGTGAAAGCGACGTTCAGATTGGCGCAGCGCAGGCCCTTGTGGTTTTCACGGATGGCGTGTCATTGATGTGCGATGACATATGGCTGCTTCATTTGGAATGACCTATCGACATACCGGATGGAGGCTGCGCGGCGCGACTATGCGAAGCTGTTTGGTTGGAAGTTCGACGGCGCTGTGTCCTATGACTTCGCCACGTTGGATGGCGAGGCCGTTGCGGCGGTCTTTCCTATGCCGGAGCGGTTGGCAAAGATGAAAATGCCGTCCTTCTGGATGTCATATGTTCGTGTGCAAAACCTCGATGCGACGGTGGCCAAGGCGAGAACGCACGAGGGCGCTATTATCGAAGTGGAACCGCAGGCGTTCAACGTCGATGCGCGCGTTGCTTTGGTCAGAGACCCTTCAGGCGCTGGTTTTACTTTGTATGAAGGTCCGGATATCTCGTCGCCGAGCGGCGTTGTTGGAACCGTCGAACAGCGATACCATCATCTTCCCGATGTGGGCCTTATCACATCTTTCTACGCGGATTTATTTGGCTGGCGCTTCGCAAAGACGGCTGACACTCCATGGCCGACATACGAAATTCGACATACTGACGGCGCGACGGTTGCGATCGTTGAAGAGACGCCAGAACAGATCCGGGGTAAATTCCGATATTGGATACCATGCTTTTCCGCGCCTTCAAGAGAAGTCGCGCTTTCGCGCCTTTCTGCCATGAATGGCGAAGTGTCTTATGAACTCGACGATCAGAGATTAATCGTTCGCGATCGTCAGGGTGCGCATTTCATGTTGAGAACTACGGACGATGAGAAAAACGATGACCGTCGGAGCGACTCCGATACTCGCTCCGCAGCTGTCGTCTCTATACCTTGGAGAGCGCTTTTCGGCCTTTGTTTGATTTGGTTGGCGGTTTTTCTTGAGGTTCAGGCATTTTGGGGCGTGCTTTTTCTGATTTGGATCTGGCCCTCCGTTAAGGTTGGCAGAGCGGAGTTTTTGGAAGCGGTATACAGGAGTAAACAGCCCGTGACCTATTGGGCGTTGATTGGAACCTGGGTTGTCCTAAGCGTCTGGCTTATCGCGAGGCCATTACTTGGAACTTTTTTAGATTAGCCAAAGTCGTCGCCGGCTGCGCTAGATCTGCGACGGGCGAACCGCGGCGCGCGTCGCTATTGATCGCACCACAAAAGTGCTTACGAGTGCTGTTGAAACGCATCTCGGAGGTAAACAATATGCATGACGCGGTGAAGGCGCGGCGGTCCATGATCGCCGCATTGGCGGCGATCACGGGGCTTTCCGCGTGTACTGGCGACGAGCCCGCATCGCAGCAGATGACGGCGAACGAACTCCAGGCGAGCCTTGATCAACTTCAGTCGAAACGGCCAGATGTCGCCGGCTTTTCGGTGGCGATTATGCTCGGCGACGGGTCGCTTCTCTCCGCTGCGACGGGGCATGCTGATCCTCAAGAGCGTGTGATGACGGCTGACACGCCGGTGCGTATTGCCTCGATCACGAAAACCTTTGTTGCTGCATCAATTTTGCGGTTGTGGGAAGACGGTCTGATCGATCTGGATGCGCCGATCCCCGGGTTAATCAGCACCGCGCATAATGACGCTCTCTCGGCGGATGGTTATCAAACGGACGCGATTACCGTCCGTCATTTGCTGATGCATGCAAGCGGCATGAACGACCATTTTGCGGGCGACGCATTTAAAGGGATGGTGCTCGCCGATCCCTCCCGGGAGTGGAGCAGAACCGAACAGATTATGGTCATGGTCGAGACCACCGACCCCGTCGGCGCACCCGGTGAAAAATTCTCCTATTCAGACACCGGGTACATTCTCCTTGGGGAGATCATGGAACGCATCACAGGCGAGCCCTTGGGAGCGGCGGTGAAAAGACTGACGAAGTTCGAGGAAATCGGCATCGACAATGCATGGTGGGACGCCGAAGACGCACCGTCGCCGGATGCGCCTGAACGCGCCCATCAATGGCTTGGCGACGTTGACACCTTTGGTCTGCATGGCAGCGTGGACGCCTATGGCGGCGGCGGTATTGTCGCGAATGTCGGCGACGTCGCGCGTTTCTACGCCGCGCTGTTCGGCGGCGCCATCTTTGAAAAGCCGCAGACGTTGGCGCTGATGATCGAAGCGCCGGACCATCCCGACGGCAGCCCCTACCGAATGGGTCTTTTTGCGGACGAACTGAACGGCCATAAAAAATTTGGACACGGAGGGTTCTGGGGAACGGATGTATTTATATTGCCGGAGGTGGACGTAATCGTTTCCGGTGCGGCGCTGAATGCGGGCGGCATCGATGATTTGCGCGATTTCGAGGCGGCGCTCGTGGAGACGGTTTTGGCGAAGTAGTCTTGGTCTTCCAAGCGCTGCATGCGCCTTGTCAGCCTTAGCGAACGACGGTTAATCTTTCTGCAGCGCGGGTGACGGCGGTGTAAAGCCAGCGCGCCTGATGCTCGCGAAAGGCGTAGCTTTCGTCGAAGAGGACGACATTGTCCCATTGCGAGCCTTGGGCCTTGTGGACCGTGAGCGCGTAGCCATAGTCGAACTCGTCCGCGCCTTTGCGTTGCGGCCACGGCACGGTTTCCGGGCCGTCCGTAAAATAGGCGCGCGGCACCGATACGTTGACGGACTTGCCGCCGTCTTCCGGGCGGATGGAAAGGCGGGTGCGCCCGCCGCGCGGCGAAAGGCGCTGCGCGACTTCCCAAATGCCGCCGTTCAACAGACCCTTTTTCTTGTTGTTGCGCAGGCAGACGAGCTTTTCGCCCGCTTCGGGCGTATCGCCCGAAAGCCCGTGCAGCTCGCGCAGGCGCTCATTATAGCGCTTGCGCGTGCGATTGGTGCCCACAAGGATCTGATCCGCCGCCATGATGTCGGCGGTGTCGATGTCGCGCCGGCTTATCATGCGGCATTCGTCGTGCTGTTCATCGAAGGGCTCGCCTTCGCGGATCGCCATGGAAAGGCGGATAATCGGATTGTCCGCAGCCTGACGGTGTATTTCCGTGAGCATGAAATCCGGTTCGCCGTCGGTGAAGTAGCCGCCGCCTTTGACCGGTGGCAGCTGCGCCGGGTCCCCTAGAACCAGCACGGGCTTGCCGAACGAAACGAGGTCGCGACCAAGGTCTTCGTCCACCATGGAGCACTCGTCGATGATGATAAGGTCCGCTTTTGAGGCGGGCGCGTCGCGCCGGATGGCGAAGGCGGGCTCGTCTTCTTCGTCGCTTTTGGCGGGACGGTAGATCAGCGCATGGATGGTCGTTGCGTCAGTGCACCCTTTCTGGCGCATGACATGCGCCGCCTTGCCCGTGAACGCGGCGAAAGCGACTTCGCCGCCGGCATGCTCGGCGAAATGGCGCGCGAGGGTCGTCTTGCCGGCGCCGGCGTATCCAAACAGTCGAAAGACCGGCGTGTCGCCTTTCTTCAGCCAGTTATCGACGGCGCGCAGGGCGTCGTCCTGTTCAGGCGTCCATTCCATCTTACGCAAGCTCCACCCAGACCGGTACGTGATCGGATGGCTTTTCCTTGCCGCGGGTTTTGCGATCAACGCCGGCGCCGACAAATCGATCTGCGGCCTGCGGGCTTAGTAAGAGATGGTCGATGCGGATGCCGTGATCTTTTTCCCACGCGCCGCGCTGATAGTCCCAGAAGGTGTAGTGAACGCCGCTTGGGTCCCATTGGCGAAGTCCGTCGAGCAGCCCGAGATTAAGAAGACCGCGGAAGGCGGTGCGTGTTTCGGGCCGGTAAAGGGCGTCGCCCTCCCAGGCCGCTGCGTCATGGGTGTCCTCCGCCTGGGGGATGGCGTTATAATCGCCGGCGAGAACGAATGCTTCTTCTTGCGAGAGAAGCTTTTCGGCGTGCTTTTTGAGACGCGCCATCCATTTCAGCTTGTAGTCATATTTCGGGCCGGGCGCCGGATTGCCGTTGGGAAGGTAAAGGCCGCCGACGCGTATGGGCGTGCTTTCGCCGTCATCGTCCGTAGACGGCGTAATCAGCGCTTCAATGTAACGCGCCTGTTCGTCGGTTTTATCGCCGGGCAGGCCGCGCATGACATCCTCGACCGGGTGTTTTGAGAGCAGCGCGACGCCGTTATAGGTTTTTTGTCCGTGCACCTCGACATGATAGCCAAGATCTTCGAATTCGAGTGCCGGAAATTTTTCGTCGATGCATTTGATTTCCTGAAGGACCGCGACGTCAGGCTGTGCTTCTTTGAACCACTCCAAAATCCGCGGCAGGCGCGCATTGATGGAGTTGACGTTGAAAGTCGCGATTTTAAGAGGCATGCGTCGTTCTTTCGGTGCTGTCTTTTTCGGTGCATTCGGAAATCCGCCGCCCGCACCTGTAAGGCGTGCGCGTCAACGAGCGAAGACAATAGGCGCCGCCGCGACGGGCGCCAAGCAGAAAGGGACGGTCGGTCAGACCGCGGGCGCTTCGATGTCTGACTTGATGCGCTTAAGGGCCGCGCGTTGATATCGCGGCCAGAACAATTTCACCACAAACCATAACAGCGGTTCGGCGATCGGTCCCGTTGGGGAAAAGCTGTAGGTCCAGTCAATTTGGGATTTGTTTTCCCCGAGCGATGTGAAATGCCATTCCCCTTTCGCCTCGCGCGCCAGAAGGCCGAACAGGCCCACAAAACCCTGCACCCGGTAGGCGAAGGTCGATGCTCGCGTAAAGGCGATGAGTTCCTCCAGAACCGACGACTTGTCGGTCAGTGTCAACTCCCGCGTCTCGCCGATGGCGCTCCAGGGCTCAGCATGGCCGTTACACGCCGCGACGCCGGGGATCGGAAAATGGGCTTGGAAAATATCGCTTGGCGTGACCGCCGCAGCTGCGTCGAAGACCTTGTCGATCGAGGCGTCGATAGCGACGACGGCGCTGGTTCTGACGGACATTCTTGTTCTCGCTCCATGGTTTGGGCGCGCGTCCGGGCCCGATTGGTGGATCGTCTTTACCACATTTGCTGCGGCTTTTATGCTGCGCTCTTTAACGTGATACGGTCGTGCTCGCGGAGCGGTTTTGGGCGCCCTCCACGCGGATATCGATCGTAACAAAGAGGCAGCGTAGAGTATTCCATGGGTCTTCAATGAACGGGCTATTAAAACCGCCGGTCAATATCATTTTACTGCTTTGTCTTTTCGCGCTGACCGTTCTCATCGCGCGTTCCAACGAAGCGAAAATCGCGGCTGGGCGGGGCCAGTTCAAAGTCAGCGAGACGCGTGGCGGCGCCGTCGTCCTAGCGTGGTCGAGCCCGGTTGAGTTTCCTATGGCGGGACGCCTGGAAGCGGCTTTTCAGGAACATAAAACAGGTGGACGGGAAATCATTATCGACCTCAATTCGCCGGGCGGGTCGCTGGGTGAGGGGCGGGCGGTCGTCGCCGAGATCGAGAAGATCAAGCAGAGCCACAAAGTGACAACGCGCGTCGGCCGTCATGGGCGCTGCGCGTCTATGTGCGTGCCGATTTTTCTAAGAGGCGACGAGCGGCTTGCCGCCCGGTCGTCGCGGTTTATGTTTCACGAGCCGGCGTCGTTCGATTCGGTTACGGACGAACGCGTCGAAACGCCCGCTTTTGAGCATAACTATGTGCGCGATAAATTTGTCGAAGAGTTCTTCGTCGCCTCGCCCATGAACCATAAATGGCTCGACGGACTGCTGGCGCAGTGGGAAGGGCGGGATATATGGAAAACCGGCGCCGAACTCGTCAAGGAAGACGCCGGCATCATCACCAACCTTGAGTGAGGCTTTGGTTATGCGGGTGCGTTAAAGCGCGAAGCTCGTACCGCAGCCGCAGGATGCGGTCGCATTTGGATTGATGATTTTGAACGATGCGCCGATCAGTTCGTTGGCGAAGTCGATCTCTGAGCCGGCCATGTAATCGACGGAAACGGGATCTATGAGGACGCGATAACCGTCTGCGTCGAGGGCGAGATCGTCGTCATTGGCGTCCAGAACGATATCGAACGTATACTGGAAGCCGGAACAGCCGCCGCCCTCGACGGCGACGCGAAGCATCGATCCGGCGGGTTCGTTCGACAAAATCTCTGCGATCTTGGTCGCGGCGCGAGAAGAAACGGTCACAGGGGTTGCTGCGGCGGTCATGGAGCTTTGGCCTCAAATACTGATTATTCGTGACTAAAATAGGCGCGCGGGCGCTCCGAGAAAAGGGGGCGGTGAAAATCGGCTCGCCTCGGCGCGGAAATCCATTATATCGGGGGCGGGCGTTCAATAGGGTTAATGGCAGGGAGATCCGAAAAATGTGGCTGGGTTTGAGTATTATCGTGGCGGCGGCGGGGAGTGCGAGCGCCGAAAACCTTGATGTTGAGGGGCTTTGGCTAACCGATGACGGCAGCGCCCATGTGAGGATTGCACCCTGCGGATCTGACGATCAGGGGCCATGCGGCGCTCTGGCGTGGATCGATCCGGCGGTTCAGGAGGCTGAAACGGACGTCAACAATCCTGATCCTGCGCTGCAGGCAAGGCCGCTGATTGGGCTGCCCATAATATGGGGGTTCCAGCGAAAGAAGGACGATTGGCGAAAGGGCCGGATTTACGATCCCGAAGACGGAAAAACCTACCGCTCGCGTATCACCCTGAAAGAGGACGGCACCTTGCAGGTGAAGGGCTGCGTCGGTCCCGTTTGTCGATCTTTGATCTGGACGCGAGTTTCGGAGCCGACCTTGGTGGGCGATGACGCCGGTGAGACGGGTGACGTTTCTGATCAATAGGACGAGGCGCGATGAACGGTTTCAGGCTTGCCACACGCGATGAAGGTAATGCTACATGCAAGGATTCTTTGTTTAAGTGATTGAAAAAGAATTTGAATGCCCGACGTCGGGAGTTCTTTCGTGAGCTTGCGTGCGTTTCCGGCGCCGCTCGCGCCCTATGCGGCGCGCGCGGAGGCGAGCCGGGGGCGGCTTTTCGCTGAGCCGCCAAGCGCCATCCGGACGGAGTTCCAGCGTGACCGTGACCGCGTTGTTCATGCTGTGGCTTTCCGGCGTCTGAAGCACAAAACGCAGGTCTTTGTCTCCCATGAGGGCGACCATTTTCGAACGCGTCTCACCCACAGCCTTGAAGTGGCGCAGATCGCCAGAACGATTGCGCGCGCTCTGCAGCTCGATGAAGACCTCGCAGAGTGTCTCGCGCTCGCGCACGATCTCGGGCATCCGCCTTTCGGTCATACGGGCGAGGACGTCCTGAAAGAATGCATGGCGCCCTATGACGGGTTCGATCACAACGCCCAAACCCTGAGGCTTTTGAGCAAGTTGGAGCGGCGCCATGCGGCGTTCGATGGGCTCAACCTCACTTGGGAGACGCTCGAAGGCGTCGTCAAACACAATGGTCCGCTGACGGGGGCGCTCGCGCGGTCCGACGAGCCTTTGCCGGCGGCGATTGTGGAATATGCTGAGGGGCACGATCTCTGGCTCGATACGTATCCTTCTCTGGAAGCGCAGGTGGCGGCGATCGCCGACGACATCGCTTACAACAATCACGACGTCGATGACGGTCTGCGCGCCGGTCTTTTCAGTTTCGACGAAGCGCGGGAACTGCCGCTCCTTGGCGAGGCGGTGCGCGCCGCCGATGAGAAGTTTCCGGGCGCGCCGCGCACACTTTTGATTGCAGAAGCTGTTTCCGATCTGATTGGCGCCATGGTGAGCGACGTTCTCGCCGAAACGCGTTCGCGTCTCGATGCGGCGAACCCCGGCGATGCAGACGCCGTGCGCTGCCACGGCGCGTCCTTATGCGGTTTCTCATCGCAGATGGACAAGGACCTTGATGGCTTGCGCGCCTTCCTGCACCAGAACATGTACCGTCATTTTCGCGTCAATCGCGCGCGCAGTCAGGCCAAGCGAATTGTTAAATCCTTGTTCGATGTGTTTTTTTCCGAACCGGAGACATTGCCGCCGGAATGGCGCGCGCGCTATGAAGCGGCCGATGAGAAAAAGCTCGCGCGCGTCGTATGCGACTACATTGCCGGCATGACGGACAGATACGCCATGCGTGAATATCGCCGTCTTTTTGCCGCGGAAATTGGCGACTGACACTCTCAATTGATTTGCGAGAGTGTTACAATCCCTGCGCCGAGCGATTCGCCGTCGACGACTGCGTGGTATGCGTTGGCGCAACAGCATTTAGCGTAAGCGGAACCAACAGGGCGTAAACGGAACGAACAGGGGCGCTGGCAAGGAGCGACTGATAAGATGACGCAAGCAACCGAAACCTTCGAAGACGAATACGAAGAGTATGACGAGTTCGACGATGAAGAAGATGAACGCGGCCTGTCCGGGTTCGTCGTTCTTATCATGGGCATCGTCATGCTTGGCGCGTTCGCGGCGGTTGTCTGGATTGCTTATCAGCAGGGCATGAAGACCGGCGCCAGCAACGCGACAACCAATACGCCGTATGTTGCGGCCGACCCTGAGCCCGTCAAAATTGAAACCGCGAATGCCGCGCCGGCCGGTGAAAACCGCGAAGTTTATGACGCCTTTGACGGCGACGACATTGAGCCGGTGACCGTCCTTGCCGATGGGCCGGAGGAACCTGTTTCGCGCGATGTCAGCGATCCGATTGGCGCTATCGCCGCGGAGGTCGAAGATGCGGCGGCGGCGGCTTCCGAAGAAGTAGAAGACCGTCTCGCCAGCCTCGCTGCGCAGGACGCGGCGGCGCTGAACACCAATGCGACAGTGCCGTCGCCAGGGCCAGCGGCGGCGGCAGCGGCGGACGCTGTGGAAAACGCCGCGAGTGCGGCGGCGGAGACCGCACGGCAGGCGGCTGAGGATGCGGCGTCGGCGGCGCGGTCAGCAGCTTCAAACGCCGCGCCTGCGAGCGCTGTTGACGCCCTTTCGGGCAACTACGTGGTGCAGGTGGGCGCCTTTGGCTCGAACTCTGAGGCTGTTTCCAATTGGTCGCGCATGCAGATTAAGCTCGGCTCTTATCTCGACGGGAAGGCGTCGCATGTGGAACGCGCCGATCTTGGCTCCCGCGGCGTCTATCATCGCTTGCGCATCGGACCGTTTACGACGGCTGAAGCGGCGAAGAATTTCTGTACGGGCCTGAAGGTTCGCGGGCAGGATTGCCTCATCAAAGCGAATTAAGGCGGGCCTTTAAGCCAGATGCCCATCGCCGCTATTTTCGATTGTGAAGGCCCGCGACTTTCCGATGAGGAGCGGGCCTTTTTTCGTGACGCAGACCCCTGGGGTTTTATCGTTTTCGCGCGCCACTGCGCTTCGGCGGAGGCGTTGCGCGCCCATTGCGATGAGTTGCGGGAGTGTGTCGGGCGGGCAGATGCGCCCATTCTGATCGATCAGGAAGGAGGACGCGTCGCGCGGATGCGACCGCCTGTCTTTCCCGCCCATCCGGCGCCGGCGGTTTTCGGCGAACTCCTAAAGCTCGACCCGAAGAAGGCGGGCGAAGCCTCTTATCTTAATGGATATCTGCTTGGCCGCCTGGTGAGCGACCACGGCGTGACGGTGAACTGCATGCCGATGCTCGACGTGCCACAGCCCGATGCGGACCCATCCGTGATCGGCGACCGGGCCTACGCAAAGAACGCCGGTGATATTGAGCGCCTTGCGCGCCGCGCCATGGAGGGGCTGATGGATGGCGGCGCTTTGCCGGTCATCAAACACCTGCCGGGCCATGGGCGCGCGCTCTGCGACAGTCATCTTGAACTGCCGCGGGTGGGCGCACGCCGCGACGACCTCGCCGCGGTGGATTTTTCGCCCTTTTGCGGCTTTCGCGATGCGCCGATGGCGATGACAGCGCATGTGCTTTACGAAGACATCGACCCGGACGAGCCGGCCACGACGTCGAAAACGGTGATTGACAGAATCATCCGCGGCGATATCGGGTTCGACGGGCTTTTGATGAGCGACGATCTGAAAATGAAGGCGCTCGGCGGTTCGCTTGCTCAGCGCGCTGAAAAAGCGCTTGCCGCGGGCTGCGATATCGCGCTTTGCTGCAACTACGATCTGGAAGAGAAAACAGCCGCCGCTGCGGTGGTTCCTGCCCTTGAGGGCGCCGCAGCGACGCGTGCGCAAAGCGCATTGGCGGCGGCGCGGCAGGCGGATGACCGCGAAACCGCGCCGCTTTATGAGGAGCTCGCCAATCTGCTAAAGCCGGTGCTGGTCGCCTGATAGCAACGGCGCGCGCGCGTTCAGCCGCTGGGCACTGTTCTTTTGAGATCGCCTGAAGAGCATGCGCCAACGCCTTTATCCCGCAGCGCCTGTTCCAGGTCTTTTTCAAGGGTGCTCGAAAGTTCTGCATCGCCGCAGTAATATCCAACGAGATCGTACGCTTCTCGTTGGTCGAAATAGGCGAGCCGCTCGTGGCTGGTCATTTTTTCAAGAGCTGATCGCGGTTTCGGTTGGAGGATATGGAAAAAGGCGCCTCCCGCAATAACCGCTGCGACGACGGCGACCGCAAAAAACGACCATGCTTTTCCGTTGGATTTCATGCGATTTGGCCCGGATTGCTGCTTCGCAGCGCAAAATGCTTCAAGAAAGCGTCGATATCTGGGCGCTTCACAATTTTTAAATCCTAATAAAAGGTAAATTTCATAGGCGGCCGGAAGAATCGCCGGTAAAATAATCGTTTACGGCAAAAGGCGACAAAACCGGGGCCGGTTTGTTGGAAAAAAGCTTTTTGCTGCGGGGATTGGGTGCAGGGACCGGGAATGGCGCGCGAAGCGAGTGAGATGATCGATCCGGACGAGGAAACGGCCGGCGCGCCTGACGATGCGCCGTTGTCGCCAGAGGACGCGCCTGCAGTTGCGAACGCGGACGAGACGTCGGCTGACGAAGCGGGCGGCGGCGATGACTGGGACGCGCCGACGCGCATCGTCGCCGATGGGCCGGACGAGGCTGACTACGATGCGCTGATCGTCAATCTCGACGGCTATGAAGGCCCGCTCGATGTTCTTCTGGAGCTGGCGCGGTCTCAAAAGGTCGATCTGCGCAAGATCTCCATGGTCGCGCTTGTCGATCAGTATCTTCAGTTCGTGGAGATCGCCAAGCAGCGCAATCTGGAGCTTGCAGCCGACTATCTGGTGATGGCGGCTTGGCTTGCTTTCCTGAAGTCGAAAATCCTTCTCCCGGCCCTTGAAGAGGAGGGCGATGAGCCCACCGCCGATGAAATGGCGGCGCGTCTTGCATTCCAGCTGCAGCGGCTTGAGGCGATGCGGGAAGCGGTCGACAAGCTCGACGCTCTGCCGCAGCTTGGCGTCAATGTTTTTCCACGCGGCGCGCCGGAGGGCGTGCGCGTCACGCGGACCCCTGAATGGCGCGCGGACCTTTACGAGCTTCTGCACGCCTACACAACGCAGCGGATCGCCGCCGTTGACCGCGAATACCATATTGATCCGCCCAAGGTGTATTCCATCGAAATGGCGCGCATCCGGCTGGAGCGCATTCTTGGCTCCATACCAGACTGGTCGGAACTGCAGACGCTGGCGCCGATTAAAGATATCGACGCGCCCGAAAGCTCGGTCATCGCGAGCGCGTTCAACGCCGCGCTTGAATTCGCCAAGGACGGGCGGATCGACATTAAACAGCTCGGCGCATTTGAGCCGATTTATGTACGCCGGCGCCAGGACGGCGAGAATGGGAGCAGGGAATGAACGAGCTTGACGGCGAAGCGGCCCGCGACTTTAAGGGCCTCGATGCGCGTGAAACTCAACAGGCGCTCGCGGACGAAATCGCAGGCGATGCAGACGAGGCTGAATTGGAAGCGAGCGATCAACAGGAAAAAGGCGAGGGCGGGACGCCTTTGAAGGAAGCGGGCGTTGAAGCCAAAGCCGTGACCGAAGAGGCCGCGGAGGAAGAGCGCCCGGAAGAAGCCGCGCTCGTTGAAGATGGCGACGCGGCGGTAAGCGACGAAGAAACCTCGCCTGCCGACGGTGATGAGGACGCGCGGGAGGCTTCTTCTGAAGCCGAAGATGGCGACGCGCAGGATGAAGCCGCGGCGCCGGAATGGACCGAAGAGGATATCGCCGAGCATGTGCGCATGGTCGAGGCGCTGTTGTTCGCCGCTGCGGAACCGCTCGACGTGCGCTCGATCGCTGACCGTCTGCCGGCCGGCGCCGATATCGCGACCATCATGGACGAGCTCGCAGCCGATTATGAAGGGCGCGGCGTCACGCTTTCGAAGATCGCCAACAAATGGCGTTTCGTCACGGCGGTCGATGTGGCCCATGTCCTGGAGAAGGAAAAGGTTCAGCAGCGCAAGCTCTCCCGCGCGGCGCTCGAAACGCTGGCGATCATCGCCTATCATCAGCCCTGCACGCGCGCGGATATTGAAGACGTGCGGGGCGTCGCGGTCTCCAAAGGATCGCTCGACCAGCTTCTGGAGATTGGCTGGGTGCGTCTGCGCGGTAAACGCGAGGCGCCGGGGCGTCCGACGCTTTTCGGCACGTCGCAGTCTTTTCTTGAACATTTCGGGCTTTCCTCTGTCGAGGATCTGCCGGGATTGGCGGATCTGAAGGCCGCGGGGCTTTTGGACGCCCGGTTGCCGCCCGGATTTACGGTGCCGTCGCCTGCGCCGGGTGATGAGGATGAGGACGCGGAGGAGGGCGAAAACGCCGAATTCGCGCAGGATTTCCTGTCAGAGGAAGACCAGGAAACCGCCGAAGGCTGATCGATTGCGCAAACATGTTTGCATGGCGCGCGCGGGCGCTCTAGATAAGGCGCGCTGCTGGCGCTCGAGAGATCGCGGCGGCATGTCCGGCTTTTGAAGGCCATAGCATTTGAGGCGTATGAGATGGGCGCGATTGGACCCTGGCAAATCGTTATAATTTTAGTGATCGCGCTGCTCCTTTTTGGCGGCGGCGGTCGCATTTCGTCGATGATGGGCGATTTCGCGAAGGGCATTAAGTCCTTCCGCAAGGGCCTGCAGGATGAAGACGATCAGTCGATTGAAGACCGCGGCGACAAGGCGATGGACGTAACGCCCGCCAAAGATACCGCGAAAGATAAAGAACCCTCTGCTTAGCGCCGAAAACGCAAAACGCCGCGTTTGTCGTATGCGATGGCGCCGTTACTCTGAGCGTCCTTATGATGAAAGATCTTTCCCCTTTTTTCGCTCCGGCGATCATTGAATGGTCTGCATGTCTGACTGTTGAGGCGCCAGGATCGTGAGTCTGGTTCCGCAATTCGGTTTTCCTGAACTGATCCTTGTTGCGGTGATCGCATTGATTGTGGTCGGTCCGAAAGATTTGCCGAAGCTCATGCGGTCGGCTGGATCGGTGGTGCGCAAGGCGCGCGAGATGGCGGCCGAGTTTACCAACGCTTTTGACCAGATGGCGCGTGAAGCGGAGATGGAAGATTTGCGCGCCGAGATTGAAGACTTGAAAAAGAACAATCCGTTGGCTGAAGCAAAGCGGGAACTCGATGAAGCGGTGAAGCCCATCGACAGCGTCATGCGTGACGCCGCTGACGAGTTGAACGCGGAAGGCAGGGAAGCCGCGGCGGCTGTGAACAAGCCCGTCGACAAAGTCGCTGATGATCCTCAAGAGCCTGCGGAGGAGCGTTCCGGTGTGCGCGAGGCGCCATGACGACCGCGGACGAGCCTAAAACACCAGCGCCGACAAACGCCGGCGGCGATCTCGACGACGCCGCTGAAATCGAAGCGTCATCGGCGCCTTTGCTTGACCACCTCACGGAATTACGCCGCCGGCTGATTGTTTCCATGTGCGCGGTGGCGGCGGGCTTTGTCCTTTGCTTTATCTTTTCGGTGCCGCTTTATGAATTTCTGGTGATCCCTTTCAAGATCGCCGTCGGCCGCGTGAACGAAGATCCGACGCTTTACTTTGCGCCGCTGGAGTTTTTCTTTACCCGGGTGAAGCTTGCTTTTCTGGGCGGTATTGCGCTCGCGTTCCCTGTCGTGGCGTATGAGATTTATCAGTTTGTCGCACCCGGTCTTTATAAACGTGAGCGCCGCGCTGTTTTGCCGTTCCTCGCCGCGATGCCGGTGCTTTTCACCGCCGGCGGGGCGCTGGTTTACTACGTCCTGATGCCGTTCGTGATGTCCTTTGCAGTGGGCATGGAGCAACAGGCGGCGGCGGGCGCGGGCGTCACCATCGAGCTTTTGACGCGCGTCGGCGATTACTTATCGCTCATCACCACCTTGATCATGGCGTTCGGTTTTGCGTTTCAGCTGCCGGTCTTTTTGACGCTTCTGGCGCGGGCGGGGCTCATTGACGCCGGCTTTTTGAGGCGCAACCGCAAATACGCCATTGTCGGAATCTTCGTCGTCGCGGCGTTTTTAACTCCGCCAGATCCGGTCAGCCAGCTGGTGCTCGGCGCGGCCATTATCGCGCTTTATGAGGTTTCGGTTCTTTCCGTCTCGCTGGCGGGGCGCAAAGCCGCCCGCGACGCCGAGCCGGCTGCGGCCCAGTAGCGACCCAGTAGTCGCCTTGCGCAATTAGCGGTGGACCCTCGGCGGCGACACCTCTACATGAGGGCCCCATGTTCGACATCAAATACATCCGTGAAAACCCGGACGCGTTCGATGCGGGGCTTGCCCGCCGCGGCGCCGGCCCGCGCGCCGGTGAGATCCTCGCGCTCGACAAAAAAGCGCGCCAGACGACCGAGACCCTCAACGATATGCAGGCGCGCCGCAACGCCGCCTCCAAGGCCATCGGCGCCGCCAAGGCCAAAGGCGATGAGGACGAATTTGAACGTCTGAGGGCCGAGGTTGACGCCATCAAATCGGACATGCCGGCAGCGGAAGCGACCCTGAAAGACGTGCGTGAGGCGATTTCCGACATCCTGTCGTCTTTGCCCAACCTGCCGGGGGAGGGCGTGCCCGACGGGGAAGACGAAGCGGCGAATGTCGAAGTGCGCAAAATCGGCGAGGCGCGGAAGATTGAGAATGCCGCCGAGCATTTCGATATCGGCGAACGACTGGGGCAGATGGATTTTGAAACGGCGGCAACCATGTCCGGTTCGCGGTTCGTCCTGTTGACCGGGCAGCTTGCCAGGTTTGAGCGCGCTATCGCCAATTTCATGCTCGATACGCATACGGAAGAATTTGGTTATACCGAGTGCGCGCCGCCTTTTCTCGTGCGCGATGACGCGCTTTACGGCACGGGACAGCTGCCGAAGTTCTCCGAAGACCTTTTCAAGACGACGGGCGACCATTGGCTCATCCCAACGGCGGAAGTTTCGCTCACGAACATCGTGCGTCAAAAAATCCTCAGCGCCGACGCGCTGCCTCTGCGGTTTACCGCATGGACGCCCTGTTTCCGTTCGGAGGCGGGGGCGGCCGGACGCGATACGCGCGGCATTGTCCGCATGCACCAGTTCTCCAAGGTTGAGTTAGTCTCGGTGACGGAGCCGGACCAATCCGTCGCCGAACATGAACGCATGACGGAATGTGCGGAAGCCATCCTGAAGCGCCTCGGTCTTTCTTTCCGCACCATGGTTCTGTCGACCGGCGATATGGGTTTTTCCGCCCGCAAGACATACGACATCGAAGTATGGTTGCCGGGGCAGGAGCAATATCGCGAAATCTCCTCCTGCTCCAACTGCGGCGACTTCCAGGCGCGGCGGATGAACGCGCGCTATCGCCCGGAAGGAGAAAAGCATCCGGCCTTCGTGCACACGCTGAACGGCTCCGGTCTTGCGGTCGGGCGCACCATGGTTGCGCTTTTGGAGAATTATCAGGAACCGGACGGCTCCGTCGTTATTCCGGACGCCTTGCGCGGCTATATGGGCGGTGCGGAAAAGATTGAAAAGCAGGCGTCGTAGCTTTTAAGAGCCAGGCGCCCGCACCCCATCGTCGCGAGAGAGAGTAAGATTATGCGTATTCTATGTTCCAATGACGACGGCGTTCACGCGCGCGGCCTGGAAAGTCTTGTTAAGATTGCACAGGAAATCTCTGACGACGTCTGGGTGGTTGCGCCCCTCGACGAACAATCGGGCGCAGCACGGGCGCTGACCCTCGCGCACCCCATCCGTGTGCGTAAGTTCGGCGAAAGGCGCTTTGCTGTGAACGGCACGCCATCAGATGCGGTGCTGATGGGCGTCACAAAAATTCTCGACGACAAAAAACCGGACCTCCTCCTTTCCGGTGTGAACAACGGCCAGAACGTTGCAGAAGACGTAACCGTTTCGGGAACCATCGCCGCGGCGTTTCAGGGAATGACCATGGGCATTCCCTCTATTGCGCTTTCTCTGTCGCGCCTTACCCGGGACAGTGCGCGCTGGGCGACGCCGGAGGCGCACGGCGCCGGTATCGTACGCCGGTTGATCGAGGCCGGTTGGCCTGAAGACGTCGTCATTAATGTGAACTTTCCCGACCGCGACCCGGAAGACGTTGGCGGCGTTGACGTCACGTCTCAAGGCAAGCGCGACGCCGTTCAGCTATTTGCGGAAGAACGCAAGGATCTGCGCGGAGGTCGCTATTATTGGTACGGTTATTCGGGCGAGCTTTCCGATCCGCCCGAAGGGGTCGATCTGCGCTCGATCTATGACGGGCGCATATCGATCACGCCCTTGCATCTTGCCTTAACGCATCAGGACGCGCTTTCGTCTTTAAAAACCGCGTTCGCAGAGAATTGAGCGGTTTCAAGTTAACAAATTAACCCATTGTTAACCGAAGTTTATGACCGTCCACTCGAATCGTCATTACGCCGTGGAGGGCTCTATGAACGGCAAAGTTAAGTCCCGATCCTGTTCATCGTTGAAGCGTTTTTTCATGTTGAGCGCGCTTGCGTCGTCCGCGGCTCTTTTGGCCGCATGTGGATCGAGCGGCAGTCAAGCGCCCGTCGTTTATGGCGCTGACGGTTCAAACGCGGCGCGAATTTATAATTCGCCGGAAGAGATTTATCTGAAGCAGCAGATGGCGGCGCGCAACGCGCAGCCGCAATATTCGTCGCAACCATATACATCGCCCGCTTATGGCGCTGCGATTGCGCCAGCGTCCGTCGAACCTGCGCAGCTCGCGCCCGTCCAGTCTGCGGTCTATCAGCAGCAGCCTGTGCGCTACGAAACCAAGACGACCCAGGTTCGCGGCGGTTATGCTGAAGTCCAGCCAGGCGACACGGTTTACGCCATTGCGCGCCGTTTCAATGTTAGCCCAAAAGCGATCATGGCGGAGAATAATCTGCGTCCGCCCTATACGCTGCGGATCGGGCAGGCGTTGAGATTGCCGTCCGCGACGGCGACGGCCGCACCCGTCATGGCGCAGGCGTCGCGCGCTTCCCAACAGAGCTCGGTTTATACGGTTCGCCGCGGCGATACGCTTTATGCGGTTTCGCGTGCGACGGGCGTTTCGGTCAATGAGTTGGCGCGCGCCAACGGTCTTTCTTATCCTTACACGCTTTCTGTGGGGCAGCGTCTCATGGCGCCGGGCGGGCGCAACGCCCCCGTCGCCTATCAGCCGTCTGCGCCAGCGACGCAACTGCGTCTCGACCGCGAGCCCGCGACGCCGCGCAATGTCGCCGACATCGCGCGCAACGCGTCCTACACCGCGCCGCCGGCGAGCCAGCCTTCAAGGTTTTTTCAATGGCCGATCAAGGGCGCTGTTATCTCGAACTACGGCTCGGGCGCGCTCGGGCGCCGCAATGAGGGCGTCAATATCGCCGCCCCGGCGGGAACGCCGGTGCGCGCGGCCGCCGACGGCGAAGTCGTTTATCGCGGCTCCGAGCTCGACGGTTATGGCAACTTATTGCTTGTGAAGCACACTGACGGTTTCGTCACCGCCTACGCGCATAACGACGCCATGCTGGTGCGCAAAGGTCAGCGCGTGCGCCAGGGGCAGGTAATCGCCAAGGTTGGTCAGACCGGCTCGGTCGGATCGCCGCAACTCCATTTTGAGATCAGACAGAACCTCAAATCTGTCGATCCCACAGCTTTGCTTGGGTCGCAGTAACGCGTCCGACAAGCATAACCGAACCGACGCCGGGAAGTGGGGGGCGTTCGGATATAAAAATAACAATATCTGGATTGATCTGGCGGGCCTTCGGGCCCGCTTTTTCTTTTTGCGCTCTGCGGTCGTTATCCGATCTGGCGCGGACGGCTGGCGATCAGGCGGCGCGCGAGAAATTCGGGCGTCGCCGGCAAGACGCCCTCGGAGACAAAAGCGGTTTCTGAAAATTGCGCCAGCGCGAGCCCCGCGCTGAATGCAGCGTCGAGACCCGCGCCCACGCGTTTGGTGGCGTCGAACTTGGTGAGCGCAAGGCGCCGCACGCCGAAGTCATAAAAGGCATGCGCCCAGTCGGCGTATTCGGCGGCGTCGCCGCCCGCCGGCAGGACCAGAACGGGTTCGGCGTTCGCGGCGTCCTGATAGCTCTTTAGCGCCGCGAGGTCGCCGCCGTCATAGGGGCTGACGCCGGGCGTATCGAGAATGACAGCGCCGGCCGGTTTGTGACTGCGCAGGATCTGCTGCACGTCGAGGGGCGATTCGATAATGAAATAGTCGGCGCCGAGAGAGTCTCCGTAAGCGCGGATTTGCTCGACCGCGCCGGCGCGCCCAACATCGGCCGTCATCATAAATGCGCCTGCGCCGGCGTCGGTTGCTGCGGCGGCAAGCTTTGCGGCCATGGACGTTTTGCCGGCGCCGGTCGGTCCGACCAGCATGATCGGCGCGGTCGGCGAAAAGTGTAAGGGGGCGTAGTTGAACGCATCGGAAAAGCCCGCCTCAAGGCGGTAAAGATCTTCATCGATCCGGGCGCGCCGCGCGCCGGCGACGACGGCCTGGATCAATGCATCGCCGATGCCATGCGGCGCGAGGATTTCCGCGATGCCGCGCACGGCGATATCGCTCATATCGAGGGTTTGCTGGTGCTTGCCGCCGGCGAGCTGGCCGCTGAGTTTGGCGAGGGCGTCTTCTGAAAACTGATGCTCGACTTTTTCATTAAGGCGCTGGCCGGCGCTCGTCTTGAAGGGGCCTTCGTCGACCGCCTGCCGCGCGGCGCCGGCATATTGCGCCTCGCGCGCCGGCTCCGGGGCGGCCGGCGCCGGCTTGTCGGAGGCTGAGACCTCGACGTCGCCGCTCGGTAACTCGCGCACGGACACGATGGTCGCTTGCGCCCCCAATGCTCGAATTGCCTTTGCTTTCGCCGTTTCGAGATCGGAGGCGATGAATTTCATCATAGCGATTGATGCCGTTTCACTGAAACCAGCTTCGCGAGCCGGTTGAACTAGGTCGATTACCGCAATCGCAGTTGTCGCTGTGGCGCGCATTTGCAACGCCAGCGTCCATTGCGAAAGCGTCTTGTTTATACCGCGTCACCAACGCCGACGCACGCGAAATCAAACGCCTGTCGAGATTGTTAATGCGCGTTAACGCTGTTCACGCAGAAATCTGTTCGCTGTTCCCACGAAGCCGGTTCAGGCATGGCAAAAAGCCCGCGGCGACGCCTGCGGGCTTTCTCGCAACTCAACTAAAGGGATCGCCGGTCAGCGATATTGCTGCACCCGGGTCGCCCGGAGGCCCGGCAGGCCGAATTGGTCGATCGCCTTTTGCCAGGACAGAAATTCTTCGACCGTGAGCGTATAACGCTCGCATGCCTCTTCCAGCGTCAGCAATCCGCCGCGCACAGCGGCGACCACTTCGGCTTTACGACGGATCACCCACCGCTTGGTGCTGGTGGGCGGAAGGTCTTTTAACGTTAGCGGCGTGCCGTCGGGCCCTATGACATAGGGCTCCTTTTTCTCCGGCGATGCGCCATCATTCACAACGACAGTCATTAGCGCCTAATCCCCTTGATACACAACTCGACTTTCCCAACCCTAGCGGCGGGCTTTTAAAAAACGAATAAACAGCTTGGTAAAAGCTTCCATAAGTGGTTGATTATTGGTGAAAAATTAGAGGGTGGGCTGTTTCAATACTGAACATCGGAGAAAGGCCGTGTGCGGAATGGGTCAGTATGCGCAGCGTTTCGGTTGCGCTGAAAAAGCGCCCCGGCGAGTGTTGGGATGGTAAAGATCGGCGGCGCAGCGGGCGTTTGATGCTGTTTCCGGTACCCGCAGCGGCGTCCGGTGCATGGGCCCGCCGTCCCGTCTTGAGAAACCGCCTGTGTCGCGATGGCGCGTCCGGGATTTCCGCCGGAAGGGTGGCGCCGTGGAAAACTCGGCACTATGTTCTCGCGATGATCGCCGAAGCTGTCAAAATTGACCATATCAATGCGCCGAAAATCGATCTCGGCGTGCCCGCCGGCGCGCGCGTGGTCGTGGCGATGTCTGGCGGCGTCGACTCGTCGGTAACCGCGGCTCTGTGCAAGCTCGCGGGCTACGACGTGGTCGGCGTCACGCTGCAGCTTTACGATCACGGCTTTGCGATCCAGAAAAAGGGCGCCTGTTGCGCCGGTCAGGATATCCACGACGCGCGCCGCGTTGCCGAGAGCATTGGCTTTCCGCACTACGTGCTCGACTATGAGAGTCGCTTCTCAGATGCCGTGATGGATGATTTCGCCGACACCTATCTCGCGGGCGCGACGCCGATCCCCTGCGTTCGATGCAATGAGCAGGTGAAATTTAAGGATCTGTTAGAAACTGCGCGCGACCTTGGCGGGGCCGCCATGGCGACCGGACACTACATCCGCCGCGCCGTTGGCCCTTGCGGGCCGGAGCTGCGTCGGGCCGTCGATGCAGCTAAAGATCAGAGCTACTTTCTGTTTTCAACGACCCGCGAGCAGCTTGATTTCCTGCGCTTTCCTCTGGGCGATATGGCCAAGGAAGAGGTGCGGCGCATCGCGGAGGCGCTCGGCCTTGCGGTCGCGCACAAGCCCGACAGTCAGGATATTTGCTTTGTGCCCGAAGGGAAATACGCATCCGTCGTTGAGCGGTTGCGTCCCGGGGCGTCTGCGCCGGGCGAGATCGTCACCATGGACGGGACGGCGATCGGGCGTCACCAGGGCGTTGTTCATTATACGGTGGGTCAACGTCGCGGCCTGGGCGTCGCCGCCGGCGAGCCGCTTTATGTCGTTCGTCTCGATGCAGCAAGCCGGCGCGTGGTCGTAGGGCCGCGTGAGGCGCTGATGGTGAGCCGTATACGGTTAAAAGACGTGACCTGGCTCGGCGATGGCGATGGAGAAGTCGCCGCGCGCGCCGAAACGCCGGTTGCGGTCAAAGTACGCTCGACGCGCCCGCCGAAACCAGCGCGCTTAACATGGGACGATGGTTACGTTGTCATGTTGGATGAGCCGGAGGAGGGCGTTGCGCCCGGGCAGGCCTGCGTCTTTTACTCAACGGACAATGCTCATGATCGTGTGCTCGGGGGCGGCTGGATCGGCGAGACAACGTCTGCCGTTGAAGCGTTGTGACGGTTTCGATTAAACCGCTTGAGCCGCATCACGAGGCCGACTGGCGCCGGCTCTGGAGCGCCTATCTAGACTTTTACAAGGTGGATCTGCCGGCATCCGAAACCGACGCCTTATTTGAGAGCCTGGCGACGGGCGCGCCGCATTTCGCGCTGGTGGCCGAGACGGAGGGCGCGTACGTCGGGTTTGTGCATGCGTTGCCGCATGCCTCTACGTGGTCGCGCGCAGGCTATTGTTATCTTGAGGATCTCTATGTCGATCCGTCCGCCCGTGGCGCACGCGTTGGGCGTACGTTGATCGAAGCTGTTTATGCCGAAGCGGACGCTCGCGGCCTCACGCGGGTTTATTGGCATACGGATCGGGAGAATGCGCGGGCGCGGCGCCTTTACGACAGTCTCGCGAGCGTGAGCGAGTTCATTCAGTATCGCCGCCAATGAGCGTCGAGTGAGCCGCGAGTGAAAGGCGGTCATGACGGAAACGGTTGATGTCATCGTTGTCGGCGCTGGCGTTGTCGGATTGGCGACGGCGCGGGCGCTCGCACGAAGCGGCCGCGAGGTTGTCATCGTCGAGCGCGAGACGACCATCGGCTCGCAAACGTCTTCGCGAAATTCGGAAGTCATTCATGCCGGCATTCCCTACCGGCCGTCTGGGCTGCGTGGGCGACTCGTCGTGCCGGGGCGCGACGCTCTTTACGGCTTCTGCGATACTCGCGGCGTTCCGCACCGGCGGTGCGGCAAGCTGATCGTTGCGATTGGCAAGGAGGAGCAGGCGAAGCTCGCGGCGCTGAAAGCCACCGCCGAACAAAACGGCGTCGATGATCTTGAGATCATTTCCGGCGAGGCGGCGAGGGCGCTCGAACCCGCTATTGAATGCGACGCGGCGCTTGTCTCCCCGTCCTCGGGAATTGTCGACAGTCACGGGCTGATGAACGCGCTTCTCGGTGATTTTGAAGCGGCGGGCGGCGTCATCGCCTTCACGAGCGACGTCGTCTCGGGCGCGATTGGCGAAAGTGGTATCGATTTGGTCTTTGGCGGCGCTGAAAGCGGCCGTGTGCGGGCAAGGCTTGTCGTGAATTGTGCGGGGCTCGGCGCACCGCGCCTTGCTGCCGCGATTGATGGCGTGCCGCCGGGCTCCATCCCGAAACTCTACTACGGGAAAGGACAGTATTTTTCCTACGCCGGCAAGGCGCCGTTTTCGCGGTTGATCTATCCGATGCCGCGCGAGGACAGTTTGGGCGTTCATTACACCTGTGACCTCGGCGGGCAGGCGAAGTTCGGCCCGGACATTACGTTTGTTGAAAACGATGACGATTATTCGGTCGATGAGAGCCGCCGCGACGCCTTCGCGCAAGAAATCCGCCGGTTCTGGCCGGCGCTCGATGAGGCGCGGCTCGCGCCCGCTTATGCGGGCATCCGCCCGAAGCTCGCCGGGCTGCGTGAAGAGGGCGACTATCTCATCGCCGGTCCGGCTGATCACGGCGCGCCCGGTTATATGGGCCTCTACGGCATCGAATCGCCGGGGCTGACGTCCTGTCTCGCCATTGCGGACTATGTGGTGGAAATCCTCGCGCAATGACGCTTGCGGCGAGGGGCGGCGGAGGCTATAGACCTCGGCTTCCGGCGCGTCTCGCACGTTTCGAGGCGGTCCGGAAAACCCCTGTGGCGGGGTAGCTCAGTTGGTGAGAGCGCAGGATTCATAACCCTGAGGTCGCGAGTTCAAGTCTCGCCCCCGCTACCATTTAAAAACAAAAAGTTACGACCTGAAACGAAAGTGCAATCTAGGTAGTGTTGACACCTTTTTTCGAAAGTGTTGACAGTTTTGGCCTATTTTTGTTCCGTGCTCTGATTAAAAAATTTGGCTATTCTTCCCTCAAAAATCGCCTTGTCGGTGATGTAATGACGTCGAATATAGCGGACAGTTTCCAGGGACCAGCCCACTGACTCTGCGGTCTCTTCATCCGTGGCGCCTTACGCGCCTCAACAGCGGCTTCATATTCGGCAAAAAATGCCGGGGTGCCGATTGGCTGAAATAGACGGGGCCCGCGCCGCCAGGCATAGACGTATCTCTTCCCGAGGGTCTCCGAAATATAGAGCCCTTTTGGTAAGTCAGCCGGACGCTGCTTTTTTCAACTCGTCATATGCCTCTTCAGCCCCACCACGGCCCGCCGATCCCTCAACGGGCAAAATCCTGCCTTTTTCCCGCACAGCACGGTCAAGCGCCTCTCTGGAATACCAGCGGCGGTGCCCCATAACGATAGGGACGATTAGCTGGTCAGGCGCTGCCCCGCCCAAATATTCCTTGGCGAGCTTTTCCGGCATGAGTATGGGGAAAAAGCGTTCTTCGGTCATGCAGTAACCTCGGGGCGTTCGCAGTGGTGAGATCGCCGGTTCCAATTTTCGATGGCGCGCTCTTCGCTGCCATCATCAGACGTTGCGTGACACTTGTTACACGCGACAAAATAATTCCCAGGTCCGCCGCAGCACATGACGCCCTTTTCTCCGCAAAACGGGCAGGGGAGTAGTGACGCATTCGTATCTTCAGCCATCACCGATCCTCCGCCCAACTATGGCCAGAGACGAAGCCAATCGCGAAAGTGCCCACAGTAGCGACCATAAGTTCGAAACCTGACATCTCTTCCTCTTAGTGTCGCTCCGCCTGCGCGCGCGTCCAGGCATCATTGATCCTTGCGGCCATGACGTCATTTCCGCCAGCGTCCGGGTGAGCAGATTTCATTTTTCGCAGCCAAGCGGTTTTGATCTCAGGAAGTGGCGCCGAGCGATCGACATCCAGCGTTGTCCACCAGTGGTCATCCGAGGGGAGGGCTTCGAAGCCCTTCATTGCTGTTGTAAGCAGGTGCCCGCCGCCATGGCGTTCAAGGTCTCGAAGCGCTTTTAAGGCGAGTCCAATTGCTCTTAGGTTGCCCAGCGGCGTGTCATACTTATCGACCGCGATGCAAAGTCGTTTGTTGTCTTTCGTGAAGTAGACGGCAACGCCCGGGTCGTCGATGTGGCGGCGCGCTTGACCTGCTAGCGCGTTTCCGCGCCGTCCTAATGGTAGCCACGATGAAATGACTTCGTTCGCGGCGCCCATGAGATCAACTTCGCTTTCAAGTTCATCAAGGGCTTTGTCCCAAGTCACTTTGAAGCGGTCGGAGCTGGTGCGTGCGTAATATTTTGTCCGCGCTACACCGTCCTGCCATTGTAGTGGATATCGAGCTTCGTTTGACATGACTTCCTCTCATCGACTGCGACGTTCTTGCGTCGAAAATGTGCAAGTTTTCGAACTAGTTTTTTGAAGTGCCCGGCTGTTGGTGCGTTCCGGTAACTCCTATCGGCTCGATCAGATCAACGACATCGTGCGCCTCAATCCAATTCTTCCCGCAAGCAACGCAATGTATCGTTGCTGGGTTCAGCTCAAAGAATTCAGCAATCTTCGAGAGGGAGTGACCAGATCGGAAGAGTAGCGCTGGAGCTATGGCCTCGTTGAAAGTAATTTTTGCCCGGATGCTCCGCTCGCCCCACTGTGATCGGCCTCGTAAGACCATGTCACGCATGTTTCGTCCCTGCGATCCCTCATACGGGTGGTGCGGATTAACACAGCTTCGATTATCACATTTGTGAAGTGCGAATGCTTCAAGCGTGCGGCCTAGGTATAGCTGAAGGGCATATCTGTGCGCGCGAATGTGCTTTCGTTTCGCCGGATGAAATAGTCCATATCCACGATTTGTTTTGTATCCCAACCATTCCCAGCACTCATCAATCGACCAATTGCTGCCATCGACAAGCGAGATAAACTTTTCGACCTCAGGTCCTGAATAGTTGCTGGAAACTGGAAACATCAATCTTGGTTTACTCCTTTGTTGCTATTCATCTCTCAACTCCGCTTTTCCATTCAGTTTCCGTTTCCATCTCCGGTCGAAGCCGCGCGATTTCAGTTTTTCGCCTTTGCGCTTGCGACCGCGGCCTTCCTTGAACTTCTTTTCCATCCGCTTTGTCTTCGCAACGGTTGTTGTATCTTCAGCGTGCGTCTGTCTTGCGCATTGGCGGCATTCAACGCGGCCATTCTCGAGTGTCGTTGGGCCGCCTAATGCATGGGGAATAGAGTAGTGGCCTGCAATCCAGGTTCCTTTGACCTTTTCCTTGCAGATGTCGCACCTTCCCTTCGACCGCATAAAGAGCTTCGCCTTCTGCATGGGCGTGAAGGTTCGGCGCGGGTCAAGGGTTATGGGAAGGCGCTTCTTCTGGTTAAGCATGGAGATAAGCGGGGGCCAACGAAGGCGACGAGCTTCTTCAAGCCGTCAACGAAGATGACGACGAAGCCGATGAAGACGTCATTGACGATGATGCCAAAGAAGACGGCGACGAAGAATGAAAATCGTTGCGCTCGATTTAGGGCGTAACGTCGGCGTTTCCTTGGGCGCGCCGGGTGAGCGCCCGCATATGGAAACGTGGAACCTTCCCCAAGCCGTGGGGCCGATGATGTCTGCCTTTGAGGGCAAACTGCGCAGCCTCGTGCGAAAGCATGACGTTCGTGTGCTTGCTTATGAACGACCATTCATGGCGTTCGGTGCGAAGGCGAGAGCGAATTCCGTGACCCGATACCAGGCAAGCGTCTCATGCGCGCGTCCATATGCGTCATAGAGGTTGATGAGGTCAGCAAACGGAAGTTGCTCTAAGTGCTTCGACATTACGCAACCTCCTGTACGACCGGCTTGATGAGCTTTGCCAGCTTTGAAAGCCCTTGGGCCGTCACTCTAACTTGCTCGGTGATTTTCTCGGTGCCGTCAGCGCGCAAGACGGTCGTCGTTTTATGGTCGAGGTCGCCGGCATTGCAGCGAGTCTGATAGCCCAGCCAGTACGCGCAACCCGGGCGCTTATAAATCCACCCGTTCGAATTGAGCCACTGGAAAAGGTCTTTCGGTCTGATCCCAAGGTTTTTCGCAGCGTCCGTAATGCAGATCGTGCCGTCCGCCTTCACCAGCCGCTCATGCGCTTTGACATCCTCGCGCATGTCTTCGATTTGGGCGGCCTGCTCCTGGTTGACCTCGATCAACTGCATCGCGATATTCTGCAGCTGGCCGAGATTGCGAACGTCGATGGCGGGGGCCGCCTGGGCTTGCGCCTCAAGTTCCTGCCAACGGTCAACGAGCCGTGCCGTGAACTCTGGCGAAAGCTGAGCAACGACGACATAGCTGTCGCGTTTGCACAGCTGATAGACGGTTTCCGTCCGATCCGCACCGCGCGCGTTGGTGTATTTGACACCCGCCATCGGCGGTTCTGAAATTACACCACGGTCGACAAGCCGCTTAATGCTCCGTTTTACATCATCGTGCCACCTTTCAAGAAGTTCAGCGATTTCGCGGCTGGACATCGTTATGACGCCGCCATTTGCAGCCGTTTGCTTCGGTAGAATGTCGTTGGACATCGTGATAGCTCTTTCATGTTTCTGCCGGTCGCAAGGCTCGGCGGGTTCGCAAGACGGCGGGGAGGGTCAGGTCGCCAAACACAGAGCCTCCCCGCCACCGCCCCAGCTTGCGATCTAGGGCGGCGTAACTTTCAAGAATCACTTTGATGGAAGGCGGGCTTGAATATCATGCCCGCCTGAGTTTTCGCGTCGGCGTCTAGGCAGCCTTATCCAATTGCGCGCGAAGACTATTGAGTTCGGCGCGAGCGGCTGAAATTTGCTCAGCCACATGGCAGCCAAACGGCTTACATTCGAGATCGATAATGCGCATCCGGGTGCGCGCTATGCGATCAGCAAGCGACGACTGTTTATTTTCAATGTTGGTGGTATGAGTTTGATTAGCCATTTCCGAAGTTCCTTTCGGTGTGTGGTTAGGCTTGGATTGGGAGTTGGCGCTCCCTCCCAAGCCGGCTTGATTCAGCGGCAAAATTTCAAACATTTCTCTGGTCATCGTTCTTATGTTCAGCTTGACAGTTGCTCTTCACGACACAAAGGTTTTGGATCTGTTGAACATTTGATCTTGCTCCAGGAGGATATTCTTTGATACCTAGAGTATATAACACAGTGCTTAAGGCACAGCAATACCTGAGGTATCATTAATTATCCCATGGGGTTAAAAACAGCAGAACAGCTTAGGCAAGCGCGGGCAGCGCTAGGATGGACCCAAGCAAAGGTCGCTGAGGTAGCTGGAGTATCCACGCCAACAATAAAGCGCCTTGAAACATCCAGTGGCATTCTTGCTATTCGGCTGGAAACTCTATCATTGCTGGAGGCGGCGTTCCTGGCCAACGGCGTCACCTTCCTTGAAGATGGAGATGAATCCGTGGGCTTTGGCGTCAGCTTTGAGGCCGGGGTGTCGTCCGTTCATTTTGGCCCTGAGAAATTGGATCTTTAACAAGCATTGAAGCCTGTTTGCGCTGCACGGAAAAAAGGCTAATGAGCATCACCGATACCTTAACTCGCTTTTTAAAATGACTGAATGGTTGGCAAGCGGAATACCAGCCGCGGTAGAGGCGTCGGGTCCCGACTTCCTTCCGACACTTATACAACTTTTTGTCGTAACCACAGCTGCAGCTGGCGCCGGTTTATTTTTTGGGCGCTTTTGGTTGGCGCGAGAAATCCAAAACAAAGAATCAGAAATCAAAGTACTAGAGCGGTCAATCGAGGAGCAAAAGGCCTACGCAAATCGCCTGCAACTTGTCATAGACACAGCATCATCGATCGAAGAAGCGAAAGAAAAAGCAGATTCATTCACACGCCATCCGACAGGTCACGGGCAAAAAGCAAACCAAGTGTTTGCCGCAACCGTTCAACGCAACCTAGTTGCGCTGCTTGCTGAAAGCGGTGTTAGAAACGAAGACCTGGCGAAAAAAACGGGTATTCCGTTAAAAGAATTACTCAAAGCCCTCACCAAACCAGATGCGCTTACCGAAAGGCTGCTGGCTAAAATTCTAAAGGAAGCGAACAAGGCTAGACGCGCCAACGGAATGGCACCAATCGACATTCACCATCTCATTGCAGTGTAATTGAAACGAACTAGCTTCTTCATGAGGGGGTGGCAAAACTTCGTGTTGGGATGAACCATATTTGGTTCATCGGATAGTCCATCGTGATTTCGTAGGCTAACATGAAGAAATGATTACAGGCGAACAAATAAGAGCAGCGCAACGCGCATTACGTTGGTCAAGGCGTGAACTACACGAGCGCTGTGGTGTCCATGAACGGATAATACAGCGAATGGCTGAAGCCGATGGCGTTCCAAATACTAACGCAAAGCATCTCGAAGCCGTGCAAATTGCATTTGAAGAAGGCAACGATAAAGGTAGAATTGAATTCCTCAATACCACCTCTCCAGGCATTCGTTTTCATCGAAAAACCGGCGGCACCAAATCCTAAATACTTAGCGAAATCAGAAACGAGACATCATCAGTTCTGGACTCTGTACGCGTATTGAAAGCACTCCCTGCCAGACGCAGTCGTGCCGTCAGCTTGGTAGAGTTTTGAATCTTGGGCATTTTTATTCATTGGGGATGGTAACGGTTTTTAAAACCACCATCTGGGTCCGAACCTGGCATCCTTCCGATTGCACGGTGGCCATGGGATCTTCGGTTATCCGTCACAAACTCCTTACTGCGAGGCAAGTCACACCGTCAACGCTTAACTTGACAGAGGGTGCAAGGCGCTGTGCGTCGATCAGAGCATGAACTAAATTGGTAGTTTCTCAACCTGATACCTAGTGCTGTTTCCCAAAGTTTTGAATCGTGGGAGACGCTACATATTTGCTCATTTGTAAAAAATCGGAGGACTTATGAGACACTTCTGCGTTGCGACCGTTGATGGCGACAATGTCCTTTACTGGGTCGATGCCGCAAACGAACATGAGGCTCGCCGCCTTGTCGCTTTGAATGTTCCTAAGGCGAAGGACGCGATGAACAAAGCTATTTTTGATAGCTTCCGGGACAACGGCAAGACACCGCCGCCGGGGTTTATCTATAGAAGCAACGATGCGCCCATCTCAATCGAGAAACGTTAGGCGCCCAAGGGCCTAAGCCTAAGGGCCTAAAAAGACAAAAGCTTCCCACCGACGTTGTTGTTAATGCTGCTTAGGTACTAGAATGCTCCATAAGCGGTGGATATTTTGCTTAGCCGGCGCGCTTGCGCTTGGTCCGGCGTCCGCCAAGTCCGATACCGAGTTACTCAATCGACGACTGAAAAGAGGTTGTTATGAGAAATATTTTTTTAGTATTTTCTATTCTGTTTTTTGGATTTGTGACGGCCTGTGCAACAGTTGCCAACGAACCAAAAACAAATACAGATTTGGCATCACACAAAAAAGTCCCAGACCCATTGAAGGTTTGGGTCGAGGGCCGCGCCGGCACGGGACCAGCTGTTCACTGGGTTGCTGACGGTGGCGTTTATGAATATCCGTCGGGAAAGAAGCTTTTTGGTTTGATTGGCCTGGAAAGCTCAACGGTCATTTGGCCGGAAACGGCGGGTGAAGAAATTATTCACCTCACACGAAAAACATTCGCCTATACGGACAAAGACACCGGTAAAGTCATCACCGAATATGAAGGCGAGAAAGTCGAACCGATTGCGTATCCCTATCAACTCATCCGTTATCGCCTGGAAGATGGTCGTATCTATGGTGATGTCGAACAAGGCGTTGGTGAGCGTATTCAATTTATCAAAGCAACCAATGGCATTCCTTTCAGGAAATTGGGTGATACCTATATATTTAATGCGTCTGTTTGGCTGGACTTCCCTCTGCCCTCCGGCGCGCAATATGAAGCTTGGGAAAACTATGATTTCTTCTTCAATCCTGAAGGCAGTATTGAAGAACCGCATCAAATGAGCTGGCAAAGATACGGCAAGCTACCCGCGTGGGCTGGTGGCCAGACTGCGATTACTCATTTGCATTCCTGGCGCGTTGAAGAGCATAGCGAAATTCCGCAGCAAATTTTCGACTGGGTCCAACAAGAAAAGCCAATGTGGCTTAAACCGCCGGCGAGCCTTCAGGAAGTTCGCGATCTTCAAGAAGGCAAAGGTGGTCCGGGATGGAGCGGCTAAGATCCATGCCAAAATCGGCAACTTTGCGCTGCTCGCGATAACAGCTGCCATTTTATACGCCTGCTTAACGAATGCCATTAATCAGCCCACCACGCTTTATGGAGACTTGATGGGCGAATTGGATTCCATGCTGGATGGCGAGTATGACAATGTCCGCCAGATGCAATCTGATATTGACAACGGACTCCCAAAAGTAGCCAGGCAAAAGTGGCCGAGTGGTCAGGCGGCGGACTGCAATTCCGCTTACGTCGGTTCAACTCCGTCCCTACGCTCCATAATAAAACGTATAAAGAGAGTTATTATTCAAACAGGAGTGGGGCTCTGGCCAGGTTGGTCACTCTCGAATAAAATCGCGCTGTGTGGTGCGTTATAAATTTTTCACAAAATCGATTGTTGACAGGGCCGTAGATTCATCACGACTATATACGTGGGGGAGATGTTTATTCATCTCGTTTTGTCCCGCTGTTAGTGCCAGTACGGACGAGTGAAGCTAGGGCCGCGAGCAGCTACGCGTGACCGGTGCCGCTCGCCCTGAATTTGAATAACGCACGGAGTGCAAGCATGCGGAAGCTTTTTAGCGCCCCTTTGGGGGCGATAGGATCGTTGTTGCTTTTTTCTGGCGCTGCTTTGGCGCAATGGACGTATCCGGAAACGGAGGGCCCCCTTCTTCCGGAGGGTGCTAAAGATCGTCCAGCACAGGAACGCCCCGGCACAAAGAAGGCGCGCGGTTCGCTCGGCTCGGAGTTCAAGCGCAGTAGCGACGGTAAGGTCACGAAGATCACCGACAAAGCAACCGGGAAGTCGCTTTGCTTCAAATACGATGAGAAAGGCGAACGGCTCAACGCTCCCGAGCTAGGCGATGATTGCAATAAGCCGCCCGAAGTACGAGCGGATGCCCCGATTACGCTAAAGCCTGGTGATACCGTCGAAATCAGCCCGCTTGAAAACGATACAGACGTCGATATCGACCCGGAAGACTTTGCTTCCGACAGGATGGCGATTGTAGCGGTGAAAGCGCCGGAGGGCCTTAAGGCAGAGGTTTTTTCCCGCAAGGAGCGATTGCGGGTAACAGCGTCGAAACCCGGTGATTATGTCATCCGGTACTACGTTTCAGATCAAATCGGCAACGCCACGCCCGCGGAACAGCGCATCATTGTTCGCGGCGGATAACAGACCTTGCCTAAATGGCGATGGAGACGTTCATGCTTATCGAGAAAGACACAGCCATAACTCTTGCGGCGATCTTGGCTACGCTTGCGTGGACCAGTGCAATTGCCAATGACGCGATTTCCTATGATGTTTTGGGACGCGTCGTCAAAGTGACGGAGACGGCGACCGGCAAATCGATCTGTTATGGTTATGACGGGGCCGGGAACCGCACCAACGTTCGCGTCGCGACTGGAGCATGCAATGGCGCGCCGGTTTTTGTAGCCGACGCAACTGTGTCGATGCACATTAGCCAGTACGGAAAGAACGTTTACCCGCTTCAAAACGATACCGACCCCGATAATGATCCATTGAAATTATTGAACGTATCGGCCCCGGCGGGGCTCACGATTACCGTTCACACAAACAACGAAGGATTTCTCGTTCAGCCAAATAGTAAGGGAACGCACACAGTTACTTACAGCATTTCCGATGGATTTGGCGGTGTCAGCGCCGCGACGCTTACCGTTTATGTTCATTAGGGGCGCCGCCGATAAAGCGCGGGAGAATTCTCAGATGATTGGCATGAAGATCACGATGAAAACATTTCAGTACTTCGCGAAAGCAGCGAGTGCGGCGCTTATTCTTTCTAGCGCGGCAAATGCGATGCCCGAACCATTGCCTGAAGTAATACAAACCGACGCCCGTGGCGTTGATCTCGCTTCGGGAAAGCTCACGCTTTCCGCGACGGACGTTTCCATTGGTAATCTTGCCTATGCGCGCGTTTATGTCGATGACGCATGGCGACCGACAGCAATCGGTTCGATTTCTAAGGACGGCTCATATTACGTTGTCTCCACCAATGTAACATCGACAGCTTTCAAGGGCAGCTTTCAGCCGGTCTTCAATGACGGTACGAAACTTACTCACGACAGCGGCGCTGATACATACACGCTCCGAAGTGCAAATGGGACATTGGCGGTCTTCGACGGTGCTCTGGCCGATATCGTTGATGAAGACATTGACGAAGGCGTCATGACATCGGTGACGCTCCCAAATGGCGAAATCACGACGTATCACTATAAAACTCTTACGGTGGGAACGAAAACGCGGGCGAGACTTCAATCGGTCACCAATAACCTCGGTTATCAGATTCATCTTGAATATGCGGAAAATGCCCCCGCAACGGAAGCCGAGTTAGAAGGCGATTGGCTGCGCACAGTGAAAGTAACCGGCGTGAACAACGCCATCGATTATTGCGATCCTGTGGCGGATGCGTGCAGTGGCTTTACGGAAAGCTGGCCAACGGCGACGTATACGGGGCCCATGGATCGCCCCCTTACGGTAACCGATAATCTCGGGCATACCACGACTTATACTTATAATACGGATAATCGGCTGGAAACAGTACGTGCACCCGGCTCTACAGTGGACAACCAGACTTACACCTACAACACCGACGGCCTCGTTGCGTCAGTCGATTTGGGGTTTGGAACTTGGGTCTACCATCACCAGATCAATGGCTCATCCGGCCGTAATACATGGGCGCTAGACCCACATGGTGAAGTTGAAATCAGGGCTTGGTCCTATCTTGCAACAGGTCAGATTTATCGCACGATGGACGGAAGCCATCAGAGCACATGGTACACTTATACCGGAAACCGCATTGCGACGATCAAAAAAACCGAATGGGATATTTTTGAATACAGATATTCTGGAACGCTCGCGAACCTTCATGAAATTCGTCACCATAAGAAATATGCGACAAGTGGAACTGGGCGAAAAATTTATAGGGCGAACGGATTTGAGTATTGGCTCTGCGACACCAAACCGCTGACGTGCAACCAACCGCTTGGGGAAGCTCCCGAAAGCGGCAAGTGGACAGATTATACGTATAGCCAAACTCATGGCGGCATGTTGACTGCGAAAAAACCCGCCCCGACGAATGGCGCCATTCGTTCTGAAACACGCTATACTTATGAACAAAAACAGGCGCGTTACAAAGACAGTTCTTCAACCTACATCAACGGATCACCAATTTGGGTGCTGGTTGAGGAAGCCGCCTGCGCGACGACGGCCTCGTGCGACGGAACTGCGGACGAAACGCTCCAGGTAAAAACTTATCCTGCAGCTTCTGTTCCAAACAACCTTCAACCCATTTCAGCCAGCACGCAGGCCGGCGACGGCTCTCTTATCTCAACGACAACCTATGACTACGACCATCGCGGCCTCTTAGTCTCGACGGACGGACCTCTAGCTGGGAACGCTGATGAAACGCGAACTTTTTACGATGATCTCGGCCGCGTCACCGGTGTTATCGGCCCCGACCCTGACGGGCTTGGGCCTCTAAACCATCACGCGACCCAGAATACCTACGATGCCCGAGGGTTTCTTACGCTCGTCGAAACCGGCACAACCACCTCGAACGCCTCTCTCGCCAGTTTCACCGCGCTAGAAAAAGCCGAATCCGCCTACGATATTTATGGCCGCCTTGATAAAGAAACGCGTTATGATGGCGCCGGCGCAACCATCCTTGCACTGAAGCAAATCAGCTATGAGGCCGCTGGGCGCGTTGATTGTATCGCGCGGCGTATGAACCCAAGCGCGTTTGCTACGCCTCCCGCATCAGCTTGCGATCTCGGCGTGACCGGCGCCCATGGCCCCGACCAAATCACAAAGTCGGTTTACGATGACGGCGGGCGCGTCATTCAATCCATTGTTGGGCATGGGACCGGCCTGCAACAAACCGTACAGGCTTTCACCTATACAGGCAACGGCAAAGTTGAAACGATTGCAGATAGCAAAGGCAATTTAACGACCTATGAGTATGATGATTGGGATCGGCTCAAGAAAACAAGATACCCTTCCAAAACGACGCCCGGCGTCTCATCGAATACTGATGTGGAAGAGGTTATTTACGACTCAGGATTGGTAAAACGCACTTACGACCGAGACGGAAGTCAGCATATCTATGACTATGACTTCCTTGGTCGGTTGACACGAAAATTTTTGTATACTTGGCCGCCCGCCAATCCACCCTACGAACACACCTACACCTACGACCTCTTTGGCCGCGTCACGTCCGAAACCCATGACGAGATGACCAAGAGCTATGCGTATGACGCGCTTGGGCGCGTCACCGATATGGACATCAATGGCGGGCTGCAATCCATCGCCATGGGCTATGACGTCGCCGGGCGGCGCACGAGCCTCACTTACCCCAATGGCTATGTGGCGACCTTCGATTATGACGTTGCGGGCAAGCCGACGGCCGTCAAAAACGGCGCGCGCACGCTCGCGACCATCGGTTATGATGATCTCGGGCGGCGCACCTCCGTCGCCTACGCCAATGGCACGAGCCGCGCCTTCGCTTATGACGGCGCCTCGCGGCTGTCATCGCTCACGGCGGATATGCTGGGCACGTCGGACGACCTCACCAAGGGCTTTGCCTATTCGCCGGCTTCGCAGCTGACGGGCCGGACATCCACGAACTCCCTTTATGATGCGCCGTTCCCTGCGCCCGCGACCACGGCCTACGCCACGAATGGTCTCAATCAGTATACCGATATCGGCGGCGCGAGCGTCACCCATGACGACAATGGCGCCGTCACCGCCGATCATCAATCGCGGAGCTTCGGCTACAACCCCGGCAAGATCCTCAACCAGATCACCGCCGGGGGCGTCACACGCGATTTCACTCATTACCCGAGCGGCGAGATCGCCTCCGTCAAAAACGGCGCGACCCGCGAGGCGGTCTTTTACTATGACCCGGCGACCGGCGAGGAGATTGCCGAGCATGATGGTGGCTGGCCGATCAATACGGGAACAGCGGAACGCATTTACCTGCGTATCCCCGGTTCCGTGGACGAACCGTTCCTGATGATCGACTATGAAGCGGACCCTGCCTGCACGCTATCGTCTTCGCTCACCTGCGAGCGCTGGGCGATGCAGGACGAGCGCAACTCCGTCATCGCCGTCTCCGACTGGCAAGGCTCGGTGATCGATCACTTCGCTTATTCCCCTTACGGAGAACTCGTGAGTGGTTCGGCCACCGTCTTTCCGTTCCTGTTCACGGGGCAGAAATACGACGATACGTCCGACCTCTACTACTACAAAGCCCGCTGGTACGACCCAGACGCCGGCCGCTTCCTCCGCCCAGACCCCATCGGGTACGCAGACGGGATGAATCTATATGCTTATGTCGGAAACGATCCGATGAACTTTAATGATCCGACAGGGCTTAGCTCCTGTGATCATCATTCCAACGCAGACAATTGTGAACCTGTTGTAGAATATATAAAAGACCGTTGGGGCTCTGGAAAAATCTCCAATTCGTTCACAAACAATATTACAAAACCACTATTCAATGGCTCTGGCGTCAGCGGCGGGCGTTCCGAAGGTTCCGACAAAATCAATAATAGCGGTGCAATTCAATTTACCGGAAAGTTCATCAATTGGGCGATCCAAGTTGTTAATGGAGCGGGAGGAACAACCCAGCAAGGAGTTGATGTTGCGCAGTTGGTTGCAAACAATTCCGATACGATATTTTACGGTGGAACGGCGACTTACACGACAAAAAGACTAGTGGGCCTAACGGTTTCTCGTGGACGGTACTTCGATTTCACGACCGGTGAAGAAGGTACTTTCACAACTGGAGGTCTTTCAGGAGGGAAAAACAAGAGTGTAGGTGTCTTTGTCGGTGGTATTAATGCGGGAGGCGGCGCTCTTGGGGGGGGAGCTTTGGTTATAGAAGCTGATATCCCCAGCGGGAGAGTACCATTTGGTGTATCCGTCACGGGCATCGCGGGGTTCGCAGGAGGATTTCGTTCGGAAGCCTTTGGCGGTTGTCGTATGCTATGCACAGATTTCAGGTTGAATGGTGTGAGAGGTGCAACTTTTGGGGCTGGATTTGGGGCAGGGCTAGCTGGTAACTTCACGTGGACACTTCTTGATCCATTCTAGTTTGATCCAAAGTAAAGGTGGTATGGATGATAAAGGCAATCGTAAATATTATATGGTTATTATTGAGTACGTTATTATTATTGTTTTGTGTTTTATTCTCTCTTTTTTTTATTGAATTACTTAGCGCACAAGAAGGAGCAATGGGTGATGGTAACGTATGGACTATAGGGGCGGTAGTTTTATTTTCGATCGGTTTTGTTCTACTCGGTCTAGGCCTATTTGGTCGTGGTCCAATGGCGAGGCGTTTGGTTTCGCCACAGCTAACGGCTTTATCCTGGGCAGGCGGATTATTAATTTTGGGCTTTATCCTGTTTGACCACTTCTGCGTCGGGTGTATCGACGATTTTAGACTGCCTTAGATAACCATAGCCGCTTTGACCGATCCTTAAAAATGTCTGTCGGTAATAATTTTTGGCCCGAAGTTTTTAAACGAGTAGCTGTAACGATTGAGGCGCGCCCTTTGGGTCCCGCGTTTAGAACGAGAGTCCTTTGGTTGAATACTTCATCGTTTGCGGTTTGGCGAGCGCGCCGTGCGCGGAGCCGTCAAATAGCTCAAGCGCGCGGCGCGCGGGCGCCGGTGATTGTCCGTTCAACGCAGAATGCGGCCTGATATTGTTGTAATCGTATCTCCATTTGGCGAGCTTTCTACGGGCGGCGGCGAGGCTCTCGAATACGGTTTCGTTCAGAAGCTCGTCGCGCAGTCGGCCATTGCATGATTCAACGAAGGCATTCTGCATCGGCTTGCCCGGCGCGATGTAATGCCAGGCGACGCCAGTGCGGTTTTGCCAGTCGAGCATGGCGCGAGAGGTGAGTTCGCTGCCGTTGTCGCTGACGATTGTCTGCGGCTGTCCGTAGAGCCGGATCAGCTTGTCGAGTTCGCGTGCAACGCGATGCCCCGAGATGGACGTGTCGGCAATGAGGCCGAGACATTCGCGCGTGCAGTCGTCGATGACAGCGAGGATGCGGAAGCGCCGGCCTGGTTCGAAGACGTTCGACAGGAAGTCGAGCGACCAGCGTTCGTTCGGCGCATGCGGCGTCACGAGCGGCCGTCTCGTTCCGGTTGCGCGCTTGCGGCCGCGTCGTCGCTTCACGGCAAGACCTTCCTCTGCATAAAGCCGGTAGAGCTTCTTGTGGTTCATCTTGATTCCTTCGCGTTCCAGCATGAGGCCGATGCGGCGATAGCCGAAGCGCCGGCGTTCGCCTGCAATCTCGCGCATGCGCCGCCTGATCGCAGGACAATCAGGCGGGCGCTCGCGGCGCACGGTCTTCGGATCGACGCTGACCAGCCGGCAGGCCCGCCGCTGGGAGACATCGAACTTCGACATCGCCTTTAGCGCAGCCGCTCGCTTCCGTTGGGGCGTCGTCAGTTCTTTCCCAAGAGGTCTTTCAGGATCGCCTTGTCGAGCTCGGCGTCGGCGAGTAGACGCTTGAGCCGCGCGTTCTCAGTCTCCAGCGTCTTCAGCTTGCGGGCGTCGGAAACGTCCATGCCGCCGAATTTGGCTTTCCACTTGTAGAATGTCGCCGGGCTGATCCCGTGATTGCGGCAGACCTCCGCCGTCTTCATGCCGCGTTCCTGTTCCGTCAGGATCGCGATGATCTGCTCCTCGGTGAACCGTGATTTACGCATCGTCCGTCTCCTTTATCGCGACGGACTCTACAGTCAAATGAGGGAACTTTCGGGGGGCGCCTCACGATCACTATATTGCTGGTATCTGGAGCGTTAACGGGCGTTAGCACGGTTTTTCTGTGGATTGTAGATAAGGCATATTTATCGCAGGTAGTATTTTTATACCTTCTGACTGTTTCGATTATTTCCGCTATTTTGAGCGTGAAATTCTATAAGCCAATGTTTTATTCGTTAATTTTGATCGGAGTAATCTTTGTCCAAATCGTTCAGGAAGGATATAGTTTTTTTAGCCTTTCTGGCGCCCAGGAAAAGGCGATGACTTGGTCTATAGCTTTGGCTGCTGCTAGCGTGACCGCTGCCTCAATAATAATTTGGTGTGATTCCCGTACGGCCCAAAATTGAGCAGTTGCATTTGCTCGTATTTTTTCTCACAAGCGGGGTTTCAGCGACTTTGCTTCAATGCCCGCGTGCTCGCGCCAAAAAGCTGATTGACAATTCCGTCTACCTAATCCTGCTAAATACCCAGGGATTGTCGGGAGATAAGGAATCAGTATGCTCGCTGTTAGTCCTGGGTAATAAAGTTCTAAAGGCACTTGGTAGAAGGTATGTACAAAGAACTTGCAAATGTGCAATTGGATGGATGCAAACGATCGTTTGTGTTTTCCAATTCTGGTGAGTGGAAGATAAAAGTTGCCTTAGAACCTTGGGCAGCTGAAATAGATGTGAACGTGCAGTCAAGTGTAGAGATACTTCTTCCGGAACACTTCGATGGACACTTGGAATTTGCGGAGTACCAGAATAATGAGCGGCTTATAGGCGCGAATGCGGATTTCATGATTGTTATTCTTGATGGCAAAGTGGTAGCAAATCTCCCTGAACACTTTCCGGAAGCGTCCAGCATTTGATTCTAAGCTTTGAAGGGGGCTGTCAGGCACGCCCTTGGGGCCTTTGGTCGAGCTGAGTTGACAATTCCGCCGAAAAGTGTGGACCAGCAAAAACTAACAGAAATTGCGTCTAGAGCTGTTCCAACAGGGGCGGCTTTTTTTGATTCCGCCCGCAGCAACAGTCTCAAAAACCGAAGCGATTGTGTCCTGCAAAGCGGCTCTTGTCTGTGGGCGGATGCCTGTTGAGATGCGGCATTCTCAGGAGTGGCTGCATCATAAATAGCCGCCAACCACCCTGCATTTTGAGCTTCTCGGCGCCGCGTGCGGTGGAAGCGTCCATTACAAGCGTTCTCTCAAAGCGATCTCGGATGGGTTTGCATTGGCTCAACGCCAGTTTTCTTTAGCTATGTTTGAAGTGCTTCAGCAGCAAATTAAAGCACGTCTCATTTAATGGGATTCGGTCGACGTGCTTTAGGTCTTTGTTTTTGCGCGTGTCTTGTGCGCAAAACCGGTGACCACTTTTGCGCGACACGCGCTAGTTGTTATTTTCAAACTGTTGTCATGAACGGCGTTATGCCGACCGTTCTGTAGGTTCGTCGCTTGGAGGTAGTCAGTTTTAACGGATCCGAATGACGGCCTGATGCAGATCGTCTGCAGTCACGCTTTTGTCTTCAGGTAACGAGGCGCTTCCTTCCGGATCGGCTTGTCGAGTTCATGATTGGCGACGACGTTGTTAAGTCGAATTTTTCTCGCGGTCTTTCGCCTCGCGGAGCTGCGATTACGTATTGCTTTTCGCCCTTAGCTCTTTCTTGAGATCGGCTTCGACGCCCTTGATGTGCGCGACGATGAGCGCTTTTGCTTCGCGTTTTCTGCCGTTGCGGCAACAGTCTAAAAGCGCATCGTGTTCCTGCTCGGCGCGGACAATGTGGGTCTCATCCAGCAACTGCAGGCGATGATAGCGGTCGCATTTTTGGTGAAGCGTCGCGAGCAGGGCAAGCGTTTCTGGCTGCCTTGCGGGGCGATAAAGCGCTTCGTGGAAAGACCAGTTGAGCGCGCTCCAGGTATGGACATCGCGATGGGCGTCGAGGGCGCCGTTCAGCCGCGCCAGAATGTCCTCGGCGGTCTTGATGTCTTCCTCGCGCATGGTGTCGATCGCCCGCCCGAGAATATCGGGCTCGACCAGTCGGCGGATGTTCAGCCACTCCAAAACCTTTTCCAGAGTGAAATGGGCCGCGACGACGCCGCGGCGCGGAAGGAGCTCGACGACGCCTTCCGCCTCAAGCTGCCGGAACGCTTCGCGCACGGGAATGATGCTGACGCCCAGTTGCTCGGCGATGACGGTTTGTTTCAGCGGCTCGCCGGGTTTGATCGCGTTCGACAAGATCCTCTCGCGCAACTGCGATGCGACGTATTCCGATATCGAGACGTTGTTCGCGCGCTTGATCTTGTGTTTCATGGGACGGCATCCTTGGCACAACCGACTGCTTTCGCCAATGCTGACGTGTGTTTTTAGGCGTCGCGTGCGGTTTTCTTGCGATCAAACCGCCTAAAACCGGTCGATGCTGAAGGGCGCCGGGTCTATGGGCGGTTTCCGGCCTTGCATCATCGCCGTGAGGATAGATGCGCTGACGCCGGCGAGCGTCAGGCCGAGGTGCTGGTGGCCGAACGCGAAATAGAGGTTCTCGCAGCGGCGCGTGGCGCCCATGACGGGTAAATGGTCCGGCAGGGACGGGCGATACCCGAGCCATGACGTTGCGTTCTTTAAGTCAATAGTCGGTGCAAGGGCGCTCAAGTGCGATTTGAGCGTCTCGATCTGATTTTGCCGGGCGGGCTGCGCGAGGCCGGCAAACTCAACAAACCCGGTAATGCGAAGGGAATTCTCGAACGGCGTAACGATGACGTTTCGCTCAAAAGATGCAACGGGTACGGTCATTTTTGCGCGATAGCCCGGAACGGTCACATGGTAGCCGCGTTCGGCTTCCAGCGGTGCGGCGCATCCTAGCTGCCGCGCGAGAAAGTGGGACCAGGCGCCCGCCGCGATCACCAGTCGCTTCGCGGTTACGACGCCCGATGGCCCGTTCAACAGGAAGCCGTTCGCGCCATGCGGTTTGATGGTTTCGATATCGCATTGGGTCAGGCGCCCGCCAGCCCGCTCAAATGCGCGCGTCAAATGCTGACAGACGATGTAAGGGTCCGCCGTATGGCCTGTATCCGGATAGAAAACGGCGCCCTCGGCATCCTGAATAACGTCAGGCGCGAGCTTTGCGATCTCGGCCGGTGCTTTCCATTCCGTTCGTATGCCGAGTGCTTGTAGGTTTTTTCGCGACCGGTCCACCCGGGCGCGCGATCCGGACTTTTCGACGAGCATCAGGTGCCCGCTTCGGTGCAGTAGGTCTGGCGCGCCCGCTCGCTCGAGAAGGCGCGCAGTTTCGTCCATGGCCATCGATTGCAGGGATGTAATCGCTGCGACGCCGCGCGTATAGCGGCGTGGGGTGGCGTTCATCGCGAAACGGCAAAGCCAAGGCGCGGCTTTAAGGGCGTAGCGCGGATCGATCCGCAGCGGCGAGCCCGCGCCGAACAGGAGCGAGGGGAGCGCTCGCAAGGTCGTCGGCGAGGCGAGCGGTGCGATCTGCTCGGTCGCAATATGGCCGGCATTGCCGCGCGAGCAGCCCGATCCCGGTTCGTTGCGGTCGATGAGCAATATGCTTTCGCCCGCGTCCGCGAGGGTCAGCGCGCAGGCAAGGCCGATAACGCCTGCGCCGATAATCGCGATGTCCGTGTTTTGCTGCGGCGCGAGCATTTGTTTGGCCCTTACGGGTGAGGCGTGAGACGAGACCGCGAAACTCCCGCCCTAAATCACGATTCTCATATAGCGTTTTGACAAGATAATATATTATCTTGAACGCCGGAAAGGGGGACTGTGGAACGAAGGTTCCTGATGCTTCCTATTTCGTTCGGCCCGGCATTGTCGTGGTGTTGTTCTTGTCGGAAGGTTCATGGTCGCCCGGTCTTACATCGCTTTTTGGTCAGTTTTTGTTTTGGCGCTTGGCGGTGCATCGCTTCCGGGTGCGACTGCGAGCGAACCCACGCCTGGGATCGAGCAGATCATCGTGCGGGGCCTCGCGGTTGCGCCGAACCCCGTTCAATCGAGCCGTTATGTGATTCCCCAGGAAAGCCTCGGGCGCGCGCATCCACGCTCATTGGCGGATGCGCTGGCGCTCGCGCCCGGCGCCGCTGTGCAGACCAACAGTCGCGGTGAGCGGCTTGTATATCTGCGCGGTGCAGGCGAACGACAGGTTGCGCTTTTTCTCGACGGTGCGCCCATCAATGTGCCTTGGGACAACCGCCTCGATCTTAATCATATTCCCGCAGCGGTTGTGGATCGGCTCTTCGTATCCGCAGGGCCGACATCCGTCCGCTATGGACCGAACACGCTGGGCGGCGCTATCGAGATCATTCCTGCGGCGCCTGAACGGCAGGGACGCGTTACGTCTGTCCGTATCGGCGGCGGCGACGAGGGCGCGGTCGATATCGACGCTAAAACTTTGGCGCGCGCCGGCGATTTTTACCTGACCCTTGCCGGCGAGCATTCGCGGGCGTCGGCGGCGCCGGTTTCCGGCCGCGCCGCGCTTGCGTTTCAGCCCGACGGCGAGACCGGTCGTTTGAATACGGATCGCCGCCGGACGAGCGTTTTTGCGCGGGTCGCCCATGAGTTTGGCAGCGGCGCGGTGATCACCGCATCGGCGCTGGCGGTCGACGCCGATTTCGGCGTCGCGCCAGAGGGCGGGTCGGATGTCACCACTGAAGATACGCGCTTCTGGCGCTACCCGACCTTGAAGCATCGCCTTGGCGTGATCAACGCACAGGTTCCATTCGGCGCCTCGAACGACATCGAGTTAAGCGCATGGGTGCAGCAATTCAATCAGGAGATCGACAGCTTCGACGGGCCTGCGTTTTCGATCCTAGAAACGACCAGTGATGAGCGCACGCTATCGAGCGGCGCGCGGCTGATTGTGGAGCGCAACTGGGGCGCCAACAAACTTGTCGGTAACGCAAGTTTTGTGGCCTCGCGTCATCGCGAACGCGACATCGCCGGGCCGGGCACAGGCGCGCCGAACGCGCACGAACCATTTACGATGTTTCGTCAGCATCAATATAGTATTGGCGCCGAATACAGTCGTTTTATCGGAAATAACCTCGAACTCATGCTCGGCGCCAGCGGCGACATAGCCGACCATCGGGAAAACGGCGAATACGGTGCGCGTACCTTTCGCGCCTATAACGTAATTGGCGGCTTTCGCTGGCGCGTCGGCGGCGGCGTTACAGTGCGCGCGTCGTCGGGGCGGAAAACGCGCTTGCCCACTCAGCGCGAGTTGTTCGGCGAAGCGATTGGCAGGTTTATCGTCAATCCGGACCTCAAACCCGAAAATGCGAAAGTCGCCGAGCTTGGTTTTTTGTGGACGGGCGCGCGTGCGCGTATTGAGATTACGCCGTTTGCGAGCCTTGTTTCAAACACCATTGATCAGGAACGTATTGTCATTGATGGGCGCCAGCTCAGACGCCGGATCAACTTACGGGGCAGCCGCGTGTATGGCGTTGAAATGGCTGGCGAGGTCCGCTTGAGCGAAGGCCTCAGTCTGCGCCAGCACCTTGCGGCGAACCGGCTCCGGCGGCTGGTCGACGCGTCCGGAGAGCCGGACCGCCTGACAGAACGGCCGAAATTACTGATGCGCTCTGAGGTTATTTATGAACATCCGTCGGGCGTTTCCGGCAGAATGGAAATCTTGCACCGCGGTCGTGCGTTTGCGCTGGACGAGGCGAACGCGCTGACGCCGCTGAGAAAGTCGACCGCGTTTAATCTCGTGCTCTCCTATGCATTTGAGCGCAGCAATGCGCGCCTCAAGAGTGGGGAAATCTACCTTCGTGCTGACAATGTGACCGACGCATTGATCGAGCCGCAGCTTGGTTTGCCGGCGCCGGGCAGGCAGGTTCGCGCCGGGATTGGCTTTTCGTTTTGAATCCGGCCGGCGGCTCGTTTCGATGCAGACGCAAAGCGATTGCAGGCAACAGTCATTGATATATAATATATTATCTTCTCGCTCTGTCTCCACGATTCGCTATGAAGTTGCGACGATGAACAGGGCTGTTTTTTGCGTTGATCTTTGCGAGGGATGAGAGGGGAGCCGCCAATCGCGATTGGCGGAACATCGCGAGGGTCTCGAAACGAGCGCCGCAAGGCGCTCAACAATGGGGCGATGATGACAAATAGCGATGTTTCGCGGTGGTGCGGAGTTTTTCCCGCGGTCACGACGCAGTTTAAGGAAGATCTTTCAATCGACTTTGACGCGACCCAGCGGGTGATCGACGGTCTCATTAAAGACGGTGTTCACGGGCTCATCCTTATGGGCACCGTTGGTGAAAACAACTCGCTGCAGGCGTTCGAAAAACGTCGTGTTCTGAAAGCGGCGAAGGAAGCCATCGACGGGCGCGTGCCCGCCTTGACGGGCGTGTCGGAACTCACGACCGAGCGTGCGGAAGAATATGCGCGCGATGCGGAGAATATCGGCGTTGACGGACTCATGGTTCTGCCGGCCATGGTCTATATGCCGAATGCGGATGAACTCGATGCGCATTTTCGCCGTGTTGCGATGGCGGCGGCGCTGCCGGTGATGATTTATAACAACCCGGCGTCCTACCGGATCAATATCGACATCGGATCTTTAAAGCGGCTGGGCGATGTCGAAAACATCGTCGCCATTAAGGAATCGGCGGAGGATACCCGGCGTTTTACCGATATCTTCAACGCTCTCGGTGACAGGTTCGCCGTTTTCGCCGGGCTCGACGACATGGCGTTCGAAGGGTTGACCCTTGGGGCGCAGGGCTGGATCTCCGGTCTTACAAACGCCTTTCCGAAGGAGTCCGTCGCCCTTTATGATCTTATTCAGCGCGGCGACCTTGAGAAAGCGCGGGCGATTTATCGATGGTTCATGCCTCTCCTGCATCTCGATTCGCAGCCGAACCTCGTTCAGTGCATCAAGCTGGCGGAGGAGGTGATGGGCCGCGGCTCTGAGCGTGTGCGAATGCCGCGGATGCCGCTCGCCGGCGACGAGCGCGCGAGCGTGATCGCGGTCGTTGAAACGGCGCGCGATAACCGGCCTGACCTTGCTGTCACCGATTAAGCTGAAAGTCTGACGCGCATCGATGCCATCCCATCCGCATACGTTCTTTTGTGTCGACGGTCATACGTGCGGTAATCCCGTGCGGCTCGTGGCCGGCGGCGCGCCGGCGCTTACGGGCGCAACCATGAGCGAGCGGCGACAAGACTTCATCGCCCGTTATGACTGGATACGCGAGGCGCTGATGTTCGAGCCGCGCGGCCACGATATGATGTCGGGCGCGTTTTTGTATCCGCCCGTGTCGTCCGGCGCCGATGCAGCGATCCTTTTCATGGAAACCAGCGGATGCCTGCCCATGTGCGGGCACGGGTTTATCGGTGCGATCACCATGGGGCTTGAACGTGGGCTTATTACGCCCGCGAGCGACAGCGAAATTGTTGTAGATGCGCCCGCGGGAACCATCAGGGCGCAGTACCGCTGCGAGGGCGCCTATGTGGAAGAGGTGCGCCTTTTCAACGTGCCGAGTTATCTGGCCGCAAGCGGGGTCGAGATCGACTGCCCTGAACTTGGCGCGCTTCACGTTGATGTAGCTTATGGCGGCAACTTTTACGCGATCATCGATCCGCAGAAGAACTATGCGGGCCTTGAAGAGATGAGCGCCGACGATATCGTACGCCTTAGCCCCGTCGTGCGTCAGCTTGTGCGGGCGGCGATAGAGCCGGTGCACCCTGAGGATAAGACGATCCGCGGTGTCAGCCATGTTATGTGGACCGGCGCGCCGCGCGCCGCCGGCGCTCATGGCCGGAATGCGGTTTTCTATGGTGAAAAAGCGGTTGACCGTTCTCCCTGCGGCACGGGAACGAGCGCGCGCATGGCGCAGCTTAGCGCCCATGGCAAACTGCGCCCCGGCGACGACTTTGTTCATGAAAGCATCATCGGCAGCCTGTTCAAGGGCCGCGTGGAAGACACGGCGCGCGTCGGCGATGTGGACGCGATTGCCCCGAGCATCGGCGGTTGGGCGCGGATGACAGGGCTGAATACGATTTTTGTGGATGAACGCGATCCGTTCTGGCGCGGTTTCACGGTTAAATAGCAAGGCGAACATCATGTCTTTATTTAAAAATTTCATTGGCGGCGAATGGCGCGAGGGTGAGGACGTTATAAAAAACGTCAATCCATCGAATACGGACGATGTTATCGGTGAATATGCGATGGCGAGTAGAGAGGACGCGCAAAGCGCTATCGATGCGGCGGCTGAGGCCGCGCCCGGATGGGCGGCGTCGACGCCACAGCAACGTTTCGATATCCTCGACGCGGTGGCGACAGAACTACTCGCGCGAAAAGCGGAATTAGGCGATCTCCTGGCGCGGGAAGAGGGCAAAACCCTGCCGGAAGGGATTGGCGAGGTCGCCCGCGCCGGCCAGGTGTTCAAGTTTTTTGCCGGCGAGGCCTTAAGAGCAGGGGGCGACCTTCTTGCCTCTGTGCGGCCTGGCGTGAAGGTTGAGGTTACGCGCGAGGCGGTCGGCGTCGTGGGCGCCATAACGCCGTGGAACTTTCCCATTGCTATTCCGGCCTGGAAGATTGCCCCGGCGCTCGCCCATGGCAATGCGGTTGTTTTAAAGCCTGCGGCGCTGACGCCGGGATGCGCCTGGGCGTTATGCGATATTATCGCGCGCGCCGGATTGCCGGATGGTGTTTTCAATCTGGTGACGGGTTCAGGCGGCGTTGTCGGCGAGGAAATCTTAAAATCCCCGCGCGTCGATGCGGTGACGTTTACCGGTTCTGTTGAAACGGGCGCACGCGTTCTCGGCGAAACATCGCGGCGTGGGGCGAAAACCCAGATGGAAATGGGCGGCAAGAACCCGCTTGTGGTGCTTGACGACGCCGATCTCGACATCGCTGTCGATTGCGCCGTACAGGGCGCATTCTATTCGACCGGCCAGCGCTGCACCGCATCGTCGCGCATTATCGTCACCGCCGGCATTGCAGATCGTTTCGTAGAGGCCCTCGCCGCCGCCACGAAGGTGCTGCGGGTCGGGGACGCCCGAACGGAAGGGGTGAATATAGGCCCGCTTGCCGACGCGAGCCAGCTTGCGAAAACCGAAGATTATGTCGCTATCGGTCGCGAGGAAGGCGCCGCGGTCATAGCGGGAGGCGAGCGCGCCGAGGCTGCAACGCCAGGGTTCTACTACACGCCGACACTGTTCGATCATGCGCGCGCCGACATGCGCATCGTCAAGGAAGAAATCTTCGGTCCTGTTGCGGCGGTTCAGCGCGTCAGCGACTATGAAGAGGCGCTTCACGCCGCCAACGACACCGATTTCGGTCTCTCGTCGGGCATCTGTACGACTTCTTTGAAGTATGCGGAGCATTTCAAAGCGAATGCTGAGGCCGGCATGGTGATGGTCAATCTGCCGACAGCTGGCGTCGATTACCATGTGCCGTTTGGCGGGCGTAAAGCATCGAGTTTCGGATCGCGTGAGCAAGGCGCCTATGCGCGCGAGTTCTACACGACAGTCAAGACGGCGTATCAGCGGTCGTGACAACGATCTTGTCCCTGGCGCCGGGCGGCGTTTCAATCACGTCGCCGATGATCGCGCTGTGCGTGTAGCCGAGCGCTTTTAGCGCCTTCAGGCAAGTTTGTGCGGTGTTTGCGGGCATGCCGAAAAGGAGCCCGCCCGCCGTCTGCGGATCGAACAGGATCGCTGGCGCCGCGCCATCGATATGGCGTTCTGTTTTTTTGTTTTGATCGTGAAGCGTTGAATATAGCTTTGCATCCAGCGTTTCTTGTGCGCCGTCGAGAAGCGGTAACCTGTTTGCGTAGACCTTCGCGGAAACATGCGACGTGCTTAGCATTTCGAAAAGATGACCTGCGAGGCCGAAACCGGTGATGTCGGTTGAGGCGTGCGCGCGCCATTCCTTTAAGTTTCGCGCGGCGGCGGCATTTGACTGCAGCATCATGTCAACAGCGCCGGTTATCCAGCCCCCGTTTGCTTTAGCGCGCATATGCGCGGCGAATAGCGTCCCGGTCCCCAGCGGTTTTGTCAGAATAAGCGCGTCCCCGGGCTTCAGACCGGACTTTTTGAGCGCGGCGTTTTTCTCGATTAATCCAATGGCGGAAAGGCTTAAAGAGAGTTCTGCGCCCTCCGCCGTATGACCGCCGATCAGTGCCGCGCCTTCCTGGCGGAGCGTATCGTTGACGCCATTCAGAAGGAGACGCAGATCGTTTTCGAGTTTTTGGTCGTCCGCGAAGGGCAACGTCACCATAGCGAGCGCCGATTGTGGTTCTGCGCCCATGGCGAAGATATCGTTGAGGCAATGATTGGCGACAATCCGGCCGTAAAGATAAAGGTCGTCGACAATCGGTCGGAAGCCGTCGATTGTGTGAACGTTCGCCATGCCGGCAGGCGTTTCCGTGAGGGCCGCGTCGTCGGGGTTCGATATACCTGACAGAACGTCGCTGCGGGCGGCGGGCGAAATCTCGCTGATGACTTTCGAAACGATATCGGCGCCGATCTTGGCGCCGCAGCCGCCGCAGCGCATCTCCGTCTCGTCGGGCGCCGCCATATCGGGCAATTCCTGATACTGGCGCATCCAGCGCCGGTCGATCTGGTCTTTCAAACGCCATACCCATGCGCCGGCAACGCAGAAAGGCCCGCGCGAGGCGATAGCGTGTTTGTCGCCCGTGCTGATGATGCTCAAGAAGTCTTTTTGCGGACGATAACTTTTAAGTGGACGGCCCTCTGCAGCGCGCCTCAGGTTACGCGCGAGAACGGGCCCCTGGCGCACGGCGAAAACGCCTGCTTTCGGGCGCGGGGACGCCAGCATCTCTGCGATGTCTCCGGCGGCGAAGACGGTTGGATGCGACACCGACTGGAGGTGTTCGTTGACGACAACGAACCCTTTTTCATCAACGGCGAGACCTGCGTCTTTCAAAAATGGTTGCGCCGCGGCGTCCGTAACCCAGAAAATAGCGTCGAGATCAAGAGTGCGGCCGTCTTCGGCGACAACACCGTTATCTGTCACTTTGCATACGAGAAACGACGTATGCGCTGTGACGCTGCGCGTTGCGAGGGCGCTGGCGTAGGCGCGCGATGCAGCGGCTGGATGGCGGGGCAGCACCCGGTCGCTCGCGGTGACGAGGTGAAACGTCGTTTCCGGCGCCTCATCATAGAGCGCCTCGCGCAACGACAGGATGAGTTCTGCGCCGCCGGCGCCGCCGCCCACGACGCCAATTCTTTGTGGCGTTTGCGCGGCCCTCATGGCGCGGCGCAAATCGTTCCAGCGCGCAGTTAACCCGGCAATAGGTTTTACCGGGGTGACGCGCCCGGCGGCGCCGGAGACGGTCTCCACGCCGGGAGCAGAACCGATATCGATAGATGTGATGTCGAACGACAGGGGCGGACGGTTTTCAAAGTGAACTTCCCCGCGCGCGAGGTCGAGGCCGTTCGCGCTGTCGTGGACCCAGGCGGCGCCGGCGAAGCGACAAAGTTTTTGCAGATCGAGATGCGCTTCGCTGGCGTCATAGTGGCCTGCGATAACGCCCGGCAGCATCCCCGAATAGGGCGCGAAAGCATCGCGGCCGATGAGCGTCAGCCGCACGCTGTCGAGAGGGCGCATGCCGAAGGACTTCAGGACGCCCACATGCGCATGACCGCCGCCGATGAGAACGATGTCCGTGCGTTTGGGCATTTTGGTCTGTTAAACTGCCATACTTGAGGCGTGCGGGCCTTGCCGGCGCTGACTGCGCGAGATGGGGGAGTTTGAGGCTCCGCGCGTAAAACGCAAGCGGGAAGATGTCGCTATCGCGACCTGTTGATGTCCGCGAGCGAAATGGCGAGAAACGAAAGAGAAATCGCGCCGCCGGTTTCTATTCTTCCTCGGGGATGTCTTCGTCGAACGGCAGGCGATCGCCGCGCTTTAAGTATTCGTCCCAGTTTTGGGTCTTCCAGTAAGGCGTGTCCAGAAACCAGTCCTGCATTTCCCTTGAAACGGTTTTCAGCGTTAAAAGCGAACGCTCGCTCTTGCTTTCCGTGAAGGCGGCGAGATCGGCGATGTCCTGGCCGTCCAGCTCGATCACATAGCCAAGCTCGATGGATTGCAGCGCCGACATGGCGCTTGCGCCGCGCCACATCCGCGCCGAGAAGTCGAGCGGGTCGACGTCCGTGTCGTCGTCGCCGTCAAGCGGCGGCGCGGCGCGCCCGCCAACGTCGTTCACCTGATGGCAGATCACGCAGCCATTCGTCACGAAAAGGATCCGCCCGCGCCGCGCATTCGTGTCCGGCGTGAGAACGCGCATTGGCGCGGGCGGTTTCGACAAAGCGATAGCGACGCTGTTTTGGGGCGCAGCGTCGCCCACTTCATCGAGGGGGGCGCTTTCGGCCGCGGTAGCGAGCGGCGTCTCGGGTGCAGCGGCGTGGGGCGCGCCGCCGTTGTTCGATGAGGTTTGTTCGCCGCAGGCGGCCAGAGAAAAAGCCAGGGCGGCGGCGAAGATGGGGAACTTCATTATTTGGCCTCGCGGTAAAAAGCGGCGGACGGCGAAGGGCGTCGCGAGCGGGCTCAATCGGCTTTCGAACCAAGCTCGCGCATGGTGGCGAAATGCCGTTGCACCTGTTTCTCGCTCAACCCGTCAACGCCGCCGATCAGCGTGTCGCGTACGGGCTTGAAGCCGGAGATGCCGAGAATGGCGGTCTCAAAACTCTTAACGCCATGGGCGCCGAACAAAAGCTTATAAGCCGCGCTCGGCATGCCCATGGTGACGATGACGCGCGCCGATTTGCCGGCGAGCATCTGGTGCGGCCATCCGCCCTTTTCATTTTGAGCGATGGCGAAGGCGTTACGGGCAAGCTGTTCAAAAAACGCTTTTACGAGCGCTGGCATGGACCCAAGCCAGATGGGATAAATAATCACCATGTGGTCGGCGCTTTTTACCTTCTCCTGGGCCTCCTGAATCGGCGCCGCCGGCGGCAGTTCGAAGTCGCGCGGGTTGCGCAGCATATCGAAGTCCAGACTGGCGAGGTCGATACGGTTAATCTCATGGCCGGCGCTGCGCGCGCCTTCCTCATAGGCGTCAAGAAGCGCGTGGCAGAGATGCGACGGGTCGTCATGAGGATGACCCTGGATAGTGCAAATTGTCTTTTTCATGTCGGGAGCTTTGCGGGCGGATGTCGGAACAGGCCAACTGCGACTATAGCGCTCTTTAGCGCGGCGGACGTTGACCCACATCAATTCCTAATTCGAAGACCCGTTTCATGATCGCTGCCATACACGATGCGCGGATGCGCTTGCGCCCGCGATGCACCGAAGAAACCGACCCGAAGAAAGAGAGAAAGCAAATGCTCGTTAAAGAAGCCATGACCAAGAGCGTCCGCATCGCCGAGCCCGATGAGAACATCACTCACGCGGCAAAAAAAATGCGTACGCAAAATATTGGCGCCTTGCCGGTGATTGAAAATGGCGAACTGGTGGGCATGCTCACAGACCGTGATATCGCGATCCGCGCGATTGGCGCCAACAAGGACCCGTCGCAATCGACCGTCGCGGAGGTCATGTCGGATGAGTGTTTCTGGTGCGCGGAAAACGAAACGCTCGAAGACGCCGTGCGCATTATGGAGCAAAACAAGGTGCGTCGCCTGCCGGTGATGAACGACAAGAAAGATGTTGTCGGCATCTTGAGCGTCGAGGACGTCGCTGCGCATGCGCCGGCGCCGCTTGTTGGCGAAGTCATGAAAGCGATTGCGATTCGCAACGAATAGGGAACGAATAGAGATTGTTTTCTCCGTCGCCGTCGCCGATATATCAGTTGCTTTTTCTATTCGCGGCGGCGCGTCATGGCTGTTTCATTGAGCGCCGCTAAACAGTAATGCGTATCGCCCGGGTTTGCGGGCGCCCATCCACGAAAGCGGCCTCATGGACTATATTGAAAACCGGACGTACGACGAACTCGCCGTGGGCGACGAAGCGCGCGTGCAGCGGACCTTGTCTCACAAGGACATTCGCCTGTTTGCCGCGATGTCCGGCGACGTCAATCCCGTACATCTCGATGAAGAATTCGTCCGCTCGTCTGTTTTTCAGGAAGTCATCGGCCACGGCATGTGGGGCGGCTCCATGATCTCCACCGTTCTCGGCACGCAACTGCCGGGACCGGGCACGATCTATCTTTCACAGACGTTCAAGTTCTTGAAGCCGGTGAAGGTCGGTGACCGGCTCGATGTTTGCGTGCGAGTTCTGGAAAAGCAGGATAAGTCCCGGGTTCTCTTTGATTGCGTTTGTTCCAATCAGGATGACGAGCCGGTGCTGACGGGCGAGGCGCTGGTGATTGCGCCGACGCAAAAGGTCAAACGCCGGCGCGCCGATGACCCGCGCGCCTTTGTGCATGAAGACGGAGATCGACTGAAGGCGCTTGTTGAGCGTGCGCGCGATGGCGAACCGCTGCGCACGGGCGTCGTGCATCCTGTTAAAAAAGTCGTGCTTGAAGGGATCGCCGGCGCAGTTGAGAAAAACCTGATCGTGCCGGTTCTCATCGGACCGCGCGCGAAAATAGAAGTCGCGGCGGCGGAAGCCGGTTTCAGCCTGGACGGCGTTGAGATCGTCGAAGCGCCGCACAGCCATGCGGCGGCGGAGACGGCGACTGCGCTTGCGCGAAAGGGCGCCGTCGGCGCTCTCATGAAAGGCGCGCTCCATACGGATGAAATCATGGGCGCCGTCGTCAACCGCCAGTCCGGCATTCGCACCGAACGGCGTCTCAGTCATATCTATGTGATGGATACGCCCGCCTACAAAAAGCTTTTGTTTATCTCCGACGCGGCGATCAATATTCAGCCCGGCCTTCAGGACAAATGCGATATCACGCAAAACGCCATTGATCTGGCCCGCGCCCTTGGCGTTGAGACGCCCAAAACGGCGATCCTTTCCGCGGTCGAGACCGTTTACCCGAAAATGCAATCGACGCTCGACGCGGCGTCGCTGTGCAAAATGGCCGACCGCGGCCAGATCACCGGCGGCGTTCTCGATGGGCCGCTGGCGTTCGATAACGCGATCTCCGAAATGGCGGCGGCGGCCAAGGGCATTTCCTCGCCGGTTGCAGGGGACGCCGATATTCTCATTGTGCCGGACCTTGAGGCAGGCAACATGCTGGCGAAGGAGCTGGACTATCTTGCGGGCGCCGTGGCGGCCGGTATCGTTCTTGGCGCGCAGGTTCCGATTATCCTCACAAGCCGCGCGGAAGGGGAGGCGGCGCGGGTCGCCGCAAGCGCTGTCGCCAAACTCTTCGCCAACCGTGAGCCGAAACTGCGATGACATCGCTCCTTACCCTGAACGCCGGATCGTCAAGCATCAAGTTTGCACTCTATAATCTTGACGAAGGTGTCTTGTCTGATGCGCCGGCGTTTTCGGGGCAGATGTCGGGTCTTAACGATGCGCCTGCCTTCAAGGTGGCGCGTCAGGGCGAAACGGCGCAAACCGATGATGCGCCCACTGGCGTTACCGATCATCCGACCGCATGGGCTTATCTGCTCGATCGGCTCGATAAGTTTATGGATGGGCGCGCGCCGCTTGGCGTTGGCCATCGCGTGGTTCATGGCGGTCCGGTCTTTGGCGCGCCCGTTCGGCTCTCCGCGGCGCATATCGAACGGCTGGAAAGCTATGTTTCACTCGCGCCCGGACATCAGCCGCATAACCTTGAAGGCGTCGCCGAAGCGTCGGCGCGGTGGCCGGAGGCAATGCAGACAGCCTGTTTCGACACAGCCTTTCATCGCACGCAGCCGCGGGTCGAGGAAATGTTCGCGCTGCCCCGCGGACTGACGGACGAAGGCGTTATCCGATACGGGTTCCACGGTCTTTCTTACGATTATATAGCATCGACCGCGCCCGGCGTTATTGGCGATCGGCCTCAAAGGAACATGATCGTTGCGCATCTGGGCGCCGGCGCGTCTATGTGCGCGATCCAGGATGGCAAGAGCTGCGCCACCACCATGGGCTTCAGCGCCCTTGACGGCTTGCCCATGGCGACCCGGTGCGGCGCGCTTGATGCCGGTGTTCTCCTGCACCTTTTGGGCGACCGTAAGATGACACTCGACGCCGTCGCGGATCTTTTGCATCACCGATCCGGCTTGCTAGGCGTATCTGGCGTTAGCGCCGACATGCGTGTGCTGGAAGCGAGCGATGACCCGGCCGCGCGCGAGGCCATCGATCTCTTCGTTCATCGCGCCGTTCGCGAGATCGGATCGCTCACGGCGGCGCTCGGCGGGCTCGACTGTCTCGTTTTCACCGCCGGGATAGGCGAGAACTCAGCCTTCGTTCGGGCGCGCATTATTGAAGGCCTAGCATGGCTTGGCATGCGCCTCGACCCGGCGGCGAATGACACCGGCGCGCCGTGCCTGACATCAAACAGCGAGGGGCCCGGCGCATGGGTGATCCCAACCGATGAGGAGCGTGTGATCGCTGAGGCGACATGCGCGCTTCTGTCAGAAAACGCGCCGCTCTGAACGCAACTATTCCGATACGCTTGAAGTTTATTCGGCGCCTTTGCGAGTGAGCGCTGCTGCTTGCCCGGCGCGCTCTTCCGCATGACCGAGCGTCTCCTGTGCGATGTCTGCTGCAAGGTTCAGCATTTTCGATGTCTCGTCAGCGTAGTCGCGAAGGGTTTCTTCAATAAAGTCAGCCTGTGTTTGCAGAGCCGCATCGCCGTCCTTGATTGTCATCAGGGTGCGCGCAGTTTCGAAATCTTTACGGAACCGTGTACTGATGAATTCTGTCATTTCGCGGTTCAGCCTTACGGCGCCATTAAAGTATGCGCGCGCAGCGCGCGTAGCGACTTCGAGGTTGTGTGAGCTGTTCTTGGAGATGTCCGCGGGATCAAACAGCGGGAAGCGTGCAATTTCGATCCCTGTTGCGGGGGAAGACGCGGTTGACGTCTTTGACGACGTGTCGGTGGTTTTTGCCATGGGGGGCTCCTGGTGCTGGCGGTCTGTTTCTGGCGGCCACTTGCCGCCGTGCTAATTATCGCGACGTTGCGCTCTAAAATACTACGCAACCGTAAGTGCATCGCATTTTGTATATCTTGCGGGCGCCGCGTGGAAACTGATGTCAATCAACTCCTTGCAGGGACAAATTGTCCTTTTGATCGGCGTCAATGACTTACGGCGCCGGACTACGTAATGTTACGGGGCGCTTTAGTCTGAAGCGCCGCGGGAAAACGACATTGCCGGAGGGCGCATATAATGACGTTCCAGAAAATCATGGTTCCCTATCTGTCGGCTGACGCCGGCGCCGCGGCGTTCGGCGCGGCGCGCCATCTGGCGGGTCGCTTTAAAGCCCATATGGACGTCGTTAATATGCGCCAGCACATCACGCCGGCGCTGCCCGGCAATGTGTACTACCCCATTGCGGTTTTAAGCGTGCAGGACAACTATGATGCGTTGAAACAGGCGGCCGATGAGAATGCGGAGAAACTGCGCGCGACCTACGAGAACCTTTGCGAAAAGCACAGCATCGCATTTTGTCATGAAACGGAGCATACGCCCGATAAGGGCGCCACTGCCGCTTGGGACGATGTCGATGGTGCAATGCCTTACGAGTTGTCGGCGCGGGCGCGCGTCGCTGATCTGACCGTTGTGGCGAAGGCGCCCGACATGTCGCTGGCGATGCATAGCGATCTCACGGAAGAGCTGATTTTCCAGTCTGGCCGGCCAGTAATGATGGTTGACGCCGAAGCGCCGATGACCGCTTTTCCCGAAACCATCGCGATCGCATGGAACGGCGGGCGTGAAGCGGCGCGAGCGGTCGTTGCCGCGATGCCGGTTCTGGTGGCGGCGACAGCGGTGATTGTGGTGACGGTCGGCGATACGCCGGCAGGCGTTGAGCCGCCGGAACATCTTGTGTCGTTTTTGCGCCTTCACGGCGTGCACGCCTCGCATTTGTCGGCGCATGCTGAAAAGGGAGAGGATCAGGAAGAGGCGTTTATGCGTTGCGCCGCAAGCCGATCCACCGACATGATCGTCATGGGCGCCTATTCACACAATCGCTGGCGTCAGATCGTGCTCGGCGGGTTTTCAAGGCATATGCTACGCAATTCAAAAATTCCGCTGTTCATGGCGCATTAGAGGTTTTCAGATTCAAAGCAGAGGGCCGTTGATTGGCCGCTTATAAGGCGAGCCATGAAAATGTAGGCGTTTAGTTTGTCTCTCGTCCGGCAGCGATGTCTGAAAGCGCGTCATGGTCGGTAATGGCGAACAGCCGCGCCGTTTTCATTGTGATGATGCGCTTCTTCTTCAGTTCGGTGATGGCGCGGCAGACGGTCTCGATGGTCAGGCCGAGATGGTCGGCGATGTCCTGCCGGCTCATGGCGAGCCTTATGTCGTCGCGGGTTTCCTGGTCGTTGGAGAGCCTTAGAAAAAACGTCGCCAAACGCTGAACGGCGCTCATGCGCCCGAGCATTATAAGTCGTTCGCGCGCCCGGTGAAGCCGTGTCATCAGTGTGCGCAGTAGTTGTCGCGAAAGATCCGGCGAAGCGGAGATCTTTGTCAGATATGCGTCGCGCGAAAAGCGTTTCAGGGTGCAATCGACAATCGCTTCTGCAGTGTGTGAATGATGCTCAAGCTCGCACACGCCAAAGAGGTCGCCAGGCCCGTAAAACTCGGAAACCTGCCGGCGTCCGTCTTTCAGGGAGTTATACTCTTTCACGGCGCCCGTGATGATCTGATAGCAGTAAGGCGCGGCGTCGTTTTCATGATAAAGGATCTGACCGGCTCGCGCGTGTTTTATCACCGCCTCGACCACGGTATCGGCGCTTGGGGATCGTTCCCGGTGCGCCTCCTGATTCAGGTCGGCGTCGAATGGAAGTACTCGGACCGAGGAGGTCATTAAAAATCTCCGTGCGCGAACGCCGACCAAGTGCGGCAGGTGTTTTGTAAGTAGGCGTGGGCGCAGGTTTTTTTTAATTGGGGCAAGTACGTATTCGATGCGAGGCGTGCTGAGCGGCGTCGCGCGACGTATGAAACAGTGTTTTTCAGGTTTTTGAGAGCGGGCGGCGTTTGCTACAGAACCAAGTGCGCGAGAACGTCGCAGTCAGAATATGCACGGCGGGGGATGGTCTACGGGAATGTACGTATATTCGCGCGCGCTCGTCGGACCAGGTTCACTGGTGCGTGTATCACTGAACGCCGATGTTCAACGCCACCGCCATGCGCATCAATTCCGCAAATGACGCCGCGTTCATTTTCGACATGATGTTCTTGCGATGGACTTCGACCGTACGCGGGCTGATCGCCAAGGTGCGAGCGATTTCCTTGTTGGTTGCGCCATCGACCACTTCACGCAACACATCAATCTCGCGCGGCGTGAGCGCGCGGTAGCGTTCAAGCAGGGGCTCCGAAGCGGTCTGCGACACGACTTTTATCGGGCGCTCCAGCGAGAATGCATGCTCCAGCGCGCCGGTGACTTCATCGACGGTGAACGGCTTCTGGAGGAAATCGACAGCCCCATTGCGCATGGCGCGCACGGCCATGGGCACGTCGCCATGGGCCGTCATAACAATAACGGGTAGATAAACGCCCTGCGCGCGTAGTTTTTCCTGTAAATCGAGCCCCTGAATGCCGGGCATGCAGACATCCAGCAAAACGGCCGCGTGTTCGAGATCGAGATCGGGCAGGCGCTCAAGAAACTCGTCGCCCGATTTGAAAACGGTCGCGACGTAGTCGGCCGCGCTAAGAAGGGCTGACACGGCCCGCTGAACGGCGACATCGTCGTCAACAAGAAAAACCGCGCCTTTAAGTTTCGCGTCAGCCGTTTGCATGGGTCTCCGCCGGCAATGAGAAGCTGAAAACGCTTCCGCCCGATTCTTTATTCTTTGCCGAAATATTACCTTGATGTGCGTCAATTATTGACTTCGATATGGAAAGCCCGACGCCCACGCCGTCGTCCTTATCCGATACGAAAGGCTCGAACAGGTGGGCCAGCATGTCTTCGGGAATGCCGGGCCCGTTGTCCTCCACCGATATCGTAATATGCTCGGCGTTGCGGCTGGATGAGATTTTCAGGCGCTGATCGGCCTGGCCCTGCATCGCCTCAATCGCGTTGCGAATAAGATTGGTGATGACCTGCTGAATCTGGATGGGATCGAACAATCCGGCGCCGGCGTCGGCGGCGAATACGCGCTCAACGCGGACGCTGTTTGCGTCTGCGCCAATCAGGGCAATGGCGCATGCATCGTTGATGACGGCGTTGATGTTCTGGAGGCTCTTGGCGGTTTTCCCTTTACGGACGAAATCGCGCATCTGGCGAATGATCTCGCTGGCGCGGCGAATTTCGCTCACGACATCGTCCAGCATGTCGAGCGCGGCGCCGTTCGGGTCGCCATTGTTCTTCTTCAGCGTTAACGAAACCGCGCCGGCCATGCTGGCGGCGGCGGTCAGGGGCTGGTTCAGCTCATGGGCGATAGAGGTCGCCACTTCGCCCATGGCGGCAAGACGCCCGGCATGGTGCAGTTGCTCGCGCAAATCCGCCATCTGCCGTTCTGTCGTCTCTTTTTCGGTGATGTCTTCGATAAAGCCGACAAAGATGTGATCGCCTTCCAGAAACTCACTGACATGGAGAAGCGCCGGGAAATGCGCGCCGTCTTTTTTTTGTGCGGTGACGGGGCGGGCTTTGCCAATGATTTTCGCTTCGCGGGTTTCGATATAGGCGTCAATATAGCCGTCATGGCGCGTCCGGTCTGGCTCCGGCATCAGTATACTGATATTTTTTCCGAAAGTATCGGATTCCGCATAGCCGAAAGTCTTCTCCGCCTGCTTGCTGAAGGTGACGATAGAACCGTCCTGCTTAGCGGTGATAACAGACACAGGAGAGGCGTCGATGATCGCGCGCAGGAAAGCCTTGCTCTCGATCAGCGCTTTTTCCGATTGCCTGACATCCGTGATATCGAGCCCGGTTGCGAGGATGTAGAGCATGCGGCCATTTTCCGCAGGCACTTTGCGGTTGGACCAGCGGATGATGCGCTGCCGGTTGTCCTTGGTTTTCCAGTGATTGACGAGTTGTGTTGGCGCGTTTTCTTCCTGCCGTTGCTGGAACATCGTCCGCATGGCGTCGATTTCTTCATCGAAGATCAGAAAATCCCAGATCCGCAGGCCTATCGCCTCGCGCGCGCTATAGCCTGTGAGCATTTGCGCCGCGCGGTTGAAGCGCAGGATCGCGCCGTCGTCGTCCAGAATGACAATTGGCGACTCGATAGTGCGCAGAATCTCGTCAACCAGCTTTTCGCCGGAGATGTGATAGTTCGAACCGCTCACGATCAATGATCCTTTCGCCATTCTATGGCGAAGCCTACGCCGCACGGGTTAATCAATCGGCGCAAAACCTCTTGTACAGGATATGGACGATTTTTTCCGCCGTTTTATCGGCAATCCGGTAATAGACCGACTGCGCCTCGCGGCGGGTCTCCACCAGATTTTCCTGTCTCAAGCGCGCCAAATGCTGGGAAATGGTCGCCTGCCGCACGCCAAGTGTTTCGGTCAGCTCCGAAACGGATTTCTCGCCGTCCGCCAGCGCGCAAAGCAGCATTAACCGGTTCGGACTCGCAATCGCTTTCAGGAGCTGCGAGGCGTTTTCTACATTTTCTTCTAATTTTTTTACATCGGCCATCTTGAATATTCTTACATTCGAATATACGAATTAACAAATGTTTTTCGCGCCGCGGTTTTCATCTGCGAGGTGATACCGCGGCTCGCCGCGCCGGGCAATGCGGCGGCGTGGCCGACCAAAAAGGAAGAAAAGCCATGAATGTCGACCGTTTGGTGTTTGCGTTTGCAGGTTTCGTTGTGCTCGCCGGGCTCGCTCTGGGGCACTGGGTGCACAATTACTGGTTTTTCCTGACGGCGTTCGCCGGCGTCAACATGATGCAGGCGTCGGTGACGGGGTTTTGTCCGGCGGCGAAAATTTTTAAAGCGCTCGGCGCGCGTCCGGGCGCGGCCTTCCAGTGACGAAACAGGGGAGGTTTCTGGCGTGAGCTATCTGTCGGAACGGTCGAGCGACCATCCAAAAGCCGTGGTCTGGATGATTGGCGTTTTCTGCGCGGTCATGGTTGTGCTGGTGGCGGCTCCGTCGCTGGCGCCGTCTGTGTTTCCGTATTTGAACGGTCTGAAAGTCGATACGGACCCGGAAAACATGTTGAGCGAAACCGAGCCCGTTCGTGTTTACCACAACGAGATGAAAGCAGCGTTTGCATTGCACGATCTCATCGTTGTGGGTGTCGCGAACGAGACCCATGAAAGCGGCGTTTTCAACGCAGACACTCTGAAGAACGTTTATGCCCTCACGGAGCTTGCAGAGACAGTTCGTTTTAGCTCGGCTGGCGGCGAGACAGATGCTGAGACGGGCGGCGTTATCGCCGTCGATATCATCGCGCCGTCCACGGTTGACATTATCGAACAGGCAGGGCCGGGCGCGGTCAGCTTTAACTGGTTGATGGCTGCGCCGCCGGCGACGGACGATGAGGCGGTGCTGGTGCGCGAGAAAGCCGCGCGCATGCCCATGCTCAATGAAACGCTTGTTTCCGGCGATGGCGAGGCGATTGCGCTTTATATTCCCATCACATCGAAAGATGTCAGCTACCGTGTCGCCCGTGCATTGAAGAAAAAGATCGCGACCTTTACGGACGGTTCGGATTATCACATCACCGGGCTGCCCGTCGCGCAGGATCAATTTGGCGTTGAGATGTTTCGCCAGATGGCGATTTCCGCCCCGGCGGCGATGGTGCTGATTTTCATTTTGATGTGGCTCTTCTTCCGGCAATGGTCGCTGATCGTCTCGCCCATGCTGGTCGCTGTCGCAGCGGTGATCGGCGCCATGGGGTTGTTGGTGGCGACCGGCGCGACCGTTCATATCATGAGCTCCATGATCCCGATTTTCGTAATGCCGATCGCCGTTCTCGATGCAGTTCATATTCTGTCAGATTTTTACGACCGCTACCCGCAGTATTGCGACCGCCGCAAGACGCTTACTCACGTTATGGATGAGCTCTGGACGCCGATGGTGTTCACGACACTGACGACGTGCGCGGGTTTTGCGTCGCTCGCCTTCACGCCCATACCGCCGGTGCAGGTCTTCGGCGTTTTTGTTGCGTTCGGCGTCTTCCTTGCCTGGCTGTTCACGGTGACGCTCGTTCCAGCCTACATCATGCTGATGCCGCAAAGGTCCCTTGAGCGCTTCGGCGCGGGCGCTCAGCGGGCGTCCGGTGCGGGCGGCGGCGACGAGGGTCCGCTCGGCGCCTTCCTGCGCGGCGTCGGCGCACTCGCGGTTGCGCAGCACAAGGCGATTATCGTGATTTTTCTCGGCGCGCTTGTCGCGGCGGGATACGGGGTTTCAAAAATTCAGATCAACGACAATCCGGTCAAATGGTTCGCCGCCGATCACGAGATCCGCGTCGCCGACCGGGCGCTAAACGAAAAGTTCGCCGGCACCTATATGGCGTATCTGACATTGACGGCGGCGGGCGAAGACGACGCAGGTGCGCTCGCCGATGAGGCGGGCCGCATTCTAAAAGATCTCGGCACGCCGGCGGCGGTTGAGACGGCGGCGAAAATTCCGGGCGCCCTGGCGGGCGTTAAAGACAAAGAAGCGTTTCTTGCGGCTTTGGAGAGGTTTGCCGACGACAAGCTTGCAGACGCCAGCGATGACGCCGCCTGGGAGGCGTGGGATGACGTCCTCCTTGCGCTCGACCGGGCTCGTCTGCAGGCGGACATCTTCAAGCGCCCGGACGTTCTTGCATTCGTTGAAGGATTGCAGGCGCATCTGCAGGCGACCGGCCTTGTGGGCAAGTCCAATGCGCTGCCGGACGTCGTCAAAACTGTCCATCGAGAGTTGTTGCTGGGCGATGAAGCGGCCTACCGCCTTCCGGAAACGGCGGCGGGCGTCGCACAGACTTTGATCACTTACCAGAACAGCCATCGACCGCAGGATCTGTTCAAACTGGTGACGCCGGATTATCGAACCGCGAACCTCTGGATACAGATGAAAAGCGGGGACAACGTCGATATGAATACGGTGATAGAAGCCGTCGACGCCTATATGGCGGAAACGGCGGCGCCCGTCGCGCTAACCCACGACTGGTTCGGGCTGACTTATATTAACGTCGTCTGGCAGGACAAAATGGTCTCGGGGATGCTGAGCGCGTTTCTCGGCAGTTTCATCATCGTTCTTCTTCTGATGACGCTATTGTTCCGGTCGTTCGCATGGGGGCTTTTGTCCCTGGCGCCGCTAATGGTGACGATTGCGGTGATCTATGGCGTCATCGGTTTTATCGGTAAAGACTACGACATGCCGGTGGCGGTTTTGTCGGCGCTCAGTCTTGGTCTTGCGGTAGACTACGCCATTCACTTCAACGCCCGCAGCCGGCGACTTCACAAGAAAATCGGCGATTGGCCAGACGCGGCGCGGGCGGCGTTCGGCGAGCCTGCGCGGGCGATCTTTCGCAATGTCGTTGTCATAGGAGCGGGGTTTTTGCCGCTCTTGCTGGCGCCCCTGACGCCTTATCGGACCGTCGGCGTTTTTATATCCGCGATTCTTGTGCTCGCTGGCGTCACAACGCTCCTCGGCCTGCCGGCGATCATCACGGCCTTTGACGGCGTTTTCTTCTTCAGGAAAAAAAGAAAAGGAAAAACCCATGCGTAAGCTGATGTTCACCTTGCTGGCCGGCGCCGTTGCGCTCTGTGGAGCTGCGCCAGTTCTCGGCGCCGACAGTGATACCGTGCAGGAGATCGTCAACAAAGCGAGCGCGGCGGCGTATTACCGTGGCAAGGACGGCAAAGCCAAAGTCTCCATGAGCATTGTGGATGGGCGCGGGCGCGAACGTTCGCGGGAGTTCACGATCATCCGCTCCGATATCGGCGATGAAGACAACGGCGACCAGCGTTTTTATGTCTTTTTCAATCGTCCCGCCGACGTTAACCGGACGGCGTTTATGGTCTGGAAAAACGTCGATCGCGACGACGACCGCTGGCTTTATCTGCCGGCGCTCGATCTTGTAAAGCGCATCGCCGCCAGCGACGAGCGCACCAGTTTTGTTGGATCGCACTTCTTCTATGAAGACGTATCGGGTCGAGGACCGACGGAAGATACGCATGTTCTCGTTGAGGAGACGGAAAACTATTTTATCGTCGAGAGTACGCCCAAAGATCCCGATGCTGTTGAGTTTTCCTCCTATAAAAACTGGATTCACAAAGAAACGTTTATCCCGGTAAAGACGGAGTACTACGATGCGAGCGAAGACGCGTATCGAACCTACAGCGCCGTTCGCGTCGAGGTGGTCGGTGGTTATCCGACGGTGATGGAGGCGCGCATCGAAGACCAGCGTATCGGCGGCGCCACAACGCTTTATTACAACGATGTAGAATACGATATCGCGTTGCCGGAAGATATCTTCTCTGAGCGCTATCTGCGTAATCCGCCGCGGCGATATCTACGGTGACAGCGATGTGGCGGCGAGGGCGGATTTTCGTAGCGGCGGCGTTGATACTCGGCGCTAATGGCGCCTTTGCGCAGGAGCCGCCCCTGCCTGTGGGACTGGGCGGCGCCATCTCGTCAGATGCAGAGGCGTCGGAAGCTGAGGCGACGGGGGATGAAGAGCCGGCGTTGCCAGCCGGACTGGGGCGCCCGCAGGGCGGCGGCTTATCCGACAAAACGTCGAAACGGTCGTCGCGCCGGGGGAGTGATGATCGTCGCTCCGGACACGGACCTGTTGTCGAGCTTGCGCCACTTACCGGTTTTCTCGAAGGCCGGGTCGGCCCGCGCCTGCGCGGCGACGCGCATCAAGGCGCCTTTTCGCTTGCTGAGGCGCGCTTGCGGCTCGAAACCGAAGCTGCTTTCGGCGCTGTTGCGCTTCGCGTTGTTGGCGACGGCGTCTTCGATAGCGTGGTAAAGGATCGAACGCCCGACCTTGAAACCGGCGAGGGCGCCTTCGATCTGCGTGAGCTGAACATCGTATGGCGACCGACTGATTTCGCGGATCTGAAAGTCGGGCGGCAGGTTCTCACCTGGGGCGTGGGCGATCTGATCTTCATCAACGATCTTTTTCCGAAAGACTTTCAGTCGTTTTTTATCGGCCGGGATGCAGAATATCTGAAAGCACCGTCGGACGCGGCGCGTCTTTCTCTTTTCAATGATGTGGTCAACGTTGATCTCGTTTATACGCCGCGCTTCGATCCCGACCGGTTCATAAACGGGTCGAGGCTTTCCTATTTTAATCCGGTGGCGGGTGTGATTGTCGGACGCAATGCAGTGCTCGAGCCCGAAACGCCTGACGACTGGTTTAATGATGATGAGTTCGCAGCGCGCGCTTATCGCCAGGTCGGTGCATTTGAAGCGGCCCTATACGGATATATCGGATACTTCAAAGGGCCGACCGGCCTGAATGCTTCGGGCGCGTTTTTCTTTCCGAGGCTGCGGGTTTACGGCGCCAGTGCGCGGGGACCGTTTGCGGGCGGCATCGTTACCGCCGAGTTCGGACGATATATCAGCGCCGATGACCCGGACGGCTCCAATCCCGCGATACCGAACGGCAGCATACGGTATCTTGCAGGGTTCGAGCGTGAAATCGCGCAAAACTTCACAGCCAGCATTCAGTATTACGGCGAGACGAGAACCGATCATGCCGCGTTTGTGGCGGCTGCGCCGCCGGGTGGCGCGGCGCAGCGGACGCGTCATCTGACGACGTTGCGGCTCACCCGTCAGGCGTTCAATCAGAACCTGACGCTTAGTCTCCTTAATTTCTGGAGCCCGAACGAGTATGATGGGCACGTTCGCTTGCGTGCGAGCTATAAGGTTGACGATGCGTGGCTGGTGGAGGGCGGCGGTAATTTCTTTTATGGCCCTCGCAATGATGCGCTCTTCAGTCAATTGAAAGACAACACCAACCTCTTTGTCGCGGTGCGGCGGAGTTTTTGAATGCGGACCGCCCCGGGAAGCGGGCAGATACTTAGGGAAATTCGACGATGGTCCAGTAAGAATCGACCAGCGAAATTGCATCCCTGATCGAGTTCGCCGGGTCCGCCTTTACGATGTATCCGGCGACATTGTGGTTGTAGGCTTTGACCTTATCCTCGTCGGCGCTGGACGTCGTTAGCATAAAGACGATCATTTTTCGCAAAAGGGGATCGCCGCGGATTTCATCCAGAAATTCGATGCCGTTCATGCGCGGCATGTTGAGATCGAGCAGGATCAGCACCGGCCCCTCGATCTTTTCCCGGCCGTTTTCCCCGCGCAGATGCTCAAGAGCGACGATGCCGTCATGGGCTTTGACGAGCGGGTTTTTTATTTTGAGTTTGGCGAGCGCCCGCTCAATGCCCATGACGTCCAGTTCATCGTCGTCAACCAGCAAGAGCGTGACGGGACGCGTTTGATTTTTCATCGGAATCTTCCTTTTGGGAGGCGGTTTCGTTGTCGGGCGATGCGCTATCGTCGGCTGTGTTGCTCGCGTCTTCGATCTTCGGAAAAGTGACTTTGAAGGTCGTGCCGCGGTCGGTGATCGGCGATACGATGGCGACGGTTCCACCGGCGGACTCCACCATCTTTTTTACGATTGCGAGGCCGATGCCGCTGCCTTCGACTTCGTCGCGCCGCCGCAAGGTCTGGAACATCTTGAAGACGCGCTCGTGAAATTCCTGGGCGATGCCGGGGCCGTCGTCGGTGATGACGAATTCATGATGATCGCAATGATCGTGATAGGAGACAGTGACCTTGCCCTCGTCGCGGTCATGGTGCTTCACAGCGTTGGAGATGAGATTTAAAAGCGTTTGTTCGAGCAGGGTTGAGGTGATGGTGATCGTCGGGAGGTCGGTTTCGGCCGTCACTGTAAAGCCCGGCTTCGGGTTCACCCATTCGACGATTTCCCTGAAGAGGTCCTGACAATCGACCGGCTCCGGATCGGCGTCGCGTTTGCCGGCGCGCGAGTAGGCCAGAATATCGGAGAGCAGCTTGTCCATCCGGTTAACGCGGTTACGCAGGAGGCTGAGGTTTTTACTGACGTCCTCTGGCGCGTCGTCGCCAAGATCTTCCTCGATCCACTCGGCGAGGTTTTCCATGCCGCGCAGTGGCGCGCGAAGGTCATGGGAGGCAATGTAAGCGAAGTGATCGAGATCCTGGTTTGTGCGCTCCAGCCATTCGGTGCGTTTTTCAAGCGCGCTTTGGGTTTCGCGAAGATCGTGAATATCCATAACCGATCCGATAAGGCGCATGGCGCGGCCGTCTTCTTCCCAGACCGCCTTGCCGGACGTTAAGAACCATCGGTACCCGTTCTTTTTATGCTTCAAGCGATGCTCGATCTTGAAGGCCGACCGGTCTTTGAAGTAGCACACGAGCTGGTCGGAGGTTCTTTGACGGTCTTCCGGGTGCAACAGCGCCTGGAACATATCGGCGCCCGGGGTGATTTCATCTTGTTCGTATCCGAGAAGCTCGATCAGAATAGGCGACCACCATTGAGTGTTTTCCCTGACGTCGATCCAGTCGAATATCCCGACGCTTGCGCCAGCGGCGGCGACTGCAAAGCGCTCTTCGCTCCGGCGCAGGGCGGTCTGGTTTTCCTTGCGCTCCAGAACGCGGCAAAGCTGTTCCGCGATAGCGTCGAGAGTGGCGAAAAGGTTTTCATCTTCGGGCGTCGCCGTCTCATTAAAGAACTCCAGCACGCATTTAACCTTCGGTCCCACATAAACAGGGAAGGAAAACGCCGCTTTGACGCCGGTTGCGGCGAATGCGCCGTTCCGTTCCTGATTGTTTGTCCGCGCTGCTTCATCTGTCCATATGCTGTCGTCACCGGTTTCGGCGCGCCCAGGCAGGCCAATGCCCGACGAATAGGGGGCGGCGTTGGTGACGTGAACGAGGTCTTTATATTTGGTCCTATTGTCATCGGCGAAGTGCCAGATGTCCGCCGCCTCCAATCTGGCGGTGTCATAATTCCAGAGATAGGCGTGCCCGACCGACCAGTCGATTGAATCGCAAATCATGCGCAGGACGTTCCGAGCAAGGTCGGGAAACGACTCCGATGTATTCGCCGCTACGGCGACCGCTTTGAGAAGGTTGTTGCGCTCCTGGGTCAACTGAATATCGCATTGTTGCCGTCGCACTTTTTCGCGTAAACGCACTTCGCTGGAGATATCGTTGAAAGATCCGTGGACGCTGCGTACGGCGCCGGTGTTGTCGCGGGTTAAGCGCGCGCATGCGCGTACCCAGACATAGGAGTTGTCATCGCGAAGGAGGCGGTATTCTTCTTCAAAAGCGCCGTCCTGCGTCAGGCGATCTTCGATCGATGCTGTGACGCGGTCTGCGTCTTCAGGATGCATGCGCGACTTCTGTCCAAAGAGGCTTGTCGCGGAGCTGGCGTTTTCCGACGCAAGAAGAGTGTTGTAGTAATTTGAAAACCACAATGCGCCGGTTGTGGCGTCCCACTCCCACAGGGCCGTTCCGGCGTCGCCGATCAGTGCTTCCACCTGCTCGTACAACGCCGGCTGATCTTGGTTCGCGCCGCGTATGCGCTGGTTCGCCCGCCGCCAGCACCAGGCGGCGCCAGCGCCGGCGCCTAGCGTGACAGCGCTGAGCCAGGTGAGCGCAGCGAGCGAGGCCTGAGAAAGTGGGGCGGCGGCGTTTGCCGGTGCAGCGGCGACAAGCGCGGCGGTTGCAGCGCTTAACAAAACGGCGACGGACATCCCGCAACGTTTTGCCACCCGCGGTGAGGCGGCGGCGTGATTGCTTTTTGGATTGATTGTGAAGCGAAGACCACGATCGTGCATTTTTCTTTCCGGATAATGGGAAGCGAAGGCCGCCGTGTTTTTGCGCACTCAAAAAGGCAGCGCCGACACGGCGAAAGGACTAACGGCGCTGGCCAAATGTTCTTCGGTTTAAATGGCTGTTCTGCGCATAGGCAACATTGCTATGCGCTGTAGACTGAACGAATTTCGGTGGTAGCTCGACATATTGATTTAAGACTGAATAAAGACGTGTAAAATCGATTGGCTTTTGCATATAGGCGACGACGCCATCCTGACTGGTCATCCGCCGCATGAGGGCGAGATCTTTATTCTCGCCGTCAAAGGTCTGCCCCGTTAGAACAATCACCGGGATATCGATTGTCGCCGGGCAGTTGCGTAATCGCTGAACGAGATAAAGTGCGGACCCTTCGGGCATATGATAATCGGTGATGATGACATCGGGCCGGTGCTTCAGCGCGAGATTGTATCCAACCTGCGGGCTCGTGGCCTGAATAAATTCCATACCCGTCGCTTCGATACGCAGTTTGAGCGCCCGCAGAATGTCTTTGTCGTCATCGACGGCGAGGAGCATCGCTGCGCGCTCTTCGTCCGCATCCGGCGGCGCCATATCTGAGGCTGGAAGCGTTGCAGGTTTTTCCGGCTTTTCCGGCGTTTTCAGCGCGGGCTGTGCTGTTTCAATGCCGAGCGTCCGGCATATCTTCGGCTTCAGGTTTTTCCAGATTTTTGCGTCCTTCAACACGAGGTCGGCGCCAATCTGTTTGCAGTGGGCGATTGATTTCTGATCGTCTTTATCGGCGAGAAAAATCATCGGCGCCGACCCGATATTGCCAGCTTTGGAGGCGAGTTTGTCGCCAAGGCTTGTACCGTCCGCCGCGGGCATATCCATGTTTAAAATGACGAGGTCGGGTTTTTCATCCACGAGATGCATCATTGCATCGAAGCCGTCGGTGGCGGTCACGACGTCGACATTGAGCTGCTTGATGCGCGGTTTGACAATCTTAATGAGCGCTTCATCGTAGTCGCCGAGGAGCACTTTGCGCCGACCTGTCATCTCTCGGACTCCGTTTTTACGCCGATATGTCGGCGAGATCGGCCGACTGCCGGATGGTCGATTGAATAGTCTGAACGAGCGCTTTAGAATCGTAGGGCTTTTCCATGAAGCAGCGCGCGCCGCGTTTCAGACCTTCTTTTTTCATTTTTGGTGAAACGTTTGCCGACAGCATGATCACGGGCGTGTTGTCCATGGAGGCGTCTTCGCGCAATCTCGACAACATCGTGAAGCCGTCCATGATCGGCATGTTGATGTCGATCACAATGAGATCGGGTCTTGCCGCTTGTGCGGCCGCCAGGCCTTCTTCTCCGTTTTCCGCCGTTTCTACCTGGAAGCCGGTTGCGCTGAGGCGCATTTTCAGGCCTTGCAGAATTTGAATGTCGTCATCGACGAGGAGGATACGTTGTTGATTGCTCATGATGCGGCTGTCTCTCGATCGCGTTGTGCGTGTTGTTTTTTCATGCGGAAGCGGCTGTGGGCGGTTCGGCGTCTGCGGTCGTCCATTCCAGCCGGGGGCCGAAATATTCTTCGTCGAAGTTGGAAAGAAAATGCTCGAAATTGGTGTCGAGGTCGTATTGCCCGATGGGCGACATTTCCAAAGAAGGCAGTTTGTTATCGACGCGATGATCGTTTTCGCTCTCAAGCGCCTTATTGATCCGTTCAATGAACGGGTCGACGCAAGGCTGGTTGGACGTGATAACGAGCCACCAGTTGTTCCTTGATTTCCGAAGGACAAGGTCGCTGCTGCGCAGATGGTAGTGGAGGACCTGATAAGTCTCGGAAAGAAGCGGGATGTCGTCGTCTTCGTCGACTTTTACGTTAATGAGCGCGAGGTGAGACTGGTCGCCGCGCAGAACCTTGGCGCGCTCTGCAAAACGTTTGACGAGATGCGATGGCTGGAAAGTCGGCACCGTGAAAGAGAAAGTCGATCCGACATTCGGCTCGCTTTCCACGGTGATATCGCCAAAATTCAGCTGCACCAGCTCTTTCGCGATGTTGAGGCCGAGGCCGAAACCTTTGGTCGATGAGCGGTAGTTGGTCTTCAGTTGCGTGAAACGGTCAAAGATTTCTTTCAGGCTGTCAGGCTCAATGCCCGGGCCGTCATCGGTGACGCCGAACTGGACCTCGGCGCCGTTTGAGTGCCGGCGCGCCCAAAGCGTTACTTTTCCGCCGCTTGCGAATTTGATGCCGTTGACGCAGAGATTGATCAATACACGGCCGATCTTTTCCGCGTCGCAATAGACTTCCGTCACGTCTTCGTCGATATCGACGGTCAGCTCCACGTCGCAGGAACGAGCCTTCATCTCCAATGTGGGCACAACCTTTTTCAGGATGCTTTCCACAGGCCAGGTCTGACGGCAAATGCCGAGCGACCCTTGTTCCAGCTTGCTGACGTCAAGCAGATCGCAGACCATGTCCGACAGATCGTTGACGCGCTCAATAATGGTGCCGAGATAATCCCGCTGCTCTGCGCTTACATCGCCGAGAAGGCCGTCCTGCAAGATGCCGGCAAATTCCTTGATGACGGTGAGCGGCGTGCGGAACTCATGAGAAACGGTGTCCACGAATGTGTTGGCGGTCTGATAGAATTCGAGGAGGCGTTTGTTTTTCTCATCGAGCAGTTCTTTCGCCTGCTGTTCGGTATTGACGAGTTTTTGGCGCGTGACTGCGAAACGGATCGACCGCTCGAGAAGATCGCTCGACACCTGCCCCTTCACGAGAAAATCCGCGGCGCCGACCTCGACGACCGCAACGTCATTCTCTCGGATAATGTCGTCATCGGCGCCGGTTAAAATAATGATCGCCGTGTTCTTGTTCGCTTCAAGAATTTTATCGACCGTGTTGAGACCGTCGCTGTCGGGAACGTTCATGTCGATCAGTGCGACCGGATAATCGCATTGATTAAGCTCGCCGACCGCCTCCGACAGCAACGTACAGCGCGTGACGTCGTATTTTTGCGTGCGGCAGCGTTTGAGCAGACCCATGGTGATATTGGCGTCGAAATCCATGTCTTCGAGCAAGAGCACTTTGGTTGCGTCGGTCATCCTGGCCCCTTACAGATCTATCGGGCGCTCTCAGCGTGCCGGGGCGCCGTTCACGGGTTGCGTTGATAAACTCATGGTTGCACAAATATATTTACACACTAATTGCGCGAAATTCTTTATTTTTATTGAATAGGCGCGCCCTCATGAAGTGTTGCGGCGCGATAGATGCTTGCGACCGCCTGATTCGGTAAAAATGAATCATGTCTGAACGGCCGCGATAAGCAGAGCGGCGAGGCGCGTTGAACCCAAGGCGAGGAGGCTTCCGACTGTGGTTCGGTAATGGGGATGGTGCGGATCGGCGGCGCGTGAATGCCTATCGGTAATAAATCAGTATGCGAAACAAGAAGGTGGTGTTGCTCTACAACGCCGATGTCGTCCGCAAACAAAAAGCGGGCCGGGGCCCGCCTTCTGATCTTAAAAAAAGATTTTGTGCTCCAAAAGGAGCTTGTTAACGGGTGGTCCTCGATTCCTAATCGGCTAAGCCGTTGAACGACCCACCTATATTTGTGCCCGATCTTTCTATACTCGACAAGCCTGAGATTTTCCACATAGAGTTCAAATAGAGGCAGAGACCAACGATTGAAAAGCGGAAGACGCCAACCGCAACAATCTCAATTGTCCACTCCAAAGAGCCTCTCTCTTATCTCATTGGGTAAAAAAACGCAACATAATTGAGATTAGCAATTTTTTGCTTGCGCCACACTACCCTGAATTGTATCAGGGCAGCATCTCACTCGCGATGAGAAGAGGGACTGGCATCCAAACCAGTAACTCGCGGGAGCAGTCGCAGTTCGGCTGCTCCCGTACATATTTGCGCAAAAGGGGAGAGTAATCAATGCGCTATCGTCTTGGTCTCGACCTTGGGGCCAACTCCATCGGCTGGTGCGCTGTCAAGCTATCAGACAACGAAGAAACCGTCGGTGCCGAGATGTGCTATAGTCTTGGAGTCGATATTGCGGTCAATTCCATCGGCTGGTGTGCGCTGGCCGACAACGCCATTCTTGATGCCGGTGTGCGGATCCTGACGCCGAGTGAGGAGGCTGGCCGTGATCCACAATCGAAGGCGTCTTTGGCGGCGGATCGCCGGGATGCGCGCGCGCAACGCCGTCGCCGCGACCGTTTTTTGCAGCGGCGAAAGCGATTGATGCAAATGCTGATCGATCATGGATTGATGCCGACTGACGAAAAAGCGCGCAAAGCGCTCGAAAAGCTCGATCCATATTGGTTGCGCGCAGCGGCGCTGAATGAGCGCATCGACCTCCACGAACTCGGGCGGGCGATTTTTCATATCAATCAGCGTAGAGGCTTTAAATCGAACCGCCTCGCCGATTCAGACGACAATGAAAAAAGCGCGACGAAGATCGGCATGCAAAAGTTGACGCATGCATTGCATGAACAGGAGGCGCAAACGCTCGGCGCCTTTCTAAGCGGGGCCCATCAGCGCGACAAGTTCGGGTATATCGTTGATGAAAATGGCAAGCGGTCGGGGAAAAAGCACGGCAATCCGAGGGGGAAACCCGTCGTCGGGCCGGTCCGTTTCAGGCCGACTACGGTGGGCAAGAAGAACAGCTATGATCTTTATCCCATGCGGGACATGATTGCCCACGAGTTGGATGCAATCTGGCAAGAGCAAGCGAAACACCACCATCAGTTAACGGATGAATTGCTTGAAACGATAAAGCACGCGATCATCGACCAGCGCCCCTTAAAAAAACCGATTGTGGGGCGATGCACCTTGCGACCGGAGGAAAACAAGGTCGAGCGCTATGGCATCGAGATCGATCTTGGCGAGCGCGCGCCGAAGGCGCATCCGCTGTTTCAGCGTTACCGTATCCTGCAAGAGGTTTCGAACCTGCGTGTTACACAACACGGAAAAGAGGAGCGGCATCTGACATTGCAGGAACGCGATGCGCTTGTTTCGGTGTTGATGACGAGGAGCGGGCACATCGTTGACTTTGCGACCATGCGCAAGGGCGCGAAGCTTTCCGAAGATATCCGCTTCAACCACGAGCTTACCGGGCGCAAAGGCTTTGCGCCGGATCAGACCGCTGCGAAGCTGGGCGCGAGAAAGATGTTCGGCGCGACGCGGCGCGGTCTGGCGCGGGAGCGCCAGATTGAAGTGGTCGAAAAACTCGTTGCAACAGAAAACCACGAAGAATTGGCCGAATGGCTGCAATCTGAATTCGATCTCGAACCGGAAAGGGCCGAGGCGATTTCAGAGGCGCGGTTGCCGCAGGGGCATGGCGCCTTCGGGCGCGGCGTTCTCGCGGACATCGTTGACGTCATGGAAAAAGAGGTCGTCGAAACATGTGATGAGAATACGGGCGAGGTCTACGACCGGCCCATCATGTTCAACGAGGCATGTGAAAAGCTGGAGCTTCACCATTCTGACTTGCGTGCGGAGGGAACGGCGGCGCGGCTTCCCTATTATGGCGAGGCGCTGCGGCGCCACGTTATTTCCAGAGCCGGCGCGCCTGAGGGCAGTCAGGAACAAATCGGCCGCGTGCCCAATCCGACTGTGCATATCGGCCTCAATCAACTTCAAAAAATCGTCAATGCACTGATCGATGAGTATGGACCGCCTGCTGAAATTGCGGTTGAGCTTGCGCGGGAGTTGAAACAGAACAAGGAGCGCAAAGATAAGATCCAGCGTGAAAACAAGGAAAACGAACAGAAGAACCTGGAACGGCGGGCGCTTCTGGAAAATCTCGGCATCGCCGACACCCATGAAGCGCGGCTGCGGCTGCGCTTATATGAGGAGTTGCCGGCGGATGAGCGCGTTTGCGTTTATACGGGCGAGAATATCGGCTCGCTGGCGGAGCTTTTCACGAATTTTGAAATCGATCACATTCTGCCCTTTTCGAAAACGCTCGATGACAGCTTCATGAACAAGGTGCTCTGCATGCGCGCAGCGAACCGGGAAAAGGGCGCGCGTGCGCCGGGGAATGTATGGTCGGGCGATGCGCTGCAGGAGATTGTCGAACGCGCCGAGCGTCTTTTCCCGAAAAAAGCGTGGCGGTTCCAGCCCGATGCTATGAAACGGTTCGATGAAAAGGGCGGTTTTCTCGCGCGCCATTTGAACGATACGCAGCATATGGCGCGCCTTGCAAAGACCTATCTTGAGGAGGTGTGCGATCAGGTCTGGGCGCCGCCGGGCAGGTTGGTAGGGCAGTTGCGGGGGAAGTGGGGGCTCAATCCGCTCCTGCCGGACCATAATTACGCTAATGTCAACCAGCCGAAAAACCGTAAAGACCATCGCCACCACGCGATTGACGCATTCGTTGTGGCGTGTACGGATCGCGGCCTTCTCCAGCGCGTCGCCCATGCGTCGGCGCGGGCGGAGGATCTCGATCTCGACAGGCTATTTCCCAAGGGCGAGTTTCCCGAACCCTATGAGGGCTTCCGGGAAGATCTGGCGGCGCGCCTTGAAAAGATTATCGTCAGTCACAAGCCAGATCACGGTCTGCAGCCGGGCGCGCAGGAAAACGTTCATGTCACGTCCGGGCAGCTCCATGAAGAAACCGCCTACGGACTTGTGGATGAAAAGATCGGCGACAAGCATTTTAATCTCGTCACCCGCAAAGCGATCACCGCCCTGACGAAGGGTGAAATTCCGCGCGTGCGGGATGCGGCCTTGCGCGAGGCGTTGCAGACCCTTGCCTATGAGGCCGAGGGCGCCGGTAAAAAGCTTAGCGATGCACTTAAGGAGTATGGCGAGGAAAACCGTGTCTTCCGTGTTCGGATTTTAAAGACGGAAAAATCCGTTCGCGTCGTCCGTCATGGCGATGGGTTCGAGAAAGCCTATTCCCCCGGCGACAATCACCGGATGGAGATTTTCGAGACGCCGGACGGCGAATGGGCCGGCGAAGGCGTAACGGTCTTCGATGCAAACCAGCCGGGGTTTAAGCCTGTGTGGATACAGGAAAACCCGGCGGCGAAACTCGTTATGCGCGTCCATAATGGCGACCTCATTGAGGCCGATCTCGGCGACGGCAGACGGCTCATTTATCGGGTGTACTGGCTTGAGCCATCATCGAAACGCATGCGGGTTGCGGCTCATAATGAGGCAGGCAGTATTGATAAGCGTCACAATGATCCGGACGATCCGCTGCGTTGGATTTTCGCCAGTTATGCGCGGCTGAAAGCGGGCGGTGCGCGACGCGTACGGGTAGACGAACTGGGACGGGTGTTTCCCGCGCGCGACCGGTAAGTAAATTGAACCAGAAAATCCGTCGGGCGCTGCCGACATCGGGCAAGGTGCATATCGTGACGATCACCAACAAACAGTATGGCAATGCGCGCATTTTGCGGGAAGAAAACGTGAACGGACCTCTGAAAATCCGGACCAACTGGCCCTTTTTTGACCGATTCGCGGCAGTTTTTTGCGACCTGGAATGGGAAAAGGCCCTGGAAAACCAGGGCCTTAACCTGACATCTGTCTTAGCCGATTAGGAATCGAGGGCCAACCGCAATAAAGGAGTGGCGACAGACCCGTTGGGTCAAAGAAGTGGTTTTTTAACGCGAGGATCGGCATGACCCTGGACGATTTTGCGGTTGAGACAAGGGCGTTTCCAACTGTGTGTGCGGCGATGGCGGCCTCTTTCGCTAGCGTGGATATCGACCTGTGGCTCGCACCGCTGGATGCGCCCGAGCCATTGCGGGAGGCGCTTTCCATTTGTTTGAGCGATGACGAGCGCGCCGCTGCTGCGCGCTTTCGCTTCGAAGCTGACCGCGCGCGTTTTGCCCTGCGGCGGGCGCTGACGCGTATGATCCTCGCCGGCTACCTTGAGCGCGATCCGGCGTCGCTCGCATTTTTAGAAGACACTGGCGGAAAACCCCGTGTTTGCAACGCTGGCGGCTACGGGCGTGAGCCGGTCACCTTTAATCGGTCGTTCAGCGATGACCAGATGCTCCTCGGGGTCGCGCGCGGGCTAGACATCGGCGTCGACATCGAGGCGGTGCGCGAAATGCCCGATGCGGCGGCGGTCGCGGATGAGTATTTCTCGCCGGCGGAGCGCCGCGTGTTTGCCGGTCTCGATGGGGAGGCCGCGCGCCGCGAGGGGTTTTTCTGCGCCTGGACCCGCAAGGAAGCGTTTGCGAAGGCGACTGGCGACGGTCTTGGCCCCGCGCTCCGTGCGGTCGAAATGGCGGTCGCGCCCAATGCGCCGGCGCGCATTCTGGCGCTCCCGGAGGGTGGCGCGGAAGCCTGGACGCTCCGAGGGTTTCGGCCCGCGCCGGGCTTTCAGGCGGCGGTCGCGGCGCAAAAGCCCGATGCGACCATGCGGCTTTTGCGCCTGGACTTGCCCCATGGCGGCTAATCTGGCCTAAACAAAAGGTTAACGGGGGCGAAAGCCGCGATGCGTTAAGCAAATAGCGAGATGCTGACGCGATAATTACGGTCATCCTGTTTAACCTCGCATTGCCGAGCCTGCTGCGCCGTTGGGGGGCCGTTTCTTGGATCGTTCGCACGAACGCGGATCATTGGTGATATCGGCGACTTTCTCCGCCGATCCGGTTCTGGACGCGCTTGATTTCTGGGCCGCGCGTCTTGGCGCGCCGCTTCATCCGCGCCTTGCGCCCTATGCGCAGGTTCACCAGCAGCTTCTCGATCCGGCAAGTGACTTGCGCGCCGCTGCGGCGGCGGTTTTGTGCATTCGCTGGAGCGATCTTGCGGGCGCCGCCGGCGATACCGGCGCCGCACAGGAAGAACTGGCGCGCGCCATTAAGGGCGCCAATCTAGCCGGGCCGCTCCTCGTCGTTCTCTGTCCGGGGGCGGGCGACAGCGCCTCGCGCGAGAGCGAGGCTTTCAAGACGCGCATCGACGATGGTCAGACCGTTATCATTGATCTTGCCGATGCGTTTGCGCGCTATGAGTGTCATGCGCCGCTCGACCTTGCCGCCGACCGATTGGGACATGTACCCTATACGGATGAAGCCTTTGCCGTTCTCGGAACGGTGATCGCACGCTGGCGCCTCGCAGCGATCCGCGCGCCGATCAAGCTCGTCGCCGCTGATTGTGACAACACCCTGTGGGGCGGCGTTGTGGGCGAGGACGGCGTTCGCGGGGTCAAGATCGAAAAAGGACATGCGGATCTACAACGGCGGCTCGCAGCGCAGGGCGCTGCTGGCCGTATCGTATGCCTGTTGAGCAAGAACAATGACGCCGATGTGCGCGCCGTTTTTGATGCGCGTTCCGACATGGCGATCACCTGGAACGATATCGCCGCGCGGCGGATCAACTGGGCGCCGAAGGCGGAAAACATGAGCGCGTTGATGGAGGCCTTTAACATCAGTCTCGACAGCGCGCTTTTTCTCGATGATAGCGGCGTCGAATGTGCTGAAATGCGCGCGTTGGCGCCGGCTGTCGCCACGGTGCGCACACCGACCGATGCGGCCGAACTGGCGCGATTTGTCGATCACCTGTGGCTTCTCGACGTTGTGCCTGGAACGGCGGAAGACGCGCGGCGCGCTGAGATGTACCGGGAAGCGGCGGCGCGCGACGAAGCGCGGTCCGAGGTTTCGTCCCTTGCGGAATTTATCGCGAGCCTTGATCTCAAAATCGAGATTGAACCGGCGACGCAGGAGACGCTCCCGCGCCTTGCGCAACTCACGCAGCGTACGAACCAGTTCAATGTTAGCCTGTTGAGGCTAAATGAAACCGATCTGCGTGCGAGTCTTGACGCCGCGAGCGAAGAGTTTTGCAGTGTGCGGGTTAAAGACAGATTCGGCGATTACGGCGTGGTTGGACAGTTCCGGGCGCGGGCAGAAAGCGATGCGCTTTTCGTCGACCTGATGACGCTGAGCTGCCGCGCGCTTGGCCGCGGCGTTGAACATGAAATGCTGAAAAGCATCGCCAAGGCGGCTTTGGCGCGGGGACTGGCGCGCGTGCGCATCGCCTTCGTGAAGGGCGCGCGCAACGATCCCGCCGCGCGCTTTCTTGAAACAGCGTTTGGCGTCGAGGGCGGTTTGTCGCAGGACGCGGTGTTGGAGGCGGACGCCGCGGCGCTTACAGCGCTTGAATTTGCACCGGATGCGGAGGAAACGTCATCGCGTGATGAAAGCCATCCGGCCATCCTGGAGGCGCGCGAGCCGTCGCCGCAAGGAGCCGGCGCTGAGATTGGCATGCGGTATGAGGAGATTGCACGCAGCCTGACCACGGGCGCCGCCATCCGCGCCGCCATGACTGCGGACGTCAAAGCGCGCCCCGACCTTGCGGAAGGCTATGCGGCGCCGGCTGCCGGACTTGAACGCGATATCGCGCGCATATGGGAGCGCGTTTTGCGCGTGACGCCCATCGGCGCCCATGATCGCTTTCAGGATCTTGGCGGCAAGTCCATCGATCTTGTGCGCATCCATGGGGCGCTGCGCGCGGAGATGGGCGCCGATCTCGATCTGGCGGCGTTCTTTCAATTCAGTACGGTTGCGAAGCTCGCAAAACGCCTTGCGGACGGTGAAGAAACATCGAACCCGGCGGCCGCGCGTGCGGCGAAAATGCGCGCGGCGCGTGAGCGCTTCGCGGCGCGCCAGCCGGTTTTTGCGGAGGCGCGACGATGAGCGACACATCGCATACAGAAGGGCATACGGAAGGCATCGCCATTGTCGGCATGGCGGGTCGCTTTCCCGGCGCGAACGACGTCGCACAATTCTGGGAAAACATCAAAGGCGGCGTGGAGTCGGTGACGAAATTCCCGGCGTCGGAACTCGAAATCGATATCCCCGACGCCGCGGGCGACAAAGGCGCTTATGTCTGCGCCAAGGGCATGCTCGACGATATCGACATGTTCGACGCGCGGTTTTTCGGCTATCTGCCGCGCGAGGCGGAGGTGATGGACCCGCAGCACCGGATGTTCCTCGAAATCTGCTGGGAGGCGATGGAGCACGCCGGGCACGACGCTGAGCGTTATCCCGGCGCCGTCGGTGTTTTCGGCGGCTGTTACATGGACACCTACGTCCTGCATAATCTGTGTTCCGATGAAACCTTCCGTGAGCGGCTCGTTGAATCCATTCAGGTCGGCACGCTGCAAACCGAACTCGGGAATGACAAGGACTACCTCGCGACGCGGGTCGCGTACAAGCTCGGCCTGCGCGGCCCGGCCATCACCATGCAGACGGCGTGTTCGACATCGCTCGTTGCCATTGCAACGGCGTGTCAGAGCCTTGACGGATATCAGTGCGACATGGCGCTCGCCGGCGGCGTAACGATCATCCTGCCGCAGAAAAAAGGCTACTTTTATAAGGAAGGCGGCATGCTGTCGCCCGACGGGCATTGCCGGACTTTTGATGAGAATGCAGCCGGAACTGTCTTCAGTCATGGCGCCGCCGTGGTTCTGTTAAAGCGCGTCGCCGACGCCATCGCCGATGGCGATACAATCTATGGCGTGCTCCGCGGTTATGCGACGAACAATGATGGCGGCGATAAGGTAAGCTATACCGCGCCGAGCGTCGAAGGTCAGGCGGAAGTGATTTCGCTCGCGCTCGGCCTCGGCGGCGTCGATCCAGCGACCATCGGCTATGTGGAGGCCCATGGCACCGCGACGCCGCTCGGCGATCCGATTGAGGTAGGCGGCCTGACAAATGCCTATCGTCGGTTTACAGATGAAAAGCAATATTGCGCCATCGGGTCGGTGAAAGCCAATCTCGGGCACCTGGACGTGGCCTCCGGCGCCATCGGGTTGATTAAAACAACGCTCGCGCTGCATGAGAAAACGCTGCCGCCGCAGATCAATTTTTCGAAGCCTAACCCGAAGATCGATTTCGCGGCGTCGCCTTTTTATGTGAATACGGAGCTGAAGGCCTGGCCGGAGGGCGCAGGCCCGCGCCGCGCGGCGGTCTCGTCCTTCGGCGTTGGCGGCACCAACGCGCATGTTGTGGTCGAGGAAGCGCCGGTAGAAACGCGCGATGGCGCCGCACGGGGCTTTCAGTTGCTTCCCTTATCGGCGCGGAGCGAAACGGCGCTGGCGGCGCAGGCGGAACAGTTGGCCGCGCATCTGGAGAAGAACCCGACGATAGATTTTGCTGACGCCGCCTACACCTGGCAGGTCGGGCGGCGGGCTTTTGATCATCGCCGGATCGTGGTTGCGCAGGACGCCAAGGACGCCATTGAAAAACTCCGCGGCCCGGCGGCGCCAAGCGATACGGCGAAGCGGGACGCATCGGCGCCAGACCTCGTTTTCATGTTCCCGGGGCAGGGCGCGCAATATCCCGGCATGGGCCGCGCGCTTTACTTTTCGGAAGAGATCTTCCGCGCGACGATCGATGAAATCAGCGATACGCTGCATGACGATCCGCATTTTGGCGTCGATCTGCGCGATTATATTCTCTGGTCGGATGAAAGCCCGCTCGCGAAGGAAGACGCTGTCGCTGCGTTGACGAGAACAGAACTGGCGCAACCGGCGATTTTTGCCGTGGAGATGGCGCTCGCGAACCAGTTGATCCATTGGGGCGCGACGCCGTCGGCGCTGATCGGCCATAGCGTTGGCGAGATTGCAGCGGCGGCGGTCAGCGGCGTGTTCTCGCTCGGCGATGCTGCGCGTCTTGTGGCTGCGCGCGGCCGCGCCATGCAGCACATGGCGCCGGGATCGATGCTGGCGGTTTTGGCGCCGCTTGCGGATGTCGAACCGAAGCTTTCGGGCGCTCTCTGCGTAGCCGCCATCAATGCGCCGAATGCAACGGTGGTGAGCGGACCTGCTGACGAGCTTGAGACGTTTGTCGCAGAACTTGAACGAGACGGCGTGAAATCGACGGTGCTGGCAACGTCTCATGCGTTTCATTCATCGATGATGGACGGCGCCCGCGCAGAGGTGGAAATGCTTGCCGCGGCGGCGGCGCGTCATGAAGGCGCGATCGAGATCTTTTCGACCGAGAGCAGCAAAGCCGGCGCCGCGGCGCTCGCCGATCCCCTCTATTGGGGGCGCCAGTTGATGCATCCCGTTCGGTTCGCCGATGCTGTCTCGAATGCGGCGGCGCGGTTCCCGCACGCGGTTTTTGTGGAAGTCGGGCCGGGTCAGGCGCTGACGTCTTTTGCGCGTCAGACCCTGATGGGGGAGATGAAACGACCGGTGGTTTCATCGCTGGGCCCGCAGCGTGCGCCGGGCGATGACGTCGAACATCTCGTGGCGGCGCTCGGCAGGCTCTGGATGCGCGGTGCGACGCCGGACTGGCGCGCGTTCCAGATCGGCGAGCGCCGGCGCATCGCCCTGCCGACCTATCCGTTTGAGCGGAAGCGGTTCTGGGTGGAACCGACGCGGGGCCGGGCGCACCCGCAAAATACTGCGGTCAATCAACCGCAAATGGCGGCCGTCGAGACGTCGACGCCGGCGGCGTCCTCAAGCGGCGCCGACGTCACCGAGATGGAAGATTTGGTGCGACGACAACTCGCTTTGATTGCGGCGCAGCTCGCGGCAATGGAACAGAAATAACGACGATTGATATCGAAGAGTGGGAATGAGTGACTTATGAGTAATCGGATCGAAAAACTGCGGGGCGAATTGACGGCGATCGCCGCCGATCTGTCGGGTTATGCGGAAAGCGACCTTGCGCCGACGCAAACCTTTCTGGAACTCGGGTTCGATTCGCTTTTCCTGACGCAGCTAGCGGTTCAGTATCAAAAAGCATTCAAGCAGAAAATTACCTTCCGTCAGCTGATTAACGACGTGCCGACCATCGAAGCGCTTGCGGGCTACCTTGACGGCGTCATGCCGGCCGACGCGCCCGTCGCGGAAACGCCGGAAGAAGCCGTCGCCGCGCCTGCGCCCGATACCACTCCGGCTCCGGTCGCGCCCGCCCCAACGTCAGCGCCGGTTGCGGTTCAATCGGTGGTTCCCGTAGCGGTGTCAGCGCCCCGTGCAATCGCGCCGGTTAGTGAAGGACTTCAAGGCATTCTCGCTGAGCAGCTGGCGCTGATGACAAAGCAATTGGAGATGTTGCAGGCGGCGCGCGGCGCCCAAAGCACAGCCGCGTCTGCACCTGTCGCGCCCGCCGAAACCGTCGTCAGCACCGCACCGTCAAGCTCTCCCCCGGCAGCAGAAAGCGGCGCTGCGCCGAAAGACGCGGCGCCAAAGACGCCGTCTGTGCCCGCAGGGTTTGGGCCGAATGTTTCCGACGATGACGGGCCGGTGCTCGACGCCCGGCAGAAGGCGCATGTGGCGCGGCTTGTCGCGCGTTATAATGCGCGCACGGCTGGTTCGAAAGCGGCGACGGAACGCGACCGCGGCGTTCATGCGGACCCGCGCACCGCGGCGGGCTTCAATTCCCTCTGGAAGGAAATGGTTTATCCCATTGTCGTCAAGAAGTCCCATGGCGCGCATCTTTGGGACATCGATGATAATCAGTATATTGATCTTCTAAACGGTTTTGGCCCGAATTTCTTCGGCCATCGGGCGCCGTTTGTGGTGGAGGCGCTGCGCGAGCAGCTCGAAGACGGATACGAAATCGGCCCGCAGACCCCGCGCGCGGGCGATGCAGCGCGGCTGATGTGCGAATTAACGGGCATGGACCGCGTTAGCTGGGTGAATACCGGCTCGGAGGCCGTACAGGCCGCCATTCGTATTGCACGCACCGTGACGGGCCGCGACAAGATCGTGGTTTTCAAGGGCGATTATCACGGGAACTTCGATGAGGTGTTGGTGCGCGGCGTGGGGCCCGCGGACGCGCCGCGGACCATGCCGCTTGCGCCGGGCATTCCCTTCAAATCGGTCGAGAATGTGATCGCTCTTGACTATGGCGAGGCCTCCGCCATCGACTACATTAAGGCGAATGCGGATGATATCGCTGCTGTTCTGGTCGAGCCCGTTCAAAGCCGCCGTCCGGAATTTCAGCCGCGTGAATTCCTGCATGAACTGCGCGCCCTGACGAAGGATGAAGAGATCGTTCTCGTTTTCGATGAGGTGATTACGGGGTTCCGCATCCGGCCGGGCGGCGCGCAGGAATATTTCGGTATCGAAGCCGACATGGCGACCTACGGCAAGATCATCGGCGGCGGCATGCCTATTGGCGTCGTTGCGGGCCGCGCGAAGTTCATGGACACATTCGACGGCGGACAATGGTCCTACGGTGATGCGTCGAAACCCATGGCGGGCGTCACGTTTTTCGCGGGGACATTTGTGCGCCATCCGCTGGCCATCGCCGCCGCGCATGCCTCGTTGCAATATCTTATTTCTGCCGGACCGGGCCTGCAGGAAGGCGTCAACCGGATGACGACGCGCCTCGCAACGGCGCTCAATGATTTCTTCAAAGAACGCGGCGTGAAAATTCACGTTGCGCATTTCGCGTCGCAGATGTTCTTCCGCAACGAAGAAGACAGCGAACTGGCGACACTATTCTTCTATCACCTGCGCGCGCGGGGCGTGCATATTCTTGAAAATTTCCCGAGCTATGTCACTGCCGCGCATACAGAGGAAGATATCGATGCGGTGATTGACGCAGCGAAAGACGCTGTTCTGGAAATGCAGGCGGATGGGATTTTACCGCCGGCGCCGACCGGTGTTGACACAGCATGGCGTCGTGAATTTCCCCTCACGGATTCTCAGCGGGCGCTGTGGTTTGCGTCTAAAATTGACCCGTTGTCGTCCTGCGCATTCAACGAGTCCGATTCCATCGTCATCGATGGTGATGTTGACGAAGACGTTTTCTGCGGCGCTGTCGTCGATACGTTGAAAAACCATGAGGCGTTTTCGATCCGCTGCGATGAAGACGGCGTCAATCAATGGGTTGACGAAAGCGCAACGTTTGAAACAGAGCGTGCAGACTTGCGGGAAACGCCGGCGCGCGAGCGAGGCGCAGTTCTGAATGCCCGTCTTGCGGAGATGGCGAAAACGCCGTTCGATCTTGAAAACGGACCCCTGGTGCGCACCGCGCTCATCCGTCTTGACGAAGAGCAGCGCGTCTTCGTCATTTATTGCCATCATATTGTCTTCGACGGTTATTCAGCTGAAATCGTCGTTGAGGAAATTGTCGAGCGTTATAAGGCCTGTCTGGAAGGTCGTGATCCGGCGCTCGTTGAAACGCAGCCCTTCAGCTTACTGACATATACGGTGAATGGCGCACCGGCGTCGCCCGGCTATGACGACGCATTGGCCTATTGGCGCGGCGTCTATGAAGACGGCGTTCCGGACCTTCTCGACTTGCCTGTTGACCGGCCGCGGGGCGGCGAGCGCACGGTGCATGGCGCGACAGCACAGCGAAACCTCGACGCTGAGTTGCTGACGACGATTACCGCGTCAGCAAAGAAAATGGGCGTCAGCTTGAACTCCTTCCTTTTCTCCACGTTCGGCGTGTTGATGGCGCGTCTTTCGGGACAGGAAGATTTTGTGATCGCGGCGCCCTCGGCTGCGCAGGCCGACACCGGCATTCACACGGTCGGCTACGGCGTCAACATGCTGCCAATCCGGACGGACGCGAACCTCGATTATTCTTTCGGCGACTACGCGAAGAAAAACCAGACCGCCATTCTCGACGGATTCGTCAATCAGGAAGTGTCGTTCAGCGCCATAGCACGCGATATCGATGCGCCGCTTGAGGAAAACCGTCTTGCAGTGTCCGAGATCGTCTTCAACTTCAGCCGCTATTTTTCGAAGCTGGACATGCCGGGCTGCAAAATATCGGCGCGCGAGAACAAACGCGTCGCCAACTACGCGGATTGCTTCGTGAACATCCGCGAGACGGAAAAGTGCCTGTCGATCTGCTGGGACTATCGCACCGCGTTGTTCGACGCGGAGACGATCAATCGCTGGATCGATATGTGGGTTGCAATCATGCACGATGCGGCGCGCGATCCGGCGGCGGCGATTGGCGATCTGCCGTTGCAGACAGCGCGTCCGTCCGTTGAGGAAAATTTCGGTCGCGATCTTCTGGCGCCGGGGTTATTTACCGCCGAGGATCGCCTTGCCCATGACGCGTTTGAGCGCCATGCGGTGCGCTCGCCGGATGCTGTTGCGACAATATTCGAAGGGCGCGCGCTGACCTATGGCGAAGTGAAAATGCGCGCTGACCGCGTCGCCGCCGCCTTGCATGCGAAAGGCGCGCATTCCGGCGATATGGTGGCGGTGCTTCACGACCGCTCTCACGATGTCATCGCCGCTGCGCTCGGCGTTTGGAAAGCGGGGGCGGTCTATCTGCCGCTCGATCCGGAATTTCCCGCTGACCGGCTTCAATACATGCTGGAGGATTCCGGCGCGGCGTTCATCATCACGGATCAACCCGGCCATGCGCTGTGCAACCGTGACGGCGTGACCGCCATTTCCCTGAAGGACGTCTTTGCGGACCCGGCGCCAGTTGCCGCTTTTCCAACCGCTGCAAGGGCGCAAGATGACGTTGCTTACATTCTTTATACGTCGGGATCGACGGGCAATCCGAAAGGCGTTGCGAATTCTCACAAGGCGCTTTTAAATTTTCTGAAATCCATGGCGGTGACGCCCGGACTCGCGCCGTCAGATCGGCTTCTGGCCCTCACAACGCCAAGCTTCGATATCTCGATATTGGAGATGTTCCTGCCTATTTCCATCGGCGCAAGCGTCGTGGTCGCGTCGAGCGACGAGGCGCTGGACGGTTATTTGCTATCGGATCTGATCCGCGATCACGGCGTCAGCGTCGTTCAGGGAACGCCGGCCACGTGGCGATTGCTTGTGGAGGCCGAACCCGAAATCCTGGGAAATGTCAAAGCGCTGTGCGGCGGTGAAGTGATGCCAGGCGCCATTGCCGCGGCGCTTCTTCAGCATACGGCGTCTTTATGGAATATGTATGGGCCGACGGAAACGACGGTCTGGTCGACTTGCAAACAGATCATCGCCGCTGACGCAATTACTGTTGGCGCGCCCATAGACAACACGGCGATCTATGTGGTTGACCGGCGCGGGCGTGCGGCGCCGCGCGGTGTTGCGGGTGAGGTCTGGATTGGCGGCGACGGGGTTGCGATTGAATATCTCGGTAAGCCGGAGGCGAGCGCGGAAAAGTTTGTTGTAGATCCGTTCCGCGATGCACTGGGCGCACGCGCCTATAAAACCGGGGACTGGGGGCGTCTTGGCGATAATGGCGACTTACAGATCGTGGGGCGGCGCGATGATCAGGTGAAGATCCGTGGGCACCGTATCGAGCTTGGGGAAATCGAAACTGCGCTTGAAAAACACGATGCGGTGCGTCAGGCGGCTGCGGCCGTGCGCAAGGATCGCACCGGCGAAGATCTTCTGATTGCGTATGCGGTGTTTCATGACGCTGCGAACGCGCCGAGCGTTAGCGATGTGCGTGGTTTTCTGCGCCAGTCTCTGCCGCATTACATGATCCCGCAAATGTGTATCGCGATGGACGCGTTGCCGCTCACCAACAATAATAAGGTCAACCGCAAGGCGCTGCCCGATCCTCTGGAAAGTCTTGAGACGCGCGCAGCGCCTGTTGCGCCGCGTAGCCAGGAGGAGCGCGACGTCGCCGCCATCTGGTCGGAACTGTTGCAGGTGGAGGCGATTTCGGTGACCGACAATTTCTTTGAGCTTGGCGGGCAGTCTCTGCAGGTCGCGCAGATGGTCGCCCGTGTGCGCAAGGAACTCGGCTTCCGCATTCCGCCGCAGTCGGTTGTATTTGAAACGCTGGAGCAGTTGGTGGCGCGGCGCGAGCCTATTGTGGAGGCCGCCGAGTGAAGTCTGCGACGATGTCGTCTATGATAACGTCGCCATGGGTTTCCAGGAAATAATGCCCCGCGGGCAATTCTTTGATATCGAACGCACCCGTTGTTTCCTGGCGCCATAGGCGAAGATCGGCGTCGCGGGTCGCGGGATCGTTTTCGCCGGCATAGATCGTAAGCGGACAATCGAGCGGCTTTTTTTTCTCCCACGCATATGTACTGAGGAGGGCAAGGTCCGCCCTGAGCGCGACCATGGCGACGTCCCTGATATCCGGATGAGCGAAGGAAGGCGGCGCCGCGCCGAAACACTTTTCGAGATAGGCCGGCATTTCAGCGTCGCTGATTGTCGTCACATCGGTTTTGTACGCCGGTTTTGTTGCGGCATCGCCCGGCCAGGCGCGCGCGCCGCATCCAAGATGGGCGAGGGGGCGGCGCGGATCGTACGGCCAGGCGCGCGCGACTTCGAGCGCGGCGACCGCGCCGAAGCTGTGCCCGAAGAGCGCTATGGGGCCCGCCGGCAGAGACGTTATCGCCGCGATGGTTTTCTCGATGAGGGACCGCCAATCGGTGATCGCGGGGTCGTCCAGGCGCGTTTCCCGCGCGGGTAGTTGCAGCGCGAAAGGTTCGATCTCGATCGGTAATCTCTTTGCGAGGCCTGAAAAGACGCCGGCGCCGGCGCCGGCATAGGGAAGGAAAATCACGCGGAACGCCGCCATCGGCCGTGGTGCAAGACAGGTGAGAATCGATTGAGAAGATGCTTTCGTCACTTACGTCTTTTAGTCCTTTCGCCGTCGGCCCGGTTTACGCTAAGAGCCTAAATGAAAATTTACTCTACTTTGTTGTAACTGGGCGACGTGAGTTTTGGTACAGGCTTTGAGGGCGCTCGCAAAGCGGGAAACAGACGATGACGTCGTTTCATTTCAATGACGGAACGCAACAGCTGTTCGGCGTTTACCATGCGGCGGAGCCGGCGGAAAAGCGCCCGCCTGCGGTGCTTTTATGCAATCCGTTCGGCGAGGAAGCGCTGCGAGCGCACCGGATTTTCCGCATCCTGGCTGAGCGCCTTGCGCGGGCCGGCGCACATGTGTTGCGGTTCGATTACTACGGCGCAGGCGATTCTTTGGGCGCGTGCGGGGAGTTACGTCTTAGTGGCATGGCGCAGAACATCCGCGCCGCCCATCTGGAGCTTTTGGAAATGAGCGGCGCGAGCCGCGCGGTCTGGGTGGGCCTGCGCCTTGGCGCCGCTGCCGCGGTGCTGGCGTCCGAGGAACGTGTGCGCGGTCTGGCGGGTCTTTATCTTTGGGAGCCAGTGATCAACGGCCCGGCGTTTCTAGCTGAAGCCGGGGCGCTTCATATCCGTCACATCGCCAGCGTTTTCGACCAGCCGGTTGAGACCGTTTTGCGCCGTCTCGGTCCGCCGCCGGCGGCGCCGTCGGAAAGTGTGGGTTTCGAAATCAGCGACGATATGCATGCGGACCTTAACGCGCTCGACTTGACGTGTATCGATCAGCGTCCGGCGCGTTCCGTTAAAGCGATTACGGAAGAACGCACAGAGGAGATGGCAGGACTGGCCGCGCATCTTGAAGCGCTTGGCGCGCAGGTGGACTGGCGTCTCGATGAAGAACAGGTGTCCTGGAACTCCGACAAAGCCATGAATGAATTCATCATGCCAAACAAAAGCGTCAACGCCATTGTCGCCGCAATCGGAGACTGGCGATGAACGCGCCTTGGCGAGAACGTGTCGTAACGTTCGGTGACGCTGGCCATCTGGCCGGTATTTTATCGTTGTCGGACGAGGCGCGTGCCAACGGGGCGCCGCCCGTCCTGATGCTGAACGCCGGCGTGGTGCATCGCGTGGGCGCGCACCGCCTCAATGTAAAAATTGCGCGCCGCCTCGCCGCGGAGGGGATTGTCTCACTGCGGTTCGATTTGAGCGGCCTTGGCGACAGCCCGCCGGCGCGGACCGCTGTCGGATACGAACAACAGTCGATCGATGATATCGGCGCCGCCATGGATTGTTTAAAACAGGAAGCCGGCGTCGACGAAGCCATCATCGTCGGCATGTGTTCGGGCGCAGATAACGCCTATCGCACGGCTGTTGTCGATGAGCGTATCGGCGGCGCGGTCCTGCTTGACCCGTACGCCTATGAGAGCGTCGGCGCCAAGATCGACTACATGGCCGACCGCGCAGCAAATCCTGATCGGTGGATGCAGAAACTGAAGAAGGTCGCCGGTGGCGGGGAAACCGAAGAGGCGGCGCTGGACATCGATCTCACTCTCGATATAGACGCTGAGGACGATGAACGAGCCCTTGACGTTGAACGTGCGCCGCCTCCTGTCGCCGAGTTTGGCGGCGACCTTCAGAAAATCACCGACCGCGGCGGCAAGATCCTTATTCGCTATACGTCTTACGTTCAGGGAAAAGTGTCAAAACCGGCGCAGTTTTTTAAAACCTTTTCCGATTTCGATTTCTCTGACCGGTTGAGCGTCGACGTATCGCCTCATGTGGACCATACCTATACGGAGCTAACGGCGCAAGAAGAACTGCTTGCGCGCATCCCGTCGTGGATTATTGAGAATTGGTCGAAGGCTTAAATTTTCAGGACGTTGCCGCCGTGCGCGCCCGCAAGTGTTTGCGAACGCCTTCGAGAAGCCCGAATGCGGTTTTTTCAATGCCGTCGGGTCTGCCGGCCACAAGCCACAAGACATAATGCGTGCCGATGTAAAACCCGCCGCCCAGCGCGACATCGATCACAAGGCGAAAGAACATGGGCGCCTCGGTGATGAACGGCGCCGCCGGCCGCAGGGCGAAAAAGTAAATCGCCATGGCGGCGCTGGCGCCAAGGCTTCGCCGCACGCGCAAAATGGGCTCCCAAAACGGGCGATTCGCGAGTTGTTGATACAGCGCAAGGTTTAAGCCCATATGCACAACCGTCATCGACGCGGCGGCGTAAACCGCGCCCGAAAACCCGTAGGTCAGCGTCGCCCAGATGAAGAGCGGCGTGCGGAGCGCGAAATAGATCACCTCACGGAAGAAAATGAGTTTGGTGCGCCCGAGCGCCATAGCGTAGGCCTGCGTCGTGATGAAAATCAGCATGAGGCCCGTTACGGGCGCGAACGCCTGAACGACAGGGATTGCAGCGAGCCATTTGGCGCCAAGGAGGAGATTGACGAGGTCGTGTGCGACGAAGGCGCATCCGAGCGCGGCGGGCAGGGCGATGGCGCCCAGAACCTCAACGCCTCGCAAATAGCCGCGGTTCATGCGCTCCGGGTCCGATTGCAGTTCGGAAAGGCCCGGATAAATCGCTTTTGCGACAGGTTGCGCGACCTCCACCGTCGCGAGACTGGCGAGCTGGTCGCCCATATAGTAGGCGCCTGTAGGGCCTGCGCCGAGCAGTCTTCCAAGAATGAGGACGTCAAGCTTGTTGTTGAGAGCGACAACGAAGCTGACCCCTGTCAGCCAGCCCGTAAAGGCCATCAGTTCCCTGAATGATGTAAGAGAAAACCGAGGCATGTAGGGGCGCATCAGGTAGGAAACGACCGCTTGTGTAAACGCGCCCGCCACAAGCCCGAGAATGATCGCCCAGTAACTTTTGAATATCACGGCGACGGCGACCGATACGATAACGCTGGCAAGCTTATCGAGGCCGCCGGAGAGCATGGTTTTTGAAAAGTCGAGATCGCGCTCGAACTCGTGAAACTTAGGATTGATAAACGCGGTTAACAGGGGCACGGCCGCGATGCCGGCGAAAACCCAGGCCGCCCGTGGGTCGCCGTAAAACGTGCCCGCGAACAGCGATGCAATGAGGAGAAGCGCTGCGACGGCGACGCCGCGCACGACCGACAATGTAAAAAGCGTGTCGAGAATGGACCGCTCCGCTGTGCGATAGCGCACGACTGTCTGCGATACACCGATGTCGGAAACATTTTGCAGGAGCTGCATCACGGTGACGCCGAGCGCCACAAGGCCGAAATCTTCCGGCGCCAGAAGGCGGGCGAGAATGAGGGTGTTGATGAAACCGAGCGAGCGCACGATCAGCCGCGTTGCGACAATGAATGCAGCGCCCTTCGCGACGCGCGCGCCGAGACTGGCGCCGGCGCTCTCTTCCGGTTCATGGTGGCTCATGGGCGTAATCGACTATTGCGGCGCGTTGAACTGACGAACGCCCATATTGAAAGCATTCGAGGTAAAAGTCGCGCTAATTTGAGACCGGATGGCCGGCGTTTTCGATGGTCTCTGCGAGTTCCTTGGGGACGTAGTTCTCATCGTGTTTGGCGAGGATGGTGTCGGCGACGAATTGGCCGTCTTCCCCAAACCGCCCTTGGGCGATAACGCCTTGCCCCTCGCGAAAAAGATCCGGCAATATCCCGCGATAAGCGACATCGATGGAGCGTTCGCCGTCTGTGACCTTGAACAGAACGGTGGCGTCGTCGGCGTTGACGAGGCTGCCGGCCTCCACGAGGCCCCCGAGGCGGATGCGGGCTTTCTCGGCAAGGGTGGCGGCGTCTATTTCGCTCGGCGTGTAAAAGTAGGAAACGCTGTTCTCAAGGGCCGAGAACACGAGAAACGCCGCGCCGGCAAGCGCTGTGCCGCCGGCGGCGATGAGCCCCAGTCGTCGATTGCGTTGGAGTGGTTTCATGGGGCCATCATAAACCGTGGGAAAAGGGCCGCAATTGGACGCTTTGTCCGGCGAGAGGCGTCAGGCGCATTTGTCGCGCCGTCTAGATGGTGCGGACTGCGCTATAAGGGCCCGGTCGGAAACTCGACTCTGGTTTGCTGCAAATGGCGGCTTTCTGCGCGTCCGGGGCTCATGTACCTTACCGTACACTGCGCGCCGGTTCTCGAAATCCGCCATTTTCGCTGCCCAGAGCGAATTTCCAACTGGACTCTAAGCATTGTCCGAGGCTTCGGTCATGTGGCCAAAAAGAACAAAGAAAGACGCCGGATGAACGGCCGAGGAGCTTCTTCCCTTAGCAGCACACAGCCTTTCGGCGCCGCTTATGCGCGCCGAATTTCTCTTGATCTTCGCGATCTCGGGGGCGATCGCGGTGGACTGCCGATTTTTCGCGGCGCCAGTTTTCGTCTCAAGCCGGGAGAGGCGGTTCAGATTTTCGGCGCCAACGGGGCCGGCAAGTCGTCTCTCCTTGGCGTTCTGGCGGGCCATTTTCCCGCATCAGAAGGAACGGTCTATTGGCGGGACGGTAACAGCGATGACTGGCGGGAGGACAAACCGCCGCGCGAGGCGGTTTTGTTTCTTGGTCATGAGCGCGGCGCCATGGCATCCCTGACCGTGGTCGAGCATCTGGACTTCTGGCGTGCGCGCTATCGTCGTCCGTCTATGGGGCCGGAGAGGGTCACGGCGCTCTTAAGCCGGCTGCGTCTAGAGAACTACGCCGACGAGCCCGCCGCGCGTCTCTCCGCCGGGCAGAAGCGCCGGCTTGATTTCGCGCGACTTATCATCGCCGCCCGTCCTGTGTGGTTGCTCGATGAACCAACCGCATTTGTCGATGAAGCGGGATCCGCGCTTTTTGCATCGCTCGTCGCCGATCATCTAAAACGCGGCGGCGTCGCGATCGCTGCGACGCATGAACGTCTCGCCATTGGCGGGTTTGAGTGTGTGATCGGACAGGCATGAGCATTTCCGGGCCATTCACCGCCATATTGGTGCGGGACGTCAAAGTTGCGCTGCGCTCCGGCGGCGGTTGGTTCCACGCGCTCCTGTTTTACGGTCTCTTCGCCGGGCTTTCCGCGCTGGCGTTCGGTCCGGAACTCTCAGCCCTTTCGGAGGCGGCGCCGGCGGTAATCTGGCTGGCGGCGGCGCTTGCGGTGCAATTTGCAGTTGCAGATATCTTTGCGCGCGACGTCGCAGACGGGTTCCTGTATGCGATCTCGGCCGAGGAAGAAAGCCTCTTTGGGTACTATGCCGCGAAAGCTTCCTTTGTCGCCGCCGCCATCGCTGCGCCGGTTGTGCTGGCGACGCCGCTCGTCATGGCGATGTTCGGCGCCGGCCCGGGGAGCATCACGGGCGCCGCCATGTTGGCGATCGGGCTGCCGGGGCTTATCTTTCTGTCGTTGTTTACGGCCGCCATTGCTGCGGGCCTGCAGGCGGGCGGCATGCTGGCGATCGCCATTTCCGCACCGCTGGTCGCGCCTGTTCTAATTTTCGGCGTGATCGCGACAGAAAAGCTTCTGGCGTCGCAAGTCTTTTGGTCGCCGGAAGCAATGTTTCTGGCGGCGTTGACATTAATTCTCGGCGCCGCGATGCCTTTGTTCACCATCGCGGCGCTGCGGGCGGCGCTGGAATAGGGACGCAATCATGGAGCAAAACAGGAAAAGGGTTTTCGTGAAAGCTTTTACCGAATTCTCCAATCCGGCGAAGTTTGAGGCTTTGGCGCGTACCGTCAGTCCCTATGCGTTCGGTGTTTTCCTGGTCGCAGGCGCGATCGGGCTCGCAGTCTCGCTCTTCTTTTCGCCGCCGGATTATCAGCAGGGCAATGCGGTGCGCGTCATGTACGTACATGTGCCGGCCGCCTGGATGGCCACCATCGCCTATACATTCCTCGCAGCGATGAGCGCGATCGCCTTCGTGTGGCGGCATAATGTGGCGGACGTCGCCGCGCGCGCCGCGGCGCTGCCGGGGGCGGTCTTTACGGCGCTTGCGCTTTTCACGGGCGCGATCTGGGGCAAGCCCACCTGGGGCGCCTGGTGGGTGTGGGATGCACGCCTGACATCGGTGCTCGTCCTCCTGTTCGTTTACATCGGTTATATGGCTGTCTGGCGATCCATGACCGACAAGGCGCGGGCGGCGCGGTTTGCGCGTATTGTTGCGCTGGTCGGTTTCATCAATATACCGATCATCAAGTTCTCCGTGGACTGGTGGAACAGCCTCCATCAGCCTGCGAGCATCATTCGCGCCGGCGGGCCGAGCGTCGACGGATCGATGCTGACGCCGCTTGTTACGATGCTAATTGCTTATACGGCTTTTTTTGTCTGGCTGGTTTTGACGGGCGTCCGGGCCGAATTGATCTCGGTGCGCCGAGATGCGCGTTTCAGACGCGCGCCGCGATCAGTATCAACGGTCCGTACAGTTGAAGGAGCGGTCAGCGATGCATGAGTTTTTCAATATGGGCGGACACGGGCCCTATATCTGGCCGGCCTATCTCGTATCGCTGATTGCTCTCGGGGCGTTATATTTTTCACGACGCGCTGCGCTTCGGCGAGAAGAAGCCCGCGATAAACGCGAAACGGATGCCTAAAGCACGTCGATCGAATCCGATTAAATGAGACGTGCTTTAGAGTGCGCTGCAAACACTATGGGTCGCGAGCGCAAGCGCTCAAAACAAAGAGTTTAGAGCTGTTTGGCCGCATCACATGAAATGAAACGGCGTTAGGGCGCCGGAACGTTCTCGCCATTGGCTGCTTTTTTAGCTTCGGAGATTTTGCCCATCAGCGTTTCGCGATGATAGCCAGCCATCACATCGACATAAGAACCGTCCAGCGCGGCGATGATGAACGCGGGCGTTCCTTCAACACCCATGTCCTGCGCCAGGCGGTGGTTGGCTTCGATGGCGGCGGAGACGGATTTGTCGGCGCGGTCTTTTTCAAGCTTTGCGAGATCGAGACCTTTTTTCTTGGCGATCTTTTTGACGCGGTCGGCTGTCAGGGAGCCCTTTGCATCCATGAGAGCGAAATGCATGTCGAGGAACTTGTCCTGTTCGCGTGCTGCGAGAGCGATTTCTGCTGCGTATTCTGAGTCTCCGCCGAAGATCGGCAGTTCACGGAAAACAACCATGACGTCCTTGTCGTCGTCGGCAAGCGACTTCACCACGCCGGCGGCGCGTTTGCAGTGCCCACACTGATAGTCGAACATTTCGATCACGGCGACTTTCGCGCTGCCTGCATCGCCCGCAGCGAAGCCGGTTTCCGCATTGATAAGGGCGGCGAGATTTTCCTGTGCGGTGTCGCGGGCTCTTGCGTCGGCTTCAAGGCGTTGACGCATGGAATAGGCGTTCACCGCCTCGATAATCACTTCCGGGTTTTCTAGAAGGTAAGCGCGGACGATCTCGCGGATCTCGCCTTCTTCGTCAGCGGAAAAGTTTGCTGCGCGATCGATGGGCGCGGGGGCTTTGTCGACGCCGGCGGGCTGGGCGGACGACCATCCAGCGATGACTGCGCCCAAAACAACGGCGCCCGCTAGAGCGGCGCCGATCGCGATTTTCGTGTTCATTCTTTTATTCTCCTGCCCCGGATCCATGCGCCGAAGAACGCGCGCAAAGCCGATTCGCCTCAGTTGCCGACAGATTAGCGGCCTGCGCTCCAATTGAAAGTAGGGTCGGGCACGTCGTCTTCACTCTTTGGCGAGGGAGCGGGGCCGGACGTCTCTCCGGCGCTGCCCGGCAGGGGGGCCGCCGAGCCCGTAGACGGCTGTGTTGCGTAGATCACATCCACCGCCTGGCGCCATTCCGGCGTTCCCTTGCTAAGCCCGGCCAAAGCGCGTCGTGCAAAACGGTTCGCTTCGCCTTTCGCGCCTGAGTGATAACGGGACTCTGCTGTTGCGAGATCGGCCATGGCGTCGTTTCCAAGGCCGCCATAGGCGCGCGCGATTTCGAACCAGCCGAACCCGTTGTCCGGCTCCAGTAGAAGCGCGCGTTTGATTTCGACGACCGCTTCTTCGTAGGCGGCAGGCTCTTCCGTGGCTATCAGCGCGCGGCCGAGGTTGATGCGGAAAAGCGGCTCGTCCGGTGCGAGCGTCACCGACCGGCGGTGCGGGCCAATGGATTCGGCGAGCCTGCCGAACTCGAACAGCATCTGACCTTCCAGTTCGTGGTAGTAGGGATTGTCGGGGTATTTCTCGGTGAGCGTCGTGATTTCGCGCTGCGCTTTTTCAAGCTCCGACCCGCGATAGTAGGCGACGGCGCGAGCGTAATGCGCAGCGTCCGACTGATCCGAGAGCGGATATTGTCTTAGGGTCGCATGCGTGTCCTGAAGGAAGCCGCGGATTTTCGCCTTGATGAGGTTAAGCCGTTCGATCTCTTCTGGCGGATCGGCGACGTCGAAAAACTCCGACCTCGATGCACGCTCGCTAAGCGCCGTGATACGTTGATTGGCGAGCGGGTGCGTTTGTAGATAGGGATTGTATCTGCGTCCGGTGATGAGCTGGGTGTTACGCAGCTTGGCGAAAAACTCGATCAGGCCCTTGCCGGAATGTCCCTGCGCTTCGAGGAAAGTGAGAGCTGCCTGGTCAGCACTCGATTCCTGACCGCGGCTGTAACTCAGATAATTGGCAAGCCCGATATTCTGTCCAAGACCCAAAAGCCCGATGCCCGCTTCCGGCGCGCCAGCGGCGACGGCGCCGGCGGCGAGAACGAGACTGAGCAGCATCGGCGTTGACGCTGCGGCGGCGACATCGTCCGAGCGCGCAATATGCCCGCCGGTCATGTGGCCGGTCTCGTGGGCGATGACGCCTTCGATCTGATTCGGTGTGTCGGCAAGGGTGATGAGCCCAGAGTGGATAAACATGTTGAGGCCGCCCGCCACGAAGGCGTTGGGCGATTGATCGCCGACGAGGTAAAGATCGACGGCGTCCGGGTTGATGCCCGCGCTTTCGAGGATCGGAAAGGTGTAGTCCTCAATGAATTTTTCGATTTCTGCGTCGCGCAAAATCGAAATGCCCTGCGCGTGAGAGAGCGTTGTTTGCACGGCGAGCGAAACCGCCGTCAGGGCGATGAGAAGGCTTCGTTTCAGGGCGCGTTTCGGCACGTTGTTTTACCTCCGTCAGCCGATACAAAAATGTCTGTCTCTTCAGGAATTTAGGCGTTGTTTGCGGCGATTTCGAGGTCCGCGCGACCATAGGCGCCGATTTCGTGAACTTTACCGCCCGAAAACGGCGCCATGGTGGGTTCGCGCAGTCCTTTTGGACGTGTTCGGTTGCATTACGGCGTCCCAAAAACAGGGACGCCGTTACGTGCGTTAAACGCGCGGCGCGGCAATATCCGTCGCCGCCTATGTTTATTCTGCTAACCATAAGTGCAGGACACTTAGTGTTTGCAACCGGGCTTTCAGCTGCCAATTGCCCGCTGCCACCAACCCTTGCGAGCTGACTTCGGTTTTGTGGGTTTTTGCGTCGCTTCTGTGTCTTCCTGCGGCGCCTCTTCATCCGTCTGGGAAGCACTGTCTGGAGCAACATCTGAAGCACCGTTGACGGGCGGCGTCGCGTCCTCGGCGGCGGCCGGCTCCTCAGCCGCGACTGGGGCCGCCGTTTCCGCGATTGTCGCTTCAGACGTATCCGGCGCGTCATTCGACGGCGGACCTGCTTCGCCGTTCATCGTTTCACCGTTCACCGTGCCGGCGTCCACGGCGGCTGCCTCGTCGCCATTAGCGGTCTCCGCGCCTTCATCCGATTGAGGCGCGCCGTCGTCGTCTGCAGACGCCGCGGCGTTTTCATCGTCGCGGTCCTTGCGATTGCGCCGTCCGCCCCGGCGTCCGCGCCGGCGGCGTTTTTTCGGTTTTTCCTCATCTTCGCCGGTCGTTGATGCGTCGGCTGACTTTTCTTCGTTTGCATCGTCCGACGTCGCGTCCTCTTCCTCGCTGGCGGACGACGTCTCGTCGGCCGTTGCGGGGCGGTCCGAATCCTTGCGTCGTCTGCGCCGGCGGCGGCGCTTTTTGCCGCCTTCCTGCTCGCTGTCGCGGTCCTTCGCCGACTGTTTTTCATCATCGGCGTCGTCCGCGTCATCGTCCACGGAGGCAGGCTCGTTCTGATCCGCGGTGACGAACGTTGCGCGTTCCTTACGCTCTTGCGGCGCGCCCGATTTCTCAAGCTCATAAAGGTCGCCGGCTTTGGACGTGTCCGCCGCAATTTCGATGACGACGCCGTTGTCGTCCTCGATGCGCTTCAGCCAGGCGCGGTTGTGATTGAGGATATGCAGGGAAACGTCGAGCGAGGTGCGCGCGACGATGCGCCCGACTTTGCCCGAAACGGCGTCGCCCTCGATAGCGCGCAGAATTCTGAGCGCCGCCATTTCATGCGAACGGATGACGCCCGCGCCCGCGCAGGTCGGACAGGCATTGGTTGTGCCGTCGACAATGCCCGAACGGCGCCGTTGCCGCGAAAGCTCCAGAAGGCCGAAATTGGAAATGCGCCCGACCTGGATGCGCGCACGGTCCGCCTTGATGGCGTCCTTGAACTTGCGCTCCACGGTGCGATTGTTTTTTGGCTCTTCCATGTCGATGAAATCGATTACGACAAGGCCGGCGAGGTCGCGCAGGCGGAACTGGCGCGCCGCTTCCTGCGCCGCTTCGATATTGGTTTTCAGCGCCGTCTGCTCGATGTTGCGTTCGCGGGTCGCGCGCCCGGAGTTCACATCGATCGCGACCAGCGCTTCGGTCTGATGGATGACGATATAGCCGCCGGACTTCAGACGAACCGACGGTTGATACATGCCGTCGAGCTGATTTTCGACGCCGTATTTCAGGAAGATCGGCGCTGTTTCCTTGTAGGGCTGCACGTTTTTCGCGTGGCTCGGCATCAGCATTTTCATGAAGTCCTTGGCTTCACGATAGCCAGTCTCGCCCTCCACCAGAACCTGGGAGATGTCTTTGTCGTAAAGGTCGCGGATCGCCCGTTTGATGAGGCTCGCCTCTTCGTAAACAAGACACGGCGCGATAGACTTCAATGTCAGTGCGCGGATGTTTTCCCAAAGCCTGATGAGATAATCGTAGTCGCGTTTGACTTCTGTCTTGGTGCGCTTGGCGCCTGCGGTGCGAATGATCAGTCCCATGCCCTGCGGCACGTCGAGATCGTCGACCACGCGGCGTAGACGCCGGCGGTCCGCGGCGCTGGGGATCTTGCGCGAAATGCCGCCGCCGCGCGCGGTGTTGGGCATCAGAACGCAATAACGGCCGGCGAGCGACATATAGGTCGTCAGCGCCGCGCCTTTGTTGCCGCGCTCTTCCTTGACCACCTGCACCAGAAGGATCTGGCGGCGCTTGATGACTTCCTGAATTTTATAATTGCGCAGGAGCTTTGCGCGTTTGCGCTTGGCGTCCTTGTAGCGCTCATAAAGCGCGGCGCGCGCTTTTGCTGCTTCGCGAGCGGCGGCGGTTTTGGCGTCGACTGGCGCGTCCTCGCGTCCTTTGTCATCGCTGTCTTCGTCATCGACATCGTCTTCATCGTCGTTGGCGGGGTCGGCGATGGCGTCTTCGTCGTCATTTTCATCGGATGCGTAAGACGCGTCCGCGCTTTCCTCATCATGCGAAGCCGTCGTCTCGGCGTCGTCATGGGCTAGATCAACGAAGGGCTGCTCGGCGTCGCCCGGATCGAGCGCAGGCTGCTCGTCGCGATCGTCCGCGGCGACAGCTGTTGTTTGCGCATCGCCATCGTTTTCCGAGGCGTCGTCCGCGTCCGGGTTATCGGCGTTGGCGGCGTCGTTTTCCTCTTCTTCCTCAGGAAGTTCTTCTTCGTCCTCTTCGTCGTCGTCTTCGCCTGAGGCTGCGCTTTCTACTTCGTCGTCGATTTCCTCAAGCGGGTCTTCTTCCTCAAAGCTCCCGCTTTCGGCGTCTTCGGTGTCCGCCTCGTCGCTTTCGGCGTCTGCGGTCGCAGAGGCGTCGATTTCTGCGGCTTCGTCCTCATCCGCGTCATCTATTGTGTCTGCGTCGACCTGATCGACCGCATCATCACTGTCGCTTGCAGTGTCGGCATCCGAATCGGCGTCAACATCGCTGTCATCCACATTATCGAAATCATCGTCGTCGAGATCGAGCCCGTCGCGGCGATCATCGTCGTCTTCATCGTCGCCGCGCTGCATCAGTTCCAGCTCGGCGGCGAGGGCGGCTTCTTCCGCTTCCGCTTCCTGAAGCGCCTGTCGGTCGGAGACCGGCACCTGATAGTAGTCGGGATGAATTTCGTTAAACGCCAGGAAACCGTGGCGATTGCCGCCATACTCCACGAACGCCGCCTGCAGAGACGGTTCTACGCGCGTGACCCGCGCCAGATAAATGTTACCGCGAAGGGGTTTACGGGAGGCGGACTCGAAGTCGAAGTCTTCGACTTTGCGTTGGTCGATAACGGCGACCCGGATTTCCTCCGGGTGGGCCGCGTCGATCAGCATTTTTTTTGTCATTGAAATAAGCTCCGCAGCGCGCGGTCGGAGCCGGGGCGCTGCTTGGGTTGATGCGCCATAACGCATGCGTCGTCGCAACGCCGGCCCTTGCGGGGGCGTGAATGCGAATATCGAGCGCTTGGTGCGTCATAGCGGTTGTTTTGCCATTACCGGCGAAGCCGGTCTGTATAATTTGCCGGCGAAGAGCCGGTCTGGGTAAGTCGCCGGCGAACCGGCGTTTTATGTCATCTGGCGCGGAAACCGCGCCGGTTTGCTCCATTTAAGCCGTATGCCGGCCGCGGGCCGGCCTTCGGGAGCCGCCGGCGTCTGTCCTCGACGCGGCCGCGTTGCCTTGCGACGCACCGCCGGGAAATTTGGGCGATTCGCCCCTCTAGGGGCGGGCCGCCTGATGTTCAATTGTGTTTGCGATGGACAATCCTTATGTGCCCGGTCGCAAACTAGCGCCAACATGCATGAGCATGTAGAAAAAGAAAACCCATTTTATTAGGCGACTCAGTGTTGCATGCAATTGTTCACGATCCATTAATGGCGCGTTAACGTCGCGGCGCGACATCTTATTTTAAACAAAATCGAGGGTTTAAGAGGGAACAATCCCTCAGATGTCATAAGCAAGTGCAAAACCGGCGCGGATACACGCGCACACCGACGATAACTGGCGATAAAGACAAGTATGGTGTGTTTTTCATTGAAATCAATGGGTTGGCGAGAGGCGCCGGCGTTTTTTGCGATTTTCGCAGCGCTTTGGGCGGGGCTGGCGACGGCCGCGAACGCCGATGCTGCGGAGCTTATTGGCGTCAGATTTGGCCCCGACGCGGCGAAAACCCGGCTGGTGATCGACCTTAATGGCGCGCCGGAAAGCTATGAAATCAGCGGCGAGAGCGCCGGCAATGGGCGCCTGGTCATCGATTTTGAAGGTCTTGATGTGGCGCCGCGCCAGCGTGCGTCAGCAAAGGGGAAGGGCCATTTCGCGGAGTATCAGTTTACCGCTCTTGGCGGCGACCGCGCTCGGGCTGTCTTCGACCTTGCGAAAACGGCTCGGGTGAAGGAGGCGTTTCTGCTAACGCCCAAGAACGGCGTCAAAAAACATCGCCTGGTCATCGATATGACGACGGCGTCCAAGGCGGCGTTCCTCAAAAGCGCGCCGGAGCGCAAGGCGCGGCCTGCGCCCTATAGCGACCTTGCGTCAGTGATCGAGAAAGCGACGACCGGAACTGGCGATGCCGACCGGGCCGACAAGCCGCGGCCTGTGCCCTCCGCCGCCGTGTCGCGAAAAAAGTCAGCGCCTGCGCCCTCACTGGCGCCGCTGGCGACCAAGCAGATCGTCTTGATCGATCCTGGTCATGGCGGGCGTGATCCGGGCGCCACCGGGCCGAACGGCACGAAAGAAAAGACCATTACTCTAGCCGCGGCGCTTGAGCTTGAGAAAATCCTCAAAAAAACGGGCCGATATCATATTGTCCTGAGCCGTCGCGACGATACGCGCATTCGCCCCGATGCGGTTGAAGCGCTGGCCCGCAAAGTGGGTGCAGATCTCTTTATCTCGCTACATGCAGACGCGATCCCCAATCCGCAGGTGCGCGGTGCGTCGGTTTACACGCTGTCGAAAGAAGGGACGAAGCGCTCCGCTAAGGCGGCGCGCGAGCAGGGCAACTACATTGTCAACGATGTCGATCTGAACACCGATTTGGACAAGGACGTGAGCGGCATGTTGTTCAATCTCGTGCAGCGAGAAACCAACAACTCCTCGTCGCAATTTGCTGAATTGCTGATCCAAAAGCTGACCGGCGTGGCGCCGATGCTGAACCGTTCGCATCGCACTGGAGATCTCCGTGTGCTTCTCGCGCCGGATGTGCCGGCCGTTCTTCTTGAAATGGCGTTTATCTCCAACGAATCGGATGAGAAAAATCTTCTCTCGGCGCAGTGGCGTAAAAAAACCATGGCCGCGACGGCCGAGGCCATTGATGAGTATCTTAGGAGTAATCATCGTTCGCAGCACGCCGCCGCCGGCGCTGGCGGCGCACGGTGAAATCGCTATAAGCGCCGGAAAACAGCGCCTTGCGCGGCGCTTCTCGTGCAACGCCGTGAAATGCCCCCATTTATACCCTATTAAAATCGTGAGAATGAGCCATATCCGCCTCGCCGCGGCGATGAAATTACGATAAAACGCGCGTGTTTGCGGGCGGGTTTGTTTGGCGGTTAAATCGATGCGAGGGGCGTCCCGGCCAGACGGGGCAAGTGACGACGATGGACGATAAAGAAACAGAAACGAACGACATCAGCGATGCGCCGGCATCTTCGCGTGCGAGGAGCGGCGACGGCGATCCGTTGACTGCGCCGAAGCGCGAAACCGCGTCGGGGCGGGACCCGCATGTCGCCACCGGCGATGGCGCGCGCAGCGGGCTCGTTTCGCAGCTCTTTGGTCTCGTCGGCATCGCTTTTGCGGCCGGCGCGATCGGTGTCATCGGGTTTGCGAGCTATGCGTCTTGGTACCTGCATCAGCTGAGCATCGATCTTCCGGACTACGAGCAACTTGCCGAATATGCGCCCGCGGTGACGACGCGGGTTTACGCCGGCGACGGCTCGCTGGTCGCTGAGTTCGCGCGCGAACGCCGGATTTTCGTGCCCATCGAGTCGATCCCCGATCATGTTCAACAGGCCTTTGTGTCGGCTGAGGACAAGACGTTCTTCGAGCATGAAGGCCTCGATATACGCGGCATTGTCCGCGCGCAGATTTCCAATGTCTCGAACATCCTGCGCGGGCGGCGCCTTGAGGGCGGATCGACGATCACGCAACAGGTCGCCAAGAACTTCCTGTTGACCAGCGATCAGAAAATCGACCGCAAGCTGCGTGAAATGATGATCGCCCGGCGAATGGAAAAGGCCTTCACCAAGGATCATATCCTTGAGCTTTATCTCAATGAAATTTACCTCGGTAATCGCTCCTATGGCGTTGCAGCGGCGGCGCTCAACTATTTCGACAAGGCTCTTGGCGATCTGGAGATTCAGGAAGCGGCCTATCTCGCGGCGATCACCAAGGGACCGAGCAACTATCATCCGATCAATAACGAAGCGCGCGCGGTTGAGCGGCGCAACTGGGTGATCGGGCGTATGATCGCCGACGGGGCAATTGAAGAAGAAGACGGGCTCACTGCACGGGAAAAACCGCTTGGCGCGCAGCTTGCGCCGCCGCTCGGCGCGCGTGACTGGGCGTCGGAATACTTCGCGGAAGAAGTGCGCAAGCAGGTCGCCGATCTTTACGGCGTCGAGGCGCTTTATGATGGCGGCCTTGCGGTCAGAACCTCCGTCGATCCGCGCATGCAGCAGCTTGCGGGCGATGCGTTGCGGCGCTGGCTGGTCGAGTACGATCAGCGCCATGGCTGGCGCGGGCCTATCGGTTCCGTTGAGGTGGGAGATGATTGGGCGGCGACCTTCAGCGAAGACATCAAGGCGCTGCTCGATAACAGAACCCTCGTGGAAGATCTTGCGCCATGGCGTCCGGCGGTCGTGTTGTCGGCTGAAAACGGCGCCGCGGAGATCGGTTTTCCGGATGGCGTGACGGGCGTTATTCCATCGGACGCCATGACATGGGCGCGCGAGCATATTTCCGCTAACGAGCTTGGCGAGGAAGTGTCGGCCGCGGAAGATGTATTAAAGCGCGGCGACGTGATTTACGTGGAAGCGGACGAAGGTGAAGACGGCGACGGGTATTTGTTGCGCCAGGTGCCGGCCGTCAATGGCGGGCTCATCGCAATCGATCCGCATACGGGCCGTGTTCTCGCTATGGTCGGCGGGTTCTCTTTCCAGCTTTCGGAATTCAATCGCGCGATCCAGGCCGTCCGGCAGCCAGGCTCAACCTTTAAACCGTTCGTGTACGCCGCCGCCCTCGACAGCGGCTACACGCCGTCGTCGACGGTGCTCGATGCGCCTTTTGTCGCGCCCGGCGTCGACAGCTGGTACAAGCCCGGCAATTACGTCGAAGGTCGCTATGGCGGCCTGTCGACCTTGCGCCACGGTATTGAAAAGTCGCGCAATACGATGACGGCGCGTCTCGCGCAGGATCTCGGCATTGGCCGTATCATGAATTATGTGGAGCGTTTCCAGCTGTCGGACCGGTTGCCGCGTGAGCTTGCAATTTCACTCGGGTCCGGCGAAACGACGCTTGAAAAAATCACCGCGGCCTATTCGGTTTTCGTGAATGGCGGCAAGCGGGTCGAGCCGAGCATCATCGACCGCGTTCAGGATCGCAACGGCAAGACGATCTATCGCCGCGACAACCGCGATTGTTTCGCCTGCAACGCCGCCGCCTGGACAGGGCAGGCCGAACCGCAACTCGGCGATGCGCGCGAGCAGGTGATGGACCCGCGGACGGCTTATCAGATTACCTCTATCCTTGAAGGCGTCGTGGTGCGCGGCACGGGATCTGCGGTGCGCAAGGTGAGCGACAAACCACTTGCCGGTAAGACTGGCACCACCAACGATTATAAAGACGCTTGGTTTGTGGGCTTCGCGCCGGACCTTGCGGCAGGCGTTTTTGTCGGTTTCGACATGCCGCAAACCCTTGGCCGCGGTGAGGCGGGCGGCAAGGTCGCCGCGCCGGTCTTCGCTGACTTCATGACCAACGCGCTTGCCGATCAACCCGGCATTCCGTTTCGCGTGCCGTCGGGTATCCGCCTCGTGCGCGTCAACGCGAAAACCGGCCGCCCGGCGACGTCGGGAGACAGCAATGTCATCCTGGAGGCGTTTAAGGCTGATGACGCGTTGACCTCCGCGATTGGCGATGACGATCTTGCGCTCGATCCCTTGTCGGCGGCGCCCGCAGTTGCGGAAGCGCCGGAGGAAGAAGACCTCAACGGGCTTTACTAGGTCCTCAAAGATCCGTAACTGAACGATCTGTTTTACAGGCGACCCGTCCAATTATGCGGTCGCGGTTGAAGTGTTGGAGCATGCCCCATGGGCGCGGAATTCGATGCGCTTGTCGCAGAAACCGAGCAGTCGTTGGAACTGCTGAGGAGGCGTCTTTGACTGGGATGTCGCCAAGGAAAAACTCGATCGCCTGAACGCGCGGGCGGAAGACCCCGATCTCTGGAACGACCCGGAAGACGCCCAGCGTCTCATGCAGGAGCGCAATGCGCTCGATGCGCAGATGAACGCCATCGGCGAGATGTCAAGCGAACTCGCGGACCTTGTCGAGCTTTCCGCCATGGCGGGCGAGGAGGGCGACGAGGCGAGCGCCAAAGAAGCCGAAGATCTTTTAAGGTCCTTGCGTGCGCGCGCCGAACTCGCAGAGACCGAAGCGCTTTTGTCGGGCGAGGCTGACGCCAACGATTGTTTCGTCGAGATCCATCCGGGCGCCGGCGGCACGGAGTCGAACGACTGGGCCGGCATGCTCTTGCGCATGTATGTGCGCTGGGCGGGCGCCCACGACTACAAGGTCGATGTCATCGAACAGCAGGCCGGCGATGAAGCGGGTGTGAAATCCGCCACCATCCAAATCAAAGGTCATAACGCCTATGGCTGGCTGAAGACGGAATCCGGCGTACACAGACTGGTGCGGATTTCGCCGTTCGATTCCAATGCGCGCCGGCACACGTCATTTGCATCCGTGTGGGTGTTTCCCGTGATCGATGACCGCATTGAGATCGACGTCAATGAAAGCGATTGCCGTATCGACACCTACCGGGCGTCGGGCGCGGGCGGACAGCATGTGAACACCACCGATTCGGCGGTGCGCATTACGCACGAGCCGACAGGCATCGTCGTTCAGTGTCAGAACGAACGCTCACAGCATAAAAATCGCGCAACGGCGTGGAACATGCTGCGCGCGCGGCTTTACGAGCTGGAGCTGCAAAAGCGCGAGGAAGCCGCGCAAGCGCAGGAAGCGCAGAAGACCGATATCGGCTGGGGCCATCAGATCCGATCTTACGTGCTGCAGCCCTATCAGATGGTCAAGGACTTGCGCACCAATGTGGAAAGCCCGTCGCCGGATGCGGTGCTCGATGGCGATCTCGATCAGTTCATGGCCGCGGCGCTCGCGCAGCGTGTGACCGGCGAGGGGGCGGGGTAAAGACAGGCGCCTATTCGGCCGCTTTTTTGGTCGCCTGTTCCACCGCTTCGGCTTTTCTCGAAAACACCAGCACCCCGTCGTCGAAGCCGCCAAAACGAAGCTGCATAATATCGTGCGCATAGTCCTGCGGATGGCGCCATGGCGCAGCGGACTGTTTTGGCAGGTCCTTGCTCGCGCGTTCCACATAGCCCGACGTGAAGTCGATGAACGGTTCGGCCGTCATATCGGCGTCTTGCGGCGTTGGCGTTGCGACGTCTACGTTGTTTTTGTCCATATGCTCAATCAGCCGGCAGGCATACGCGCTGATAAGGTCCGAGCGCAGCGTCCATGATGCGTTGGTGTAGCCGAACACCGAGACGAGATTGGGGACGCCGGAGAACATCACACCGCGATAGGTGAAAAGGGACGCGGGCTCGATGATGCGTCCATCGACGCTGACCTTCGCGCCGCCAAGAAACTCAAGGATAAGCCCCGTCGCCGTGACGATAATGTCCGCCTTCAGCGTTTCGCCGCTCTTCAGCCTGACGCCGTCTTCGACGAAAGCGTCGATTTCGTTTGTCACCATGGTCACGGCGCCGTCATTGAGCGCATCGTAGAGATCGTCATCGGGCACGACGCAGACGCGCTGATCCCACGGATCGTAGTGCGGCGTGAGATGCGTATCGATGTCGAAGTCGGGGTTCAGTTTTTTGCGCAGTTTATCGAACAAAAACTTCTTCATCTTTTCCGGGTGCGCCCGCGCGTGCTTGAACGAAATCTGCTGGAAGATGATCGCGAACCACCGTGTCAGCCGGGCGGCGAAAGACCGGGGCAGGAAACGGCCCAGGAACCTCGCGACCGGGCTGACCGCGGGGATGGAAAAAAGATAGGACGGCGAACGCTGCAGGAGCGTCACGGCGGCCGCGCGCGCCGCCATGCTGGGGGCGAGCGTGATGGCGGTGGCGCCGGAGCCGATGATGACGACGCGCTTGCCCGTATAGTCGAGATCTTCCGGCCAGTGCTGGGGGTGGATGATCCGCCCGCCGAAGGCATCCGCCCCGTCGAAATCCGGCGCATACCCTTCTGCATACCGATAATAGCCGAAGCACGCGATCAGCATGCCGCAGGTGAAGGTTTTTTCCTCGCCATTGTTGTCGGCGCGCACCGTCCAGGTCGCCGTTTGCGATGACCAGGAAAGGTCGGTCACGCGATGATTGAAGCGGATTTTCTCGTCGATGCCGTACTCTTCAGCCGTATCGACAACGTATTGCTTGATGGATGGGCCGTCGACAATGGCTTTCGGCTCGCGCCACGGCCTGAAGGAAAAGCCGAGCGTGAACATATCGCTGTCCGAGCGGATGCCGGGATAGCGGAAGAGGTCCCATGTGCCGCCCATTTCCGCGCGCGCCTCTAGGATTGCGTAGGACTTCTCAGGGCAGTTCTTTTGCAGGTGATAAGCTGCGCTGACGCCGGAGATGCCGGCGCCGACGATCAGGACGTCAAAATGTTCGGTTGCTATGGCCATTCTTCTTACGGCCATTCCGCGCGCGGCGGCAGGGAGGAAAGGATAGAGTCGATATTGCCGCCGGTTTTCAACCCGAAGGTCGTGCCGCGGTCGTAAAGGAGGTTGAACTCCGCATAGCGCCCTCGCTGGAACAGCATCTTACTTTCGTCCTCCTCCGTCCACGGCGTATTCATGCGCTTTGCAATCAGTTCCGGGTAGATATCGAGAAACGCCGACCCGACCGACTTCGTAAACGCAAAATCGTGCGCCCAGTCGCCGCTGTTCAGGCGGTCGTAGAATATGCCGCCGACGCCGCGATGTTCTTTTCGGTGCGGGAGATAGAAATACTCATCGCACCACTTCTTGTACTCTGCATAGTAACCGTCGTCATGGGTGTCGCAAACGTCTTTCATGGCGCGGTGAAAGGCCTTTGTGTCCTCATGGGTCTCGCTGCGATAGGCGGGGTGCATGGGGTTAAGATCGCCGCCGCCGCCGAACCAGGATTTTGTCGTGACGAGCATGCGCGTGTTCATATGCGCGGCCGGCGCGTGCGGATTACGCGGATGAACGATCAGCGAAATGCCTGAAGCCCAAAAGCGTGGGTCTTCTTCGGCGCCGGGAATATGCTTGCGGAATTCTTCCGAGAACTCGCCATAAACTGTCGATGTGTGAACGCCGGCTTTTTCCAGGACGCGGCCCTTCATGATCGACATCACGCCGCCGCCCTGATCCTCGGCGCCGTCGCCGCGTCGCCATGGCGTGCGCTCGAAGATCGCTGGCGGCGTTTCCTCATAGGCCGGTCCGCCTTCCAGTTCGAGCTGTTCGAAGGCTGCGCAGATCCGGTCGCGCAGGTCTTCAAACCACGTGCTCGCCAGTTTTTTCTGTTCTTCAAGGTCTGTCGTCGTCGCGTTCATTCAGGTTTGGTCCAGGTTGGGCGTCCATCCGGTCTGGCGGCGCGCTTCGGCGAGTGCGACCGCCGCGGCGACCGCAATATTGAGAGAGCGTGCGCCGGCCGCGAGGGGAATGGCCACCCTGGCGTCGGCGCTCTCGTGAACATCGTCGGGGACGCCGGCGCTTTCTCGCCCCATGAGCAGAATGTCGTCCGCCCTGAACCGGAAGTCCCAGAGGAGCGAATCACCGCGCGTCGTCAACAGGATGGTGCGCGCCGGCGCTGCCGCGCTTTGGAAATCGTGCCATCCGTCGTGGGCGCGCGGCGGCGCGAGCGCACCGTAATCCATGGCTACCCTACTGATTTCAGGCGCTTTTAGCGGAAAGCCGCAGGGGTGGATGATGTCGAGGCCAGCCCCGAAACAGGCTGCAACGCGAATCGCGGCGCCGACATTCTGCGGTATGTCCGGTTGGTAGAGAGCAAGGCGCATGGGCAGGTTCGGCGGGTGATTCCAGGGTTCGCGCGTACGGTGGACGCGACGGCGTGACGCAGCATCTCGTCGCATAGACTTAGTACATGAGACGTGCAAGAAGCGCGCGACACCCTCACATCGTCTCGAGGCGAGATCTTAAAGGTTCCTTGTCCCCATGACTGCTACAAACGAAATCGAAAATGAAGAACCGACTCGGCGCGAGTTCATTCATATACTCGCAGCCGGCGTCGCCGGCGGCGGCGCTGTCGCCGCCGCCTGGCCGCTTGTCAGCCAGATGAACCCGGACGCATCGGTTCTGGCGTTGTCCACCAAAGAAGTCGACCTTTCGGCCGTTGAAGTCGGCCAGGCGATCAAAGTGATCTGGCAGGGAAAGCCAGTTTTTTTGCGCCGCCGCACGCCGGAGGAGATCGCCGAGGCGGAAGCAACTCCCATGGCGGAGTTGAAAGACCCCCTGGCGCGCAACGATAACCTGCCGGCCAACGATTCCGCGATTGACGCCAACCGCCGCATCAATGCGGAATGGATGATCCTGATCGGTGTTTGCACCCATCTTGGATGTATTCCCCTCGGCACCGCGGAGGGTGAAAACCGCGGTGAATACAATGGCTGGTTCTGCCCATGCCACGGCTCCCACTACGATATTGCGGGGCGTATCCGAAAAGGCCCGGCGCCGGACAATCTGCCGATCCCTCCTTACGAGTTCCTGTCCGACACCGTCGTCAAGATTGGATAAGAGATAAAAACATGAGCCACCATCCTTCGACCTACAATCCGGGCACCGCATTCGAGCGCTGGCTGGACAAGCGACTGCCCATCCTTCGTCTGGGCTATGACAGTTTCGTCGACTATCCGACGCCGAAAAACCTCAACTACTGGTGGACGTTTGGCGGCATCCTCGCCGTCTGCCTGGTGATTCAGATTATCACCGGCGTCGTCCTCGCCATGCACTACACGCCGCATGTGGATCACGCCTTCGCCAGCGTCGAGCACATCATGCGCGACGTAAACTACGGCTGGCTGATGCGCTACGTGCACGCAAACGGCGCGTCGATGTTCTTCCTGGCGGTCTATATCCACATGCTCCGCGGGCTTTATTATGGCTCTTACAAAGAGCCGCGCGAAATGCCGTGGATCCTCGGCGTCGTGATCTTCCTCCTGATGATGGCGACGGCGTTCATGGGCTATGTGTTGCCCTGGGGGCAGATGTCGTTCTGGGGCGCGACCGTTATCACCAATATTCTCGGCGCCATTCCGGTTCTTGGCGATCCGATCAAGACGCTTCTATGGGGCGGGCCAGCGGTGGATAATCCGACCCTCAACCGCTTCTTTGCGCTGCACTATCTATTGCCGTTTGCGATCTTTGGCGTTGTCGCGCTGCACATCTGGGCGTTTCACGTGCCTGGCAACAACAACCCGTCCGGCGTTGAAATCAAAGACGTCAAAAAAGACACCGTGCCGTTCCATCCTTACTACACGGTCAAGGACGGGTTCGCGATTGCGGTGTTCCTGACGGTGATGGCGCTCTTTGTGTTCTTCAACCCCAACGGCCTCGGTCACCCGGATAACTATATCGAGGCGAACCCGCTTTCGACGCCGGCGTCCATCGTGCCGGAATGGTACTTTCTGCCGTTCTACGCGATCCTGCGCGCTGTGACGTTCGACATTGGTCCGATTTCGTCCAAGCTTGGCGGCGTGATCGCCATGTTCGGGTCGATCCTGGTCCTGTTCGTCTTACCCTGGCTCGACACCTCGAAAGTGCGTTCCATGCGCTATCGCCCGGTGGCGCGCTGGTGGTTCTTCCTGTTCGTGATCAGCTGTATTGCGCTCGGCTGGCTCGGCGGCAAGCCGGCGGAAGGCGCCTATGTGATGTTCTCGCAGATTTTCACCGCCTACTATTTCGGGTTTTTCCTGATCATCATTCCGCTGCTCGGTCTTTTGGAGACGCCGAAACCGTTGCCCAAATCGATTGCGGAATCGGTGCTGAAGAAGAAATCGAACCCACCCGGGGCGCTCGACCCGCAAGCGGCGCCGGCGGAATAGGGACGCAGTGGAAATCATGACGAACCCTTTGAACAAACTTATCGTTTCGACCTTCGCCGCGCTGGCTGCGGTCGCTTGCTCTGTTGTTGGCGGCGCGCTTGCCGCCGGCGGCGCCGTGGAGCATCCCAAACACCTGCACTGGCACTTCGACGGTCCGTTCGGCGAATTCGACAAGGAAGCCGTTCAGCGTGGCTATCAGGTCTACTCGACGGTGTGCGCAAGCTGCCACTCGATGGATCTTCTGGCGTTTCGCAATCTCGGCCAGAAGGGCGGCCCGCTCTATCTTGAGGAGTGCCCCGCCGGCTTTCCGTCGAACCTCGATTGCTCCAACCCGAACGACAATCCGATTGTGAAAGCGATCGCCGCACAGTTCCAGGTCGAAGACGGGCCGGACGATTCAGGCGATATGTTCATGCGCCCGGCGTTGCCGGCCGACCGGTTTGTCGGTCCCTACGCAAACGAACAACAGGCGCGCGTCGCCAATAATGGCGCGATGCCGCCCGATCTGTCGCTGATCGTCAAGGCCCGTCATGGCGGCGCCAACTATATCTACAGCCTGCTGACCGGGTACGCCGAAGCGCCTGAGACCGTGACCATTGCACCCGGCCAGTATTACAACCCGTATTTTCACGGCGACATGGCCACCAACATGAAAGAGGGAACGCTCGACGAAGAGGGTCACCCCCTTGAAGGGATCAAAATTCCTGTTGGCGGCGTTCTTGCCATGGCGCCGCCTTTGTCGGACGGCATGATCGAATACGCATCCGCGGATGTGCCGCAGACAGTCGATCAGTATGCGCGGGATGTGACGGAGTTTCTCGCCTGGGCGGCGGAACCCAAGATGGAGGCGCGCAAGAGCCTCGGCCGCATGACCGTGATCTATCTCCTGATCCTCTCCGGCATCGTTTACTGGTCCTACCGCGAAATCTGGTCCGACCAGCACTGACGCGGGCAGTATCGAGATCATCGTGTTCTGGCGCGCGCGACTTTGTCGGGCGCGCCTTTTCTTTGCCCGCGTGCATGCCGTCGGCGCAGTTGACGGAGATCCTTATTGAGAGCACGGAAGGCGGTCTTTCGCGACGTGGCTAGCGCCCGACTTTTCAGAGCGCCCTGGACACCAATGAACAAGACGCAGAAAAATTGCAGGAGGCGCGGGATGAGCAGTAAGAGGGTTTTGGGCGTCATCGGCGGATCGGGCGTTTATGGCATGGACGCCCTTGGCGATCTTGAAACCGTCGATATGGAAACGCCATGGGGTGCGCCATCCGACGCCTTGCAGCGCGGCGTTCTTGGCGGCGTCGATATGGTTTTTCTGGCGCGCCACGGGCGGGGGCATCGCCTGACGCCCGGTGAGATAAATTACCGTGCGAACATCGACGCCCTGAAACGCGCAGGCGTCACCGACATTATCTCAATTTCCGCCTGCGGATCGTTTCGTGAGCATCTGGCGCCGGGCGTCTTCGTCGTCGTCGATCAATATATCGACCGCACAACGCTCCGCGAGAAGAGCTTTTTCGGCGAGGGTTTTGTCGCTCATGTGTCCATGGCAGATCCGGTATGTCCGGGGCTTGCGGACGTGTTGGCCTCATCATGCGATGACGCCGGCGTGAGCGTCCAGCGGGGCGGCGTTTATATTGCGATTGACGGTCCGCAATTTTCAACGAAAGCGGAATCGGCGCTTTACCGTTCGTGGGGCTGTGACGTGATCGGCATGACCAATATGCCGGAGGCGAAGCTCGCCCGCGAGGCGGAGCTTCCCTACGCCTCTCTCGCCATGGTGACTGACTATGACTGCTGGCATGAGCGGGAAAAACCGGTTGAAGTGAGTGACGTTCTCGCGATCATGGCGCAGAACACGGCAAATGCGGCGAAGGTTCTTGGGGCCGCCGTTCGGCGTCTGGGCCCAGCGCGTACGCCATCGCCCCTTGGTATTGAAAAGACCCTCGACGCGGCGGTCATCACGCCTCGCGAGGCGCGCAATGCAGAAACGACAAAGAAGCTGGACGCCATTGCAGGGCGGTTCCTCGCCAGCGAGCGATAGACGGGCTTTTAAGGCGTGGCTGGCAACCGACATTGCGCCTTCGTTTTTTCATGCTGAAAGCAAGATTACGCCGCCATTCCTCGGTACCGAGTGGAGTTATCAAGCTCGTCGAGAATGGGGAGAACCGATCCTTTGCGACTTTCACGCCGCCGTTTTGTTCAAGGCGCTGCGCTGTCCGGGGCCGCCGCCGGCAGCCTTGGCGCGTACGCTTTTTGGGTGGAGCCACGGCTGCGCCTCGTTGAAACGCACTACCATATCGCGTCACCCGTATGGGGCGACCGCGCTGATATCAAGATCGTGGCGTTGGCGGACTTTCACTTTTGCGAACCATGGATGCCGCTCGGGCGCGTTGAGCGTATTGTCGAGCGCGCCAATGCGCAAAAGCCCGATCTCATTTTCCTGTTAGGCGATTATGCACCCGGGATCGGCAGGTTTCGCACATCCGTTTTAAAAATGAGCGATTGGGCGTTCGAACTGTCGAAACTGGAAGCGCGGCTCGGCGTTCACGCCGTCCTCGGCAATCATGATTGGTGGTCTGACGGTGAGGCTTACGGTGACGCAATCCGCAAAACGGGCGCGCGGCTTTATGTTAACGACGCGCAGCGCATTCGCGAGAACGGCGGCTTTTGGATTACGGGCACGGACAGCATGTTAGCCGAGCCTCTAAGCCTTGGCGGGTTCCGTGATCGTTCAAACGTGGAGGCGGTCCTTGACCGGGTTCCTCGCGACGAGCCCGCTCTTCACCTAATGCATGAGCCGGATCTGTTTCCGAAGGTGCAAGACCCCATGTTTCTTTCCTTCGCCGGACACACGCATGGCGGACAAGTGCGGCTGCCGCTCGTCGGAAGGCCCGTTGTGCCGTCGCGTTTCGGCCAGCGATACGCTTACGGTCATGTCGAGGAAAACGGGCGCCATCTGGTCGTTTCCGGCGGCCTCGGCGTTTCCATCGCGCCTGTTCGCTTCCGGACGCCGCCCGAGATCACCATCGTTAGGGTATCAGGCGTCTAACCCGATGACATCGAAGGCGGCGTTTTTGATACCGCTTTTGCATCTTTCGGCGCACTGCGCACAGATACGAAAAACCCGCCGGCGTTATCGCCGACGGGTTCTCGGATATTCAGTCTTGGATCTTCCTGAAAGGAAGAAATCGCTTTTGGCTTAAGCGGCTTTTTTCTTCGAGCGCGAAGCAAAGCCGAGACCGCCAAGGCCTGCAATCATCATCCAGACGGCGGCAGGAAGAGGCACTTCAGCAGCTGAAAGCGTCGCAAAGAGATAAGCCGTGTTTGCCTGCTCCTCTTCGGTGATGAACTGCATCAGCGGAGAGCCCGTGCCTTGCGCATTGTCGAACAGGCCGAGAACGCTAAGCGTGTAGGCGATGCCGTCGACGATGAAAACGCTGTCGAGCGTGTTATTGTTTGTGACCGTGATGATGTCAGGGCAGATCGTAGCGCCTGCAGCCTGGCACGGTGTGTTGTTCGGCGTTTCATTGTGATTGAAGTTGAATGAAAGGTCGATGTCGTTGAAGGCGTTGCCATCGATGACGAGGTCAACGACGAGATTCAACGTTACGTCCGTCCACTGAGTCGAACCGAGCGGGAGCTCGTTATTCTCGTGCGTGAACGTGCCGAGAAGAAGCGGGCCGGTATTCGGCGGTACGACGCCGCCCGGAATTGCCGGTACGTTGGTGTCGAATACGTAGGCCGAACGATCGCTGGCCGGATTAACGTTCGTGGACCAGTCCATGCGAACGCTGTTCGGATTGCCGTTCAAGAACCGAACATTAGAGAAATTCCCCTGCGATGCGACCCATTGGGCGTCGACATCGGTGAAAGAAACCGGAGCGGCGAACGCGCTTCCGAGGGTGACTACTGCCGCAGACGCCGCAGCGGCGAAAACTTTGGTGACATTCATTTCGATACTCTCCCAAGACTAGGGCCGACTTTGCACAAAGCGCGCCATCAGATCACCTTACGGGTGAACGCGGAGCCTTTGAGGAAAATCGATCCCCCCCAATATCCCAAACAACGTCGCCGCCGGAGGCGGAGACGAGCTTGTCGAAGGTCGCACAGGGTTAAAGATATGTAAAGTTACCGCGTAAGTTTTAGGGGAGTTTTGGCGTCGAAACAGTGACTTTTTTTACGGTAAACGGCGCCCCTTGCAAGCACGGGTTTAGTTACGCCGAGCGATTCCCCGGCACGGTGTTTTCTGGTGATCCATAATGGAAATGCGCTACCCAACCGACTCGCTTTTCGCGAATCGGTCGGCAGTCATTGAACCACTCAGGAAAGAACGTCGGCGACGGCGCTGACGAGGGTCTCGACGTTATCTTCATGCACGCCGCATAGGTTGATCCGCCCCGCGCCGACGGCGTAGACGCCGTGCTTTTCACGCATCGCCGTGACCTGCTCGACGGTGGTGGGCAACAGGGAAAACATCCCGTTTTGTGATGCGATGTAGGAAAGACGGTTGCCAAGGCCATGTGCGCTGGCGGCTTCGACCAGAAGCTTGCGGTTGGCGCGCACGCGCTCGGCCATGGCTGCGAGTTCCTCTCGCCAGGCGCCCGCCAGATCGGGCGAGCCTAAAATCTCCGCGACGATGGCGCCGCCATGAGCTGGCGGCATGGAATAGTTGGCGCGGGCGATGTTGAGCGCGTGGGATTTTACCGCCGCCGCGCGATCTCTGTCTTCCCCGATGATGATCAGCGCGCCGGTTCGCTCGCGGTAGAGACCGAAATTCTTGGAGCAGGAATACGTGACGAGCACTTCCGGCAAGCGTTCGGCGGCTGCGCGAATGATATAGGCGTCAGTTTCAAGATCGGCAGCGAACCCGTGATAGGCGGAATCGATCAGAACGAGGAAACCGCGTTCAGCGGCGATCGCGATAATCTCATCGATTTGCTCGTGCGAAAGATCCGCACCCGACGGATTGTGACACGCGCCATGAAGTAACAGGACATCGCTTGGCCCGAGTTTGGAGACGGCGTCCTTGAATTGATCGAAGAGCACCACCGACGCCGCCGCATCATAGTAGGGAACCATCTCGATTGTTGCGCCAGCGGCGGTCAGGAGCGGTTTATGGTTCGGCCAGGTCGGCGCGCCGATGACGATCTTGCTTGCGCCGACACGCGTCAGAAGCTCGCCCGCAAGGCGCAACGCGCCGCATCCGCCTGGCGCCTGCACGGCGGCGCTGCGCCCCGATTTCATCGCCTCATGATCGGCGCCCAGCGCCAGCGTCATGATGGCGTCGCCGAAACCGGGCGCGCCGTCAGCTGGCGTATAGACCTTCGACGCCTGTTTCTCGGTGACGCGCTTTTCGCCTTCCGCCACGGCCTTCATGATTGGGGTAACGCCTTCCTTCGTTCGGAAGACGCCGACGCCGAGATCAATCTTTGTGGGGCGCTGATCGTCTGCGAAGAGTTTCGAAAGACCGAGAATTGGGTCGGGCGCAAGAAGGTCGGTATCGGCGAACATGTGGCAGGTCCTTAATCGATCAGGTTTCGGAAGTTTTCGAACCTCGTTTTCGATGCCTTTCAACGCACGCGCAAGACCTTCGTCGCTAAAACTGGGATTTGTTCGTTTTCGGACCTGTGAGACGCGTGACATGCCCCATTTTCCGACCAGTGCGCGCCTCATTCTTTCCGTAGAGATAAAGACAGGCGTTTACAGTTTCGGCATGGTCTCGCCATGCGCCGACTTCGTCGCCGATCAGGTTTTCCATCACGGCGTCGCTGTGGCGGCGGGGGGCCGCGAGTGGCCAGCCGGCGACCGCGCGGATCTGTTGCTCGAATTGCGAGACCGCACACGCGTCGAGCGTCCAGTGTCCTGAATTGTGAACCCGCGGCGCGAACTCGTTGACGAGGACCGACCCGTCCGGCATGGCGAAAAATTCAACGCCGATGACGCCCACATAATCGAGCGCGCTCAGTAAGTCGGCGGTGACCTTACGCGCGGCGGCCGCGGTTTCTTCCGAAATCGCCGCGGGCGTGGTCGAGGTCTTCAAAATGCCGTTGCGATGGACGTTTTCAGCAGGGTCGTAGAGCGTCACGGCGCCATCTGCAGCGCGTGCGCCGATGATGGAAAACTCGCGCTCGAACGGCGCCATGGCTTCCAGTATCGACGGCGCCGCGCCGACTTCCCGCCATGCGAAATCGATGGCTTTTTCGTACGCCTCCGGAAGGTCAGTGTCTTGATCGGTGATACGCGTCTGGCCCTTGCCGTCATAGCCGAGCCGCCGGGTCTTCAGGATTGCCGGTCGTCCGACCTTGTCGAGGCCGGCGCGCAGGCCGTCGAGATTGTCGACCGCATGGTAAGCGACCGTCTTCGCGCCGATCTCGTTGACGAAGTCCTTTTCGCGGAGCCGGTCCTGCGCGACTTCAAGAGCCTTGGCGCCAGGGTTGATGCGGGCGCCGACTTTCAGGAGGTGTTTGACCGTTTCGGCGGGCACGTTCTCGAATTCATACGTCACGACATCGACGACGTCGGCGAATGCGGAGAGGGCGGCCTCATCGTCATAGGCGGCGATGGTGCGCGCGCTGGAAACATCGAACGCCGGCGCCTTTTCATCAGGGCAGAAGACGTGTGTTTTCAACCCGAGCTGCGCCGCCGCGACGGCGAGCATGCGGCCGAGTTGGCCGCCGCCGAGAATGCCGATGGTGGAAGAGGGCCCGAGCGGGCCGGCGGTGTCCGTCGTCATGAGGCTCCTCGCGGGGGCTTTTTCTTCAGTCTTCGACCGTTTCCAGAACGCTTTGTGTTTGCGCGTCGCGCCATGCGTCGAGGCGCGCGGCGATCTCATCGTCGCTCGTCGCCAATATGGAAGCGGCGAGGAGGCCGGCGTTTGCCGCGCCCGCCTTGCCGATGGCGACGGTCGCCACCGGCACGCCGGCCGGCATCTGCACAATGGAAAGAAGACTGTCGAGACCTTTCAGGGATTTCGACTCGACGGGCACGCCGATCACCGGCAAGGGCGTCATGGATGCGGTCATGCCGGGCAAATGCGCCGCGCCGCCCGCGCCGGCGACGATTACTTTGATACCGCGAGACTTCGCGTTCTTGGCGTAGTCATAGAGCCGGTCGGGCGTGCGGTGGGCCGAGACGACTTTTGCTTCCGACGCGACGCCCAGGGCATCGAGGATTTCGACCGAGCGCTGCATGACCGGCCAGTCGGACCGCGACCCCATGATAACGCCGACAAGCGCGGCGGCGGCGGGCGGGGTGCGTGCATCCGTCATGGCGGGAAATGCTCCTTCAACTCTGATTGAATTCGCGGCGCGCCTTTGCGCCTTTATCTCAACGCGCTGTCACTGGCGTCAGCTCTTCAGCGCCTGATTGTTCTTGCGCAAGAGCGACGCCGAAACCGCCAATAAAAGAAACTCGAGCGGCTTCAGGAAAACGGCGCTTATATCAAAGTTGGCGGCCCCCGCAAGCAGGGTGAGCGCCAATAAGTGTCGAAAGAAGTCAAATCGGAATCAATCTGTCCGAAACCTGCGACGGAGCGCTAAACTGACGGGGCCGTGACGTCAGAATGGCGGGGGGGTGGCGTTGTCGGCGAGCGGGAATTTGCGCTTGTATGAGGTATACTACTTTATCTTTCGAGCCCGTGCCCGCCGCCGAGGAAATCATGAGAAACACCGTTGACCCCGACAAACTGAAATCCCTGCGCGAGGAGCGTCGCTGGTCTCAGGAGGAACTCGCAGGGATTGCTGGAATCGGCGTGCGGACCGTCCAGCGTATCGAGAAGGGCAAAAGCGCCTCACGGGCGACACTGTCTTCTCTTGCGGCGGCGTTCGATGTCGATGCTGCGGCGCTTGCCATGGAGCCTGGCGGCGATGCGCAGCAGCGCGCAGACCTTGAGGCGGCCCGGAAGCTTGCGGGTCTGCGGCTCTCATTTTGGATACATCTGGTGACGTATATCTTTGTGATTGCGCTCTTATTGGCCATTAACTTCGCAGATGAGCCGAAGCGGATCTGGGTGCTCTGGCCGGCGATCGGCTGGGGCATTGGCGTTGCGGCGCATGGCGCGGCGGCGATTATCGCGACCTATGCGGCAAAGGCTCAACGGCGAGTGGAGGCGGGTTAATACAAGCAGCGCATTTAGAGATAATCGCGTATTCGCGCCGGACAAAAAACAGAGCGGGCAAGAACGCCCCCTATGCAGCCTTGGCGCCGGCTTCGAGGACGCCTTTGAAAAACGCCGCACCATCGACGCCGCCGAGGATCGGCGATATCGCCCGCTCGGGGTGAGGCATCATGCCAAGGACGTTGCCTGCGTCCGAGATGACGCCGGCGATGTCGCGTGAAGAGCCGTTTGGGTTGCCGATATAGCGAAAGGCGATGCGCCCATCGCCTTCAAGACGGTCGAGCGTGTCGTCGTCGGCGAAGTAGTTTCCGTCATGATGCGCTATCGGAAACTCAACATACTGACCTTTTTGAAAGGCGCTCGTGAACATCGACTGCGCGTTCTCGACCTTGAGCGTCACTGTCTCGCACGCAAAAGTGAGGTTTTTGTTCCGCAAAAGCGCGCCGGGCAGGAGCCCCGTTTCGCACAGGATCTGAAAGCCATTACAGACGCCGAGAACCGGCACGCCGTTCTTCGCCTTTTCAATGACGTCGCGCATGATCGGCGAGCGCGCCGCCATGGCGCCGGCGCGTAAATAATCGCCATAGGAAAATCCGCCCGGCAGGACGATGAGGTCCGTATCGGGAACGCTTGTCTCCGCGTGCCAGACCATTTGCGGATCGGCGCCGCTGACCTGCTTTAAGGCGACGGCCGCATCGCGATCGCAATTCGAGGCGGGAAATACAATGACGCATGATTTCATCGGTCGTGTCGCTTCCGTCTTTGTGCCGCCGGCCTTAAACAGCGTGTCGCGCTTGGCGCCGACGTATGCTTCATGAACGCCGGCGCGCAACCATGGTGTGTTGGCGCGGCGTATCATAGGTGATTGTCTTTTCCACCGAAAACCCCGCCGCATCAAGATTGTCGCCAAACTCAGTTGCGGTGGTGAACGACAACATCACGTCGCGGCCGAGGAAACGCGCGAGACGCTGCAACGGCGCCGGTTGAAAGAGATCGCGATGGGCGCGGTTGTCGCGGTCGAGATAGCTCGCGATGATCACGCCGCCGGGTTTCGTAACGCGCGCCGCTTCCGCCAGATAGCGTTTGATTTCGCTGTCTTTCAGATGGGTGAAAACCGACATGAACAGGATGACATCGGCCCAGGCGTCCGACGCGGGCAGGGCGATATCGGTGATGGCGTCGAAGCGCCAGTCGGACCTTGCGCATTTTTCGCGGGCGTAATCGAGAAGGTCGGGGAGGATATCGACGCCCCAATAATTCACCCGTTCTTCTTTACTCAGAGCATAGGCTGCGCGGCCGGAGCCGCAGCCGACGTCAAGGAGCGAGAAATCTCCCGCAGGCGCCGCCGTCAAAACAAGATCCGCCTGCACACGTCCTTCGGCTTCATAGTCGCCGCCGACAGCGCTGTGCAGCGCTGCTTCCTCGTCATCGCCATGGCGACGGCGCAGCGTGCGCAGCAGCGTCCGATACTCACGTAAATAATGCGGCGTTCCCGTCACGCCGGCGCGTTTCGTCATCGGGGCTCAGGCCAGGATTTCGATGGCGTAGTTCTCCATCACGGGATTGGCGAGGAGCTTTTTGCACATCTCTTCGGTCTTTGCGCGGGCGGCGGCCTCGTCGGTTTCGTCGAGGCTCACTTCGATCACCTTGCCCTGGCGGACGTTCGACGCCCCCTCAAAGCCAAGTCCCTGTAGCGCGCCTTCTATCGCTTTTCCTTGTGGATCGAGAACGCCATTTTTCAGGGTGACGGTGATTCTGGCTTTCATCTTCAACTCCGGCATGCGCGCATATCTTTTTCCAGTGAGGCCATAAGCCGCCGCGCGCCGCGACGCAACCGGGGTGTTGAGATGCGTTAGGCGCTGAAGAAATGCGATGGCGGCGCGCCGTGCCATCTTTTAAAGGCGCGTGTAAAGGCGCTGTGCTCGCTATAGCCGAGCGCTTGGGCGACTGCGGAGATGCTCTTGCCGCCCTCGCGGACATAGAGTTCGCACGCCTCTCTGCGGGCGGCGTCGGCGACATCGCGAAAGGAAATGCCCTCGTCCGCAAGACGCCGGCGAAGGGTGCGCTCCGACATGCCGAGAGCTTTTGCGACGCTGCGCAGCCGCGGCGGTTCATTGGGCATCTGCGCCTGGATGCACTGGAACGTCTGCGAGCGGATCGAGACGGGGCCGCCGAGTTCGGCGAGCTGTCGGTCGAGGCGATCGCAAATAACGCTTAAAAGCCCTGCATTCGCCTGCGGCAGCGGCATGTCCAGCAGTTTGGTGTCAAGGACGAGCATGTCGTCGCCTGCTTCATAGGTCACGGGACAGTTAAAGAAGTCCGCCGTCACCTTGCCGTCGCCGATTTTGCGATGACGAAAGAACACGCCGCGGACATTTTCTTCCGGTCTCGTCCAGCAGAGGCCGCGTCCGCCAATAACGTAAGCTGCGAAAGAAGTTTGCGTCACCGGCCGAATGCGTTCGATTTGATTGATGAATTCCGGACAAGGACGCCAGCGGATATAGCTCGTCGCGCCTTCTATATCGAGTTTCATCTTGCCGATCTGATGGGCGAGGGGCTGATATTTTTCGATGAGTTCCGCCGATGCGCGCAAGGTCGCGCAGGCGTTGAGCGCGAGGCCGATATCGAGAAACGCCGCCGGCTGATAGGCCGCGCCCGCATATATTCCCATTTCCACATCGCCTGTGAGGCGCTCGGCCATGGCGAACATCTCAATCATAACGCTTGCAGGAAATCGACGCGCCGGATTGGCGAAGGGATCGCCGTCTGGATCGATCAGTTTCAAAAGAGGGCCCGGCGGGCAGCCGTAAGCGACGCAGGACTGGAAGCAACTTTTCAGATACCAACTGACAACAGTGCTCAAAACGGCGCTTCCTTTTCGGCGCTTTGCCCTCTTCGGTTGTATGTATTGTCAGGACAATCGAGGTGCATGCAAGAAATGGTGCATTTTCTGCAGATGGCCGGTTTTGTCAAATAGGTTGGCCGCTAAAGTCAAGACGGTCTTAAGCATACCCTATAGCGTCCCGACCGCGTTCGTCGCGTAGGGCCCAAAATCGCGGTCTTCGATCTTTCGGATCATGACTTCGATGCCTTGAATGACAAGGCGCCGGCATTGTCTGCGCTGGCGTGCTGCGGCGCTGGGAGAGAGGCCGTGGACGCTAAATTGGCGCAGGCGCCAAAAAAGAGCCCGTCGTGATAAATCATCGCGGCGGGTTTCTTCTTTCTCGGCGTTTTAGCGCCTACTTTTCGTTGTCGCTTACCAGAACCGGGCCGCTGGCGCCGGCGGCGTCGTTTTCCCGCAGGACGCCAAGGCGCCGGGCAACTTCGCGATAGGCGTCTGTCACGTTGCCAAGATCCTGCCGGAAACGGTCCTTATCCATGATGTCGCCGGACTCCATATCCCAAAGTCGGCAGGAATCCGGGCTGATTTCGTCGGCGACGATGAGGCGCATCAGATCGCCCTCATATTGACGACCGAACTCGGCTTTGAAATCCACGAGTTTGATGCCAACGCCAGCGAAAAGCCCCGCGAGGAAGTCGTTGATGCGCAGGGCAAGCGCCATCATGTCGTCGATTTCCTGAGGATTGGCCCAGTTAAACGCGGTGATGTGCTCTTCGGAGACCAGCGGATCGCCGAGCTTATCGTCTTTGTAGTAAAATTCGATCACCGACCTCGGCAGCGTCGAGCCGGTCTCAAGGCCGAGCCGTTTGGCGATGGAGCCGGCGGCGACGTTGCGGACGACGACCTCAAGCGGCACGATTTCCACATGCCGCACCAGTTGCTCGCGCATGTTGAGACGCTTGATGAAATGAGTTGGGATGCCGATGCGCTCAAGGCCCAGCATCACAAATTCAGAAATCCGGTTGTTGAGAACGCCTTTGCCTTCGAGCACTTCGTGCTTTTGATTGTTGAAAGCCGTAGCGTCGTCCTTGAAATACTGGATGATGGTGCCGGGTTCGGGACCTTCAAAAAGGATCTTCGCCTTGCCTTCGTAAATCTGCTTACGGCGCGCCATAAATCGATCCTTTCCAGGGTTGGACGGGCGGAAGCGAAGCCTTTGGACGCTGGGGAAAAGGACGGTGAGCGCCCTTCGTCCCGCGTCGATTTTTCTCTTCGAACGCCGGTAGAAAGAGCGCATGTAAGCGGTATTGGCGCTTATGGGAAGCCCCCTTCAAAACTGCGCTCAACTGCGCGTTGCGCGCATCCGCGCAAGCCCCTAAGTAAGCCGTATTGCTGAAGTTTGGCCCCTGGTGGAGACCGTTAACCAATGACCACATTTGATGACCGTGAAGACAAATTTGAGAAAAAATTCGCCCATGACGAGGCCCTGCGTTTCAAAGCCGAAGCGCGTCGCAACAAGCTCCTCGGCCATTGGGCGGCGGGGCTTTTAGGCAAGGAAGGCGACGATGTAGAAGCCTACGCTAAAGAGGTCATTATGGCCGATCTGGAAGAGGCCGGAGACGAAGACGTTTTTCGTAAAATTCGCGCCGACTTCGATGCTGCGGGCGTCGATCAGTCCGACCATCAGATTCGCCGCCATATGGAAGAAACCATGGCCGAAGCCATCAGGCAGCTCCAGGAAGAAGGCTAGGGTCTGTTTGTATTAGGCCTGCTTTCGGCTGCAAATGGCGCTTTTCCGCGCTTCAGATGCTCATGTACCGTGACGAAAACTGCGCAAAACCCTTGGCGCGCCAGTCGCCATCGGCTCACTATGAACGTCCGATCTGAGGAAGCGCACTAAAAGCGCTAAACAGGGAGATTTGTTGTGGGTCGTGTTGAAGGAAAATCCGTTCTCGTGACCGGCGCCGCGCAGGGGCTCGGCCGGTGCTTTGCTGAAATGCTGGCGGCGGAGGGCGCGCGCGTTGCGCTTACCGACCAGAATATCGACGGCGCGCGCGAGGCCGCGGCGGCGATCAACAGTGAGCACGACGGCGCGGCCATCGCCATCGCCCATGATGTGACCAGCAAGGACGACTGGGCGCGAGCGCTTGACGAGACCGTGAGCGCCTTTGGCGGTCTCAATGTGCTGGTCAATAACGCGGGCGTCGCCGCCCTCGGCAATATTGAAACCGAGACCATGGAGAACTGGCGGCGCATCATGGATATCGATGTCGATGCGCTGTTTGTCGGCACGCAGCTCGCCATGCCTTATCTGAAGAAGTCCGCGCCGGCGTCAATCATCAACATCTCCTCCGTTGCGGGCATGATCGCGGACGGTAATCTGCTCGCCTATAATGTCGCGAAAGCCGCCGTCTGGATGATGACGAAGTCGGTTGCGCTACACTGCGCCCGCGCGAACTACAATGTGCGCTGTAATTCCGTGCACCCCGTATTTATCAAAACGCCGATGATTGAACCCATGGCGCCGGACGGCGACGACTCGTTTCTCAGCCGGCAAATCCCCATGGGCCGGGTCGGCGATCCGGAAGATGTCGGGCATATGGTGGTTTATCTCGCTTCGGATGAAAGCAAGTTCGTCACCGGCGCGGAATTCAAGGTCGATGGCGCCATCACGGCGCAGTAGGGCGCCAGCGTATTGTTCTGCATTCGCGCGACGCGCGATAGGCGCACGTTACAGTCCAAGCGGATCGCGCGCTTTGCCGTTGATGATAATCTCATAATGCAGGTGGATCGCCGTCGCATTGCCGCTTTCGCCGGTTTTGCCGATGATCTCGCCGCGGCGCACGCGCCGGCCGGGGCGCAGGCCTTTCGCGTAGGACGATAAGTGCCCATAGCGGGTTTTGACGCCGCGCTTGTGGCGTATGACGACCGTGCGGCCGTATCCTCTCAGCCGGTCGACCATTTCGACGACGCCGTCGCCGCCGGCGCGGATCGGCCGCGGGCCTTTGGTGTAAAGATCGATACCATAGTGAAAACGCCCGCCGCCGCGACGTCGCGGTCCGTATCCGGATGAAAGGCACGCGCCGGCGACCGGTGCGCGCTCAATGATGGCGCCGCGCACGTTGACGGTCGCTGAGAAATTCCTGATCCGGTCGCGGCCATCCGTCGGCGGCGCATTTGAGACACGCCCCGGACAAACGGCGAGTTTCGACGAGGCGCCTTGTCCTTGCGGGGCGGTGGCGCAGGCCGCGGCCATCATCATCGCGAGGGATGAAAGCGCAAAACGGCTACCGGGAAGTTTGAACACGCAACGCATCATACACCGATCTTCGCCCGCTGCCATAAGACGGCAAGAAGCGGGCATTTTTATGTCGGCAATCTGAAAATCGTCTAAATGAAAAATGAAGCGTTTATTCTGTCAACTGAAGTCGATCGGATTGAAGGGCGCAAAGAGCCTATTTGTAGAACTCGATTTTAAAACGGACCGGTCCGACGACTGCGACACGATGGGGCTCGCGCGGGCGGATGACGCCGTAAACGCCGGGCGAAAGACGTTGCACAAGTTCCGGCGGTCCGGGAATGACGTAATCAAGGGCGCCGTCGAGAATAACCAGCCGACCCCAGACGCCTTCCTTGGTGTCGTGGGTTTTCGTGATTTTTTTCGGCAGGGTTTCTTCGGTGAATTCGCCCGTTTCGAAATATTTCTCGACGTCCTGCGGCAACTCGTTTTTCATGGCGTGGGCGCTCCCGGTTTTGGCGTCCCAACGCCGGGCACGCCGAACATGCCCAGTTCGAGGCTTTTAGCGATGCGCTCTGCGCGCTCCATAAAGTACAAAACAACCGCGGGCGAGGGGGCGGTCTCTTCGAGCGTTTCTTGAAAGAGGGCGAGCCAGATCTTGAAGTGCCAGGGTTGCGCGGCGGGAGACCCCGCCGTCAGTTTTTTATGCTTCGGCATCGGTTGCCCGGTGTAGCGCCCGGCGTTCATTGCGACGGACGCCCAAAAGTCTTTCATGCGCGCCAGATGATGATCCCAGTCATCGCCGATCGCATTGTCGAAAACAGGGCCGATCAGCGGGTGCGCGCGCACGCGGGTGTAGAAAGTATCGACAAGAACCGAGATGTAAGCGTCGTCGATGCCCATCTTTTTGGCGTCTGCCTGTATTTGAGCGCGGACAGCGGAAACGGAACGAGGGGGCGATTGCATCAGGCGACTTCCTTGAAAAGGAGTTTTTTCAGTGCGTCGTTTCTTTGTACGAGGTCTTCAACCGTATACTGATCGAGAACGTCAAGAAACGCATTGAGCGCCTTGTTGAGGATGTGCTTCAGGCGGCAGGCGGGTGTGATTGCACAGCCTCCGTCAGGCCCTTGAAAACACTCGACGAGGGCGAGATCGGCCTCCATCAGACGGACGACGCGTCCAACATTGATGGCGCTGGACGGTGCGGCCAGCCGCAAGCCGCCGGATCGTCCGCGTACGGTGTCTATGACGCCTTCTTTACCCAGAATATGGGCGACCTTCATCAGATGATTTTTGGAAATGTCATAGCGTTTGGCGACCTCGGCGATGGTGACAAGGCTGTCCTCGTTCACCGCCAGGTGCATCAACAAGCGGAGCGCGTAGTCGGTTTGCAGGTTCAGCTTCACGGCGATCTCCAAAGATGTATTTTATATATTGCTTTTTTGATCTCTTGGCAATACATAAGATGTACCTGAAATACATGTTTAGGAGGCGGTTATGCCCGTCGCGCTGGCTGAAGCCATTGAAACCACTGTTTTTGAAGCTGAATTAGAGGCGGCCGCGGCTCCTCCAAAGCCGCATCTCAGGCTCGTTGACGCCCCAGCGCCCTACAACTCAACCATGCACAAGGGCGTGTTTCAGGCTTTCGCGCTTGTGAACGCGGCCATACTCGGTGTGTTCTGGATCACGTTCAGCGGTGATGCTGGCGCGGCCTTCATGGTTGCGATCAGCGCCGTTTATCTCGCGGCTTACCTGGCGACGCCGTATGCCCTCAGCCGGATCCGCCATTTCGATCAGCCGACGGACGAGAGTTTTTCTGGGTTCCTGGACAAACCGTTTGCCACATGGACGGGTGCGATCAAAGGGTGCGAAGCGCTGTTGCAGATTCTCCTCATCCCGGGGGCGATCCTCATAACCGTCACCGGCATTGCCATTATCATTCAATTGGTTCGCTGACCTTTTGAAAGAGCGGATGTCAGCGGGAGTGAATTTTAAACAATCAGGGCGCGCCATGTCGGCGCGCCCTTAGAGCGCATAAAGACGCAGGCGAAGACGGCTTGCCTGCCTTACCGGCTTTCGCTCGCGTCAGCTTAGATTGTCGTCCGACAGGAACAGGACGCGCCCGTCTTCCGTGATTTCCATATCGACTTCCGACCCCTGATAAACGCCTTCGAGTTCGTAGATGTAAGACCCATCGGCGCGCACCGATGCTTCGATGTAAGTCGGTTCAAAACCGGGGGCGGTTTTTTTCATGGCTTCGCGAACGGCGAGAGGCGTTTCGTTGAGGGTTGTTTCCAGTTCGATTTCATCGAGCGTTCCGTCTTCGAGGACGTCGATTTCGATATGCCGACCGGCGGCGTCTTTCGATTCGAACTCGTAAACGGTGACGCCGTTTTCTATTTCGATGCTGATGCGGTCGAACACAGCGCCGGGCGCGGTGGCGATTGCGGTTTCAAGGACCGGTTCAGGCACGTCGTCGATCGTGACCATTGTTTCGGCGGCGTTGGAGATGGCGAGGGCGGTGGCGGACGCGGCGATGGCGGCGAAGAGGCGCTGCATGAGATGCTCCATGGGCGTTGTTTTGCGGGATCTTGAGGCAGCGTTTCTTGCCGCCTCAACGCGCGACATAGGCGTCGTCGATGACGGTTCGGCGATGGATTTACGACAACTGAATGAATTTTGTGTGGTGCGGTACGGCGGGCGCCCGGTGCGAAACCCCGCCCGCGCGCGTCAAAAAAGCGTGGGCGAGATTAATCCGTCGACGAATCGCTTTTTGAGGCCGTCGCTTTTTTGGCTGTTTTCTTCGCCGACTTCTTGGCGGCCGTTTTCTTTGTCGTTTTCTTCGCCGCCTTCTTCTTTGTTGTTTTTTTGGCGGTTTTCTTTTTCGCCGCTTTCTTGGCCGCTTTTTTCTTGGTCGCTTTTTTGCGCGCCGGTTTCTTTTCCTTGGCGGCGATCAGTTCAAGCGCTTCTTCCAGCGTCAGCTTTTCCGGGTCGGAGCCGCGGGGCAGGGTGGCGTTGGTTTTCTGGTGTTTCACATAAGGCCCGTAGCGGCCGTCCATGACGTTGACGGGATCGCCGGTGGTCGGGTGCGCACCGAGTTCTTTCAGCGGTTTTGCGGTCTGGCGCGCGCGCGGATTTGCTTTTTTCTCCGCGATCAGCGTCACGGCGCGGTTGAGGCCAACTTCGAACACTTCGTCGATATTCGGAAGGTTTGCGTAAATCTTGCCGTGTTTGACGAAGGGGCCAAAGCGGCCGAGGCCTGCGACGATCATCTCGCCATCTTCCGGATGGGCGCCGACATCGCGTGGCAGGGAAAGCAGCATCAGCGCTTTTTCGAGATCGACGTCTTCGGTCTTCCAGGTTTTTGGCAGACCCGCGCGTTTCGGCTTTTCTTTCGACTCTTTGTCCTGTTCGCCGAGTTGAATATAAGGCCCGAAACGGCCGACCTTCAAATTGACATCAAGGCCGCTTTCCGGATCGACGCCCAGTTTCTTATCGCCCGAGGCCGCCGGATCGGCACCGTCGCCAAGCGCCGTCAGCTGACGCGTATAATTGCAGTCCGGATAGTTCGAACAGCCGATAAACGCGCCGTAGCGGCCGGTTTTAAGGGAAAGGCGCCCATCGTCGCAGGTCGGGCAGCCGCGCGGGTCGGCGCCGTCTTCCTTTTTGGGGAAGATGAGCGGGCCGAGGCTCTCATTGAGCGCGTCCAGCACTTCCGAGATCCTGAGTTCGCCGATATCTTCGACCGCGGCGTTAAACTCGCGCCAGAAGGTTCGTAGAAAGACTTTCCAGTCGGCGTCGCCGGCGGAAATCTCGTCGAGGGTTTCCTCAAGGTCCGCCGTGAAGTCGTATTCGACATATTTTCTGAAATAATTTTCCAGAAACGCCGTGACGATCCGGCCTTTGGAATCCGGGATGAAGCGGTTGCGGTCCATCGTTACATAACCGCGGTCCCGCAAGGTCGTCAGGATCGATGCATAGGTCGACGGGCGTCCGATGCCGAGTTCTTCCATACGTTTGACGAGGCTTGCTTCGGAAAAACGCGGCGGCGGCTGGGTGAAATGCTGATCTGCTTTGACGTCGGACGCTTCGGCCGACGCGCCTTGCGTCAGTTTCGGCAACACGCCGCCGCCGTCTTCATTATCGGCGTCGTCGCGGCCTTCTTCGTAGAGCGTCAAAAAGCCGTCGAACAGGATGACCGACCCGGTCGCGCGCATGCCGGTCTTTTTGTCTTTGGACAGAAGATCGATTGTCGTATTTTCGAGGAGCGCGGACGCCATCTGGCTCGCCATGGCGCGCTTCCAGATCAGGCCATAAAGTTTCCACTGATCCTCATCGAGATTGCGCAGCTTGTCGGGCGTGCGCGCAAACGAGGTCGGGCGGATACATTCGTGCGCTTCCTGCGCGTTCTTGGCTTTGGTTTTATAAACCCGCGGTTTTTCCGGCACATATTTGTCGCCGAACGCGCCGCCGATGGTCGAGCGCGCATTGGCGATGGCTTCCGGCGCCATATCGACGCCGTCGGTCCGCATATAGGTGATGAGACCGGTGGTTTCGCCGCCAATATCGATGCCTTCATAAAGACGCTGAGCGGTGCGCATGGTGCGTTGCGCATTGAAGCCGAGTTTGCGTGCTGCTTCCTGCTGCAGGGTGGAGGTTGTGAAGGGCGGCGGCGGATTGCGTTTGCCGGGTTTGGCCTCGACCGATGAGACCGTGAAGTCGGCCGCCTCGACGGCCTTTTTCGCGCCCATGGCGAGGGCTTCGGTGTTCAGCGAGAATTTTTTGAGCTTTTCGCCTTCATGGATGATAAGGCGCGCTTCGAAAGGTGACGACCCGTCCGACGTCGCTTGCGCTTTGACGGTCCAGAACTCCTCGGGAACGAAGGTTTCTATTTCGAGCTCGCGCTCGCAGATGAGGCGCAACGCCACCGATTGAACGCGCCCCGCTGAGCGCGATCCGGGCAGCTTTCGCCACAAGACTGGCGACAGGGTGAACCCCACGAGATAGTCCAGCGCGCGGCGTGCAAGATAAGCATCGACAAGATCGATATCGATCTCGCGCGGGCTCGCCATTGCTTCCTGTACGGCCTTCTTGGTGATCGCGTTGAACGCAACCCGGTCGATGCGGACGTCCTTCAGCGCTTTTTTCTCGGCGAGCGCTTCCAGAAGGTGCCACGAAATCGCTTCCCCTTCGCGGTCGGGGTCGGTTGCGAGGACGAGACGGTCGGCGCCCTTGACGGCGGCGGCGATCTCATTGACGCGTTTTTTCGACCCCGGATCGACCTCCCAGACCATCTCGAAGTCTTCGTCGGGCTTCACCGACCCGTCTTTCGAAGGCAAGTCGCGGATGTGCCCATACGACGCCAGCACCGTAAAGCCTGAGCCGAGATACTTGTTGATTGTCTTTGCTTTACTCGGCGATTCGACGATGACGACTTGCATGGGGTGATGATTTCCCTATCGGGCGAGGGCGTCGCCGAACGATCTGCTGCTCTTAAAGGGCGGGGTAATGGGGCCGCTCCGCCCCGTCTGTCAACCGTCGATAGCGCAATTGCCGCTGGCGGTGTGCTGAAAGGCTTGCAACCAAAAATAAACTATATTAAGGATAATCAACTATTGGTTGCATTCATGGAATTGCCGCAAAACCACATCGAAGGGGGAGAGCCTTGGATATGACGCAGACGAGCAATCGCCGATATCGGGATATCGATACACCCGTAAGGCGGTCCCAAAAGGTCAACGCCGCCTACATAGAAGATCTTGTTGGACAGCTTGAGGCGTTGGCCAAGCGCGAGGACATGTCGCGCCTTGCGGATCTCTTGCGCCTCGCGCGGGAAGAAGCACGCGGCGTCGCCTTCAGCCACACATCCTAAAGCAACTGCGCTTCAATCGAAATCGCTTCGTTGCTTTAGGTCTTCGTTTTACGCGTTTCCTGACGGCGGTTGCTGGACGGGAACCAGCAACCACACACTTCGCCTGGAAACGCTCTAATCCGGGTCGGGGAGAGAAAACCGCCCGCCAGGGTGCTCGCTGGCGTCGCCGGCGATCACCAGCTCCATGAGAGCGTCTGCGACGAGGCCGGGCCCTGCGCCCGCCTCGCGCAGTATGTCGTCACGATGCATCGGCGTGTAGCTGAGAAGACTTAGCACCGTCTCGCGCAACTTTGCTGCGTTCTCGCTAGCGTAGAGCTCGGCGTCGTCTGCGGGCGGCGCGTCCCAGGCGAAGCTGTCGTCGCCGGGCTCGTCGGCGCCGCGTGTTTGCGACGCGAGCGCGCGCAGAACATCGTCGGCGCAGTCTACAAGGGTTGCGCCGTCGCGGATCAACTGATTGGTGGTTTTCGAGCGCGCATCGAGGGGCGAGCCCGGAACGGCGAACACCTCGCGGCCCTGTTCGTTCGCAAAATCGACGGTCAGGAGCGTGCCGGATTTCGCGCCGGCTTCAACCACGACGACCCCTCGCGACAGCCCGGAAATCAGCCGGTTGCGTTTTGGAAAATCCCGGGCGGTCGGCTTTTTGCCCATGGGGCATTCGCTGACGATGAGGCCGCGTTCCGCGATCTCTGCGGTCAGCCGGTCGTGCTCCGGCGGATAGATGACATCGACCCCGCCGGCGACAACGGCGATGGTGCCGGAGGCAAGGGCGCCTTCATGGGCGGCGCCGTCGATCCCGCGGGCGAGACCGGACGTGACCATGACGCCCGCTTCGCCAAGATCGGCGGCGAGGGTGCGCGCAATCTTTCGCCCGGCGGCGGATGCGTTGCGTGCGCCGATGATGGCGACGGCCGGGTGTTGAAAAAGACTGGTGTGTCCGCGCGTATAAATCACCGGGGGATAGCCGGCGATGGCGCGCAGGGCTTGCGGGTATTCCGGCTCGCAGGCGGCGATGAGGCGCGCGCCATGCATTTCGGCGCGGCGGAATTCTTCTTCGATGTCGGCGCGCGGGGGCGGTTTGGCGCCTTTGCGGCCGGCTTGGCGCGCAAGCTCGGGCAGGGCTTTAAGCGCCGCGCCGGCGTCGCCGAAGCGCGACAGAAGACGGTCGAAGGTGATCGGTCCGATTGAGGGCGTGCGGATCAATTGTAGCCAGTCGAGGCGGGCTTCGTGATCGAGCTTATGACGCATGAGCCGTGTCGGACGCGACTGCGTTTTCCGTTGTTTCTTCGTCGGTCTTTTTGCCGGCGCCGATCTTCGGCTCGACGCCGGCGGCGAGGCGGTGAATATTGGCCGAGTGTCGAATAAAAACGAGGATCGCCATAAAGAGCGCGGCCACGGCGTATGATGGCTCGCCCATGGCGAATAGAATTAGCGGAGACGCGGCCGCAGCGGCGAGGGCGGCACGCGACGAATATCGAGCGACGCCCGCCATGGCGAGCCATGTCGCGGCGACGAAAACGCCTGCGGGAAAGTAAAGCGCGAACATGCCGCCGATGAAGGTCGCAACGCCTTTACCCCCGTTGAATTTCAGCCAGACCGGGAAACAGTGGCCGAGCATGGCGGCGCCGTAAGCGACCTCCGGCCGCCAGTCGAGGAGATGCGCAACCACGACCGCGATGGCCGCCTTGCCGCCGTCGAGCAGGAGGGTCGCAAGCGCAAGGTCTTTGCGTCCGGTGCGCAGGACGTTGGTTGCGCCGATATTGCCGGAGCCGATGGCGCGGATATCGCCAAGGCCTGCGATCCGTGTAAGAACAAGACCAAAGGGAACCGAGCCGAGCAGATAGCCCACGATTACCGGCGCGACAGTGTCGATCATTTGTCCCCCGTCAAGAGCATGTCGAGCGCGGCCATACGCGCCGCGACGCCGTTGAACACCTGCCGTAAGATTAAAGAACGCGCCGTGTCGTCTGCAAGGGCGCCGTCGATTTCGATGCCTCGGTTCATGGGGCCGGGATGCATGACCCTGGCGTCCGGCTTTGCGCATGCGATGGTTTCATGAGTAAGGCCAAAGCGTTCGAAATATCCTTTCGCAACATCGCGGCCGTTCTCGCCCATGCGTTCGAATTGCATTCTGAGCGCCATGACAATGTCGGCGTCCGCAAGCCCCTCGGACAGCGTCGTGAACGCCGGGAAGCGCGCAAACGGCCCGTCTTCCGGTAACAGTTCCGCCGGCCCCACAAAACGCACCTCAGCGCCCAATCGCTCGAAAAGTTTCGCATCCGACCCCGCGACGCGTGAGTGCTTGATGTCGCCGCAAATGGCGATGGTTTTGCCTGAAAGGTCACCGACCGCGCCGCGAATTGTCGCCGCGTCGAGAAGCGCCTGCGTCGGGTGCTCGCGCACGCCGTCGCCGCCATTGACGATGGTGCAGGAAAGCCTCTCGTCCAGCGTTTCGTGCAGGCCCGGCTCTTTTGCGCGCACGATCATCACGTCGGCGCCCATGGCGGCGAGAGTTTCGGCGGTGTCGACGAGGCTTTCGCCTTTGTGCACCGACGACGCCGCTACCGGCACGTTGACGATGTCTGCGCCGAGCTTTTTTCCTGCCAGTTCGAAAGAAAGGTTCGTACGCGTTGAATCTTCGAAGAAAAGATTGATTTGCGTTTTTCCGGAAAGGCGTGCCGGCGCCGGCGCCCCGGCGTCCAGGAATGCTGCGTAATAGTCGGTAAGATCGAGAACATAGACGATCTCTTCCAGCGAAAGGTCGTCAATGCCGATCAGCCTTTTCGCCTGCACGCCGCCGGGCGGCGGTGAAGGGCGTTGAAGATCGTTGAGATGGCGAACAGGTGTCATTAACCTTGGAGCTATAATCGCCGCCGCTGCCCTCGGCAATGGGGGCGGCGCAAGAGCGGCGGTCGCGGGCGCGCCGGCTTGTCATGATCCGGATCAGCCGGACAGCTTACGCGCGACATAAAAACCGTAGCCGAAAAAGTCGGAGAACCGTTCAAAAAGAGAAATCTCCGCCGCTTCCGCGTCGACCACCGCTTTCGCGGCGGGCGAGGCGTCATGTCTTTTCAGGAAGCTTTCGAACCCCGCCTGAACGGGTGCGTAGTAATTTTCAGTCCAGCAGTGTTCGGGCAATATGAAGTACCCCAGCGGCTTGAAGCCATTTGCCTCCAGTTGCGCAATTTTCGTCGCCGCGGTGTTCACCTCAGGATAGGCTTTTGTCCAGTGATCGTGAATTTCCTGAGGGCGCTCCGCCGTCAGCCAGGTGAGTTCCGAAACCGCGATGACGCCGCCCGGTTTCAGGTAGCGCCGCCAGTTTCGCAAGCCCGCTTCGAAGCCGATATTGTAGATCGCCCCTTCCGACCAGATGGCGTCCAGCGACGACGGTTCGAATGTTAGTGCGTCCATGGATGCTTGAAGCGTTGTGATGCGATCCGAAACGCCTTCGGTTGTCGCGCGCGCGTTCAGGTCTTCAAGAACGTTGGGGAGAAAGTCGACGGCCGTGATCGAGGCGTCAAGCGACTTTGCAAGCTGAATGGTTGAAGCGCCCGATCCGCAGCCGATATCCGCGATTTTCAAATCGCGTCGGTCTGAAAGTCCCGACAAAGCGATGGCCAGGTCGGTCTCCGCGTCGCCACCCGGGCCCTGCCGCGCCGTGCCGCGATGCAGGTCGATCAACAGGTCGAGATCGTCCACGAGAACGTTCTTTCTTTTTAGCGCGTTTTGGCGCTGTAGGTTTGGAAGAGCCAAAGCGCCCCGGCGCCGATGATCGCTACGTCGATCAAGAACAGGAACGCGAGAACGCCCGGCCCGCCATTTGTCAGGTAGTACCCGCCGCCGACCGCAAGCACGAGCGAGGTGATGGCGACGGTCCCGATGATGGAGTGACGCCCCGCCGCGTCGCCGAGCATGGTGACGTCGCGCCGGACCCAGAAACCGAGACCGGAATAAACAACGCCCATAATGGCGACACCGGCGCCATAAGCGCCGGCCCCGCCAAGGAGCGCAATCGCCAGATGGAAGACGCCCGTGAGCATCAGAAGCGCAATAATAAGGTGGCGCAGGATTTGCGGTTTCATGATCAAAAATTCCTCATCCGGTCGATAGCGCCCTGCAGTATATACGTCGCCGCCATTTCGTCGATCTGCTCGGCGCGTTTTGAGCGGCTGGTGTCGAGATTGATGAGTTCGCGCTCCATGGCGGCGGTGGAAAGGCGCTCGTCCCAGAACGCGACCGGGAGCGGCGAGACGCGGGCAAAGTTCCGCGCGAATGCACGCGCCGATTGCGCGGCCGGTCCTTCTGTGCCGTCCATGTTGACGGGCAGGCCGATCACAAGCCCTGTAACGGCGCGCTCTTCTGCGAGGAAGCAAAGCCGTTCCGCATCCTGCGTGAACTTCTTTCGTCGGACCGTCTCGACCGGCGTCGCCACACGCCGCTCCGGATCGCAAACTGCGACGCCAATTGTTTTTGTTCCGAGATCGAGCCCCAGAAGCGCGCCGATGGCGCCAAAACGGCTCGCTTCTTCTTGAAAACTTGTTGTCATGGGGGAATGATACCACCGTGGGTCAAGTCGTGCCGCCGTGCTTTCGGGGTTGGGCGCCGGCGCTTTCGGGGCGGGGTCGTGAGTTTGGGGATCTTGAAGAACGTCATCTATAGTCTGGTGACGATGGTTGCTATGGCTGCCCTTGGCGCCATGCTCGTCGCCGATGCGGCTGTGGCGCGCGCGCGCGTGCCGCGCGCGGCGGATGTTCAGATCTCCGTCAGCCAGCTTCCCGATGCGAGCATGCGCGTCGTCTACACGCTGCGCCGGCCGATGCGCGAGCTGATTTTCGATAAAACGCCCGGGCGCTACCGGGCGAGCCGATGGCGGTTCGAAACGCCGGGCTTCGAGCTGCAAAGCTATGAGGGCGAAGATCACATCGTTATGAAATCGCGGGAGCGGTTCGAACGGGTTGTCCTGGTCGCCAAACCGCACACCATTCGTATGCGGAAGGAATATCAGCCGATCGCGCGCTATGGCGAGGGCGGTGCGATGGTTTATACGGGTCACTTCTGGCCGATGACGCGTCGCGGCTGGCGCGCGGATGCATCCTTTGATTTTACGCCGGCCCGCGGCGGCGATGTGGTCGCGTTCGGCGCCCGGGCGCCGGCTTTACGCGACTGGCGCAGTCCCATGGCGCATCCGGCCTTCGTTTACATGGGGCCGATAGAGCCTGTTGAAACGGATAACGTGATGGCGTTGATCGATCCCGAGGCGCCGCCCTGGATCATCGCGGAGTTTTACGGCGTGACGCCGCGCGCCTTCGGATGGCTTGCGGATCAGTTCGGGTTTTCCCCGAACGCAAAACCCAACCTTTTTCTGGCGGCGCCGCTCGGCGAGGATGAGGGGCGCTTGAGCTATTCCGGCGACGCCCTGCCGGCGCAGTTTCAGATCACGCTGGAAGGCGCTGCATGGCGTAATCCGACCGATCAGGCGAAGAACCTCTTTCGCCGCTCGACGATCCATGAGGCGGTGCATCTGTGGCAATCGTCGGCGCGCCCGGCGGTGGAGGAGGTGGCGTCATGGATCCATGAGGGCGCGGCCGACGCCATCGCCGCTGAAACGCTGGTCGGGCTCGGGCTTTGGGATGCAAAGGACATGGCCGAGGATTTTGAGCGCGCGCGCGCCGAATGCGCCGGCGATCTCAACCATGGCCCGTTGTCGACGGCGCAGTACCGTGGGCGCTATCGCGCCATATATGCCTGCGGTCATGTGATTGCGGCGGCGGTCTCGCGGGCCGACGGCGCTTCGGTGGTCGATTTCTGGCGTGAGTTCGTGGCCCTTGCGCGCGAAAATGGCGGCTACAGCGAGGCCCTCTTTTACGACCTCGTGCTTGCGCGCACCGGCGACCGGGCGTTTACCGATCAGGTGCGCTACTTCGTGCGCACGCCCCACGCCAAGCCCGCACGCGACATCGAACGGTTAATGGCCGCGTCGCGCGCGCCCCTTGCGTCCCCGGCGGCGCGTTGATACGCCTCGGCTCTTAAAGCAGAAGACGGAATCACCAATGGCGGTCGATAAGGAAACTGTGCGTAAAGTGGCGCGGCTCGCGCGGATTGCTGAGCCGGAGGAGCGTCTTGAGCCTCTGGCCAAGGAGCTGAACGGCATTCTTGGATGGATCGAGCAACTCAATGAAGTGGACATCGAGGGCGTTGACGCCATGGCGTCCACCGTCGATGTGTCGCTGCGCATGCGCGAGGATGTGTTGAAGGACGGCCCGACCGGCGGCGATCAGCCCGAAAACGTCGTGGCGAACGCGCCGAAAACCGAAGATCAATTCTTTGTCGTGCCGAAGGTGGTGGAATAATGAGCGATATCACCGATCTCACGCTCGCCGGGCTGCGCGATGCGCTGGCGTCTAAATCCGTTTCCTCCTCTGAAGCGACAGACGCCTATCTGGCGCGCATCGAAAGCGCCGGCAAGCTGAATGCGTTTATCACCGTCGCCGCCGACAAGGCGCGCGAGATGGCGAAAGCGTCAGACGCGCGCATTGAGAAAGGCGAGGCTGGCGCCCTTGAGGGCGTACCGCTCGGCATCAAGGATCTTTTCTGTACGGAAGGAACGCTGACCACTGCGGCCTCACACATCCTCGATGGGTTCGAGCCGCGCTACGAAAGCTCCGTCACCTCAAACCTTTGGCGCGACGGCGCGGTGATGCTCGGCAAGCTCAATCTCGATGAGTTCGCCATGGGCTCTTCCAATGAGACAAGTTTTTATGGGCCCGTTATTAATCCATGGCGGCGCAAGGGCGATGATACGCCGTTGACGCCGGGCGGGTCTTCGGGCGGGTCGTCATCGTCCGTTGCTGCGCATCTGTGTGCGGCGGCGACCGGGACCGATACGGGCGGGTCTATCCGTCAGCCTGCGTCGCTTACGGGCACTGTTGGCGTCAAGCCGACCTATGGCCGCTGCTCGCGCTGGGGGATCGTCGCGTTCGCATCGTCTCTCGATCAGGCAGGGCCGATCACGCGCGATGTGCGCGACGCGGCGGTGATGCTGAAATCCATGGCCGGGCACGATCCGAAGGACTCAACCTCCATCGATTGTCCGGTGCCGGATTATGAAGCTGTTCTCGGCGCCTCGGTGAAGGGGCTCAAAATCGGCGTGCCGAAGGAGTACCGGATCGACGGCATGCCGGGCGAGATCGAGACGCTCTGGGGGCAGGGCATCGACTGGCTGAAAGACGCCGGCTGCGAGATCGTCGACATCTCTCTGCCGCTCACCAAATACGCCCTGCCGGTCTATTATATTGTCGCCCCGGCAGAGGCGTCGTCTAACCTTGCACGTTATGACGGCGTGAAATACGGCCACAGATCAAAGGATTATGACGACATCCTGTCGATGTACGAAAACAGCCGCGCCGAAGGCTTCGGCGATGAAGTTAAGCGCCGCATCCTTATCGGCACCTATGTTCTGTCGGCGGGCTATTACGATGCGTACTACCTGCGCGCCCAGAAGGTCCGTAAAAAGATCTTCGACGAGTTCACCGGCGCATTCGAAAAATGCGACCTCATCCTGACGCCGTCTGCGCCGTCAGCGGCGTTCGGGCTCGGTGAGAAGTCCGCCGATCCGGTGGAGATGTATCTGAACGATGTCTTCACGGTGACCGGCAACCTTGCGGGCCTGCCGGGCGCCTCGGTTCCGGCTGGTCTCGATGCGCAGGGCCTGCCCCTCGGGCTTCAACTCCTCGCGCGGCCGTTCGATGAAGAAACACTCTTTAAAGGCATGCACGCCATCGAGCAGGCCGCAAACTTTACGGCGCGCCCGGACGATTGGTGGGCGTAAGATGTTCGCCAGCTGGCAAGAGTGGATTGCGTGGGCGGGCCTTGTTCTGCCGTTAGCTACTCTCGCTTGGGCAGCTTTGTTTTTTGTAATTACATGGCGTGGTGAGCTGCGGCACAAAAGGTATGAAAAATTCTTTGCCCTGATGGATAGGGTTGGGGATTCAAACTCATCTATATTGGGTAAGATGGCTGCTGTGTATGAGATGAGAGAGTACGACGAATACAAAGAGGTTATCGTTAGGCTGTGCCAGAACGTAGAAATTAAAGGCGATGCTAAGCATCTACTCGATAGAGAGTTAGATCTTACAGCGCAACATTTTGGGGCTAGCCGAAGTTCCAAAAAATGACCCGCTCGTTCCGCGAAATAACCTTCACTGCGCCGCTCACTGAGCCAATGGCGACAGACGCTTATTATGCGCCAGACAATGGCGCGTGGCGGTTGGTGGTTATTCCCGGAACGCCTTGCAACAAAATGCTCTATACGCGGTTTTTGCGCACCGCCCCGCCCGGCGTCGAGGTAGTCGTCATCTCGCGGCCCGGCTTCGGCAAGGGGCACGAAAAATCGGTGACGTCCTTCGACGAGCAGGTCGCCGCGATCCGCCCCTTTTTGGAAACCGGCAAGGGCTGGCCGAAAAAGAATGTCGTCGTCATGGGCGTTTCCTATGGCGGGGAGCTTGCTCTGAAAGCCGCACTCGATTTTCCGGACGCGGTGGCGGGCGTCGTCACCGTTGCAGCGCTGATCGACGAGCCCCATGACTACGCGCTCACGCTTGAAGCGGTTGGACGCGATCCGCGCGTCATCGATTATGTGCCGAACCGCTGGCGAAAGGTCCGTGAGGAAATCGAAGCCCGGCGCGCGCAGATCGGCCCGTTGATGGCCCGCTTTAAGGAGATTGAGCAGCCCGTTGAGGTCGTGCATGGCGATTTCGATGCGCTGGTGCCGAAATCGAACGCTGATACGCTGATGGCGGCTCTAGGCGAGAGTGCGCGGCTGGAGATCATCCCCGGCGGTACTCATTATCTTGAACTGCAATATCCCCGCCGGCTGCATGCGGCGGTCTCGCGCGTGATGGAGCGCGCCGCGCCGCCCGCGTGGCGCCAGCCCAGCCAAGCGCCGCAAGAAGGTTTTTCTGTCGGCCGGAGCCCTTCCATATGACGTCGGGCATTGATCGCAAATATGATGACGCCGATTGGCATTATGGTGGCGACTTTCCCGATGACGTTCCCATTGAGAACGCATCTGTGCATATCGGTTTTTACCTAAGTTGGGCCGCGCGGCGCGAACTCCTGAGCGCGTTTACAAAAGAAGAAGCCGGGGCCGATCTCCATAAAGTGCTGAAGCGTGAAAACTCGCCGATCCACTTGATCGATTTGTGGGACGGGAAGTTTCTTGACGATATGCTCAGCGACGAGGGCAATCGGTTTTCGAAAACCTACTACGGATCCCCTGACGCGACTTACCTCCGCGATTTTACCGAAACCTTTGAAAAAGCCGGGATGGAGATCTACAGAATTGATCCCTCATGGGAAAATTACGATAAGATCGAACCCGTATTAGACAGGCGTTATCAAGAATGGCGTTCACAAGCGAAATGAGACTGACATGAGCGAACCCAGAAATCTCCTTAAAGGCGCAACCGGCGACTGGGAAGTCGTTGTCGGGCTGGAAGTCCATGCGCAGGTGTCGTCGAAGGCGAAGCTGTTTTCCGGCGCGTCGGCGTCCTATGGCGCAGGGCCCAATGAGAACGTCTCCCTCGTTGACGCCGCGATGCCGGGTATGCTGCCGGTCATCAACAAGTTCTGCGTTGAGCAGGCCGTGCGCACCGGGCTTGGCCTCAACGCCAAGATCAATCTGTGGTCGCGTTTCGACCGGAAGAATTATTTCTACCCGGATTTGCCGCAGGGCTATCAGATTTCGCAGTATCTCGATCCGGTGGTGGGCGAGGGTGAAATCGAGATTGAGCTTGAAAGCGGCGAGACGCGCACCATCGGCGTTGAGCGCTTGCACCTCGAGCAGGACGCCGGCAAGTCGATCCACGATCTTGCGCCGTCGGAAAGCTATGTCGATCTCAACCGTTCCGGCGTTGCGCTGATGGAAATCGTTTCAAAGCCCGACATGCGCTCGGCGGAAGAGGGTGCGGCGTATTTTTCGAAAATCCGCACCATCGTACGCCATCTCGGCACCTGCGACGGCAATATGGAGGAAGGCTCCATGCGCGCCGACGTCAATGTTTCCGTCTGCCGCGCCGGCTCCTACGACAAGTTTCGTGAGACGGGCGATTTTAATCATCTCGGCACACGGACGGAAACGAAAAACGTCAACTCGATCCGCTTTACGCGCCAGGTGATCGATTATGAAGCGCGCCGGCAGATCGAAATTCTCGAAAGCGGCGGCGAAATCGATCAGGAGACAAGGCTATTCGATCCGAAAACCGGCGAGACGCGCACCATGCGCTCGAAGGAAGACGCCCACGATTACCGTTATTTTCCGGACCCGGATTTATTGCCGCTGGAGATCGATCCGGCGTGGGTTGACGAAATTCGTGCGAGCATGCCGGAACTCCCCGACGCCAAGAAGCACCGCTTCATGGACGAGTACGGCCTTTCAGCTTACGACGCGAGCGTTCTGGCCATGGAGCGCGCGAAGGCCGACTATTTCGAGGGGGTCGCCAAGGGGCGCGACGGCAAGCTTGCGGCCAACTGGGTCATGGGAGAGCTTTTCGGCGCGCTTAACAAGGAAAACCACGATATCGAGGAGAGCCCGATCAGCGCGGAACGCCTCGGCGGGCTCATCGATCTGATTACGGATAAAACGATTTCCGGCAAGATCGCCAAGGACGTTTTCGCTCTGATGTTTGAGGGAGAGGAAACCGGCGACCCGGCGGACATCGTCGAAAAACGCGGTTTGAAACAGGTCACCGACACCGGCGCCATCGAAAAGGTCGTGGACGCGATCATTGCGGCAAACCCGAAACAGGTTGAGCAGGTCAAGGAAAAGCCGAAGACCATGGGCTGGTTCGTCGGCCAGGTGATGAAAGAAATGCAAGGCAAGGCGAACCCGCAGGCCGTCAACGAGATTTTGAAACAAAAACTCGGGCTTTGATCAGAATTCCTATTGAGCGCGCTTTTGTGAACCCTAGCGTTTCAGCGTGCGTGGCGCGCTGCGGCCTGTCGTGTTAGACAAGCCCTCATCTCGTGTTGCGTTACAGTTTGTGACGGCGTTCTGCCGGACAACAGGTTTTAGATCTTTATTCAGGAGGCGCGCGTGACGAAAAAGCACGACAGCATTCTCGGCGCCGTTGGCGACACGCCGGTGATCCGTATTAACCGGTTGGGGCCTGACGGCGTCAATTTGTTCGTCAAGGCGGAGGCTTTTAATCCGCTTGGGTCGGTGAAGGACCGTCTTGCGCTCGGCGTCATCGAGGCGGCGGAAAAGTCCGGCGACCTCAAACCCGGGCAGACCGTGGTCGAGGCGACCAGCGGCAATACGGGGATCGGCCTTGCCATGGTGTGCGCGGCGAAGGGGTATCCGCTGGTGGTCACCATGGCGGAAAGTTTTTCCGTAGAAAGACGAAAACTCATGCGCTTCCTCGGCGCCAAGGTTGTTCTGACGCCGGCGAAGCAAAAAGGGACCGGCATGGTCGAAAAGGCCAAGGAACTTGCTGAAGCGCATGGCTGGTTTTTAACGCGCCAGTTCGAGAACGACGCCAACCCCGCCATGCACGAACGCACGACGGGACCGGAAATCATCGCGGCGTTTGAGGGTGAAAAACTCGATTACTGGGTCACCGGCTTCGGCACTGGCGGTACGCTCACCGGCGTGTCGCGGGTATTGCGCGCGAAGAGCCCTGACACAAAAATCGTCGTCGCCGAGCCGTCGGATGCGCCGATGCTTTCGAGCGGCGAAGGCCAGGAGCGCCATCCCGACGGTCGTCCTGCGTCGTCCCATCCCGCATGGTCGCCGCACCCGATTCAGGGCTGGAGCCCCGATTTCATTCCGAAAATTACGTCCGAGGCGGTCGATGCTGGCGTGATCCACGAGATCGTTAAAACAACGCCCGCGGAGTCGATGTCGTGGTCGCAGGCGCTGGCGCAGAAGGAGGGGATTTTTACCGGCGTATCCGGCGGCGCGACGTTTGCAGCGGCGATGGCTACGGCGCAAAAAGCGCCCGCCGGCGCCAATATCCTGTGCATGTTGCCCGATACCGGCGAGCGTTATCTCTCAACGCCGCTGTTCGGCGATGTGATTGCGGAAATGAACGAGGATGAGCAGGCGCTGTCGCGTTCGACGCCGGGGTTCCAACTCGGCTGACGTCGCCATGGCGCGGCCGCTCGCGCGTTTTTGATGAGCCGTGCCCTGAATCTCCTCGAATCGCCCGGGCGATTGCTGTTACAAATCTCGTCGGAATATGAGTTGCGCATATTGTTTTTCGACTTGTTTATCGGCGTGGGGGTCGGGAGATTGAAATGACGAAACTACCTGCTTCGAGACGATTGCTCTTGGCGGCGACTTTAGTCGCCCCTCTGGCTCTTGCCGCATGCGCCACCGCTGCAAGCGGCGAAGCGAAAATGTCTGAACGGGCGGCTGAGCGCCTCGCCGAGTTTGAGCGCACCGGAGACCGTCAGACCTGCCTTAGTTTGAGCGCGATCCGCCAGATAACGCCGCTTGACGAGCGTCACTTTCTGGTGCGTACGGGCGTCAATAATTACTACCTGAACGAGATTTCAGGCCGCTGTTCCAACGCGGGCCGGGCCGGCTACCGCATTCAGTATACGACCTCCCAGTCGCAACTGTGCCGTAACGAGATCATTACGGTGGTGGACAACCTGAACGGGTTTATTGCCGGTTCTTGTGGTTTGAGCGATTTTCAGCGCCTTGAGAAAGTACCGGAAACGGACGACGAAGACACTGCATAATCCTCCCACTGAGGTCACAAAACCGCCTCATCCGTCACACATCCGTGAAGGGTGAGGCGCCGCTAGCGGGCATATGCTATATAAGACAGGAGGCCGGCGTTTCGATGATGCGAGACATCGGTTTTTTTATCGGCTGGCGCAAGAGTTTTTGATGACGTTAGGAGACGGGACGCGTTTACGGGGCGGCGACGTGGGAGATAGATGGATGAGCGACCACATTGCTTTTAGTGACGGTGCTTTTAGGAACCGGGCATTCAGAAACGCCGGTGTTCGCGGCGTCGCGCTCGGCGTATTGACGCTTTTAGGCGCGGTTTTTTCGGCTTCGTCGGCGCCGGCTTATGCTGAGGACGACAAGACCGCAAATCACGTCGCCGGCTACCAGAAAACCGGCGATGAAGTGTCTTGTCTGCGCCTTTCCATGGTGCGCGACACCGACCCGCTTGACGATACGATGATCCTTTTCGAAGTGCGTGGCGGCGCGATGTTCGTCAATGAGTTGAACGGACGATGCGTCGGTCTTGAGCGGGAGAGGCGTTTTTCCCTCCGCACCCCGCAAAACCAGATGTGCGAAGGCGATATCATCAACGTAACTGACAATTTCGGCAACTTTCGCGGATCCTGTTCTCTCGGCGCGTTTCAGGCGCTGATGGATATGCCGGAGGAAGACGTTTGATCCAATGAGCATGCGTTTGGGCGTGTGCATGAGGTTAGGCGCTTAGTTGGCGCGATCCTCACTTTCAGAACTTATCAAAAACCGTTCCCTACAGAAACTATACGCGGAGATGAGATGACAATCGATCTTTATTACTGGCCGACCCCAAATGGCTGGAAAGTGTCGATCATGCTGGAAGAACTGGACGTTCCCTATAATCTTCATCTAGTCAATATACTGAAAGGCGATCAGTTTAAGGAAGATTTTCTGAAAATTGCCCCTAACAACCGCATGCCGGCGATTGTCGATCCCGACGGACCGGGCGGCGCGCCGATATCGGTTTTTGAGAGCGGCGCCATTCTCCAATATCTTGGCCGTAAATACGGAAAACTCTACCCGACCGACGAGCGCGCTCGCGTGGAAACGGAAGAGTGGCTTTTCTGGCAGGTCGGCGGCCTTGGCCCCATGGCGGGACAGGCGCATCATTTTGTGCGTTATGCGCCTGAGAAAATTCAGTACGGTATGGATCGCTACGTCAATGAGTGCAAGCGGCTCTATGGTGTCATGGAAAAACGCCTTGCGTCGCGCGATTATCTCGCCGGTGCGTATTCTATCGCTGACATGGCGTCATTCGGCTGGGTAAAGTCTCACGAATGGCACATGATTTCCTTCGATGATTTTCCTAACGTCGCCGCCTGGTACGAGCGCATCGCTTCGCGCGAGGCCGTGCAAAGAGGGTTAGCGGTCGGTTCAGAAAAAAATGCCGAGATCAAAAATCTCGCTGAAGACGAAGAGGTGCAACGTGTGTTGTTTGGAAATAACAGCGGTGTACAGAGTAAATAAAGTATGAATCAGCGCTGCGAAGCCAATTCGTAAAAAAAGTCATAAATTGGCATTAACGAGATTTTAGGTTCGGGCTCGTCATCTTCGCCCTTGGTTAACTCAGCCGTCAAAAGAAATGGCTGGGAATTGAGCAAGGGGTCATGTGCAATGACGTTGAGTGTTGGCGCTAGCGCGCTTGAAACCGCCGGAGCAATTCTAAGCGGCGAAGAAATGTATCGATTGGGGCTCGAAGCATCCAACGGGTGCGAGACCGGTGAATTTGATCTGGTCACGGCGCATATGTGGTTTAATCTCGCGGCCATGCAGGGCAATCTCGAGGCGCGGCAATATCGGGCCGAACTCGCCAATGAGATGACGGCGGAAGAAGTCGCCGAAGCGCAGCGCCAGGCGCGCCGCTATTTGTCGACTCACCGCGCAAAGCCGAACGCTTAATCAGTTTCTGACATCGCCTAGGGTCGGCTGAATTATCAACAGACCCTAGATCTCGCTGCGCAACGCCGCGGCGAGGGCGCCTTCGTTGATGGCGCCGCGCGCCTGCAGTAGATCGAGCGCATGACGGCGGAAGGGTGCTTTTTGCGTCTCGGTCAGATTGGCGTAGCTGGGGCTTTTCGTATTGCGAAAAGCGTCGCGCTCATCATCCGACATCTCGCGCCATTGCCGGCGCCGGTTGCGCAGGAAGGCGTTCCTGGCCTCGCCGTCGCCTGCGACATAGGACGACGCTGTGGCGTCCTCAATTGCTTCCGACTGGGCGGGGCGCAAGGTCGATTCATAAAAGTCCGCTGCAATCCGGTCGACGATGATTTTCTCGTCCTGAGCGAGCACGACCCAGCGCGCATCAGCCGCCGCCGACGTGGGCGGGCGCTCTGCATGGGTTTGGACATTGATGGAAAGGATACTCGCGGCGCCAAACACGGCGCCGAACACAAAAGGCTTACGCAACTGACAAATCCCCAAAAGTACGCTACTGGGGGCAAGCCTAAAGGGAAGGGGTTTCAGTCCCTTAAAACCTCCCCATTCATTTGCGAAGACGGCGCTAGGCTTGTGTTAACCATGCGTTAGGAGAGTTTGGCGGTTCTTTGAGCCAACGCCGGCGCCGGCCGGGCCAAAAACACGGAAAAGGGCCTTGCAAAGCCTAAGAGCTTGGCTTAGACGAGCCGTTTGCGGGAGACGGCTTGGGGCCTGACGCGCGAGCTTGCGCGAAAATCGGCCCGCCTGATTACCCGCATCGCTGGATGAACGAGGGAATGAACCATGGCAGTTCCAAAGAGTAAAATCACAGGGTCGCGCCGCGGCATGCGTCGCAGCCATGATGCGTTGAAGGCGGCGACCTATATCGAGGATAAAGAATCCGGTGAACTGCGCCGTCCGCATCATATCGATCTGAAGACCGGCAAATATCGCGGTCGTCAGGTGCTCGAGCCGCAGGACGACTAGGGTTTTCCCTGGATCACGACCGGCAATTGGTCCGGTTTTGTGTGAACGCCGCCCCAAGGGCGGCGTTTTTTGTATTCCGGGGACTGCCCGCGACGCTGCGGCCATTGCGCCCGGCGGGCGAGGCGTTAAGAAGGCGCTCAAAGTCAATCGTCAATTGGAATGGAGCCTCTCGATGACAGCCATCGTCGATATTTTCGCCCGCGAGATCCTGGACAGCCGCGGCAACCCGACCGTCGAAGTCGATGTGACGCTGGAGGATGGCTCCATGGGGCGTGCGGGCGTTCCGTCCGGCGCGTCCACGGGCGCTCATGAGGCCCACGAACTACGCGACGGCGGGGCGCGTTATGGCGGCAAGGGCGTCGCCGGCGCCGTGGATGCGGTCAATGGCGAGATTTTCGACGCCCTGTCCGGTTTTGAAGCGGAAGAGCAGGTTCATATCGATGAAACGCTGATCGCTCTGGACGGAACGGAAAACAAGAGCCGGCTTGGCGCCAACGCCATTCTCGGCGTGTCGCTCGCCTGCGCTAAGGCGGCGGCGGACGCCTCGCTTTCGCCCCTTTATCGCTATGTAGGCGGTGTCAGCGCGCGCGTTTTGCCAGCGCCGATGATGAACATCATCAATGGCGGCGAGCATGCGGATAATCCCATCGATATCCAGGAATTCATGATCATGCCGCTTGGCGCGCCGACCTTTGCGGAGGCGCTGCGCATGGGGGCGGAGGTCTTTCACACGCTGAAAAAGGGTCTGAAAGACGCCGGGCACAACACCAATGTGGGCGATGAGGGCGGCTTTGCGCCTAACATCGGGTCCGCAGACGAGGCTATTGGGTTCATCCTGAAAGCGGTCGAAGACGCCGGATATCGTCCGGGAGAGGATATTTTTCTCGCTCTCGATGCGGCGTCGACGGAGTTTTACAAGAACGGCAAGTATGAGCTCGCGGGCGAGGGAAAGTCCCTCGATGGGGAAGCGATGGCGGCCTATCTCGCAGATCTCGTCGCGCGCTATCCGGTGATTTCCATCGAAGACGGCATGGCCGAGGACGATTGGGAGGGCTGGCGCGCCCTGACGCAGGCGGTCGGCGACAAGTGCCAGCTGGTGGGCGACGATCTTTTCGTCACCAATGAAGCGCGGCTGCGCGACGGCATCGCACGTGAATGCGCAAACTCGATCCTCGTCAAGGTCAATCAGATCGGCACGCTGACGGAAACGTTGAACGCCGTGGAGGCGGCCCACCGCGCTGGATACACCGCCGTCATGTCGCACCGCTCGGGCGAGACCGAAGACGCCACCATTGCCGATCTTTCGGTCGCCACCAATTGCGGCCAGATCAAAACCGGCTCGCTGGCGAGATCCGACCGGACGGCGAAGTACAACCAGCTATTGCGTATTGAGCAAGAGCTTGACGATACCGCGGTTTACGCAGGCCGGTCTGCATTTGCTCAGTTGACGTAGGCACCTTCATGGCGGCGCAAAGGCGCGCCGCTCGTCAGTTCGCTGATTGCTTCTAAAGCGTTTCCAGGCGAAGTGTGTGCGGTTCGCCGTCAGGAAACGCGTAAAAACAAAGACCTAAAGCAACGAAGCGATTCCGATTGAAGCGAAGAGGCTTTAGTGCGTGTCGCGCAAAAGTGGTCACCGGTTGATGGTTCCACGTCCATCAACTGCGCAAAAGACACGCGCAAAACAAAGGCCTAAAGCACGTCAATCGAATCCGATTAAGTGAGACGTGCTTTAGGTCCGCACTATCCCGGATTTCTGAGCGGCGTTAACCTCCTGTTAACCTAAAATCGACTCTGGTGAGTCGACATGGGAGGGCCGGGGTGATGGCGCGGAAAAGGATCTTTATCGACATAATAGCGCCTGCGCTCTGCGTATGCTGGGGGGCGGCGTTTATCTATGGCGCATTCGCCGGCGAGGCGAGTTACGGCGCGCTGACCGCGCTCGAGGAAGAGCGTACGCAGAAGGCGTCGGACCTCGAAGCGCTGCGGCGCCGGCGCGAGGCGCTTGAAAAACGCGCAGATCTGTTGAACGCCTCGGCCCTTGATCCCGACATTACCGATGAGCGCATTCGGTCTGTTCTCGGCTTCAGCGCCGAAGGTGACATTATTTTCCCGCGGCGGGAATTGAGGCGCGCGGTCGGACTGGAGCGCAAAAGCGCCGACGATGCGCAGCCCGGCGAAAGCCGATGATCGCCGCCTCTCGAGCGTTTCCATTATCGCGCCCGGTGTCGGGGTTTTTTAAGAGATTTCGCGCCTTGTGGGGTTCTTCCGGAGCTTCTAGGATGCGTGAAATTTCCGAAGGAAACGCCATGAACGCCAAGCAAACCAAAGATGCCGCATCGAGCGCCGCGGACACCAATCTGTCGGCAAGCGTCGATGAGTTGCTGTCCTATTATCGCGACATGCTGGCCATTCGGCGGTTCGAAGAAAAGGCCGGGCAACTCTACGGCATGGGTCACATTGGCGGCTTCTGCCACCTCTATATCGGCCAGGAAGCGGTCGTGGTCGGCATGGAAGCGGTGAAAAAGCCTGGCGACCAGACCATCACCGGCTATCGCGACCATGGGCATATGCTGGCTTGCGGCATGGACCCCAATGGCGTCATGGCCGAGCTGACAGGCCGCGCAGACGGCTATTCCGCCGGCAAGGGCGGGTCCATGCACATGTTTTCCAAGGAAAAGGAATTCTACGGCGGTCACGGCATTGTGGGCGCGCAGGCGCCCCTCGGCGCCGGGCTCGGCTTCGCCAACAAATATCGCGGCGTCGATAATGTCAGCCTCACCTATTTCGGCGACGGCGCATCGAACCAGGGACAGGTTTTCGAGGCCATGAACATGGCGCAGCTATGGAAGTTGCCGGTGCTGTTCATCATCGAAAATAACCAATACGCCATGGGCACCAGCGTTCAGCGGTCCCATTCCGAGACGCATCTTTACCGGCGCGGCGCCTCCTTCGGCATTCCGGGCATGGAAGTCGACGGGATGGACGTTGTCGCGGTGCGCGAGGCGGGGCGCCAGGCCATGGAGCATGCGCGCAGCGGCGAGGGGCCTTATGTCCTTGAGATGAAGACCTACCGCTATCGCGGTCACTCTATGTCGGACCCCGCGAAGTACCGCTCACGCGAGGAAGTCGACGATGTGCGCGAGCACAACGATCCGATCAAGCGCTGCGAGCAACGTCTTAAAGAGGCGGGCTTCACTGACGAAGCGGCGCTCAAGGAAATCGATAAAGAACTGAAAGCGGTTATGAAGGACGCTGCGGACTTCGCCATGGCGAGCCCCGAGCCTGAACCGAGCGAGCTTTACACGGATGTTTTAGCGTAACGAAAAGCCCGGTAGCTGGATTTTTCTAAAACTTTTCCCAAAATTTCAATCGTATTTTCGCGCGAGCCCCTTCCGGGTAAGCTTAAAGAATAGTTAACGGCCCGCCGGCGCGCGTCTCGCGAACGCGCTTTGCGGCGTTTTCGCCGGCTTCATTGTTTGTCTTCAGTTAACCAACTTTGGACACAAAGGATTAAACAACAAAGGCGTATCTTGACTTTTCGCGCGGTAGAACCCGCGAGCGTAAGGTGAAGTGTATGTCTAATATAGTTTCGGCCATCAACAGTATAGTTTCCGGCGTTAGGGCGCTGCGCCATCCACAGCGAAAGCTGTCCGGGTTTGCGCGCAACGAAGACGGGAACATTTTTATCCTGTTTGCCTTTCTTATTTTTGTCCTTGTCGGTTTCGTTGGCGCGGGCGTCGATTACACCCGGTTCCACGACGTAAAATCGGACATTATTGAATCCATGGACGCTGCGGCGCTGGCCGTGGTGCGCTATCAGGCCAAAAACCCCGATCTCGATGAGGCGGCGCTAAAAGACTACGGCCGCCGGTTCTTCCATGAGAACTTCCGCTACGACAGCCAGATCGAGGCGCTAGAGATCGACTTCACCATTACGTCTGCAAAGGTGATCGCCTCCGTCGACGGGTCTATGAAAACGACGCTTTTGCGCCTCGGCTTCTTCGATGAATTTGATATGCACACGACGAATGAGATCGGCAAACCCGGTTCAGGCCAGGTGGAGCTTGCTCTTGTGCTCGATGTCACCGGATCGATGGGCGAGTACGCCGGCGGCGCCAAGAAGATCGACAGTTTGCGTGATGCGGTCGACAACCTGATTGAGGTATTGGACGAACCGCTTGCAGATGAAAACGCGAAAATCGCGATTATCCCGTTTAACAATTATGTCAATCCGGGCGGCGCCAGCAGCTGGCGGTCCACATGGGGTGATACGAACGCACAAGCGATGTATCACGGTGCGCGTTTCTTCCACGTGGATCAAAACGGCAATGTCGATATGGATGTGCCTGTTAATCACTACAATCTTTTCGATTCCGTTCCTGGTACAGATTGGATGGGCTGTGTTGAGGCGCGTCCTTATCCACTGGATGAACTGGATACGCCGCCGGGCTCGGGCGCATCATCGTCTACCATCAGCGGCGCCCTTTCGACGCCGGATTCCCTTTCCAGCCCTGGGAATACATATGAGAGCCGCGCTGCGCAGGCATTTACCGATGCGCCAAGCGCCAGCGCATCGACTTCTCAATTAACGTCAAGCGCCAACTCGCGCTGGGTTCCGATGTTCGTTACGGATGGTTTGGACTGCGACGCCAACTGGCGCGGGCGATGTCCGTACTTTCATGGCAACTCCTATTGGAGCCGGACAGATACGTTTACTATCAACGGCTCGCCAACAAGCATTAATTATTGGCGTAGTTGGTTCGTAGACCCATCTTATGATGGGCAAAATGAGGGAAGTTACGAAAACAGAAACTTCATCGACGATGAAGCCTATATCGGTTACTACGGCGGAACGCCTACCGCCAGATATGCAAAAATCGTCAGCGATTTCAGGAATCTCGGTCAGAATCCCTATTCGCTTTCCGGCGATCATCAAGCCTGGAAAGACATGCTGAGTGATTACGGCATTCAATACAATAGCGAATTTTATGACACAGATATTACGTCTTCAAATGATTCTTCGACGGCGAACGCTAAGGAATACATCATGCGCATGGCGTATGTGGGCTGGTGGGATCCCGGATCGGAAACATATTTACATAAGTTCAACTTGAATCCGTCCATTGACGAATCGATTAGCGATAGCGACAGCAGTATGCTCGGCCCGAACCTGGATTGTCCGGCGCCGATCCTCCCGCTGACAAACAATGTAACAACCATTGAAAACCATATGGATAAGCTCTTTCCGAATGGCGCGACGAACTCCGCCAACGGCGCCATATGGGGATGGCGCGTTTTATCGCCGGGCGCGCCTTTTACTGAGGGCGCCAGCTATGATGATTCCACCTGGCAGAAAGCGGTCGTTATTATGACCGACGGCGTCAACACTGCTTATGATCGTAGTACGCACTTTGAAACCAATCCGACTACGTACGGATATGGCATCGAAGAGCGGATGGGGCAGGGCATCAACGACTATGACGAGATGCGTGATGAGTATGACAATAAACTGCTGCGGATCTGTCAGCGTATGAAGGACGAACAAATCCTGGTCTATACGATTGTATTTGGTCTCAATAATTCGGAGACGGAAAAAGTGTTCCGCTCCTGCGCGACGAAACCGAGCGAGCCGTACTACTATAAGGCCCCGTCCGGGTCCGATCTTGAGGATGCGTTCGGCGAGATCGCTGAAAACCTGCAGCAACTTCACATCAGCCGGTAGGGATGGAACCCGCGCGCCTTGCGGTCCGGCCGCAGGGCGAGCAGTGAGGATGAAATATGACGGCAAAAAACAGGAAACTCCGGAGGCGCCGAACGCTATCGGCTTTCTGGAAAAACGAAAGCGGCTCCTACATTGTCGAGTTCGCAATTATCCTGCCGATTTTTCTCGCCTTGATGGCGTCGATTTTTGAAGTCGGCTGGTTTCACTTCGTCAATTCCACCGTCGGCGCGGCGGCGACAAAGGGCGCGCGTATCGTTCGCACCGGCCAGGCGCAGCTTGGCAACATGGATAAGGATGAATTCTATCAGCGTATTTGCGACGTCGTGGATACATTTGATGACTGCAGTCAGGCGCTGACGGTCGATGTCGCGACTTTTGCAGACTTCGCCGCGCTTGCGGCTGATACATCTTCGGCGACATGCGCCGACGGACCGCCTGCCGAAGTTTCGAATATCCCCTATGATCCGGGCGGCGAGGGCGCAATCGTGCGTGTACGTATTTGCTTCATCTATGAGACATTCAATCCCGCAATTGGCGTGCAGCTGGCGGGTGCAGATGGCAAGCGGCATATAACGTCGACGGTTATTTTCAGGAACGAGCCTTATGAAAAGAACAATCGAGATTCCGTCTGATAAGCGTGCGAGCGTCGCCGGTTTTGCGACGACGTTTGCGCGTCGGATTTGGGCATGGGTGTCGGCGGAAGTCCTCCGCAGCGCCGCCTGTCGGTCTGGTCTTGCCGCGACAGAATTCGCGCTGACATTGCCGATTATGCTTTTGATGTTTTTCGGGTTGGTCGAAGGCGGCGATGCGTTGAATGCGAGCCGCCGCGCGACGGTCGCGGCGAACTCGCTCGCCGACCTTGCGGCGCAGTCTGAAGAGTTGGACGAAACGGATGTGCAAAATCTGTTTACCGGTGTTGAGACCATGCTCGCGCCGGCGGACAATGCTGGCGTAGAGTTTCGTCTGATGAGCGTGGTTCTAGACCCTGACATCAGCGCGCCGGTCATCGATTGGAGTGTCGATAACGCGGGCGCCGAGCCGTATGCGCGGGAGGCGCCCTATAACGGTCTCGATGACGCCAGTATTCTTGAGGAAGGCGCCTCGCTGATTGTCGTCGAACTGGTCTATGAGCATAAGGCTTCACTTGCCCGACGTGTGTTCGACGATGTGATTGTTTTTAAGCGGACCTCATCGCGCTGGCCGCGTCTTGCGACCACGACCGTCAGGTTTTGTGCGAACAAACCCTGTCTTTAGGGTATTGGGTTAAAGAGCAATCTTTGCCGGAAATGGGCGTGTGCATTTCAGTATGACAAGAAAAGCCGGCCTGGGGCCGGCTTTTACTTTGCCTCTGTCGGCGAAGGCTGGCATCAATCGCCCCATGAGCAACGATGACTTTCAATCGGCTGGCGCCACAGTGGCGATGGCGCATGTCTTTCCGTCTTTTGATTTTGGCGGGCAGCAGAGCCGCTTTGCGACGCTGGCGAATGGACTGGGCCCCGGGTTTCGACACTATGTCATCGCGCTGGACGGAGCGCTTGGCGGGAAATCGATGCTCGACGACACCGTTGATGCGGAGGTCCGGGCCTTTGCCGCCGAGAAATCGTCGATTGTCTCTGTCTCGGCGGTGACCGGACTGCGCGACCTTCTTCGCGAGGCGTCGCCCTCTATTCTCTGTACGTATAACTGGGGGGCGATGGAGGCGGTGATCGCGAATCGGCTCTTTCTCGGCCTGCCGCATATCCACTTTGAGGACGGCTTCGGGCCGGGGGAAAACCCATCGAGCCAGATTGGCCGTCGCGTGTGGGCGCGCCGCGCATTGTTGGGGCGCAGTACGGTTGTTGTTCCCTCACGCGTCTTGGAAAAGCTGGCTCTTGAACGCTGGCGCCTGCGGCCCGAAACGGTACGACGCCTTTCCAATGGCGTCGATCTTGCGCGCTTTGCAACGGCCCGGCGTTCGCGCGAGAGCGAAGACGTTCTGATTGGGTCGATTGGCGCGCTACGGCCAGAGAAAAACTATGGGCGATTGATCGCCGCTGTAGAGGCTATCGATGGTCCGTATGCGTCCCTTGAGATCTTAGGCGATGGGCCCGAACGGGTGATGCTGGAGGAAATTGCTTCCTCTACTGCTTCTGCTGCGCGGGTTCATCTTCGCGGCGCCACGGCGCAAACGGAAGCGGCGTATGCGAGATTCGATATCTTTGCGTTGTCGTCGGATACCGAGCAGGCGCCCATCAGCCTTATGGAGGCGATGGCCGCCGGTCTGCCCGTCGTCGCCACCGATGTTGGCGATGTGGCGCGCATGGTGTCGGAAGAAAACCGCGCTTTTATCACGCCGCTGGGCGATGAACAGGCTTACCGGGATGCGCTGCAGCGCCTCGCCGGCGATGAGGCCTTGCGCCTGCGGCTCGGCAAAGCCAATGCAGAAAAAGCGCGCCGCGATTACGCGGCGACAAAAATGATTGAGGCGCACCGGTCGATTTATCTGAACGCGCTTATCTGACTTACTGACGTAAGAACGCGTCGAACATGATGACGGTCCACAATTCCTGTGCATTATCCTGGGCGCCGCGCTGATGTGCGTCGATCATGCTGGCGATTGAAGCTTCGCTCAGAACGCCGCTTTCGCGCCATGCGGACGACCGCGTAAGCCGGTCGAGTGGATTGTTTCTTTCAGCGCGCAGCCACGCGGCCACGGGCAGATCAAAGCCCTGTTTTTTGCGCGCAAGAAATTCATCACCAAGGCGCGGGCGCAGCGCTTCTTTCAGGACGCGCTTGCCGCCTTCGCGCGCGAGCTTGTAGGCGCCCGGCAATCCGCCCGCCCATTCGACAATGGTGTGATCGAGAAGGGGGGGGCGCACCTCGAGGGAATGCGCCATGGAGGCGCGGTCAACTTTGGTCAGCATGCGTCCCGGAAGCCAGGTCGCGAGGTCCGCATATTGCGCGCGGGCGAGCGCATCATCGGTCTGCGCTTCGTTCATGGCGTCGATGACAACTGTATGCGGATGGTATTCGCCGAGCGCGCGCTTGAAGTCCGGTGAGAGCATCTTTTGCAGACGCGCCGGCCGGTTGATCGCAACGGCGGCGGCGTATCCTTCGGCGCTTGTTTGTGCGAGCGCCTGAAAAGTCGACTTAAACCGCAAAGGTCGCGGCGCCCAGTCGAGCGATGGATAGAGAGCGCCGGCGGGGCCGAAGACCGTCCGGCGAAGCGCAGCGGGCGCCATCGCGCGTACTTTCTCCTCGGCGAGATAAAACGGATACCGCCTGTAGCCGGCGAAAATCTCATCGCCGCCATCGCCCGACAGCGCGACGGTGACGTGACGGCGCGCGAGTTTTGACACAAGATAGCTCGGCAGCGCGGATGTGTCCGCAAAGGGCTCGCCATAGGCGCGGGCGACATCGTCGATCAGCGCCGCTGCGTTGATTTCCGCCATGTCTTCGTGGTGGTCGGCGCCGAATTTTCTGGCTGTTGCGCGAGCCGCACTGCGTTCATCATGACTTTCTTCGCTGAAGCCAATAGTGCAGGTGGTGGGGGATGCGCCGGTTTCGGCCATGGCGGCGACGACGCCCGATGAATCGACGCCGCCCGACAAAAATGCTCCGAGCGGCGCATCGGACAGCATCTGCGCCGAGACGGCGTCGTCCACAAGCGCGCGCAGCTCTTCTGCGGCCTCGTTAAAGGATAGAGCGCTCGCGCCTGAGAAGGTCGGACGCCAATACCGCTCTATACGGATCGGTTCACCCGCGCCCGCAGAGAGAATTCGGCCGGGCGGCAGTTTATGAATATTGCGGTAGATGGTTTTGGGGTCCGGCACATAGCCGTAAAAGAAGTAATCGGCGATCGCCCAGTGATCAGTTTCAAGGGCAATGAGCCCCGACGCGATAATCGCTACTATCTCGGATGCGATCAGCAGAAAGCCGTCGGCGGTTTCGGCGTAATAGAGCGGGCGTTCGCCGAGCCGGTCGCGGGCGGCGATAAGACGACCAGTTTTCTTATCCCAGAAAGCGAACGCGAACATGCCGCGCAAGCGTTCCACAAAGGCGTCGCCGTCCCGCGCCAGGCCTTCGGCAAGGGCTTCGGTGTCCGATTGGGTGCGCCAGCCGGCGGCGTCGCCGCCGAGGAAGGCGCGAAGTTCTTTGTAATTATAGATTTCGCCGTTGAACGACAGGGCGGCGCCATTGCGGGTCTCGAATGGCTGCGCGCCGCCTTCGATATCGATGATTGCAAGACGGCGATGGCCGAGCCCGACGCCAGGCGCGGTGAAGGCGCCCGCGCCATCGGGACCGCGATGGACGAGCGCGTCGGTCATGCGCTGGAGCGCATCCTGATCGATGGCGCGCGTTGCTTTGAGGTCGAAGATCGCGGCGATACCGCACATGTCAGTCGCGCGCTTTCTTTGTGTCTATGACGTGCAGCGCCAAGTAGTCATCGATAGCGGCGATTGCCATTTCGGGATCGTCCGCATAGGGCGCGCTTGCGATGATGACGCCGCCGGCGGGGTTGACGCCAATCAGCTTCAGGCGAAATTGTGCGAGCTTCATTTGCAGAGGGCTGCGATAATAATCGTCGCCAAGCCAGTAGAGCGTCGTTGCGGCGCGGCGCTCGCCCTTCGGCCCGTAGATAAGATTAAAAACGGCGCCTTCGTGCTTGCTTTGTCCGATATGCTTCCATGACTGGCCGTTGAAGCTGCGGTTGCTGTGATGAACGATTTCTGCGCCCGGGCGGTCATGCGTGTATCCGCCGGCGGCGAGGGTGATCGTCGCATCGCCATGGGCGGCGCTTGAAAATGCTTTCCTATCCGCGCCGGTGAAGGCCGGAGCCCAGCGGTCGGGAGCGTCACTCGTCCACTCCGCCATCATGGGAAAAGCGGGTACGGATGTTATGGACGGTGTACGGTCAACAATGGCGTGCGCATAAAGCGTCGCAATGATTGGCGCCAGGATGAGACTTGCCGCGATCCAGTCGCCGGACCCTTTTTCGGCCCGCATGCCGTGGCTCGACGCTGTGCGTTGAAGGGGCTGCGTGTCGCGCGCCATCCGCCGGCCGATCCAGAGGAGAAGGGCGAACGCGATTGCGTATGAGATCCAGCCAAGAAAGAGATGATTGTCGCCGACCGCAAGCTGCTTGTTGGTCGCTGTTGCGATCACGACCATCAGCGATGCGCGCAGCCCGTTCGCCGCAATAGCGAAGACGCCGGCGAGCGCCATAAATGCGAGCGTCTGCCGCCACGCGCCGAAATGCAGCCGCCCGAAAAACCCGGCAACCATAATCGCAGCGATAAAAAAGCGCAGTCCAGCGCATTCGGCAATCACATGGAAGTCGCCAGCAGCGGTCGTGATGAAAAAACCGTCGGCGCTGGCAGGCATTCCAGCCGCGGCGAGTGACGCCATGATCGCTCCAACGGTGATCGTTTGGAAGGGCGCGATAAAGCTTTCGCCGAAGGGAACCATGAAGAATAGAAACGCCAGCGGAAAAGATGCGATTGAGAAAATAGCCCGGCCATAACTCGCCAGCGCGCCGGCGACGATCATCGATATAAGCGCGACCTGTTCAGCAATAGCGACGCCGGCTGCGTGCGCCGCAAGCCACATGGCGGATGCAAAGACGACGCCCGCGGCGCCAAGCGCCGAGCGTTTCGGCGCCAGTGAAAGCAGGCGCCGCCGGTCCAGTGCGAGCATGGCGACGGCCATGGGTGCAACGAGATAGCCATATTGATAGGTCGCCGATTGCCCCCAGACGCGGATCATATGCATCGCTGTCGGTGCAAAGAAGATCAGCACCGCAATAATAAATCCGAGATAGAGCGCGATGGCGCGCCCGTGAAGCGTCCTGCCGTCTATCGGCGCGGGCGTTTCCAGCGAGGCGGCGTATGCGGTTTCAGCGGCGGGGGGCATGGGGTTGCGGATTCCAGGCGGTTGCGAGGCGCTTTGAGTGCGTCGATGAGGCTATTCTACCCCGAGTTGTTTCAATTTGCGTTCCAAAGGGTGAAATTTATTACTGCCCGCACGATTAAAAAGTCTTATTTTTTACAATGCCTTAACTGAGGTTTGAGCGCGCCGCAAAAGGCGCGGCAGCGGCGCGCTAGCGATTTTGAATGCCGTACTGCTCAACCGCGGGATTTGCGTCCCTCTATGAGACTGTCGACGACGGCGGGCTCCGCAAGCGTTGAAAGATCACCCAGCGCCGCGAACTCCTTTTCGGCGATTTTCCGCAGGATGCGGCGCATGATCTTGCCCGACCGGGTTTTTGGCAGGCCGGGTGCGAAATGCACCTCATCCGGCTTGGCGATAGGGCCGATGTCGCGGCGGATCTGGTCGGTGAGCTCCTTTTCGAGAGTGGTGGACGCTTTTTTGCCCTCCATCAGGGTGACATATGCGTAAATGCCCTGGCCCTTGAGGTCGTGGGGGTAGCCGACCACAGCCGCCTCCGCGACGCTTCCATGGGCAACGAGCGCGCTTTCGATTTCCGCGGTGCCAAGGCGATGTCCGGAAACATTGATGACGTCGTCCACCCGGCCCGTGATCCAGTAATAGCCATCTTCGTCGCGCCGCGCGCCGTCACCGGTGAAATATGTGCCGGGATAGGTCGTGAAATAGGTATCGATGAAACGCTGATGGTCGCCCCAGACGGTGCGCATCTGGCCGGGCCAGGACCCGGTGAGAACGAGATTGCCTTCCGCGGCGCCGTCGATGACCTCGCCGGTCTGCGTGACGAGCGCGGGCGCAACGCCGGGGAGCGGCCGTGTTGCCGAGCCCGGTTTGAGGTCGGTTGCGCCGGGCAGCGGCGCGATCAGCGCGCCGCCCGTCTCGGTTTGCCACCAGGTGTCGACCACCGGCAGGCACCCGTCGCCGACAACACGGTGATACCACAGCCAGGCTTCCGGATTGATCGGTTCGCCCACGCTGCCGAGAATGCGCAGCGACGACCGGTCGGCCGCGGTGACAAAGTCATCGCCTTCGCGCATCAGCGCGCGGATCGCCGTCGGCGCGGTGTAGAATATCTCCACCTTGTGCTTTTCAACGACGCGCCAGAAACGGGACGCATCGGGGTAAGTCGGCACGCCCTCAAACATCAGCGTCGTGGCGCCGTTCGCGAGCGGTCCGTATACGATATAGGTGTGGCCCGTCACCCAGCCGACATCGGCTGTGCACCAGAAGACTTCGCCCGGGCGATAGTCGAACACCATTTCATGGGTGAACGCCGCATAGGTGAGATAGCCGCCGGTTGTGTGGAGCACGCCTTTCGGCTTGCCGGTGGACCCAGACGTATAAAGAATAAAAAGCGGGTCTTCCGCATTCATCGGTTCCGGCGTGCAGTCGGGCGAGACGTCGTCGCGCGCCTCGCTATGCCAGAAGAGGTCGCGCCCCGCCTTCATGGCGACATCGGCGCCCGTGCGCTCCACCACAAGCACCAGACGCACGTCGCCACTTCGCTCAAGGGCGAGATCGACATTCTTTTTCAGCGCGACTTTCTTGCCGCCCCGCACGCCTTCATCCGCCGTGATGACCGCCGCCGCTTCGCAATCGTCGATCCGGCTTGCGAGCGCTTCAGGCGAAAACCCGCCGAAAACGACCGAGTGGATCGCGCCGATGCGCGCGCAGGCGAGCATGGCGTAAGTCGCTTCAGGGATCATCGGCATATAGATGACCACGCGGTCGCCGCGGTTGACGCCGCGCGCTTTCAGAAGGTTCGCCATGCGGCAGGTTTCTTCATGCGCTTCGGCGAAAGTGATCGATTTTTGCTCGTCCGGCTCGTCGCCCTCCCAGATGATCGCGATCTCATCTGCGCGGTCTGCAAGGTGCCTGTCGAGGCAGTTCACCGATGCGTTCAGAACGCCGTCCTCGAACCACTTGATATGAAGATCGGCGGCGTCGAAGGAAACGTCCTGAATCTTCGTGGGCGCCTTTTCCCAGGTCAGCCGTTTTGCGACGTCGGCCCAGAATGCGTCAGGGTTTTCGCGCGCGGCGGCGCGCATCGCCTCGGCTTTATCGGCGTCGGCATGCGTTTTCGCCCGGGCTGCGTCGGTGACGGGAAAAACAGTCTTGGCGCCATCCATGGGGATATTTCCTCCGGTGTCTTCGTATTAAATTTCAAGTTTCGCTTTTTGGCGTCTTTTTTTGTGGTTTGGCTTGTTCTTTTGGGCCTTTTTTATGGCGGAGTGCGCCAAGCGTCCTCCAGCATAGACGATAATCGGGGCGATGCGAATTGACGTCGCGTCGCACGGCGTGAACGACGCGCCGGATTCACTTGGTTTTTCTGCTTGACCCTCACGCGACGGAAGGGTGCACAACAGCGCTTATGGCCGCAAAGCATGGATATAAGATCAGTGACGTTGCGCGCATGACAGGCGTTTCGGTGCGCACGCTGCGTTATTATGACGAGATCGGGCTCCTGACGCCCGCCGGCCGGTCTTCGGCCGGCTACCGGCTTTACGATGACGATGACTTGCTGCGCATGCAGCAGATTCTGATCGGGCGCTCTCTCGGCTTGTCGCTTGAAGAGATTGGACGCGGGCTCGACGATCCCGCGTTCGACATGGCCGAAAGCCTTCAACGGCAACGGCGTCTTTTGACGTATCGATTGAACGAAACCCACAAGATGATCGCCTCCATCGATGCGGCGCTGGAAAAAATCAGCGAAAGAACGAGGAAAGAAATGGATATGACTACGTTATTCGATGGATTTGATCCGGCTTCCTTCGATAAGGAAGCCAAAGAAAAGTGGGGCGAGACGGCGGCGTATCGTGAAAGCGCCAGACGCACAAAGACCTATGGCGAGGATCAGTGGCGGGCCATAAAGGCCGAGGGCGCGCAAATCTGGGCCGATGCCGCGGCGGCGATGCAGGCGGGCGAGCCCCATCACAGCGGCGCTGCGAGCGAGATTGTCGAGCGTCACCGATCCCATATCTGCCGCTGGTTTTATGATCTGACGCCCGAGGCGCATGGGCAGCTCGCCGCATTATGGCGCGCGGACCCGCGGTTTGCCGAAACCATCGAAGGATACGGCGCCGGTCTCACCGAGTGGCTGGCGAAGGCGGTAGATGCGACCGCGGCCAGAATGCGTGCGGTCTCGTCTGACGAATAGGAAAGCGTCTTGCGGGCTCCATGCAAGCCGCGATGGAGCCCGGATCTGAATGTTTTATCAGATCAGCGCATCAGCGCTTTTTTGTCGTTGCACGCTTCTTGCGCGTTGTTTTCGTACGTTTGCGCGCCGGCTTTGCGGATGTGCCGAGGCCGATATCCTTCGCAAACTGCGAGCGCCTTTTGGCGTAGTTCGGCGCCACCATGGGATAATCCGCGGGCAGGCCCCATTTGCGGCGATATTCCTCTGGTGTCAGGTCAAAATGCGTGCGCAGGTAACGCTTCAGCATTTTCAGCTTTTTGCCGTCTTCCAGGCAGATGATGAAATCCGGCGTAATGGATTTGTTGATAGGCACGGCCGGTTCTCGGGCGCCCATAAATGCGACATCGCCCTCGGCGAGCCCGTTCACGGCGCCGAAAACGTCCTGGAGCAGGCCAGGCAGTTCTTCGGCGGGTACTTTATTGTTGCTGACATAGGCGGCGACGATTTCGGTAGCCAATGAAATCGTTTCACCCGGTTCAATCACGTCATTAGATCTGGTCACGTTCGTCTCCAAACTGATAGTCAGACATTTGTGCATTAACCAGGATGGAGGGTCTTCTCCCCATGACTTCCAATTCGGCGATGCAACTGCTTACAAACCGGACTTCTCTCCCCGGTCAGAATCGCGCATAACCTCTTCGACAGTATTTCACAACTAACTACACTGTGTTTTCCTGCATTTGTATTTTGCAGAAATCTTCTGAATTTGACTGTTTTGGTAAAAAAAAGCTGTCGAAAAAGGGTCGATTTCCATTTGCGACAGCTTGTTGCAATCTGGAGGCGAGGTCGTGAAGGCAAAGTCCCGCCGAAGCCATTCAAAGCGTCGGCATTCACCGATTGCAGCGCTGATCGCACATGCGTATATGGTGCGGCTGGACGGTGCGTCAATTCAGAACGCACCTTTCCGACAGCGCCGCATTGAAGAAAGAGCGATCTCATGAGCCAGAGTGTGTCAGATAATATGAACGATACGTTTTTCCAGTCCGACCTTGCGTCGAGCGATCCCGACATCAATGCAACCATTGGGCGAGAGTTGGGTCGTCAGCAAGAACAGGTTGAGTTGATTGCATCGGAGAACATCGTTTCGCGCGCGGTGCTGGAGGCGCAAGGCTCCGTTCTGACAAATAAGTATGCGGAGGGCTATCCGGGGCGTCGTTATTACGGCGGCTGTGAATTTGTCGATGAGGCGGAAGAAATTGCGATTGCGCGTGCAAAGAAACTCTTCAGTTGCGAAGAGGCTATTGTACAACCGCATTCGGGCAGTCAGGCCAATCAGGCTGTCTTCATGTCCTTGATGCAGCCGGGCGATACTTTTTTGGGCATGGACCTCGCATGCGGCGGTCATTTGACTCATGGCGCAGTCGCAAACCAATCGGGCAAATGGTTCAAGGCCGTGCATTACGGTGTGCGCGAAGACGATCAGCTCATTGACTATGATCATGTCGCTGAGATGGCGGAAACGCATAAGCCGAAAGTGATCATTGCCGGCGGCAGCGCCTATTCGCGCATTATCGATTTTAAAAAGTTCCGCGACATCGCCGACGCGACGGGCGCGAAACTTATGGTCGACATGGCGCATTTCGCCGGGCTCGTTGCTGGCGGCGTGCATCCCAATCCGTGCGAGCATGCCGATGTCGTCACAACGACGACGCACAAAACGCTCCGTGGACCTCGGGGCGGCATGGTCCTGACTAACGACGCCGCGCTCGCCAAGAAAATCAGGTCGGCGGTGTTCCCGGGTCTTCAGGGCGGACCGCTGATGCATGTGGTGGCCGCCAAGGCTGTTGCATTCGGTGAAGCGCTGCAGCCATCGTTCAAAACCTATGCGCAAGACGTGGTCGATAATGCGCAGGCGCTTGCAGCGTCGCTCGTTGAGGCTGGCTACGCGGTCGTTTCCGGCGGCACCGATACGCATCTCGCGCTGATCGATTTGCGCCCCAAGGGCGTCAAGGGTAACGCCGCCGAAGATGCGCTCGAACGCGCCGGCATTACCTGCAACAAAAACGGCGTGCCGTTCGATCCGGAGAAGTTCACCGTCACATCGGGCATTCGCGTAGGCTCGCCGGCGGGAACGACACGCGGCTTTGGCGTTGCGGAGTTCCGCGAGGTCGGCTCTCTGATGGCTGAAGTGCTTGATGCGCTGGCGGAAAGCGGCGGCGCCGCCAATAATGCGGTTGAAGAAGCCGTGCGCAAGAAAGTCTGCGCGCTGACGGAGCGTTTCCCGATTTATCGGTAAACGCCCGCCCAACGAAGGGTGAGCCCATGCGTTGTCCGTTTTGCGGCAGCGACGAAACGCAAGTGAAAGACAGCCGCGCCGCCGAAGACGGCGCCTCGGTCCGGCGGCGGCGCGAATGCGCCGCCTGCGGCGGGCGTTTCACGACTTTCGAACGGGTTCAGTTACGCGAACTAATCGTCGTAAAAAACAGCGGTAAAAAAGCCCCCTTCGATCGCGATAAAATGATGCGCTCGATCCGGATCGCCACGCGCAAGCGCAAGGTTGACCCGGAGCGGATCGAGCAAATGGCGTCCGGCGTCGTGCGGCGGCTGGAGACCATGGGCGACAGCGAAATTCACTCCAAGACCATCGGCGAACTGGTGATGGAGGGGCTCGCGCAGTTGGACGACGTGGCTTATGTCCGGTACGCGTCGGTTTACAAAAACTTCCGGGAAGCTAAAGACTTCGAGGAGTTTTTAGGTGAACTGGAAGAAGGCGACCGTGAGTAATGTGCAAACGGCCAAAATGGAGCGCGGCGCCGGTCCGCGCCAGATGACGGGCGCGGCGTCAGCCCCAGCGCGCACGGCTGCGCGCCTTGCCGCCGTGCAGGCGCTTTACCAGATGGAGGCCGCGGGAACCGGCGTCGAGCAGATCGTTCGTGAGTTCGAGGCGTGCCGGCTTGGCCGCGACGGCGACCATGGGCAAGGTCACAAGGCCGATCCGGTCTTTTTCGCCGATCTGGTGCGCGGCGCGGTCGAAGCGCAAAGCCGCCTCGACCCCTATCTTGAACGCAAACTGGCTGAGGGCTGGCGTCTTGCGCGTCTCGATGCGACGGTGCGGGCTATCCTGCGCGCTGGCCTTTACGAGATGGTGCGCCGACCCGACATTCCCTTTCGGGTGGTGATCGACGAATATGTCGAGATCGCGAAAGCCTTTTTCGGCGATGAGGGCGACGAGCCCGCTTTCGTTAACGGCGTGCTGGACGCGGCGGCCCGGGCCGCCCGCGACGACGAGATGACTGCATAATCTTTTAAAGCGACTTTCAACAGGCGCTATTGAGCGACAAGAAACGCGTGAAACCGACCGAGTTTGACCTGATCCGATCCTATTTTGCGCCGCTCACCGCGAACGCGCCGGGTGCGTTCGAGTTGAAAGACGACGCTGCGCTTCTGGACGAAGGGGCTTATGTGGTCACGAAGGACGTGATCATCGCCGGCGTGCATTTTCTTGAGAAAGATCCGATTGATCTCGTTGCGCGCAAGCTCTTGCGGGTCAATCTTTCGGACCTTGCCGCCAAAGGTGCAAAGCCGCTGGGATATTTTCTCGCCTGCGTCTGGCCGCAGGGAACGAAGCCTGACGCGGTTGCGTTGTTTGCGCAGGGGCTGAAAGAGGATCAGGAGCATTTTTCCATTTCACTCTATGGCGGCGACACCTGCATGCACCGCATCAAGAGCGGGCCGCTCACGCTGTCGGCGACGTTCTTCGGCGCGCCGCCGCGCGCGGGGCTGACGGCGCGGAGCGGCGCCCGCGCGGGCGACGACGTTTATGTCTCCGGCGTTATCGGCGATGCAGGGCTCGGCCTGCGGGCGCTGCAACGGAAAGGCAAGTTCGCCGCTGCGGACAAGGCGCCGCTCATCTACCGTTATCAGCTGCCGACGCCGCGCCTTACGCTTGGCGGCGCGCTGACCAATGTCGCGACGGCGGCGATCGATGTTTCCGACGGCCTTCTCGCTGATGCGGCGCACATTGCGGCGGCGTCGGATTTGCGCATCGAGATCGAGGCGGGCGCGATCCCGCTGTCTGCGGCCGCACAACGCTGGCTTGCGAGCGCGCGCGATGAGGAAAGCGCGGTTACAGAGCTTGCGACCTTCGGCGACGATTATGAAATCCTTTTTACCGCGCCGCCACAGTTGCGTCGCTCCGTGTCGGTGGCGGCAGAAGCGTCGCGTACGGATGTTTCACGCATCGGTGTCGTGAAACGCGGCGAGGGCGCAGCGCTGATCGGCGAAGGAGGAGACGTGTTGGAAACGCCTGCATCCGGGTTCGATCATTTTTCCACGGATGAGGATTAAATCACTTCGCCGACTTCGGGAACGCCGGCAGACGGTCGATGTCCGCCGGGTCGTGCTGAACGACGACGACCGGATCCAGGGCCTCGATAATGCGCTCAAACCGATGGGCTGACGCGAGTGTGTCGGCGCGGCTCACATTCCATCGCGATACATTGTTCTGACCGATTTCGCTTCTGAAGTGGTACAGATCGCCGCTGAGCAAAACCGGTCCCGTTTCCTTCAGTCGCACGAGAAGGGAAACATGCCCCGGCGTGTGTCCGGGCGTCATGAGGATCGTCACAGAGCCATCGCCAAAGACGTCATGGTCGACCGAAAACTCCTGCATCGCCGATTCGCCGTCAAACCAGGCGGCGAGCCGACGGCGCGCTGAGCCAGTTGGCGCGATTCTGATGGCGTTCGCATCGGCGCTGCTCATCAAAAGTGTTGAATTCGCGAAATCTGCGGCCTGACCGATATGGTCGCCATGAAAATGACTGATGCCGAGATACGTAATATCGTCCGGCGCAAGACCAATCTGCTCCAGCTGATCCTTCAGCGTAATGCTGATTGACGACACCCAGCCGCCGTTGCTTTTCGTGTTGTCAAGCAAGCTGGACGGGATGCCGGCGTCCCACAGGAGATAAGCGCCACCGTGGCGAATGAGATAACAGCCATTGCTGATGAGGCCGGATTGTCCGTCATAGAGATAGGTGTCTGAAAAGTAAGAAAGGTCGTCTATGTCCATCGTGCCGCAATCGAGCCGCCAGAGCTCAACGGACGCGTCTTCGCCGGGGGCGGAAGCGAAGGCGCAGGCGAGCGTGAGGCTCGCAAGTGCGGTGATGCGCACGAAAAAGGGTCTGGATTTTCCCTCTAAACGGCGGTGGGCGGTTCGTCGATGGGTCATCTGCAGAGCCTCCAATCAAACTGGCGCTTCTTGAGGGAGCGCCGCGTCGCACATCGTTTTAAACGATACAGTCAAAGACATTGAGAGCGCCGCCGCCCTCAACAACGAACTACTATAGCACGGGCTCCAGTCGTCTCTTGGAGCTCTTAAAACCGCTCGCTTGATATCAGGCGCCGACTTCGGGCATGATCCGCTTCGGGAAAGCGCGATGGTGCAGTGATGTCGAGATTTCAGTATTTTCATGCTGGCGCGATGCTTGTGGCGGCGCTGCTGGCGTCATGCAGTCCAGCGGCCGAAGCGCCCACAGCGTCGCAAACTGCGCCGTCTGCAGCCGACGAGGGGGCGCCAGCCGCCCTTCAACCGGAAGGCGATGGGGAGGAGACCAATCTTGACGTCTGGCTTGAGCGGCTGGAAGTCAACAGCCGCGAACTGTTCAGCGCACGCAATGCAGTGGTCGCGGCGGCGGGATTAAAGGAAGGCGATTTTATTGCTGACGTCGGCGCAGGCACCGGGCTTTACACGCTGTTGTTCGCCGAACAGGTGGGGTCGCAGGGCCGCGTTTTTGCCGAAGACATTGAGCCGTTATTCCTTGATCTGATTAACCGGCGCGCAGCGGATCTCTTGCTCGGCAATGTCACCGCGGTGCTCGGGCGCGAAGACAATGTTACACTGCCGGCGGCCCTTGTCGATGTGGCGTTTATTGCTGACTCCTACCACTATTTCGACGACCGCGAAGCGGTCATGCGCTCGATCTTTGACGCCGTCAAAGCCGGCGGGCGGCTTATCATGGTCGAGTATGACGTCACGCCCGGCGAGGCGCGCCCCGAAGGCAAGGAATATGTGCGCTTCGGAAAGTCCGCCGTCATTGCCGAGGTGGAGTTCGTCGGCTTTGCGCTTGAGGACGAAGTCGCGGTGGACGGCCTTGAAGAAAACTACTTTCTGATTTTCCGAAAACCGGCCGAATAATCGGTGGCGCTGGCCGTTTGCGTTGCTCATCGCGGATGACGCATTTCTTTTCCAAAAAAACTCTAAAAAGTTAAAGCTATCCACGTTGTAACCTTGTTGCGGCGTGCATGAATCCGCGTGGCAGCGCCGATTCGTACTGGCGATAAAATATTTACTCAAATTAAACGGCGTCGTTACCCGGACGTTTACTTCCGCCCCGCTAGACCGTTCGCTCAGCCGGGAAGACACCCTCCATGAATATCGATCGCTTCGTCAACAGCAAACGAACTGTGCTCGCCGTCTGCGCCGCCGTCATGCTCGCCGCCGGGTGCAGCGGGCCTTCGGACGCACCGGCGGGCGGGGGCGGCGATGAGAACCCACCTCCGACAACGCCGCCGACGCCGTCGCCGCCGCAACCGGACCCGGGCGGCGCGTCATCGTCTGCCGAGGCGTCGCGGTTCCTGTCGCAGGCGACATTCGGTCCGAGTGCGGCGGATATCGACCAGTTTCAGACCGTTGGCGCCAGCGCATGGATGATGGCGGAGTTTGAAAAGCGCCATGAGTCGCTGCTCGAAAGCGTTCTCATCGCCGAAGCGGCCGGCGAAGACATCGGGCCGGATCAACTGGCCGAGACGTTCTGGACGCGCGCGATCCAATCTGACGATCAGTTGCGCCAGCGCGTCGGCTTTGCGCTATCGCAGATCCTTGTCGCCTCCTACAGCGACGCAGAACTTGCGCGCCGTCCGGTGGCCATGGCGAACTATATGGACATCATGGCCGCAGGCGCATTTGGCAATTTTCGCCAGACGCTGGAAAACGTCACCTACAGCCCGGCAATGGCGATCTACCTTACCTATCTGCAAAATCAGAAGGCGGACGAAGCGCGTGAAGTCGTGCCTGATGAAAACTACGCCCGCGAAATTATGCAGCTGTTCACCATCGGGCTTTTGGAGTTACAGCCGAACGGCGAGCCTCGCCTCGACAGCTCGGGCCAGCCGATTGAAACGTATGACAATGTGGATGTAACGGAGCTTGCGAAAGTCTTTACTGGGCTCAGCTGGGCGGCGCGCGACCGCTTTCTCGGCAGGCCGCAATCGATTGAGTCCGAATATCTACCGCTCGTGATGTTTGACGATGAGCATTCCGAAGAGCCAAAGAGCTTTCTTGGCGTCACCATACCCGCCGGCACGGGCGGCGAGCGCAGCATCGATATCGCGCTCGATACCTTATTTAATCACCCTAACACCGCGCCGTTTATCTCCCGCCAGCTTATCCAGCGGCTGGTGACAAGCAATCCAAGTCCGGATTATGTGGCCCGCGTCGCAAACGCGTTCGCCGCCGGCGTCTACCAAATGCCGAACGGTCAGAACGCCGGCGCGGGTGCGCGCGGTGATATGCGCGCGGTCGTTGCGGCGATCCTCTTCGACGCCGAAGCGCGCGATACGGCTCGCATGACTGGTGCTGGCGCCGGAAAACTCCGCGAGCCTGTCCTGCGTTTCACCCATTGGGCGCGCGCCTTCGGCGTCAGCGACACCGATACTGACGAACGCGACGTAGATGATTTGCAAGACACGCGCGCGCCAAGCCAGCTCAACCAACAGGCCTATCGCTCGCCCTCGGTTTTTAACTTTTACCGGCCTGGTTTCGTCGCGCCGGGCAGTGAAAGCGCCGACGCCGGGCTTGTCGCGCCGGAATTGCAAATCACCACGGCGTCGAGCGTAACGGGGTACGCAAACTTCATTGCCGAGTTTATCGCGCGCGACGGCGCCGATGGCGCGTTTGCGTCCGACTACACGGAGGAAGTCCGTCTCGCCGGCGATCCGGCGGCGCTTGTGGATCATTTAGACCTGGTTCTGGCCTACAACGAACTGAGGCCTGAGACGCGCTCGCGCGCCATTGAGGCGGTGACTGCGATCACAGAAGGGAGCGGCGGTTTCACGCGCGACGAGTTACGCGCACGCGTTGCGATCCTCTTCATCATGACATCATCCGACTACATCGTGGCGCGCTAGAGACGGCAAGGGACGGGGCATGCAGCAATCTCGCAGGAATTTTCTGAAATCGGCGACAGCCATGTCGCTCGGCGGCGCCGCAGGGTTTGCGTTCGATCTGTCGCGCTTCAATGCGTTCGCCGCGGACACCTCCGGCTACAAGGCGCTGGTGTGCGTTTTTCTGTTCGGCGGCATGGACGGCCATGACACCGTCATTCCCTACGACACAGCGAACTACGATCAGTTCCGCAGCGTCCGGCGCGAACTCTTCGACCGTTACGACGACCTTGAAGGCGGCTCGACCCGTGCGCGTGACCGCCTGTTGCCGATGACGCTCGCGAACGCATCGAACTTCGCTGGCCGTCAGTTTGCACTGCCGCCGGAACTCGGGCCGCTGCACGAGTTGGTGACGCGCGGCGATGCGGCGATTGTTTCCAATGTCGGGCCGCTGGTGACGCCGCTGACGCGTACGGAATATGAAAACCGCTCGGCGCCGCGGCCGCCGCGCCTGTTTTCACACAACGACCAGCAGTCGGTATGGATGTCGTCGCAGCCGGAAGGCGCCCGTTTCGGTTGGGGCGGGCGGCTTGCCGATATGGCGCTCGCCGCGCAGGCGAACCCCGATGCGACTTTCACTGCCGTTTCTATATCCGGCAACACGGTATTTCTTTCCGGTGAGATCGCCGGGCAGATCGAAGTTGGTTCTGGCGGTCCGCAGGAAATCATCGGCATTGGCGAGGACAGGCTCTTCGGCTCAGCGACGTTGCCCCAGCTTTTTGAAGCGCAATTACGAGCAGAAAACGAAGGCGTCGCGAACCTTCTGCAACGGGATTTCGGTGCGGTCGTCGGCTCGTCAATCGATGCGAACCGGCTCTTGCGCGAGTCTTTTGAAAATGCCGCGCCGTTCAATACGGTGTTTCCGCAAACGCGTCTTGGGCGTCAGCTGGAAGTCGTCGCGCAGATGATCGCGCTGCGCGGCGCTCTTGGCGTAAGCCGTCAGGTGTTCTTTGTCGGCATGGGCGGCTTCGACACACATTCGAACCAGGCGAACTCCATACCGGAACTGCACGCCGATATCGCCGGCGGCATGCGCGCATTCTACGATGCGACTGAAGAGATTGGCGCGGCCAACGATGTAACGGCCTTTACGGCGTCCGATTTCGGGCGGACACTGACCGTTAACAGGGATGGCACCGATCATGGTTGGGGCGGCCATCATTTTGTGGTTGGCGGCGCCGTCAACGGCAACCGGATGCTCGGCGACTTTCCGCCGCCTGCGGTCGGTCATAGTCAAGACACCAACAATGGGCGGCTGATCCCGACGACGTCGGTCGATCAGTATGCGGCGACATTTGGGCGCTGGTTCGGCCTTAGTAATGGCGAGCTTACCGATGCGCTGCCAGGCTTAAACAACTTCAACACTTCCGACATTGGGCTTTTTGGATAATGTCGAATACGAAAACGGGGGGCGGGCTCATGAACACGCTTCAGAGTGGCGCCGAAATGAGGACGTTCAGGAAAAACGCGACCGGATGCGTGAGGCGGACTTTGCTTGTCGGGGTAGCCGCGCCAGCGATGCTTATTGTCGGCGCAGGCGCGTTGGCGCAACCTCTCGCGTTGCGAGACCCTGCTTTGCAGGTCAGTGATACACGGGCGCCCACGCCGGCGCCTGACTTTGTCGTGCAGGCGAGCGACTATGAGGACAACTACGCCAACGACGCGGGCGATGCTTTCTTTTTCGCGCCGGGTGCGCGGATTAACGCCGGCGATGTCAGCGAGCCGCGCATCACGATCCGCGGCTTCGCGCTTGCGAACCGTCAGGAGCGGGGCACGGTTGCAATGTTTCGCGACGGCGCCCCTCTGACAGACGTTCATGGCGCGACAGAGACGGCGGAAATCGATCTTTTGTCCGTTGCGCGTATCGATATCTATCGCGGCGACGGGGACTTCATGTTTGCGGGCGATAATCTCGGCGGCGCGGTGAATTTCATATCGCCGACCGGTCGCGATTTGGGGCCTTTGTGGGATGCGCGCGCCGATGGCGGCGCCTCCATAGAAGGCGATCCCAACGGGCGATTGCACACGCGCATCGCCGGTGTTTCGCGTGGCGGTGCCATGGATTACTACGCCGGCGTTACGGGGCTGTATGAAGAGGGGCTGCGCGACAATAACCGGCGCAACAGCGTTATTTTCAACAGCAATCTCGGCTATGAGATCGCGCCTACGGTCAAAACACGCTTTTTCGTTGAAGCGATCCGTAGCGACATCGAGTTGGCGGGCGGTCTGACGCCGGAGGAGTTCGCGGCCGACCCGACGGAGCCGCTCTCGCCCATCACGCTCGGTCCGCTTTTCCCCGGCGGGCCGATTATTCGGTTTACGGACGGCGCGCGGCAGGACGATTTTGCGCGGTTTTTGCGAACGGCGCGCGTCGCCAATCAAACAGACTTTCGTCTGCTTGGCCATGATGTGACCGTCGGCGCACATTTTGCACGCCACGACACCGCGGGCTCCGAGATCGATTTTATCGGCGTGACGGAGGAAAACGGAACCGAATGGGGTGCGCGCCTCGCATTTGGAAGCATCGCGCGGCTCTTCGGTTTCGATGTCGATTATCGCGCCGGCGCATCTTATGCGAGCGGCGCCCAGGACATGGATCGGTTTGAAAATATCGCTGGCGACAAGGGCGATCAGACCGTCGATACGCGCCAGAAATCCGCGAACTTCCAGACCTTTCTTGAAGCAGCGTTTCGCCCTTTGAGTCGCCTTGCGGTCACGATGGGCGCGAAATTTCTTATCGTCGACCGTGAACTGACTGATGGCGACGATGAAACGCCCGAGGAGCGCCGGTTCACCGGAGTTTCGGCGCGCCTCGGCGCAACGTATGAGCTTCGCGACGACCTCAATGTTTTTGCGAGTATCTATCGCAGTTATGAACCGCCGACATTCAGTGAACTGATTTCAGACGATCCAACAGACTTTAACGGACTTGATGAGCAGGATGCTTTCACCTACGAGGCCGGCTTTCGCGGCGCCGTCAATGAACGGTTGCGATGGGACATCACCTATTTCAATACCGATGTTGAAAATGAGATCGTCAATATCGACGACCCGGAAACCAACGGCGTCGGCGACACGCTCGTAAATGTCGCGACGACGGTGCACAAGGGTGTTGAGCTCGGGCTCGATATCGATTTGATGGGCAGGCGTGCATCGGGCGCGCCGGCGCTCACTCTGCGCAGCGCTTACGCCTATAACAGCTTCCGTTTTAAGGATGGCGGGCCCATTGATGATGTCGATGGTAATCGCCTTGCGGGCGCGCCGCAGCATAGCATTCGCGGAGAAGTGCGGTATGAAAACGGCGGCGCCTGGTTCGCGGCCGTGAACGTCGATGTGGCGGCGGGCGCCTTCTTTGCCGATCACGCCAATCTCGTGTCCGCGCCGTCGCCGGTGATTGTCGGGTTCAGCGCCGGCTACAAGCTGAACGAGCAGATCGAACTTTTCGCCTCTGGCGAGAATCTGTTCGATGCCGACTACATTGTCGGTCTGACGCCGGTTGCCTCTCAGGGTGACCAGAACGCCCGTCTTTATGCGCCCGGCCGGCGCGCTTCCGTTTATGGCGGGCTGCGCTACCGGTTTTAAGAAGGCGCGTGCGGGCGCCCTTGACCTTGCGTAGAAATCTTTCACAAGATGACGCGATAAGTGCGCCGTTTTGAGCAAGCGCGCTTTGTGTGGAGGGTTTTGGGCGTGCTCGATTTTTCCGGGAAAACGGTGGTTGTTACCGGCGCGGCGGCCGGTATCGGCAGGGCCTGTGCGCACGCCTTTGCGGCGAAGGGCGCACATGTGGTGCTCGCCGATATAGATGCGGACCGTAATCAAGAGACCGCTGCGTCGCTCGCCAGCGAAGAAGGCGCAGAGACCGAAGCCGTTGCGTGCGATGTGAGCGATGACGACGCCTGCGCTGCGTTGATCGATAGGGCCTCGGACCGTCACGGTTCCATTCATGTTCTTGTGAATAATGCAGCGATGATCGCTGGCGGCGACATTCTCGATCTTGATACGGGCGATTTCGACCGTGTTATGAACGTAAATTTGCGTGCGTGTTTTGTCCTGACACAGCTTGCTGCACGGCGCATGGTCCGTGACAAGATAAAAGGCGCGATTGTCAACATGTCGTCCGTGAACGCCGAACTCGCGATCCCGAGCCAGATTGCTTACGTCACATCGAAAGGCGGGCTGCGGCAATTGACGAAAGCGTCGGCGCTTTCGCTCGCTGCACACGGTATTCGTGTGAACGCCATAGGCCCTGGCTCGATCCAGACGGAAATTCTTGAGACGGTGATGACGGACGATGCGGCGCGGCGCACGATTTTGTCGCGCACGCCCCTGGGCCGTGTCGGCCAGCCAAGCGAAGTGGCGTCGGTCGCGCTCTTCCTTGCAAGCGATATGGCGTCGTACATTACCGGCCAGACGATTTATCCCGATGGCGGGCGGCTTGCTTTGAACTATACGGCGCTGGTCGATGAGTAATGCGCGCATCGCCGTCGATATTGGCGGCACCTTCACCGATATCGCGCTTGAGAGGCCGGGCAGGCCCCGCATCACCGGCAAGACCCTGACGACCCATCAGGACCCAGCGGAGGGCGTGTTGCGCGTCGTGGCGGAGGCGCTGCAAGAGGGCGGCCTCGCGCCCGGCGATGTCTCCATGTTTATTCACGGCACGACCCTCGCGACAAACGCGCTCATTGAGCGACGCGGCGCCGAGACGGCGCTTTTGACGACCGAAGGCCATCGCGATGCGCTCGAAATGGCGTATGAAAACCGCTTCGAGCAATACGACATCAATATCGACCGGCCGGCGCCATTAGCGCCGCGCTGGCGACGCCTTCCTATCCGTGAGCGGATGAACAAGGATGGGAAGGTTCTTATCCCGCTTGATGAGGACAGCGTACACGCCATCGTCCCGGCGCTCGATCACGAAAAGATCGAGAGCATCGCCATCGGTTTCCTCCACGCTTACGCCAATAAAGCCCATGAGGAACGCACGGCGGAAATTCTGCACGCCGCGCGCCCGGATCTTTCCATCACCCTCGCAAGCGAAGTCGCGCCGGAAATCCGTGAATATGAACGTCTGTCGACCGCGGTCGCCAACGCCTATGTACGCCCACTCATGGAAGGCTATTTACGCCGTCTTGAAGGGGCGCTCCGCGCCGGCGGTTTTCAGTGCCCGTTCTATCTTATTTCGTCGGGCGGCGGATTAACGACGCTGGAGACGGCGGCGCGGTTTCCGATCCGTCTGGTGGAGTCGGGGCCCGCCGGCGGCGCCGTTCTCGCCGCCTCCATCGCCCACGCGTGCGAGACGCCAGCGCTCCTGTCGTTCGACATGGGTGGTACGACCGCGAAAATCTGCATGATCGACGACTACGCGCCGCAAATGTCGCGTACGTTCGAGGTGGATCGATCCTACCGCTTTAAAAAAGGGTCCGGCCTGCCGGTGCGCATCCCCGTTATCGAGATGGTGGAAATCGGCGCTGGCGGCGGCTCCATTGCGAGCGTCGACAAGATGAACCGGATTTGCGTCGGGCCTGAAAGTGCAGGCTCCGAACCGGGACCGGCCGCATACGATCTTGGCGGGGAGAGGCCGACTGTCACAGACGCAGATGTTGCGCTCGGAAAGATCATCCCTGCGCGGTTTGCAGGCGGCGCTATTGCGCTCAACGAAAACGCGGCGAAACTCGCGATTGCCCGCGATGTCGGTGCGCGCCTCGACCTCGCCGGTGATGACGGCGCCTTCGGCGTCATGGAGATCGTTGACGAAAACATGGCGAACGCCGCGCGCGCCCATGCAGTCGAATGGGGCAAGGATATTTCGGCGCGGGCTATGGTGGCTTTTGGCGGCGCGGCGCCGCTCCACGCCGCGCGCCTTGCCGAAAAACTCGGCATCGATACCATCATTATACCGATGGATGCCGGTGTTGGTTCCGCGGTTGGGTTTCTTCTGGCGCCGGCGGCGTATGAAGTTGTGCGTAGTCGTTACATGTCGATTGATGATTTTGATGCACAGACCGCCGAAGCTCTTTTCGCCGAAATGCACAAGGAGGCGTTTAACGTGCTTGCGCCCGCCATCGGGACAGCGCCCGTCGTGGAGAACCGGCGCGCCTATATGCGTTATGCGGGGCAGGGCCATGAGGTCGCAGTCGATATCGCCAGAGACGAGCCTCTTTCGGCGGACCTTTTGCGCCGCGGGTTTGAGGAGGCTTATGCACGCCTTTACGACCGGCGCATCCCGAACATGCGTGCTGAAGTCCTGACCTGGGCGTTGACGCTTTCTGGCCCGGCGCCGGAAAGCCCGCGCATTGGCGTTGCGGCGACAGAGCAGGTCGCGGCGTCGCAGGCGGTGCGCGATGTCTTCGACGCCGCCGCGCGACGGCGCCTTTCCTACGATATTCATGAACGCAACCGATTGTCTCCTGGCGACGTTTTGCGCGGGCCGGCGCTCATCGTTGAGGACCAGTCAACGACGGTAGTGACATCGCCATTCGACGCCAAGGTGAACGCGGCCGGATATCTCATCCTGACACGGAAGGGAGCGGCCCAATGAGCAGCATCGACCCGATTAAGCAACAGTTGATCTGGAACCGCCTGATCGCCATTGTCGAGGAGCAGGCGCAGACGCTCATTCGCACCGCGTTTTCAACAACGGTGCGCGAGGCGGGCGACTTATCAGCTGGTGTTTTTAACACGCGGGGCGACATGCTCGCGCAGGCTGTGACGGGCACGCCCGGCCATGTCAACGCCATGGCGTCGTCGGTCGGTGCGTTCCTGAAGAAGTTTCCTGCGGATAAACTCGAAGACGGCGACGTTCTGTTAACGAATGACCCCTGGGACGGGACCGGGCATCTAAACGATTTTACCGTCGTGACGCCGGTGTTTCGCGAGGGGCGTCTTGTAGCCCTCTTCGCAGCGACGTCGCATATCGCCGATGTGGGCGGCCTTGGCTTCGGGCCCGATGCACGCGAGGTCTTTGAAGAAGGGCTTTGCGTCCCGATTGATTTTCTGTTCTGGCGCGGCGCGCTCAATACGTCGCTTATGGGCGTTATTCGCGCCAATGTGCGCGATCCTCATGCGGCGGAGGGCGATCTTTACTCCCTTACGGCATGCAACAATGCTGGCGCGGAGCGTCTTCTGGCGATGCTTGATGAATTCGCCCTCGACGACCTCGATGAGATCGGCGATGCGATCATCGAAAGCTCCGCCGCGGCCATGGCTGCGGAAATCGACGCTATCCCCACTGGCGTTTATGAAAACGCCATGCGCATCGACGGTTATGATGAGCCGCTCGATCTTTGCGCGCGCGTGACGGTTGGCGGCGGCGTGATTAAAGTGGACTTCGCGGGCTCGTCGCCGGTGCAGGCGCGCGGCGTAAATGTGCCGCTGACTTATACGCAGGCCTATGCGTCTTTCGGAGTGCGCTGCGTGATTGGCGGCGAGGTGCCGAACAACGCCGGGTCGTTAGCGCCGGTGCGTGTTTCCGCGCCGGAGGGTTCCGTCTTGAACGCGCCGCGTCCCGCGCCCGTTTCTGCGCGTCACACAGTCGGGCAAATGCTGCCCGATGTGGTGCTGGGCGCGCTTGCGAAAGTCATCCCCGAGCGTGTGCCAGCGGAAGGGGCGTCCTGTCTTTATCTGCCTGTGTTGCTCGGCACCCGCAGCAATAACGCTGAGGATGGCGATTTCGTCATCAACCCGTTTTATACTGGCGGCGCTGGCGCGCGCCCGCAAAAGGACGGGCTTTCCTGCACGGCGTTTCCATCCGGCGTGCGCAACACGCCGGTGGAAATCAACGAGACGACCGCACCGATTATTATGTGGCGTAAGGAATATCGCTGCGATTCCGGCGGCGCTGGTCGCCATCGCGGCGGTCTCGGTCAGGTGATGGAATTCGCTCATGCGGGCGGTCTCGAAATGCGGGTTTCGAAAATGTTCGACCGCACAAAACATCCGGCGCGGGGGCGTGAGGGCGGCGGACCGGGCGGTACTGGGGGCGCGTCCCTGTCGAGCGGCGTGTCGCTGCGCGGCATGGGGCGTGAAACGGTGCCCGCCGGCGAGCGGCTCATCGTAGAAACGCCGGGCGGCGGCGGTGTTGGCGCGCCGGCGGAGCGCTCGCCTGAGAGCCTTGCGCGCGATCTCCGTGCGGAATTTGTGAGCCCGGAAGCCGCGGCGCGCGTGTATAAGAAGTAACGCCGCAGGCAGTGGGCGGGAAGTAGACAAGCTCTCCGGCTCATGGCTTAACTCGTCGTAACGATGACGTTCAGGAGGGTCGGGATGAAAACCAAAGCAGCGATAGCGATTGCGCCGAACGAGCCGCTGGTGATCGAAGAGATCGACCTGGAAGGGCCGAAGGCCGGTGAGGTCCTTGTGGAGATCATGGCGACCGGGATCTGCCATACCGACGCCTACACCCTTGAAGGCAAGGACTCAGAAGGAATTTTTCCCTCCATTCTCGGTCATGAAGGCGCTGGCGTCGTCCGTGAAGTCGGCGCGGGGGTTACAAGCGTCGCACCCGGCGATCACGTTATTCCGCTTTACACGGCCGAGTGCCGTGAATGCAAAACCTGCCTGTCGAAAAAGTCTAATCTGTGTACGGCGGTGCGTGCGACCCAGGGCAAGGGCGTGATGCCCGATGGCACCAGCCGGTTTTCCCGAAAAGGCGAGACGCTTTATCACTATATGGGCTGCTCGACTTTCTCGAACTTCACAGTTCTGCCGGAAGTCTCGGTCGCCAAAATTCGCAAAGACGCGCCCTTCGACAAGGCGTGTTATGTAGGCTGCGGCGTGACGACGGGTGTTGGTGCGGTTGTCTGGACGGCGGGCGTCGAACCCGGCGCGAATGTCGCTGTTTTCGGTCTTGGCGGCATCGGGCTCAACGTTATTCAGGGCGCGCGTCTTGTGGGCGCGGACAAAATCATCGGCGTCGATATCAATCCGGAGCGTCGCCAGATCGCCGAGGCGTTCGGCATGACGGATTTTGTAGACGCGAAGGAAGTTGGCGCTGCAAATGTCGTTGAAAAAGTCATTGAGCTGACCGATGGCGGCGCGGACTATACATTCGACTGTACCGGCAATACCGATGTGATGCGTCAGGCGCTTGAAAGCTGCCACCGCGGATGGGGGCAGTCCATCATCATTGGCGTGGCGGAAGCCGGCAAGGAGATTGCGACGCGGCCTTTCCAACTGGTGACGGGTCGCGTCTGGAAAGGCACCGCATTCGGCGGCGCCCGCGGGCGCACCGACACGCCAAAAGTCGTCGACTGGTACATGGACGGGAAGATCGAAATCGATCAACTCATCACACACACCATGCCGCTTGAGGATATCAATAAAGCGTTTGACCTGATGCATGCCGGTAAGAGCATCCGGTCTGTGGTGGTTTATTAAAAGTACACAAGTGGTGGGACAAAATGCAGGAAGTGTCTGCGGCAAAATCTTTCGGCGGCGTGCAGGCCGTTTATTCTCACGCGAGCACAGTTTGCAATTGCGACATGAATTTCGCCGTTTTCATGCCGCCGAAGGAGCGTCACGGTGACGGACCCTACCCCGTGCTGTACTGGCTTTCGGGCCTGACCTGTACGGAAGAAAACTTTATCACCAAAGCGGGCGCGCAACGGGTCGCGGCTGAGCTTGGCGTTGCTATTGTCGTGCCTGATACGAGCCCGCGCGGTGAGGGGGTTCCGGACGATCCGGACGGTGAATTTAACTTCGGGCTTGGCGCCGGGTTCTACGTCGATGCGACCGAGGCGCCGTGGTCGACCCATTATAAAATGTACTCCTATGTCGCCGAGGAATTGCCGGCGCTCGTGAACGATGCTTTCCCGGTCGATCCAACGCGAACAGGTATTTTCGGCCATTCCATGGGCGGTCACGGCGCGCTTACGGTCCATCTGAAAAATCCGGACCGGTTTCGGACTTGTTCAGCGTTCGCGCCGATTGTTGCGCCTAGCCAGGTGGCGTGGGGCCGCAAGGCGCTTGCGGGTTACCTTGGCGTCGATGAAACCACATGGCCCGACTATGACGCGACGGCGCTTGTGGCGCGCCAGCAAAGCGCGGCGCATCTCCTCATCGATCAGGGGACGGCGGACGAGTTTCTGGAAGAACACCTAAAACCGGAGATCTTTTCCGAAGCGTGCGACCGGGCCGGGCAGCGCCTCACGTTGCGTATGCAGGAGGGGTACGGCCACTCCTATTATTTCATCGCGACATTTATGGAAGATCACCTTCGCTGGCATCATGAGCGGCTGATCGCGTCGGGACGTTAAAAGTCCTTTTTCCAGTTCGCTGACGCCGTCTGCTCGCCGTTTTGCTCCAGTTCGGTTTCGACGACGATGTTGCCCGTGACTTCGTATTCCACGCGAACGGAGCCGCCTTGTCCGTCAGCGTCCTGCGTCGCGGACACGAATACGCCGTCTGCGACATATTTGCCGACGGTTAGCGAAGCGCCGCCTTTTTCCGGATCGACATCGATATTGAGCATATCGAGGCCGGTTGCATTGCGCAGCCCGTTTGTAAATCCGCCGCCGCCGCCGAAGAGCCCGATGCCGCCGAGTTGTGCAATCGCGTTTGCTGTTTGAAGAGATTCAACGGCGCTCAATTCGCTTGCGGGCTTGCCGAATAGAACAAGCCCCATCACGTCTTCCGCCGGGCGTACAGGCTCTGACGTCAACGTGACTTCCGGCGATTGTGCGCGTCCGGAAACAGCGATGATCGCCTTGACGTCGTTCGTATCGTGTTCGGCGCGCAGCGTAACGATAGGATTGTTAGCGGCGAGACGGTCGAATTCGATCTCGCCGTCGGTGAGGTCGAAACGCCGTCCGGAAAAATCGAGAGACCCGCGCCGCAGCTCCACCTTGCCGACTACAAGCGGCGTCTCGCGCTGGCTTTCGATATCAAGCGCTGTACGCCACTCGCTTTCGAGGCCGCGGCCACGGACGAAAATCCGGTCGTCTGCAACAATCTTGATGTCGTATTTTATCTCGCTCGTAGGCGGCGCGGTTACATCAGGCGCATCGGCGTTGACGATGCGGATGGGCGCAAGACCTGTTTGCGCCGGCGCGATGATTTCGGCATTGAGTTCGTCGATGACGATGTCGCCGGATGCGGTAATGTCATCGAATGAACCTTCGACGCGTATGGCGCCGCTGGCGCGCACAAAACCGACCGGGTTTTGAGAAAAGACCGCGTCGTTGAGCGCGATGGTGATGTCGATTGCCGAGGCTTCGCCGATGGCTGCGTCGCCGTCGATGGAAAGCGCGCTTTTTCCCTCGTCGCCGGGTGCGCCGCCTTCGAAACGCAAAATTGCGCCGCCATCTGCAACATCAGCTTTGGCATTGACGGTGACGCCAGTGATCGACAGTCCCGATTGCGGTTCTGTATAAGCGCCCTCAGTCAGCGCCGCGGCGCCGGCGATTTGCGGCGCGGCTAAAGAGCCCCCAATATCGAATGACGCCTTTAGAAGGCCTTCGAGCGATTGTACTGGCCCCGGCATCAAAGGCGTGATTGCCGCTAGCGCGCCGTCATAGGAAATCGTTCCCGTCATATCGCCGCCCGTGTCGATGGAAAGGCCGCCGTTTCGGTCGAGGCGAAAGGGCGCCGTGAAATCGATCGCCAGCGGCGAAGAAGCGGCGGCTTTATCCATGCTTTTAAGGCGCAGCGTCTTGCCATCCCAGTCCATAGCCCCGTCAATTTTGCTCGTTGCACCGCCCGGGATGCCTGAAGACAGCGCAAAGACGCCGCTTCCCATGCGTGTTTCGTCCGTATCAATAGTGATGGAACCGTTCACGAGACCATCGGTTTCGGGTATGGCGACGCCGTCGAGGCGTGCGTCAGCACGCCAGCGCGTTGGCGTTAAATCCGCATCGAGATCAATAGCGCCGTCGTCGTTCCATTGCAGGGAAAGGCCTTTAACTGTGGTGGCTCCATCGCTTATGGTCACGACTGTCGGTTTTCGAAGTTGCAAATCGACGCTGTCGACGGTTCCGGAAAAGACGGTGGCGGTGACCTCCACCCCTTTTTCGAGGTCAAGCGTCGCAGCGGCGGTGATGTCATTTGCGGCGTGCGCGCCGCTCGTCAGGGAGGCGAGAGCAGCCGTCACGTCGATTGCATCGGAAGGTCCGTTTGCTTGCGCCTTGAGCCCCCTGAGCGCCAGCGTTCCGATGCGCAGGGTCGGGGCCTCCAGTGCGACATTGGTTTCGCCGCCAGAAAGCGCCGCGGCGCCTTTCACCGTCGCGTCGCCTTCGATAATCAAGCCGGGCCAGGGCGCTGCATCTTTTTCACCGCGATAGACTAGGTCGATTTCCGCATCCTGCCGGTCTGCGCTGACAGCACCGGTGCCCTCCAGCGAAAACAGCGCAGAGCGGTAACGCAGCATCGGAAGCGAAATGCGGCCGGACTTTTGTGTGCGGATCTCAGCCTTGAACGCGCCGTCTCCGTTGTCGGCTGAGATGGCGATATCGCCATTGGGGCGGGCGGGCAGGCCGGCGAACGCTGCATTGGCGGTGAGCGCCGGCGCCGGCGCGCCATTATACTGAGAAGCCGGCGCCTTTAGCGTTGTTTCAAGCGTGAAGTTATCGAGGGCGCCTTGCCCTTCAACCGTGCCGGTGACGGGGCCGTCAAGTGCGATGGGTTCATGAAGCATGGAAATTGCGGATGCGGCGATATGGAGTGCGCCATCGATGCTGGCGGTATTATCCGTAAGGGAATAAAATGCATCGCCGGCGAATGTCGTATCGTCGGCGAGCGAGACGAAAAGCCCCTCCGCGGCGACGCGCTCATCGGAAACGACAGTAATGGACGCGTCCGCTTGTAGTCCGTCCTTGAGAAGCGGCGTAATCGTCTCGCTTCCTTTTAGGGCGGCGGAAAGGGAGCCAGACAGTCTCGTTTTTAAGTCGGTTTCGCCATTTTCCAACAACACGCTAAAGGCCTCGCCCGTCGCGGCGCCCGATACCGCGTAGAGGTCCCGTGTGCGCTCCAAAGCCGTATCGACTTCGATCGTACTGCCTGTGATCTCCTGCAAGGATGGTTCAAACGTTTCCGCAAGCGCGAGTTTCGCCGTCGCTTGCGCTGTTTTTACGCCGCGGCGGTCGCTTTCCCAGGATGCGGCGCCGTTTGCGGTTCCGGCTGCAAGGGCGAGGCTGGTGAGCGTGATGACGCCGCCCCTCGGCTTGGCGTCAAAGTGCATATCCAGTTCGACGTTGTCGCCAATGGCCGGCGCAGCAATCGCCGGTCCCGGTGCGCCGACGAGGGTAATGGCTGCGGAAGAAAAGTCTTCCAGATTGGCTGTGAGTGTCCCATTCGCCTCGCCAAACGCGCCGACTTTTGCGTCGATTATGATTTCAGCTTCATCCGACGGTGCGTCGCCATTGATGGCGATACGCACTAGGCCTTGCGTGCGGACAAGTGTCGCGATGACGCCGTTCTCCGCTCCCTCGATCGAGATATCGACCAAGGCGCGTTTCGCGGCGGGGTCAAGAAGGATCGTTGCGTCTACCGTATCCGCGCCGGTGTTGTTTTTCGCCGTGAAGCGGGCGTCGATTTTGCGCCCGCCCATGGAAAGTGCGCCGTCGCCGTGAACTTGAGCCTCCAGCCCTCCCAGCGACATTTTGAAATCGCGGATCGCGAGCGCTGTTAAATCTACATACGGCAGAGCTTCGGGCGCTGATGGCCAGACCGAACCGTCTTCGTCCTCGCCATCGGGTTTGGCGGGTGGCGACGCCAGGAGGTGTGCGCCATCGACCTTAATAAGGTCTACACGGAATTTTCCGCCAATGAGCGAAAGCGGCCGCCATTGCAGCTCCGCCCGGTCTACCGTTAGCCACGGCGCTGTGTCGTCCGTCAGGGTGATGTTTTCGAGGACAATGAGCGATGGCGGCGCGCCGCCGATCGACCCGATGGAGGCCTCGCCGCCCAATGCGGCGGTGACGCGGTCCTCGGCAATATCTGCGATCAGCCGTCGGCCGGGCGATGTCTGGAAAAGGAACGCCGCAATGAGGGACACTGAGACGATCAGTAGGCCGATGGCGCCGGCGCTTATGGTGAGGGCCCGGCGCATCAGAATGGCTGTCCTATGGCGATCAGCAATTGCCAGCTTCGGTCGCTTTCGCGCGGGTTCAGCGGAAAGGCGACATCGGCGCGGATCGGCCCAATGGGTGTTTTGTAGCGAACGCCTGCGCCGACAGAGACGAAGTAATCATTGCTGAAACTGGGCAGCGCGTTGTCCGAAACCGACCCGGCGTCGATGAAGGCTGCGGCCTGGAGGGCGCGGGTGACGTCCGCGCGCGCCTCGATGCTGCCCTCTAGCAGGGAGCGCCCGCCGACCGGATCGCCGTCTTCATCGAGCGGTCCGGCTTCCTGAAATGCAAAGCCCCTTACGGAACCGCCCCCGCCCGAAAAATAGCGCCGGTTAAGGGGCAGGCCCGACAGGCTTTCGGCGAAAGTTGCGCCCGCTGCGACGCGGCCCGCTAGGGTAAAGCGGTCGTCTTTGCCGAAGAGGACCCGCGCGCGGGCGCTGGCCTGCGATTGTACGAAGGTGTCCGAGCCGGTGTACGGCGTCACGGTCCATGATGCGCGAACGCCCTTGCGGGGATCGAGTGCATCGTCCTCATTGTCCCACACAACGGAGAGGGGAAGGAACAGGAAGTTGGTGCGCTCTTCGGTTCCGTTCTGCTTGATTTTCGACGTTTCAAAAGCGAGCGATGCGCGGGTCTCCAGCCTGTCGTCGAGCCATCGTTTCGCGACGCCGCCGGACGCGCCAACGCTGCGTGCGTCGAAAGCGTCTGTGGTCTGATTTCTGAAGGTGAATGCGCCGAAAAGCTCGCCGGGCAGGGTCGGCATGGGGCGGGCGATGTCGAAATTGACCGCTTGCTCCAGCTCCGATCCGCGTAACTCGATGCGCAGGTTTTCGCCGCGGCGAAAAATATTCCTGTTTTCAAAGAAGATCCGCGCACCAGGGCCTTGCGCCGTTGAATAGGAAAGACCTGCGCCAATGGTGCGGCGTTTCCTTTCCTCCAGTGTGACGAGCACGGGCGCCTCGCCATTTTCCTGCGGCGCGCCGGGCGCCACATTGACCGACGAGAAAAGCCCTGTCGCCGCAAGCCGGTCGCGATAGGTAAGGATTTTTGAGCGGTCGAACTCCTCGCCTTTTTGCCAGGTCGTCAGTTTACGGAGATATGCCGGTTTGGTGCGCAAGTCGCCAGAAAGGACAGCATCGCCGAAAAGCGCTTTTGGTCCTGACTTGAAAGTGAGGATCGCGCGTGCGGTTGCGGCGTCAAAATCCGCGGCGACGTGGCGCTCGACAATCTCGGCGGCGGGAAAGCCGCTCTCCCAGAGATGTGCGAGGAAGGCGAGTTGAATGTCGCGAATGGCGGCGCCGGCGGCGTCGCCGTCTGCGGCGAGCCCCGCGGCGGTGAGAGTGGTGGGGCGCTCAAACGCGTCGTCTTCATAGACGATGTCGTAGGCGATGACGGTAAACTTCTCGCCCGGCGTCAGGTCGAAAATGACCTTTCGCCGCTCGCCGCCGTCTTTTGCGGCTTCGAGGCGGTAGGCTGCGCGAGCGTTGTAATATCCCGCAGATTTGAGCGCGTCTGTGAGGGCGGCTGCGTCGCTTTTCGCCGCTCGCGCGAGCGCCGTGCGCGTCGGGTGTGTGCTGTCAGTGGATGCGATGCGGGAAACAAGGCGCAGCGTTTTTTCCAGCCCCGCCGGCGCGCCCTCGAATTCGACCGCGGGGTTTTCAGCGGCGCAGACCGTCGTGACAGCGGCCACCGGCGATAAAAGGCTCGCAAGGCACAAGCCGCGGCTCTTTGATTTCAGGGGACTTTGCACTCGACGCGACACTAAACCTGTTCCGATCGACGGCTTCTCGGCCGTCTCATTTGGACGTCCGATCGGGCCCGTTCAACACCAATAACGCTGTGCGTCGGATTGGTTAATGTCGCGTAAGATTCAGCAAATTTTGTGGCGAAGGCAGGGCGTTTCATCGACCGCAGCGGCGGGGCTGGTCTGAGCGCGGGGTTGGGGCTATCAGCAATCAGTTTTTCGGCTTCGGCCTCGTGAGGTGAGAAGAAGGTCCTATGGCGCATCCACTCAGCGGCGCAAATCTCGGTACGTTGACCACAGTTGCGGGCCGATCGGGCCTGCCATCCGATGTCGGAACCGGCGCGATGATTGGCCTTGCAGCCCTTGGGCGCTGGCCGTTTTCGACCGCTGAAAAGCTGGTCATGAACAGCCGTTTGCCGGCTCTTGAGGAGATGGCGCCGCCGGTTTTCATCCTCGGCCATTGGCGCTCGGGCACAACGCATCTCTACAATATCATGTGTCAGTGCGGTCAATGGGGATTTGTGCCGCCGGTGGCGACTGGCCTGCCGTGGGATCTCTTCGGTATTGCGCGCATTTTTAATCCCCTGCTTGAGCGAGCTCTGCCAAGGCACCGATATATCGATAATATTCCTGTTAATCCTGACAGCCCGCAGGAAGACGAAATCGCCATCGCCAATATGTCCGAACTGTCGTTCTATCACGCGATTTATTTTCCGCGGCGCTTTGCGGAAAACATAAGGCGCGGGCTCTTTTTCGATGGATGTTCGGTGGCGGAGGTGCGTGCCTGGCGGCGGCAGTTCATCTATTTCCTGCGCAAGCTCTACAAGCACCAGGACGAGCGACGCCTCCTTATCAAGAACCCCGTATACACGGCGCGCCCAGCGATGCTGCGTGAGATGTTTCCTGGCGCAAAGTTCATTCACATTCACCGAAATCCCTATGAAGTCTTTGTTTCCATGCAAAACTTCTATCGCAAGCTTCTCGGTGAATTTGCCCTTCAGGGCTATGACCATGTGGATATCGATCAGACGATCCTGACGGTTTACGACCGAATGATGCGAATTTACGAAGCCGAAACGGCCGACTGGAGTGCGGAAGAGCTTGTTGAGCTGCGCTATGAAGACCTCGACGCTGCGCCGCTGAAGGCTGTTGAGCGTATCTATGCGTCGCTCGGCCTGCCGGGGTTTGACGCCGGGAAAGAAGCCTTCGAGCGCTATCTTGCATCGGTTGCAAGCTTTAAGAAAAACAAGTTCGACTATCGCGACGAAGACGCCGCGCGCGTCCAAAACAGTCTTGGCTATTTCCTTGATAAATGGGGCTACGAACGCCCCGGCGGGCCGCCCTCTGTGGAAAGTGCAACGGACCGACCGGGATAGTGCGCCCGGCGCTGAAAAGCCCTAGTATGAAGCGTGTAAAGAAGGGGCTGCGCTATGGGGAAAACGCTGCACAGTTTTGGACGCGCTGCCTTGCTCGCCCTGGGAGCGCTGGTCCTTGTGGGATGCGGACGCAGCGAGAGCCGGGCGCCTTCCTACAACCTCGACGCCTGCAAGCGCGTGGACCTAATAAACGCCGAGAGCGGCCTTCTCGTCCGCGGCGCTGAGGATATCGCCATCGACTGGGAAGGCGGGCGCGTTTTCGTCTCCGCCTATGACCGTCGTGCTGTCGAGGCTGCCGCCCGGCGCGGGGTGCATACCCTCCCTGAAGGCGGGATTTACGCCGTGCCGCTTGCGGATCTCTTCGAGGCCGATCGAGGTGCGCCGCTTCCGGTGACGTCGCTCGTCGCCGCGAGCGATGTCGCCGGTGGCTTGCACCCGCATGGGCTGACGCTCGACGCCAATTCGGGCGAACTCTTTTTCATCAATCGCGCATATGCCCGAGACGGAAAAAAGTGGCGGATGGCGCCGGAATTGCGCCGGATTGGCGTAAATGGCGAGGCGATTGTGGGCCCGTCGATGAGGGCGCCGTGCGCCGCGAACAATCTGATCGTGAGTCCCCATGGCGCGCATAAGCTGTTGACGACATTCGATCATCATCAATGTGACTGGCGCGCCGGGGCGGAGGATGTGTTTTCGTTAAAGCGGAGCGGCGTTGCGACCCTTGGCGGAGATATTCTGTTCAATGATCTTTCTTACGCCAACGGCGTCGCGCGCGCTGGCGCGGGAAAAATCGCCGTTGGCGCGACGCGCGAAAATGCTGTTGTTTTGCTGGACGAAAAAGAGGGTGGTGTTTGGGGCGAGCATCGCCGAGTAAAAACCTCCGGGGCGCCGGACAATCTTACGGAAGCGGCGGACGGTGCGTTGGTCGCGGCGCTCCATCCCTCGCTGATGCGTCTCGCCCTCAATCGAAAGCTTGGTCTCGGCAAGGCGCCGAGCCGCATTGTTAAAATCGATCTCATGTCGGGCCGCGAGACGCTCCTGTTTGACGATCCGAAGGGCGCGCTTTTCAGCGCCGCGACGGTTGGCGTCGAAACAGACGCTGGGTTGATCGCCGGATCGGTGACCGACCAGGGGCTCCTTGTTTGTGGTGCGAACGAATGACGATGCTGACCCTTGTCACTGGCGGCGCCGGGTTTGTGGGGCGACCGCTTGCGGCGGCTTTGCGTGCGCGCGGCGAGCGCGTTCGCGTGTTCGATCTCGCGGCGCCTGCCCATGACGATGACATCCAGGGATCGGTGACTGACGCCGAGGCCGTTCGTTCGGCCATGTCGAATGTGGGAAGCGTTTTTCACCTTGCTGGCAACGCGCAGTTATGGGCGCGCAATCCGCGCATGTTTGATGAAGTGAATAATCGCGGTACGGAGATTGTCACAGCTGCGGCGCTGGCAGCGCGCGTTCAGCGGTTCGTACATTGCGCGAGCCTGACCACGCTGGTCGGGCGTAAGACGCCTATTGGCGTATCAAGCGCCGATGAAACGACGCATGTTGCCATCGACGATATGCTCGGCGCCTATCCGCAGTCGAAAGGGCGCGCCGACGCCGCTGTAAGACGGGCGATTGATGCGGGGCTGGATGCGATAACTGCGATCCCGACTGAGCCGTTGGGGCCGGGCGATCACGCCATGACGCCGCCAACGAAAATGATCCTGGACTTCGCGCGGGGAGCGACGCCCGCCTATATCGATTGCATCCTGAATTTTGTGCCGACGAAGAGCCTTGCGGATGGCTTGATCGCTGCGCGGGACCGCGGCGCCGTCGGCGAGCGCTACATTTTCGGGGGTGAGAACACGCCCATGGCGATGCTGCTCGAGATGATTGCGACAAGAGCAGGACGCGCAGCGCCGAAGACGAGACTTCCTTATTGGGTGGCGCTTGCCGCGGGCATCGTCGATACGCATATCGTTGCGCCAGTGACGAACAAGCCGCCGGCCGCTCCTCTGACGGGCGTGCGCCTGGCGGGGCGGCGCGTTTCCTTTTCCAGTGAAAAGGCGGCGCGTGAGCTTGGCTGGCGCGCCGGCTCGCTCAGCACGGCGCTCGACGAGACATTTTCCTGGTTTCGCGAGGAAGGACTGTTGGCCTTAAACGACGTCACGCAGCTCGAAAGCTAAACTGTCAGTAAACGGACAAGCCGACAAAAAAGAGAAGTGACCGAGCAGCTTCTTAGAACTGCGTATCGACCACCGTGAAGCTTCTGAAAAAGCCGGCCGTAAGGTTGCCGATATTGGTCGCCGCGGTTGCGTTATCGAAGCCGCCGCCCCTGGCGTCAAAATCGACCTGACGATTGAGTGCGAAAACCACATCATTCATTGAGTTGTTCAACACCCTGGTAAGGCCGCGTGTCGCAGGGTCGAACTCAATACGTGGAATTGTCTCGAAAAAGGCAACGTCGTTGGCCGTCGCCGCAGTTTGAAGTCCGTCTACTCCATCAAGAATAAGGTCGCCGTTGAATAGAACGCCTGCTTCGCCTTGTGCGACGCCTTCCAGAACATCGACCGCTGCCTGATACCCGAAAATTTGAAGGCCGAACCCAATATCGTCCATGGCGCCGCGTGCTTCGCGCAATTCGTTTGTTGTCATGGGGACGAGGTCCGCCAGAGGGTCGTCATCGTTGAAAGCGCTTGGGTTAAAAGCGGCTGGCGTGGCGTCCTGCGCGTGGGCGCTCGCGACGCTGGCGAATACGGCGCCGGCTGTCATGGCGAGGACTGAACAGTGCTTCTTCATCGATATGCTCCTTTGCGCCGTTTTGCGCCGTTCTGACGCCAGTCCGGTTAAAATGAGGGAAGAATATTCACAACAGAAAAACTTCGGGTAATCGAACCGCTGAACGGCGTTCGGTCGTTTTCCAGCACTTCGCCCACTAGATCGTTACCGAAGACATCACGGTTGGCTTGCGCCGTATTGCCCAAGGGCGCCAGTTTCCAGTCGGTCGTTTTATTAAAGTTATTCTTGCCTTCTTCAATATTGGACCGAATGAGCAAAAATATACCGTCTTCCCAGAGCTCTTCGAATTCTTTGCGCGACTTTACTTTGATGCCCGCCGCCGGGTCGCCATAGAGAACGACGCGATCGGTCACGCCTTTGACGACGACAAAGTGCTTGTAGCCATTGAGGTTGATGAGGGCGATGCCCGGCACGCCGACTTCCGCGACGCGGTCCAGCGTCAGTTTAAAGCCATCCGCGCGGTATCCCAGCGCCTCAAGGAAAATTTTCATTTCAGCGAGCGAAAACCCGAACTGGCTGATGCGTTGCTGATCGCCGCGAGCCCACATCGCGGTAAACGCATCCTGTTCGCTTGTGGGGCGGTCATAATGGTAAGACAGCAACGTCGCGACGGCAGCGGAGCCGCAGCTAAAATCATACTGCTGGCGAATGATTGTGCCAAAACGCCGTTCAACGATATTATCGATGGGGATACGGACGAAGCCGGTCCCCGTGACCATGTTGATTTCTTCCGCCGCAACTGGGGCTGCGGAGAGGGGAAGCAACGACGCGATCATTGCAGCCGTGATCGATAAAAAACGCCGGCGTCGCCATTCTGGGGCGTTCCGGCGCGGAGACTTCAATTTTTCAAACATGCGCAAGTTCGGTCCGTGCTGGACGGGCCTTACTGACCGGTCACAGGTGCGTCGCCAAGAAAAACGTTTACCTGAACATTGCTCTGCATGACAACACCGGTGCCGGTGTTGTTGAAAACTGTCGTGATGCCGCTGTTGTTGGCGACGGTATTGCTCGCGATCTGGCCGGAATTTGAGTTGTTGGCTTCGATGTTGCTGACATTGCCTTCGGCGTTGGCGAGGTTAACCCCGACATCGCCTAGGTTAAAGGCGACTTCCGAGCCGCCGGCCGTTTCCCGCATGGCTTTTTCACCAAGAAGCGTGTCGCCGGCGAAAAGATCGTCATCGACAGAAGCTGTTTTTTCCGAAGCATAGTGGGTCGGTGATGCTGACACACTGGACGCCATCGCAGCGTCGGCCCCGGCATTGGTCATCGCGCCAGGTGCGAAAAGCGGTGCAGCGATCAACCCCCAAACACTCATACCCATAATACGTCCCCAATCTTACCATCACAAAGCGGCGAACCGCCGAAACACGCAACACCGTAAAAAGCAAACTCTCTGCCAGTTACGTTGCCGCTCCGCTGGTTGAAAAAAGCCGGCAGACCACCACTTCCGCCGTTTGCGCCTGAAAAAACCTTCTGCGCGATGCTTTTTTCGCCGATACCCGCGGCCTTAACTCAATGCGTCGATACGACAATCGATTCGGACTTACTTTTACCAGCCGGTCGCGGTGAACGCACTTTAAAATTCTGTATACTTATCGGTCAGTTAGTCGGTTTTAGTCAGTCTTCAGATAAACCTATAACGTGTGCTGACATTGTGGTCTGCACTTGTTCTCCGAAGAGGTAGGCGTCGCGGGCAAAAAATTTAAACCCACGCCCCGCGTTTTGGTTTATTAAATACCCAC
>JBCCXE010000003.1:0-205585 GCA_039192395.1 Pseudomonadota bacterium
ACACTCAAGACGCCGTCTCCCTCCATATCGCCACGATCGCCCCGGCCGCCGGCGGCCACAATAACCTCTGGTCGGCCGACAACGCCGTCGTTGTTTTGGTCGGGGTTGCGCGCCGCGCGGCGCGCTTCGCGGTGGGCGTCCCATTCGTCGCGCGACACTGCGCCGTCATTGTTCTGATCGGCGGCGGCAAGCATCTCAGCGCGGCGCTCGGCTTTTTCCGCATCGCGCTGATCGAAATCGGCCTCGCTGATAACGCCGTCGCCATTGGCGTCCAGGCGCTCAAACCCGCGCCCGCCCTTGCCGTCACCGGCGGCGAGCGCGGCGCCGGAAACCGCCGCCAATGCAGCAGCGGCGCCGGCCAATCCATATAACACCTTGTTTCTCATCAAGAATTCCTTTCAGGATGTAACTCTTCTGACAAGGAGTAAACGCGCAGACGCCGCTATTCCGTCGATTTTTTTTGCATCGCCAGGAAATCGCGCGCGAGGGCGCTTTCCGGCGTTTCCAGAAGCGCCGCGCGGACGCGCTCTTCCGCCGGCGGCGGCGCAGCGACTTCGAGCGGATATTTAAGCGCCGCCGCAGCGACATCTGCGAAAGCGATAACCCGTTTTGCGGCGGGCGAGTACGCGCAGGTGGTGATGCGGCCCGCGGGGCGCGCATCCGCCAAAACGGCGCCGCCGGGCGCGGCTTCTTCGGTATCGAGCGTCAGCGCGACGAGGCGCCGCGTCGGTTTCGCCGCGCCGCGCAAGCCCCGCCGCCCATTGAACCAACCCCGCTCCAGCGGCGCCAGATGCGGCAGGCCGAGCGCCGCCGGCGTTCTCACATGCGGCGTTATTTTATGTTCTGCACTGATGAAATCGGCGCCGGTGCGCGGCGCGCCGCTTTCAATGCGTAAGACTTCCAACGTATCGAGGCCAATGGGACAAACGCCCTCAACGCGCATCAGCCGCTCCCATACGGTAAGCGCGTCCTCGCGCGGGAAGACAAGCTCCACCCCCGGCACGGCGCCGAACTGGGTCGAGCGCGCCGCCGTTTCCACGCCGCGCACATGCCCCGACGCCGTTGCGCCCTCGCCCGCAAGATCGACCCCGGTTTTGGCCGCGGTCTCGCGCGCGGCGGGCCCGAAAATGCCGAGCGCAGCGACCTGCGCGCTGATATCGTCATAGGCGACGTTAAAGCCGCGCGCCGCAAGACGCATGCGCCGCCCGTGCGGATGCGGCGTCGTTAAGAGAAAAAGCTCATCGGAAAGACGCGAGACTTCCGCAAGATCAATGACCGCACCCTGATCGGTCAGGATGAGACCGCGCGCGCTCTCACCGGCTTTAAGGCGCATGGCCGGCGCCGTCGTCAGCCGCGCGAGCATTTCCGCAGCGTCTTCCCCGCGCACCGCATAGCGAACGATGGCGCCGAGATCGGCGATCACTGCGCCGCTGCGGACGGCGCGCATTTCCTCTTCAACACTCGTGAAGAGACGCACGACCGACCATCCGTTTACGGATGTCCAGGCGTTCGCTTCGCAATAAGACGCCGCTGCCGCAAAAAGCGCCGTCGGCTTCGGCGTATCACGTAAAGGATCGTCGGCGGCGAAAATCATGAGACGCGCCCTTTTTTGCGCCCATAGCGAAGCGCCGCGGCGGCCGCGGCACGGCCCGCCGTGCAGGAAAGCCCGACACCGATCTCCGCCTCCGGACCGCAGAAAAAGAGCCCATCGACATCGCTTGCGGTCGCCGCCGCATTGGCGCGCGCCCACTGATCGAAAACATTGGCCGGCGCCGGCCCCCGCGGCGCGGCCGTCAACAAAACGGATTTCGCGTCCTTTTCGTCTTTTACAGCGGGCGACGGCGCGCCGAACACACCGCCGGCGCCGGCGGCGAAACGAATTTCCGCAACATCGATATGCTTCGCGAGACCGGGCGCGATCAACTCCAGATTATCGAACACCGCCTTTTCGACGGCGTCCATGGTCTCCTGTGACGGCGCGGGATCGAACGGCAGAGGATGGGCGATCGCCGACAAGACCGGCGCGATGTCATCATTATCATCCGCACCCGCCCTTTCGATGGCGCCGGGGAAGATCGCTTCCACCGCCAGTTTTTCAGGAACGGCGCCCGCGCGCGCATCGTTGAAGGACTTGCGCAGCGCCGCAGCCGGCGGCGCGTAGACGAGACGGTTGGCGAGGGCGGAGGCTTCATCGCCGGCGCTCGGCGCTTTCGTCAGCTTTATAAGGGCCTGCGCCGATGCAATGGCGCCGGCGGGCCGCGCAACGCGCCGCTGATATTCGATATCGACATCCTCAGCGCCAAGAGCATTGCTCAGAAGGCTCTGCACGCTCTCGGCATAGACGACGATGGACGTTCTGATCTGCCCGCCGCCGGCAAGCTCAACGCCCGCGACCTTGTCATATTCAATGATGATATCGCGCACTTTCACCGGCGCGCGAATATCAACCCTGGCGTTCTGAACGACCCGCCGTAATGCATCCACAACCGCCGCCGGTCCGCCCACGGGATAGGCGACGGCGCCCTGAAGCCCCGCGCTCTCGCCGGAAAACCGTTTGATCAACCCGAGAAAACTGAACGGCTCATGAGGACCCGCGCCCTGGCGAAAGGTCGCCTCCGCCGTCAGAAGATCGCGGAACGCCCCGCCATCGAACACCGGCTCAAGCACCGCATCGACGGACGCCGATGCATAGCGCATGAGGCGCGGACGCATCTCGTCGTCCGCGCGCTCGATAATCTCATCAAGGGTAGCGCCCTTTCCACCGAAGCGCGGTCCGGCGAGCGCCGGCGCAAGAAGCCCCGCGCCTCGTATCATCTCGTCGAAAAAACGCTGAAACGCCGCCGCATGCGGCAACGCCGCAACATCGGGCGACTGAAACCCCTGCGTCGGGTCGCCGGAAAGCGTGATGGTCGGTTCGTCGTCAAAAAAATACGTCGTATCGAGACGACGCGCGGCGTACTCAACGCCGTGTTTATAAAGACCAAGTTCGCTGATCAGCGTCGCATCGAGATGACTGACGAGATGCTCGCCGTCATTGACGACAACGCCCGGCGCGATCTCTCGGCGACGCCCGTCGCCGCCGATATCGGCGGTCGCACCAAGAAGAACGGTGCGGGCCCCCGCCCGCGCAAGCGAGGCCGCCGCCGCAAGCCCGTTGGGGCCGGCGCCGATCACGACCGCATCGATGCCGCCTTCGATCCGGCCTGCGGACGTTTGGCGGCCTGCGGATACTGGCGAGGGGGCGTCAGTGCTCATGCAGCAACCGATCGGCAAGCGTCACCGCGGCGGCGATCGTGTTGACGCTCGCCGGCTGAACGATAATGCGCGGGTCCGGCGCTTCCGCGCTGACCGCGTTTTCACCGTCATAAGCGCCGTCGATGGACACATCGCTGCGCACGACCTTGTCGCCCAGACCACCGAGATGACTGGACAAGCGCTCAATCGCCCGCGCGCCGAGCGCCTGGCGATCCTGGCTCGTCCATTCGCGCGCCTCGCCGTCTTCCATAAACCGGTCGGGGCAATAAGCGGTATACGCAATAATTTCACCGGGCGCGGAAAACTGGAACTCAATAGGCAGTGTGTCGGGCAAACGCCCTTCAACGACGGCGTCGCGTGCGGCCTGCAACTCTCGCAAGTCGTCGGCGAGATGAAAAATCGCACCGTCCTCGCCGTCTGGCGCGACGACATCGTCGGAGACCTTAAGGCGGATGGTTGCGCTCGCCGCCCCGCTCGCGGCGCCGAATGCAGCGCCCGCGAAAGGCGACAGGCCGGCGCGGCGCGCAGCGTCGGGCGAGGCGCAAAAGAGGTAACGCGTTTTAAGCTCCTGACCGTCCGAAAGCGCAACTATGCGGAACTTTTCGCCGGCGCCTTTAACGGCGTGCACCGCGGCGGAGAAAATCTCCGCGCCCGCTTCCTCGCAGGCGCTTTCGAGCGCCTTTTCAACATCTTCCGCATCCATCGTCGATCGTACTGGCCATGCGGACGGCGCAAAGACGCCCGCCAGCGCCACCACCGATCCCGGCTCGGCGCCGCCAAGCCCCACCGCGGACAAGGCGCGCGCACCAACGTGGGTTTTCATACGCTCATCGTTGAAATAGTCGTCCAGAAAATCCGTACAGGAATGAGATAAGACCGCAAGATCCTCTATCGGCGATGCGCCATTGATGCGCCCGTTCGCCCGGCCGGCGCCTTCGGCCCGCCCAAACTCATCGAGCGCAAACTCGCCGCGCAGCCGGTCGGTGCGGCGCGTCATCATATCGACCTCGCGCACAAAATCAGACCACACGTCGAAATCGCTGACGCCACGCGTTTCGAGATCGTCGGCGGACCGCGCGACGCTCTCAACCGTTTTTACTATCTCTCCGTCTGCGGATAATGACACGATAGCGCTGACTGGCGAAAACGATAGATCGTATTTTTGCAGATCGAGCCGGCGCCACACAAAGTTCGGGATCGCCGACGCCGCGCGCGCCGTACGCGGACGTTTGGCCTCCGGGCGCACCAGCGCAACGCGCGCGCCCTTGCGCGCAGCACACGCCGCAACGCAAAGACCAGCCGCATCGTCATCGGCGACCACCAAATCGAAATGTCCGGTCATCCTACCCTAAAACGCCGTCTCTGCCCGATTAGCCCGTTTCATCCGAAAACTTCGCACATCCGTCCTGATCCGCCCGATTCGCCAGATCCGAATGTCATCTCTCTCCCTTCCAGGCGCGGCGGGGACTTAACCCAACAGCGCCGCGCATGCTATTTTATCACATTCCCATAGATTTCCGCCACCTCCGACTGCGCTGCGACGAGGCCCGCCTCGGCCGCCTCGATATCGCGCGCGCCGCAAAGGGCGGCCATCCGCTCTTTCAGGGCCGGCCCGGCGCTTGCGGGATCGAAAACGCCGCCGGTCGCCGCCCGCGATACTTGTAAAATGGCGTCGTAAAGCACGTATCTCTCCTTCAGGCGCTCCGCATACGTCTCCGAAAGAACGCCGCGCTCAGCAAAAAAGGCGAGCGCCTCGGTGGTCCGCCGGGGCGCCGGCCCCAAATCCGCCCCATGAGTAAGCGCCAGAAACTGACAAATAAAGTTAACGTCCGCCATAGCGCCCTTGGCGTGTTTGACGTCCCAGGGGCCCCGGCCGGGTTTCGCCTCCAGCATTTTCGCGCGCATATCGAGGATATCGGCGCTGAGCGCGCTCCGGTCCATGGGACGCGAGAGAATGCGCCGCGTTTCTTCGGCGGTTTTCGCCGCGAGCGTTTCCTCCCCGGCGACGATGCGCGCCTTGGTCAGGGCCATTTTCTCCCATGTCCACGCCTCTTCGGCATAATAGCGGCAAAAGGCCGAATACCGCACCGCGGTCGGCCCGGCCCGGCCCGACGGGCGCAGTTGCATATCGACCTCGTAAAGGGCGCCCTCCTCGGTCGCCGCCGACAACGCCGTGATGAGGCGGCGCACGAAACGCGAAAAATACTGCCCGGCGGCGAGCGGTTTTTCGCCATCGGAGACGGCATCTTCGGCCGCATCGTAAATAAACGTGAGATCGACATCCGACATCGCGGTCATGTCGCCCGCGCCGACCCGGCCGAAAGCAAGAACCGCGTAGCCGCCTTCGATGGCGCCGTGGGCGGCGACGACTTCTTCAAGCGCAATAGGCGCAAGCGCGCCGATGGCCGCGTCGGCGATGGCGGTGTAGTGGGCGGCCGCCCGTTCCGGCGCCAGAAGACCGACCGCCAGCTGCGCGGTGATCTGGAACCGTTCCTCCCCAGCCCAGCGGCGCGCGGCGTTGAGCTGCGCCTCATAGGCGCCGCCATGGGCCTCTGCGCTGGCGCGCGCGGCGGCAAGAGCAGCAGCAAGGGCCGGCGCATAGGCGTCGCAGGCCGGCGGCGGCGCCGCCCATCGGCTTTCCAGAAGCTGCTCCACGAAATTCAACCGCCGCGACAGTTCCTTCGCCAGATAGGGCGATATGGTCATGATACGGATCAGCGCGTTGAAAACATCCGGATTGTTGGCGAGAAGCGAAAACACCTGCACGCCTGCGGGCAGGCCCGACAGGAACGCGTGAAACGCAAAGAAGGCCTCATCGGCGTCGCCTGCCGCCGATAACGCTTCCAGCAGTGTCGGCGTCAGCGCGGTCAAAAGCTCTCGCGCGCGCTGACTGCGCGTTGCGCGCACGCCGCTCGCATGCCACCGGCGGATCGTCTCACTCACTTCACCGGTGCGGGTAAAGCCCATGGCGGCGAGCGTTTCCAGCGTTTCCGGATGGTTTTCGACACCGGTGAAAACGAGCGATCCAGCGTCGCTCGCAAGCCCCTCCTCATAATCGAAAAGCGCCGCAAACTGGTTATGAACCGCGCGCAGCGTTTCCTCAACATCGCGGCGGAAGTCGCGCGCATCATCATAGCCCAAAAACGCCGCCACCCGCGCGACCCCGGCCTCGTCAGGCGGCAGCTTGTGCGTCTGCTCGTCATTGATCATCTGCAGACGGTGCTCGACATCGCGCAGAAAAACATAGGACCGCGCCAATATGTCGTGTGCGGAGGCTGAGATGACACCGCGCGCGCAAAGCGCGGCCAGCGCATCAAGCGTTGCAGGCGGGCGCAAATCAGGATTTTTGCCGCCGAGGATGAGCTGCTGCGTCTGGGCGTAAAACTCAATCTCACGAATCCCGCCGCGGCCGATCTTCACATCGTGGCCGAAAAACTCGATGTCGCCGCCGCCCTTCGAAGCGTGGATCTGCCGCTTTACCGACTTAACGTCTTCAATGGCGGCGTAGTCGAGATATTTGCGCCAGACGAAGGGACGCAGCGCCTTCAAAAACGCCTTGCCGACGGTTACGTCGCCCGCCGCCGCGCGCGCCTTGATGAACGCAGCCCGCTCCCAGTTTTGACCGTACGCCTCATAATAGCTCTCCGCCGCATTGACCGAGAGCGCGGCCGCCGTGACGCCCGGATCAGGCCGGAGCCGCAGGTCCGTCCGGAACACATAACCATCTGGCGTTTGCGAACCGAGCGCGGAGACCATCTCCTTCGTCGCTTTGACCGCAATTGCTTTCGCCTCGCCCGGATTGTCGGCAACCCGTTCGGGATCGTAAACAACGATAAGATCGATATCGCTTGAGTAATTCAGTTCGTATGCGCCATGTTTGCCCATGGCGATAATAGCGATACCGGACGTTTTCGGGTCCGCTTGAGGACCGGACCGCCGCGACAGCGCCATGGCGAGCGCCGCGTCAGCCGCAGCGTCCGCAAAAAGACTGAGACGACGCGCGGCCTCCATGGCGTCCCAAACGCCGGCGATGTCCGCGAGTGCAATCGCGAGAGAGGCCTTGTCTTTCGCCTTGCGCAACGCAGAGAGCCGCAAAGGCCCATCCGCCAGCGACGGCGCGGCGCGCACATCGTCCATGGCGGCGGCGAGCGTCGTTTCCGGCGCCGTTTCCAGAACCGACCGCGTCAGCGCCTCATCGCGCGTCATCAACCGGCGCAGATAGGGCGAACACGCCGCAACCCGCGCAACAAGCGCGCGCGCCTTTGGCGAAAGCCCCTCCGTTGCAGCGACGAGCGCATCGGGCAGGTCATCCGCCAAGTTATCGCTCGATGCATCACCGAATGGCGCTGGCGTGCGCTGGATGGCGGCGGCGAGAGAAAGAGGCTCGGTCATAAAGGGCGGGCGCCGCCATATGCGGCGCGTTCGTCGCTGCGTTGTTTTCGGGTCTTCGTGTTCATGCGGTCGTCAGGCGATACGGCGGCATAAGGCGATGGGATCGATCGACCCGCGCCGAAAACGCCAGATTACTTGGAACCACTATACACCGGCCCGCGTGAGCGGGGATAACTTAATTCATAAAAAAACCGCCGCACGGGAGCGTTTCCCATACGGCGGTTTTAAAGCTGTAAGGCTTGAAAGCCGCGTTCAGCAGCCGGCCGCCGTTTTTAGCGACGACGACGGACGGAAGCGCAGGCTCTTCGATGCTTTGATCTTGATTTCCTCGCCGGTGCGCGGATTGCGGCCCTTGCGCGCGGAGCGTTTCGACACGGTGAAAGTGCCGAACGTACCGATGGTGTACTTACCTTCTTTCTTGGCGCGCTTAAGGCCCTGCTCGATTTCGCCGAAAACCAGTTCGACGACGCGCTTGGCTTCTGCATTCGACATATCGCCTGCGTCTGCAACGTTGGCGATGAATTCTGCTTTGCTCATAGGGTTTCATCCTCTGACTAAAGGGTTTTCTTGTGTTCGCGCGGACGGCGCCGCCTGGCGCCATCGTCGCTGCCATTATCGTTGAGCGACGGCGTTTTCAGAACAAAGGGGTGATTTCCCTTTTCCTGCAAGGGGCAATTTCAATATTTCCCATATAAACGCAGGGAAAAATGAAAATCGACGCGCTCTTTACCGATTCGCTTGCGCGGGGAAGACCATCACCATTTTTAATCCGGACCCGTCGCCATCGGCGTGCGGCAGGCCGTCTTCGATGATGAGCCTGGCGTGATGCGCACGGGCGATGGCGGCGACGAGACTGAGCCCGAGCCCGCTGCCGGGGGTCGTGCGGCTGCGCTCCAGACGCACAAAACGCTTTAAAATCTCATCCCGGTCACCGGGCGCAACGCCCGGCCCATCGTCATTGACGCTCAAAAAAGCGCCGCCCGCCTTGATCGGCGCGACCGTCAGTTCGATACGCGAGCCGCCTTTTGCATATTTTAAAGCATTATCGAGAAAGTTCGCGATGGCCTGGGAGACAAGCCCGCGCGAGCCGAGCACCGGCGGCGTCGGCTTGGCGCGCAAGATAAGCTCAAACCCGGCTTCATGAGCAGCGGGTTCATAAAGCTCCGCCATTTCCTCGGCAATCGCCACAAGGTCGATGGGCTTTAAAACGCCGGCGCCCTCGCCCGATTCGATTCGCGCAATCGACAACAGCGCATTGAACGTCGACAGCATGCGCTCAGCGTCCACCAGCGTCGCGCGCAGGGCTTCTTCCTTCTCTGCCGGACCGCCTTTCATGGCGTCGTCGAGGCGGTTCTTGATGCGCGTCAGGGGCGAGCGCAGATCGTGGGCGATATTGTCCGAGACATCGCGCATGCCGGTCATGAGGCGCTCGATCTGATCGAGCATGGAGTTCAGGTTGATCGACAGATTGTCGATTTCATCACCCGAGCCGGTCAGCTCAATGCGCTGCGAAAGATCGCCGCCGCGGATGGCGCTCGCGGTGCGGTTCACCGAATCAACGCCGCGCAGGAGCGAGCGCGAGAAGAGAACGCCGATCACGACGCCGAACCCGATGGTGACAATCGCGGTGCGGACGATCACGGCGTTCGAGCGGTTGCGCAGGCTTTCGCGCCCGGCGACATCGCGGGCGACAACGACGAGGTATGACGATTCGGCCTCCGACTGGGTCTGGAACCGCACGATCTTGCCGCGCGCCTCGCGGGACTGGATACCGGTCTCGCGGCCCGCCGCGTCAACGATGGGCCGCTCATAGGTAAAATTGAAAAAGCCGCCTTCGGCGTCGAGCGCCTCCGGCGGCAGCGCGGTCAGGTTGCCCGCCAGCACGGCGCCCGAGGGCGCGCGGATCAACATGTAGATGCTGTCGTCGCGCCAGGCGGTGCGCTGGCGTACGACCCGCGTTAAAAGCCCTGCGCCGTTATTGGCGAAAAGATCGGCGAGGACGTCGATCTCGCCGTCGATGGTCGCGTCTGTCTGCTTCGCCGCTTCGCCGAAGGTCGCCTGATAAACGAAGAGGCCGAGAACCGCGACCGCGCCCGCAAAAAAGAGGACGTAGATCACCGTAAAGCGAAACGCAGTCGTGCGGAAAATCCGATGCATCGCGCGACTATAAAACGGTTTCGTTAACGCCGCCCACCATTTTCTAGCGGGGGCGCCGGGTCAGCGCCACGCCGTCATCGCGGGGGCGTGGATCAATCGTCGGCGGCAATGGTGTAGCCGGCGCCGCGCACAGTTTTCAAAAGCGGCGTTTCGAAATCCTTGTCGATCTTGGAGCGCAGCCGCGAGATATGAACGTCGATCACATTGGTCTGCGGATCGAAGTGATACTCCCAGACATTTTCGAGGAGCATGGTGCGCGTAACGACCTGCCCTGCATGGCGCATGAGATATTCAAGCAGGCGAAACTCGCGCGGCTGCAGATCGATCTTTTTCGACGCGCGCCGGACCGTCCGCGTAATGACGTCGAGTTCCAGATCGCCGACCTGAAAGCGCGTCGTCACTTCTGTCGGCGCGGCGCGCCGGCGCCCCAGCGCCTCAACGCGCGCCAGCAATTCGGAAAAAGCATAAGGCTTGACGAGATAATCGTCGCCGCCCGCCTGCAGGCCGGAGACGCGATCATCAACCTCGCCGAGGGCGGATAAAAAGAGCGCGGGCGTTTCATCGCCGTTCTCGCGACGCCGCGACAGAAGCGTCAGCCCGTCCATTTTCGGCAGCATGCGATCGACCACGTACGCGTCATAGTCGCCCGCCGTCGCCATGTCATAACCGCTCTCGCCATCGAGCGCATGATCGACCACATGACCCGCTTCCCGCAGGCCCTTGGCGACATAAGCGGCCGCCTCCGCGTCGTCCTCGATCACCAACACTCTCATAAACGCCGCCTTTCGCCTCGCTTGTCCGCACGCCAACTGACCGGTGCGCGGTTTGATACGCCTCCCCGTTTAGAGCCCGTCTGGAAACTCTTTTCCAAACGCGCTCTTATTCCCCGGACCGCCGCAGCGAACGCCGCGGGCGGTCAAAAACCCTCGCCTACTCCTTGTCGAGCGACAACGCGCCGAACTGGCGGTTCTCGCCGAACTGCATGCGCAGAAGAACCGCTTCCTTATCGCTCTTGCGCGCATTGTTGATCTTGTTCTTCAGATCACGGAGCGAACTGACATCGTCGCCATCGACCTCGATGATCACGGCGCCGGCTCGCAGACCCGCCTCCTGCGCAGCGCTGCCCGACCGCACGCCCGTAACGAGAACGCCCTCGACGTCGTCCGGCACGCGGAACTGCTCGCGCAGCATATCCGTCAACTCCGTCACGCGCAGCCCCACATCGGCCATGGCGTCGTCGCTGTTGTCGTTGGCGGGCCCGTCATCGGACGCCGCATCGTCGCCGTCGCGCTGGCCGAGCGTTACGTTGAGAACCTTTTCCGAACGATCGCGCAGGACTTTCATCTTGACCTTATCGCCCGGCGCATAGCCGGCAACCCGGCGCGACAGATCGTTCGGATCGCGAACGTCGATATTGTTCAGTTCAAGGATGACATCGCCGCTGCGCACGCCCGCATCCGCCGCCGGGGTCCCGTCAAGGACCTCCGCGACCAGAACGCCGCCGCGTTTTTTAAGACCGATAGCGGCCGCAATTTCTGTCGTCACTTCCTGCAACTGAATGCCGAGCCAGCCGCGCGTCACAGAGCCCGTGGAAATCAGCTGCGCAACGGTTTCTTTCGCGACCTTGGCCGGGATCGCAAACCCGATGCCGACGCTGCCGCCGGTCGGCGAGTAGATCGCCGTGTTGACGCCGACGACGCGGCCTTTCAGGTCGAAGGTCGGCCCCCCGGAATTACCGCGGTTAATGGGCGCGTCGATCTGGATGAAGTCGAGATACTGATTCTCGCGGTTCTGCCCGCCAATGGCCGAGACGATGCCGCTCGTCACCGTGCCGCCAAGGCCGAACGGATTGCCAACCGCAACCACCCAGTCGCCAACGCGCAAGTTCACATCTTCCGCAAACTGAACATATGCCTGTCCCTTGGGCGCATCGACCTTCAAGACCGCAAGATCGGTCAACGGATCGACGCCAACGACTTCCGCATCGATTTCCTCGCCGTCGGCAAGGCGCACGCGCACCGAATCGGCGTCCTCAACCACGTGGTTGTTGGTGACGATGTGGCCTTTGCGGTCGATGAAAAAGCCCGACCCTTCCGCCACGGCGCGGCGCGCGCCGCCGTCAAAATCGTCGCCGCCCCGCTCCTGCGGGCCGAAACGAAACCGGAAGAAGTCCTCAAACTGGCTCGGCAGCTGCGGCCCCGGCACGTCGCGCTCTACCATAACGCTGACGACGGACGGGCTGACGCGCTCGACAAGATCTGCGAAGGAAAGCGTGCCGTCAGCGGCGACGGGCGGCGCCATGAGGCGCGGCGCCTGGGCGGACGCCATCGGCGCGCTCGCCATCGCAAGCGTCGCAGCGCCCGCAAGCAAAAGGCCCATGCGGCCGGAGGCTTTCTTTTCGCGTGATGTTTTCAAGCTGATCATACCTTGTCTGTTTCCTCGTTTTTCCGATGCTGCTTCAGGACGGACCGCATCACGCAGGGTTTCATCCTGCTCATCGCAACCCGCCGCAATCGGCGCATCCCGGGTTTCACCCGCCGGCTCGTCTCTTCGGCGCCCTTGTCACGTCCTTAAAAAGCCGCGCCATTAAAAATTCACCGGCGATTTCGCGCGCCCGTCACTCGGCATGCTTTAACCGGTAAGAGCCAAATAAGCACAAACGCACGATTCCGAAAGCGCAAATATGCCATTAAAATTTGTTAAAAATGTTGCGTAATCAGGCATATCCGCCACCTTTCGCGCAGTTCGTCGCGGGCGACCCGCGGCTCGTCGTATTGCCCGCGCACGCCGCCCGTCATGTCAGCGCCGAGCGTATCTCAACCCCCTCGCTTAACATGCGATGAACGGGACACTTATCGGCAATCTCCTGCAGGCGCGCGCGCTGCTCGTCCGATAGATCGCCATGGATCTTGATGCTCTTTTCCAGAATGCGCGAGACGTGCGCGTCTTCGCCGGCCGCACGCGTGACGCGAACCTCCACATCGTCGAGCGGCCACTTCTTGCGCCGCGCATACATTTTCATGGTCATGACAGCGCAGGCCGCGAGCGCGCCCTCCACCGTGCGGGTCGGGTTCGGTCCGAGATCGGACCCGCCTTCCGCGGCGCCCGCATCGATGGTCATGGGATGACCGTCGAGGGAAAGCGCAACCGCGAGCGCTTCGCCGGGAACGGCGCGCGCCCCGGCGCCGCCCGCCACATGGGGCGGCGGGGCGGCAGGCGCATCGTCGCCCGCGCCATCCAGAAACCGCCCGGCCCAGGCGGCCAGCACCGCCGCTGCATAAGCGGCGTCTTCGGTTCGCGATAAAAGGTGATCCGCCGTATCAAGACTAACGAAGCTTTTCGGATGTTTCGCCGCACGGAAAATTTCCGAAGCGTTCTCAATCCCCACCGTTGCATCCTGCGGCGCATGCATGACGAGAAGCGGACGCTTCATGGACGACGCGGCCGTTAAAACGCTCTGGCTTTCAAGGTCTTCCAAAAACTGCTTTTTGATGGTGAAGGGCCGCCCCGCCAGCAACACTTCCGCAACGCCGCGCTCTTCTATTTCTTTGCGCGCATCGCCGAGCTGCGCTGTCACATGAGCCGCATCCGCCGGCGCGCCGATCACTGCAACGCCTTTCAGTTCCGGCATGCGCGCCGCCGCAACGATCGCCGCCGCGCCGCCAAGACTGTGGCCGATCAGGAGGCTCGGCGCTTGGTGCTCGCGCCGTAGAAAGTCCGCCGCAGCCACAAGATCGTCGACGTTGGACGAAAAGTTGGTGTTGGCGAAATCGCCTTCCGACGCGCCAAGCCCGGTAAAGTCAAACCGCAGCACCGCGAAGCCTGCGTCTCGCAACGCGCGCGAAAATGTCCGCGCTGCCTTGATGTCCTTCGAACAGGAAAAGCAATGCGCGAAAAGCGCAACCGCGCGCACCGGCCCCGCCGGCGTTTCAAAAGCGGCCGCGAGCGTTTCTCCAGCGGCATTCGTAAATTCTGTCTTGGTGGTGTTTCCGTTCATGGGGTTTTGCGCCTTTCCATAGCCGCATCATCTTGCAAGTGTCGCGGACCGCCGCGAAAGCGCTCTGCGTAGCATTAAACGACGAGCGCCGCCGCTTCAGCACGATCACGATGACGCGCAATCGCATCACGATCGAGTAACGGCGCCGCAAGGTCGAGCGTACGATCGAGGGCGCGGCGCGCATCGTCGCGTTCAGCGCCATCAGCAGCGCGGATTTCGGTGACGACGCCCTCTGCATAATCTTCAATGGCGCCGCGCGCGTCCGCCACAATGCGCGCGGCGAACGCCCCGTCACGGCCAAGGCGCGCCGCAAGGTCCGGCGCAGCAGCGACAAGCGCACCGGCGTCGCGTGCGTTCTCCGCAACGCCTGCGCCAAGGGGCGCCGACACATCCGGCCGCAGCGCCGAAAGCCGGCTCGCGCCGCCTGCATGACGTACCGGCAACGCCGCGCGAATGGCCGCAATCGCCTGCTCCAAAAACCGTTCGAACGCGGCGCCCGCAACGTCGCGGCAGGCTTCGACGCGATTGACGAAGACATTGTCGCCGATGCGCGCCGACTGCGACGCAACGCCATCCGCGTAGTCGGAAAAATATGTCACGCGCAGTTTCGCCGTCTGCGGATAAAGCTCGCGCTCGGCGGCGCGTTCCAGCGCGCGCGCCATGGACTCAAGATCTTCAAAGAGGCTCTGCGGCAGGAGGTTCACGGCGTCCTTCGCCGCCCGCAGCCGCTCGTCGGCGCTTTCGGCAAGGTGATAGTAAACGCTGAGCGCGCGCCATGGTTTTTCAAGCCGGCCTTTCAGCGCGAGGAGCAGATATCCGCCAAGCAGATGCGATTGATCGTGGACGGATAAAAAGAGATCGCGCAGCTCGTAGACCTGCTCTTCCGTCAGGGAGGCCGCGGGTCCCACCACAAGCGCCTGCAGTTTCTTCAGGGCTTCCACGCCGCCGAGAAGGATGCGCAACTCCTGTAAATCGTCGAACGCCGCGGCGCCGCCAAGCGCCTCCAGCACCTGCCCGTGATACGCGGCGTCTTCATGCGCATGCGCAATCAGGCGGCCGAGCCCGGCTTCGGCGCCGATAAAGAGCGCGACTTCCTGCGCGCCCGCCGCGCCGCCATGCTCCAGCGCATGATCGAGATCGGCGGCGGCGCGCGCAGCGCTGACACAGGCCGGCGCCGACATCATCAGCGCCCAGATCGGATCAAGCGAGGTGCGCGCAATCCGCGCGCGGGTTTTCTGGCCGCTGCGCTTGCCGATGAAGAAATCCTCGAATGGCGTATAGAAGAGACGTTTCGCGTTGGGGATGCGCGGCGGGAAACCGGTATCGCGCGTCATCAACTGCCGGCGCATGCGCGCTAGGAGATCGCGGTGCAACTCGCGGTATGAACGGCGCGTCGTCTGTTCATCGACACGCATGTCGGCGCCGGCGCGCGCGCGCTCGGACTCAAGGAGAGAAAAGAGCCGCAAGGCCGGCTTCTCGCCGAGCGCCTGCAGGAATTCTTCAAGGCGCCCCTGCGCCGCATCTTTATAAGATGTATGCGGATTGTTCATGGCGCGCCCCGCTCGCGAGACATGGGCGCGGCGCATTGGTGAGACGGTTTGCGCAAAGACACGGCGCGGCGGTCAGTCTTTTTATCCTTAAACGCCATATCCAATCGTCCGCCCCCGATTTTACGCCCCGGCGAAGTGCTTGCGCGCCGCCTGTGACGCGCCGCCCTTCCAGCGCTTGACAAACTCTTCCAGCTCTTCGTCGCGCTCCTCCGGCAGGACGATTTTAAGCTTCACATACTGATCGCCCGCACCGCCGCCCTTGGCTTTCGGTGCGCCGCGCCCGCGCAAGCGCAACACCGTGCCGGAGCTTGCATATTTCGGCGCCGTCACCGAAACATCGCCGGCGATGGTCGGCACGGTGATCTTTCCGCCGAGCACCGCTTCCTTCAGCGTGATGGGCGCCTCGATATGAATATCGTCGCCATCGCGCTCGAATATGTCGTGTGCGGAAACTTTGATCTCCACATAAACGTCGCCGGCGACGCCGCCTTGAGGCTTTTCGCCCTGACCGCGCAGACGCAGGGTCTGCCCGTCTTCGAGCCCCGCGGGGATCGTCAGATCGAGATTGCGTCCGTCCGGCATGGTGACGCGTTTTTTGGCGCCGTTTACCGCTTCCAGAAACTCGACTTCCATGCGGTAGCGCACATCGCGCCCGCGCTGCGGACCGCCGGCGGCGCCCGCGCCGCCACGCCGCGCGCCGAATAAGTCGGAAAAGATATCGCTTAAATCCTCGAACGACGCGCCCGCGCCGGGACCGCCCGGCCCCTCGCCTGCGCCGCCGCCGAAACCGGGGCCGGCGCGCCCGCGCGACCATTGCCCGTAATGGGCGGCGCGCTCGCGCCCTTCTTCGTCGATCTCGCCGCGGTCGAACTTTTTGCGCCGCTCCGGATCGCCCAGAACATCAAACGCGGCGGAAACTTCTTTAAACCTTTCCTCCGCCCGCGCGTCGTCCGGGTTGCGATCTGGGTGGTGCTTTTTCGCAAGCTTGCGAAACGCGGCGCGAATGTCCGCATCGCTCGCCGTCGGCGCAAGGCCCAGCACTACATAAGGGTTTCTAGCCAAGTTTCGTCCCGTCTTTACCCATCGCCGGCGCCCGCCATTTTCGGGGTTTGCGGCGCACCCGCGTTAAGCCTTTGTTAAATTTCAACCTTTTGTCCGCACCGCCCGCCCGGCGGCGCTCCTCCGTGAGGTTATGAAATAAGTGATTTTCCCCGAAAATGAAGAGTTAACCGTTAATTTTGCGGGGGTTTTTAGCATGCCGCGGCACTGCGAAAACCAGCATCTGGCCAGCAATTTGATTCGCCCGGCGGCCATGGCCATAGTGAGCGCCGACGAGGCGCGCGTGAAAGGCGCGCGCCGGATCGGGGGAGACCGCCAGATGGACGAGCACCTGTCATACGGTGAGCGCGATGAGGATCGCCAAGACGACGAGGATCGGCCGCACCCTCTGATTATCTACTTCTCCGCCGCGCTCACGGTCATGACATTCGTCCAAATCGCCCGGGACCGCACAGAAGGGCCGTTCACGCCCTATATTGTAATTGGATACGTTGAGGCATTTGTCGTCTGCGCGATATCCTTTCTGCTTTTCATTGCCGGCGGCGCCTGGCTCTATGAAAAAGCAACGGACAAAGAAATTGAACACGCCCCCCGGATTGTGGCGATCCCACTATATTTCAGCAGCATTATTTCAGCAGCATTGTGTTCGGCGCCGCGTTTTTTTTTGGCGTGCTGATGCTTTTGGGAATTTAAGTCGCTTAGCGTTCCCACACATGGCGCTTATGTATTTTCTTGTCGAGTAAACCAGGGCTTCAAAACAGTGTTTACACGGACGTTTCATAAGGGGTTTAAAATTGGAGATTATTCCGAAGACGCCAGCCCGCATAGCCGTCGCTGCTTTCTTCGCCGGCATACCTGCCGCAATAGCGGGCGCTATTGTTCTGCAAGCGGGCGGCGTTAGAAAAGCCGAAATGACCCTCTTCCCGTTCGTCATATTTTCCATATTTCCCGGCCTTATTCTGCATGCGGCACACATAATCGTGTTTCGAGCATGGGAGAAAACTCTTCCCTACGCCAGCGACCCCATAACCGTGCCGCACACCCTTAAATTCATCCAAAGCGCCATGCTCGGCTATTGTGTATGGTATTGCATGGCTCTTGTGTATGCGCTCTATCTATTGTCAACCTGACACCATCCAACCGACAAACCTTAAACATATTATTCGCCGCCGCTCTCATGGCGATTGAACTACGCAATCACCACGCTCGTTTCCTGCGCGTATCCCTCGCCGACGGCATCGGAGATCTGCACGACGGAAAAACTGATCGACGCGCCCGGCCCGGCGGGACCGAAATCGGCCTCGATATCCGCCGCGGTGTAAAGATATTCCGGCGCTGCGGTCTCTGCCTCGCGCAAAAGTGCGCTGCCCTGATAAACCCGTATACGGTAGGCTTCCGAAAACTCCGAAAGGGGAACCTCGCCCTCCCAGCTGTCGCCGCCTTCGCGGGTTCGTCGTATCCAGGCAAGGCGGATATCGCCGCCGTCGCGGCGCGCGCGCAGGTGAACCGGCGAGAGGGGCCGCAAGGCGCGTGCGCCCATGGCGAGGATTTTTTCAGAAAAAGTGTCCGTACCGGGAAGGTCCGCCTCCGGCCCGGCGGACCACGCAAAATCGAGCCCGCGCGAGGCGGCGCTGAAGTCGGCGCGCGCAAGCGCCGGCGTTAAAAGAACGAACCGCGCCCCGACCGGCGCACCGAGCGCCGCCGCGACCTCGGAGCCCGCCTGCCCGCGCAACAGGCCGGTCAGCCGCCAGGCGCCGTCCTCGCCGAGCACGGCCTCGCGAAACTGCGCGACCTCGAACGAGCCGTCCGCGCTCTCGACCGCAAAGAGATTGGCGCCTTCGAACACATCCTCCGGCGCGCGGGCCGCAAGGACGCCATAGGAAAGCCGCACCGTCACGGACCGGTTGTCCCATCGCCCGGAAAAGGACGGCGCGAGCGCGGTTTCGAGGCGGCCCATGACAGCGCGGGCGCCCGCGCGGGCGGCAAGCTGCGGCGCGCCGTCGCCAGCCTGACGGTATAGCGCGACGCCGCCGGGCCACGGGTCCGCGAAGGCGGCGAAGACGGGGCCTTCGCCCGCGTCGCCGTCGCGCAGAAGCGGCAGGTCCATCAGTTCCCAGACGGGCTGGCCAAACACCGCCGCCGGCGCCGGCGGGGTGAAGACGGCTGGCCCCGTGGGCGCGTTGTAAACATGCGGCGACATGCGCACGAGCGAACAGGTCCGCGCGCCGGCGTCTTCAATTTCCGTGACGCGGTAGCGTCGGTCCGCGCCGACATCGTTCAGTATCATGATATCCCCCGGCTCAACCGCCGTCGCCGATGGCGGCAGGTCGAAGGTGAGCGTCTCGCGCATCACCCAGGCGTCGGCGAGGATCGAGCGAGCCCGCGCTTCGGCTTCCGCGGCCGGCAGAACCGCGGCGATGTCGACCCCAACCTCGCGCAGGGGCCGCGCGCCGGGATCGCGCGCCTCAACAGCGCCGGGGGCGAAGTCTTCCGCTTCGTCAAAAAAGCCGAGCCGCACCGCCGCCGGCAGGTCCGCCTCCTGTGCAAGCGCCAGCGTGAAGGCGCCGGCGCTGTCGCGTGCGGCGAGCGCGCGCGCATCGAACGCGGTTTCCGCGCCGCCATAGCGCGGCTGAAACCGGAGCTCTGCGCCCGTCTCGATCATGTCGAACTGGAAAACATCCGCTAACGGATCGATCATGTCGCGCGCGCTCATGGGCCGGTCGACCACATAGCCGGTGACGACGCCTTCAAGGCCGCCGGTCTCCACCGCCGTCACGCCGACCTCGCCGGCAAGCGCGGTGACAAGAAGATCGAGCGGCGCACGCCCCAACCGCCCGTTCAGCCAGTGGCCCTTTTCCCAGTTGGCCGCGTCGCCCCAGACATCGGACCGCGCCGGAAAATCAGGGAACGGACGTGCATCATAGGCGTAAAAATATTGCCGCTCAGTGTCCACCATGGCGCCCCCGTAAAGTGGCGATGTCGGGTTGTTCGCGCCAATGCGCCAGTATTTCGCCGTCGCCTCAATGGCGCGGCGCTGCGCAAGATCGTCCCGCGCGCCGGAAGAATAATGCGGCAGCGCGCTTTCCGAACTTTTCGGATCGACAAAGACATTCGGCTGATTGGCGCCCCTGTCGACCGCGGGCGCGCCCGCCTCGGTGAACACAATGGGCTTCGAGCGGGGAACCCAGCTTGTCGGCGACGCGGCGCGCACGCCGCCCGGGCGATTATGGTGCGCGCTCGACCACCAGCTTTTTAAATCCTTATACCGATAGATCCACGGCTCACCATGAGCGCCGTCGGTGATCGGCGTGCGCAGCTGATTGTCGCGGTCTTCATCGCTTGCGTAAAACCAGTCGAACCCCTCGCCGCCCTCGATGTTCGACATGAGATAGGCGCGGTCATACTGCCCCCGGGCGCCGGCCAGCGCGTCGAGATGGGCAAAGCCGTCACGCCAGTCGGCGAGCGGCATATAATTATCGATACCGACGAAATCGATATTCGCGTCGCTCCAGACATCGTCGAGGTGAAAGAATACATCGCCCGATCCGTCCGGGGGCTGATAGCCGAAATATTCCGACCAGTCGGCGCCGTAGGAGATGTCCGTTCCCGCGCCCAGGACCTGACGCACGTCGGCTGCGAGGGCCTTCAACTGCGCCACAAACGGGAACGCGCCGGCGCCGTCCCGCGTGCGCGACAGCCCGCGCAGCTCCGAGCCCAGAAGAAACGACGCAACGCCGCCCGCCGCGACGCATAGATAAGCGTGATGCAAAATCATGCGGCGGAACGACCACTCATCCGGACCCGCATAGCTGACGCCGCCGCCCGTAAGCGAGAAATGCGCCGGCTGGGCGGTTCCGAAAAACGAAGCGATATCGTTCGCCGCTATCGCCGTCCGGTCGTTGGCGCCAGTGGAGATGCGCCCGCGCCACGGATAGCCCAGCGCATCCATGAGAATGAACGGGTGCATCATCACGTCGAGGCCGCGCATGTTCATCGCGCGGATCGCCTCGATGACCGCGGCGTCGGCAGGCGTGCCGCCATAGGCGGGCGCATCGTTGAGCGTGGAAACAAGATGCGCGCTCTCGCGCGTGGCGCCGCCTGCGGACCAGTCATAAGGCGCGGTGATCTTGCTACGGTTTTCAACGCCGGGGCGAAGCGTGCAGTTTCCTGCATCCAGCGCATCGCCGAACCAGGAGACCACCAGCGAGACATGTTTCAGGTTGGGCGTCGCGGCGGTCAGCGCATCGAGCGAGGCGGTAAAATCCGTCGTTCCCTGATTATTATGCGTGTTTTCCGAAATCGTCACGCCCTCGCCGCCCTCGCGCGCGACCGCAGTTTCGCCATAGACGAACTCGCCCGAGCCGGGGATCATGGTGACGGCTGTGAGCGCATTTTCAAGCGCGTCCGGATCGGTTTCCTTCAGGCTCTTTTCAATCTCGAAGGAAAGCTGCGGGATGCGGTTGCCGAAATCTTTCAGCGGCAGATCCTCGAACACTACATAGGCGAGCCCGCGAAAGGCGGGCGCCGCCCCTTCCATGGCCGCGATCAGGCCGTCGGGCGTCTCGCCCTCGCCGCCGCGATAGACGCGCACATTATGGGCGGACAAATCGAACGGTTTGCCGTCGGCCCAGACGCGGCCGATGCGGTCGATCTCGCCTTCGCAGAGGCCGACCGCAAAAGAAATCGAATAGAGATATTCCGTGATCGTTGTTTGCGCCGCGGGCCGGCCGCCCTTGCCGCCCTGGGTCTCCACGGTCTCCGACGTCGTTTCCCTGAAATTCGCCGCCCAGATCAGCTGGCCCGCGACGCGCGCGCGGCCATAAAGGCGCAGCACCGGCGCGCCTTCCTGGCTCGCCTGCACCTGAAAGCCTTCAAGGCGCGGGCCTTCAACGCTTCGCTTGCGCGGTCCGAAGATCAACCGGTCCACATAGCTCGCCGCATAGGACGACGCGACGCCGGCGACGGTCTGCGTTAAAATCGCGCCGACGCCGGCTTTCGAGACCGCCGCCCCGACGCCCGACGCAGCCGTTAACAGAAGTTGGGCCATTTACGCCTCCCTTACGAGTTCAGTCCGTATCCGGAAATTCGAACACCCCGACGAGGCGCGCGCGCCACCAGCGATTGAACCAGCTTTCGGTCACCGCGCGGCCCGCATAGGCGTGGATGAACCGGTCCGGCGCGGAGGCAAGACCGCAATGCTTCGCCGGCCCGCCGGGCGCGACGCGAAAGATCAACACGTCGCCAGGCTCGAACGCCCCCTCTTTAGCCCCGCGCTTTTCGACGAGGTTGCGCCGCGCGGCTTCGAGAAGAACATCGCGTCCGCCGCCGCCATAGTAAGAGCGCTCGTTCCAGTCGGGCGTATAGGGCGGCGGCGCTTCCGGCTCGCGGCCGTAAAGCTCGCGCCAGACGCCGCGGATCAGCCCGAGACAATCGGCGCCGGCGCCCTTCGCGCTCGCCTGATGCACGTAAGGCGTGCCGATCCACTCGCGCGCCGCCTCGATGATCTGCAGTCGCGACAGGGTCGATGAAAATGTCGAAATATCGGCCATGGGCGAAACTCCTTGGACTTTGAGGGTTAGCGTTTGCCGCCGTCGTTTTTCTCCGACTTCAACGGATAGGAGACGGCAAAGTCGTTGCCCGGCATGAAGGGAAAGCCGCGGAAATTCGTCGAATTCGCGAATTTATCCGTACAGGTTTTAAATCGCTTGTCGCAGCCCGCCCGCGCTGTGAACGTATCGCCGATAGCGATGTCGGCGCCCGCCGGCAGCCAGAGCCCGATGGCGCCGGTCTTGGTCTGGGTTTTCACATGCGCGCGCGCGCCGGTATTAGCGCCCGTTTCCCAGGTGAGAACACCGTGCGCGAACCATTCGTCGTCGAAACTCTCAAAACCGTCGGCGATAAAACTCGATGCATCGCGCAGCGCCGTTACCGCGCCGGTCGTCTTAAAGCCCGCCGCATCGAGATTGACGCCGCATTTGGCGCTCGCGAGATTAACGTCGCAGAGGCGCTGATAGACACGGCCCACCGCCTGCCCGAGATGATGGGAGAGCCCGCGCAACTCGGCGGTGAACGCCTCGCCCTCGCGCCTGACCTCGCCAAGGACGCCGGTTTTCAGAAGAAGCCGCTGCTCTGGTGCGGCCCAGTTGACGCGAAAGACGTCTATTTCCGCGCCGTCATAACGCCCCGCCGCGAGGTCCTCCGCACTCAGCGCATCGGCGGCGAGCGCGCCTTCAAGGGCGCTGTTGTCGACAGAAAGGTCCGCGCTCGACTGAAGCGCTGAACCGCTCGCGCCCGTATCCGGCGAGAATGTCGTTCCGTCGAAGGAGAGCGCGCGGTCATGGTCCGTAAAGCCGAGCACAAACCCGTCGCGCCGGCGAATGCGCCAGCAGGTGGCGAGCGTCGTTGCGCCGCTTTCAAGATGCGCGGCGAGATCTGCATCAATCGCGCGCATCAGGAAAGCACCTCGATCAAGGGGATCGACGGGATGTCGCCGGCCTTGAACGCCGCAAGATTGATCCTGAGTTCATCGGTGTCGAAACGGACGGGCGTGTCGAACAGGAAGCCGGCCGTCACCGCCTGGCCGGCGGCGGGCGGCGCGGCGAAATTTATGGCGCCCGTGGCGGCGTCTACCGTAAAGTCCGTTCCCGGTGTTTGCGGTGCGCCGGCGACGCCCACAAGCACCGACCCCGCGACGGGCCGCGTGATCGTGCGCTCATAGGGCGCGGGGCCGGCGCTATAGGTTTTCGTCAGTTGAAAGAGGGTTTTCTCGCCATCGCCGTCGCCGAGATATTGATCGTCATGAGCGGGGCTTTGCGTTTGCAGGCAGCTTTTGAAATCGAACGGGTCGCGAAAGCGAAACCCGTAGAGGCGCCCCCGCCGCGCTTCGAAAAACGCGATCGCCGCTTCGATATCGGCCATGGTTTTCACGCCATAGCCGGCGTTGAAGCGACGCCGCGAGCCCGCCCAGGGGGAGTTGCGCTCCTCATGGCCGGAAACAAGCGCGACGATATCGGTCCTGCGCATGGGACCGCCTTCTGAATTAAAGGCAATATCAATCGGAAACAGAACATCATGAAACGACATGGAGACACCTCCTTCGTCTAGTAAGTTTGTATACGAATTATAGATTGCGCCGTCCGCGGCCGATGGCGCGCGCAAGCGCAGCGGAAACTTGCGTCTCCGAACGGCGGAAGCTTTCCGCATCGGTGACGCCCGGCAGTGTGATGTTGACGGTGACGCCGGCGCCGCTGCGCGCCATGGGCGCCACGACGCCCGCGCCATGGGGGCTGAAAATCTCCGGGCCCCGCTCGCCCACCAGATAGGCGCCGCCGGGCGCCACAGGCCCGCCGAGCGCGCGCCCGCCCGTGATGGGGCCGGCGGCCGTATGGGCGGCGGTGTTGAGGCCCCCGCCAACGGATGCAGACAGGGCGTTCGCGACCAAATTGCGCACCGGCTCGCGCACCAGGCTATCGATGGCGAGCGCGCGCAGGTTCTGAACGATGGCGCGCGCGAGGCGCTTCATGGATAACTCGCCGCTGTCGGCGGCGCTGCGCAGCGACGACTGAATGGTCGAGCCGACGCTCTGAAACGCGTCTTCGATCAGGGCCGCCGCGGGCAGGATCTCTTCTTCCGCGACGCGTTTTAATTCTTCGCCGGCGATGCGCGCGTCCTCGGCGCTGGCGGCGAGATGAAAGGAAATATCGTTTCTGTCGGTCATGAGGCACCATCCGGGAATTGTTGAACAAGATGCGCGAGGGCGGCCCGGTCCATTGCCAAGTCCATGGCGAAATCCGAAGCGAGCCCCGCGGCCGCCGCGAGCCAGCGCCACTCGCTCAAAGACAGCGACCAGAAGTCGCGCGGGCTGAGACCAAGTTCCGTCACAGCGTATACGAACCATGTCCGTCGATCGGCGCCCGCGGCCGATGCGGCGCTGCGGACTTTCCCGGCGCCTCCATGGCGTCCGCGCCCGGATCGTCCGTCGGCATGTTCGCAGAAGAAAACGCCGCGAAGGCTTCGGCGACCGCGGCGGCGGCGTCGCTGAGATCGATCTCCGCGGTTTTGAGCGCCTCGAACGATATCGCCGCGCCGCCGCCGGCGAGCAGTGCGTGTACGATCAACAGGAGATCACCGACGCTCGGGCGTTGAAGGCGCGCCTGCAAGGCGTCGAAATCGCCGCCGCCAAGCGCGGTTTCTATCTCCGCAAGAGCGCCCAGCGTCAGGCGCAGAACGCGGGGCTCGCCATTGACCGCAAGGGTCGCCTGATCGGGCCGGCTCATGCGGGCGCCGCCGGCGTAAACGCGATCTCGCCCGCGCTTGCGAGCGAAAGCGACATGGTCGCCTCCGACGCATAGTCGCCCGCATAATCGAGATTGACGATCTGGAACGGGCCCTCGATCTCGCCGAAGCCGGGAATAACGATGCGCCATGCACGGATGACGCCGTCGAAAAACGCGGTGCGGACGCTCTCAGCCGCCGCATCCGACAGAAACACCCCGGCGCCGGCAATCGCCGCTTCGCGCACGCCTGCGCCCGCCAGCAATTCGCGCCAGCCGCCGGCGGAGCCCGAATGCGTGATGTCGACGGTTTGCGCGTTGAGCGAAAGCGAGCGCGTGCGCAAGCCCCCGACGGTCGTAAAACTTTCCGGCGCGCCGCCGTCGCCGACCTTCAACAGAAGATCTTTTCCTCTTTGTGCTGACATAATGTATCTCCTAAAACTCTGTGAGCAGGTTTCGGTCTCTTTGGTCGATCCGCGAATGAGCGTCGCTCAATCGTGGTAAGACACGCGCCAGATCAAAGAGGCTGCGTCATGGCGCGAAACCGCATCACGCCTTCATAGGTTTCGCCGTCGGTGCGCCTGAGCGCGTCGGAAAAAATGCACCGGATGTTGACGAGCCGGTGACCATCGACAGCGAATGCCGCCTCGTGCAGCGCATCGTAAACGGCGCTCATGATTTCCTTGATCTCGCGCCGCCCCGCATAGCGGGAATAGACATGCAGGCGCACGTCATGCTCGACGCCGCGGTCAACGCCCTTCCAGTCGCTCGCGCGCCCGGCGCCGATCACGATATAGGGAAGCCCTGCGCCATCGGGCGGATGATCGAAAATCCGCGCAGGCGCGCCGATATAGGCGCCGAGCCCCGCGTCGTTCGACAGTTCCTGATAGATGGCGCGCTGCAGCGCCCAGATGGAATCGCTCATGACGGCGCCTCCTCGCAAATTAACGTGATCCGCCGGCCCGGCGCATCGTCTTCGATGCTGGTGACTTCATAGACCGCGCCATCGAAACCGATCCGCGCGCCGAGTGCGATATCCGTCCGTTGACGGATGGTCGCCGCGATGCGCCTTAGCCGGTTGGTGCGGTCGCCGGCGAAGTCGCGCGTTGACGAAAGCCGGTCGATACGCGCCCAGAGCGCGGTCTCAGGCGCCCAGACAAGGCTCGCGCCGCCGCCGGCGTCGGGCGTGCGCACGGGCGCCAACAGCTCTATTTTATGTCGATGAAGGCCGATCATAGGGCGATCCGCCGATAAGGTGCGAGAAGCGCATCCACGGTATGCGGTACAATGGAGAGCGGTTCTTCGCTGGCCGCCTCGCGCGCTTCATAAAAATGCGCCGCGAGCAGCTTGACCGCCTGTTTGAGGTCCGCCGGCAGGGAGGCCGCATCCGCAAACCCCGCGATAAAATCGATCCGCACGCCGCCGGTCTTGACGCCCGGCGCGGGCCACGGCTCGGCTGCGCGCACCCGCCCCGGCAGGCCGCCGGCGACCTCATAGGCGCTTGCGGTCACAGGTGTTTCGCCGCCGCTTTTGTCTTTCACCGCTATCTCGGTAACGGAAAAAAGCGGCGCCGGGGACAGGGTGATCGTTTCGGTCGGCGCCGCATCCAGCGTCAGACGCCAGGTCTGCGGCAGGAGCGCGAACCCCGCCCGGCGCTCGATACCCGCGGTCGCCGCCTTCAGATAACCGGCGATCCGCACATCTTCGTCATGATGCAGAATACGTAAGTGGTCTTTCATTTCCGCAAGATCGACCGGGTCTTCGGTCGCCGGCGTCAGTAACGTCAGGGTCATGGCCTTTCTCGCTTTCGCTGATCGGGTGGTTTGCGCCGACGGACGGTTGGTGAACGCCCGCCGGCGCTTTGTTTTTGTGAAATCCGTTAGCTCACAGAGAATTTCAGGAACTTGATCGCATCGAAGTCCTGAACGCCGCCGCCGACGCGCTTCGTCGTATAGAAAAGGACATACGGTTTTGCAGAATACGGATCGCGCAAAACACGCACGCCCACCCGGTCGACGATGAGATAGCCGCGGCGGAAGTCGCCGAACGCAATCGAGTGGCTGTCAACGCCGATGTCGGGCATCTCTTCGGCTTCCGTCACCGGATAGCCGAGAAGCCGCGCAGGCTCGCCGGCTTGCGTTGACGGCTGCCAGAGATAAGAGCCGTCCGCGTCCTTGAACTTACGCAATTGTGCGAGGACGGAGCGATTGAGCACGAACCGCCCATTGGCGCGGTAGGACTGCTTCGGCGTATAAACGAGATCCAAGAGGACGTCCGACGGGTCGCTTGCGGGAAAGTCGCCCGCAACGCCGGTCGCCACATAGCCGAGCTGATCGGCGCCTTTGACGCTCTCTTCGGCGATCGTGTAGCTTAAAAAGCCTTTGGGCTGGCTCGTTCCGGCGCCGTTGACGAACGCCGCGCCCTCCTGCACCGCAAACTCGGTCTGGACCTCGTCGGCGAGCCACTGCTCGATATCGACGACCGCGTCATCGAGAAGCGTCTGCGAGGCCGCCGGCATGGCGTAAAGCTCCATGGTCGGGAACTCGATGGCCGAGAGCGACGGCGAGGCCGTCTCGATGCGCGCGCCGGTTTCGCCGACCCAGCCGGCGACGCCGTCGCCGTTGGAGACCGGTTTTTTAAAGCTGTTCGAGCCGATCTCGCGCACCGACGCGATCTGACGGATGGGCGAAATGTCCTTCACCGCCGCGGCGATGATCCGCTCCGTCGTTTCCGGCGCGAGATAGCCGCCGTCCGGGTCGGAACCGGCGCTCAACGCTTTTTCTTCAAGAGCCGCGCTCGCCTGGCCGTCGCCGGCGCGCATGTAACGCAAAAACGCGGCCTTGCGCTCATCGGGCAGGACGGGCGCGGCGCCGTCGAGCTGCGGGCGCCGGCTTTTGAGGGCGATCTGGTCGACAACCGCCTTTTGCTGTGTCACGGCGTCGTTGATGCGGTCGATCTTTTCGCGCAGGACGACATCGTCGCTGCGTTTTTCTTCCAGCGCCGCGAGGCGTTCGTCATTGGCGTCCTTGAACTCTTCAAAGGCGCCGAGGAAGTCGCGCATGGCGCCGCGAATGTCGGCGCCGCCCGCATCTTTTATTTCTACTGTCATGTCTATTGCTCCTTAAGCTGACAAAGTGCGCGCCGCGCTGCGAAGAGCGTCGGCAAAATGGCGGGCGCTCGCGCCGCCCCCAAGGGGGCAAGGGGCGGGTGGGGCGCGATGCGCCCGCCGGTCCGCCTGCGCTTCGGGGAGAAAAGCGCAAGGGCGTTCGGGTGAAAGAAACGATGGTGGCTGAGCAGATGGCGCGCCGACGGATGTGATGAGCGCACGCGGCGCCATGGGGAACGTCACCACCGAGACCTCCCAGAGGTCCGCCTCCATGATGCGCCGGCCGCCGCCGGCGGCGCGCCTTGCCTTGCGCGCCTTGATGGTGCGGTAGCCAATGGAAAGCCCGTTGATGGCGCCGCCGGCGATCAGTTCGTAAACATCGCGCGCGGAGGCGGCGTTCAAAACGATCTCGCCGACGGCAAAAAGGCCCTTTTTGTCTTCGCGGAACTCAAGCCAGCGACCGATGGGCGTTTCCGCCTTATGCTGATAAAGCATCCGGACCGGCGCGCCCTCGGCGAGCGATTTTGCAAAGGCGCCGGGCGCAACGATGTCGCCTTCCAGGTCCGGCTTGTCGAAAATCGCGGCATACCCCTCGATGGTGGCGACCGTTACGGGCGCCAGTGTTTGCCCATAAGGGCCGGCGCGCGCGCCGACATCGGTTGTAATTAGTGGCGCTTTTTTTGGCCCAGTCATCGCGGGCGCTCCTCTGTGATGGCGTGGTCGAGTTTTCGTTCGATGCGCGCGAGCGCACTCGTCGCGAAGCGCACCTGTTCTTCAACGCGGGCGGTGCGTTCAACGAGTTCGGCGTTTTCATCGGCGCGCTTTTCAAGCTGCGCCAGGCGCTCCGACGCAGCGCCCGTCCAGATGAGCGCAAGCGCGGTCTGCACCAGAACGGCGGCGCCGATGGCGAGGGTGATGCGCACCTCCGGCGCGCGCGGGCCGCCATCGCCCGGCGCCACATCGGGGCCGGGACCGGGTCTCGGGAGGGAAATGCTATGCATCGCCGCCCTCCCCGCCCGCCGGCCGCGGACCAAGGCCGAGCGCCGTGCGTTTTTCATTGTCATCAAGGAAATCGGCAGAGGCGATCCGCGACCACAGCGCATCGCGCTCGGCGGAGAGCGCATCGATGTCGGATGTCTCGCACACCACTTCAACGCCGCCGGAGCGCGCCCCGAACGCCGGCGCCGTCCACGCCGTCAGCGCCGCCGCTGTCTTTTTAACAAGCGGCAGGACGGTTTGTTTCCAGAAGGCGAGGTTGGCCTCCTTATAGTTCGCATAGGTATTATCGCCGGGGATGCCGAGCAGCATGGGCGGCACGCCGAAGGCCAGCGCAATCTCGCGCGCGGCGGTGTTCTTGGCCTCGATAAAGTCCATATCCGCCGGCGACAGCGACATGGAGCGCCATTCAAGCCCGCCGTCGAGCACCAGCGGCCGGCCGGCGTTCGCCGACCCTTGATAGGCGTCTTCAAGCTCCACCTTGAGGCGGTCGAACTGCTCGGCGGTGAGGTTTTCCGCCCCGTCCGGGCCTTTATAAACAAGCGCGCCGGAGGGCCGCGCCGCATTGTCAAGGAGCGCCTTGTTCCACGCCGATGCGGCGTTATGAAGATCGACCGCCGTCGACGCCGCCTCCAGCGGCGAGAGCCCGTAATAATCGTTCGTCGGGTGAAAAAGTCGCAAATGGAGGATCGGCGACATGGCGCCCGCCGCCTTGCGGAAGGTCACGGTCCGTGCGCCCACCGTATAATCGAAGCCGTCCGCCCAGCCGCCCTCGCCCGGCCTGATCTTCACCCGATCCGGGCGCAGTGCATAAAGCTCGCGCGGCGCATCGTCGATGGCGACCGCTTCCAGATAGGCGTTGCCGGCGGTTTGCAGAAACCCGTAAAAGCTCTCGAACAGCTCCGCACCCGATTGTTCCGGGTTCGGCTTTTTAAGAAGGTCGAGAAGCGGATGGTCGCTTAAAACTCGCCCGCCCTCAATGACGCGCAGGGGCGCAGACGCCGCCGTTTCCGCCACAAGACGGATGCAGCGGTAAGCGATCACATTGCGTTCAAAACCCTGTCGCGAGAGCGACGCATAATCGCGCGGGCTCCATACCGGCGCCCCAAGACGCGCCAGCGAAATCAGCGCCTTGGCCGCAGACGCCTTCGCCGCCGGCGCGCTTTTTAGAAATGGTAAGTCCAACAAAGCCATTTTGTTTCCTTCGCCTTTGAAGCTTTTGCCTATTGCAGGCGCCGCACGCCCGGTTGCGGCGCATTTCGCTTCAGCATCAAATCCGTGAGCGCCCAGACAAGCGCATCGAGCCGGTCCGGCGAGCGGGGCCCGTCGCCGACATAGGAGACCATCTGGTCTTCGAGCTTAGGGAAGGCGCCGATATGCCGTACACGGTGCTGTTCGTAGAGCGCGGCCACGGGCTCGGCGCGCAGGCGCTTGCCGCGGGTCGCGTAAACGCCTTTTACGGGCGCCGACGCGTCAATCTGCGCGAGCACGGCCTTCGCCATGTCGCCGCCCTGATTGACTTCAACGACAATGCGGTCGGCGCCGAACTCGTGATAAGCCGCGATGGCGCGCTCGCCCCACTGGCGCGGCGAGAGCCCGCCTGCGGACCAGTCCGCGAGCACATAGCCCGTCCTGTCATCGCCGATCCCGGCGACGACAATGCCGCATTCGTCCGCTTCCGGACCGCTTGTGGCGGGCGGGTCAACGGCCACAACGACGCGGGCGAGCGTCGGCGCGTCTTTCACGCGCGCCGCCTCGATCATCGCCCAGGTCCACAGCGCGCCGGCGATATCGTCGACGATTTCACCCATGAGCTCCTGGCGGCCCAGCGCCGTGCCCTCATATTGCGCGGCGATCTCGGAGAAAAACGCCTCGGCGAGATTTTCCGCGTTGTCATAAGTCGATGCGCGGGTCGCGACGGCGGTTTCCGATGCAAGAAGACGCTTCAAGAGCGCCATGGGCCGCGGCGTCGTCGTTGCGAGCTGGCGCGGGCGGGCGCCGAGCCGCAAGGCGAGCTGCAGGTTCGACCAAGTCTCTTCGGGATAGCGCCACTTGCATAATTCGTCAGACCACGCCGCATCGAACTGATAACCGCGCAGGCCGTCCGGGTCTTCTGCGGAAAAGCAATAGGCGACCGCGCCGTCCGGCCAGACGAGACGCCGGCGCGAGGCTTCATAGACGGGGCGGTTCGCGTCCATCTCCACCGAACGGATGCCTGAGGGGCCTTCAATCATGACTTCCCTCGCGTCGGCGTATGTTTCAGCGACCAGCGCCACGGCTTTCGCAGGCGTGTTGTCGTTGGCGATCCCTTTACGGACGATTTTGCGCACCCATTCGGCGCCGGCGCGGGTCTTGCCGGCGCCGCGCCCGCCAAGGATGAGCCATGTGGTCCAGTCGCCGGGAGGTTCTTTTTGATGGTCATGGGCGTTCGCCGCCCAGATTTTCTGCGCCAGCGCCGGAAACATCGCCCGGCACAGAAGACGGATCTTTTCGTCCCGCGTCAGCGCCGGGCGAGCCGCCTGCGACGCTTTCCTCTGCTCCTTCCGGGGCGCGCTCTTCGGCGCGGTTGATGGCGCGCATGACGCAGTCATAGGCTTCGTCGGCGGCTTCGTCGGTGAGGATGGGGGCTTCGGCGGTCGAGGGGTCATGCGCTTCCTGTTCTTCACGCTCATTACGTTTCAAGCGTTGGGCAATGTCGGCCGCGCTCATCAGCGTTCGCAGCGTTCGAACGCGCGCGTCGTAATCTTCCGGCTCACCGCCGAAGCGCGTATCGCCGACCATGGCGCCGGACTTCCGGATGGCGAGGGTTTTGACGTTCTCGAAAAGCTCGCTCCACCCGTGGTCGCGGGGGGCGGCGTTTTCATCGGCGTCGGCCAGGTTGGAGTCGCGTTGCGTCATGGCGAGAAGACTAACGCCAGTTCATCATGACACGGATAAGTGTCCCCCGAATGCGGGATTGCGGTCGATTTTCGCGTTTCAGGGGTGTTTTTCGCGCGTCAGGTGTGCGTGACGGACGTTGTTTTGGCGCCGTTGCGCCGGTCGGGGCGCGGGTCTCGGCGCGAACCGGTATGATCAGGGTACGAATTCAGCTCGTGGACGCCGCGTCACCTCTTTTGGTGGTGTTGACAGGTCTTCGCGAGCATCTTTCGTTCAGCAATTTTCAGCAATGCACTCGCATCGCGCGCGATTTTAAATGAAAAAGACCCGAAAACCCTCAATCCGCCCTATAGCGGCTTTGCAATCCAAATCATCCGTGGCTTACTCAATCGCGTAGAGGAAGAACTAATGAAAAATTTTCTTTTTATGCTGGCGGGCCTCGCCGCACTCGGCGTGACCTTCATTCGAGCAATCGCCGGCGGCGCCACGGACTTTGAGCCGCTTCTCGCCACGCTGGACGGAAACGACCTTCGGGGCGTGGTCATCATAAACTGGCATGCGTTGACAATTATCTTTGGAATACTGAGTTTATCGTTGTTTACGGCTGTGCGCTTATCAAGCGCGAGCAGAGTGGTGATCGGATCCATCAGCGCACTGGCGTTCGGCGCCGTTTGCGTGTTGTTTATGGTCGTTACCGCAATGGAAACGGGCTCGCCTTTCACCTATCCTCCCTTTATCCTACTGGGCGTTGTGTCGCTCTTGTCTGCTGCGGCGGCCTGGTCTGCGCGGGGCTAAGGGTCTGTCATCCTCTCTTCGCCATCGGGTCTTGCGATGGGCGCCAAGTCCCATGATCCGCTTACAAACGACGTCGATATGGCAAAGCGCCTGTACGACATCTGCGAACAGTTCGCCCGCGCGCGCACAAACAAAGACCTAAAGCACATCGACCGAATCCGATTAAATGAGACGTGCTTTAGAGAACGAGCTGCGTTTGCGTGACGAGCGCGACCGCCTTGCCTTCGTCATTCGTGATCTCGGTTTGCCAGACGGAAACGCGCGATCCAATTTTTACGGGGCGCGCCGTTCCCGTGACCGTGGCGCCTTCTTTCGCCGCGCCAAGAAAATTGGTTTTGCTTTCAATTGTTGTGGTGCCATTCGCTCCGTCAGGAAGCGTCATAAAGGCGCCGACGGCGCCCAACGCATCGGCGAACGCCATAATCGCGCCCCCATGCATGATCTGCCCTGCCGTGCACAAGTCGTCTCGCACAATGAGTGTTCCGGTGACTTCGTCTTTCGTTGCAGTAGTCACTTTTACGCCCATCATTTTGGAAAACGGCATGGCGTCGGCCGGGTTGGTCATGCAAGCTCCATAAGGTTTCTTCGACAATAGGTTTTGCAGTCAACGCTGAATGTCGGCTTACAAACAATATCAGGAGGCGGAGGACCGCGCCGCCGCCGCCTCCCCTTCATGCGCTCTAAAGCCCAAGCAGTTCATCGTCGGCGGACGGCGCGCCATCGGCCGCGGCGGAGCGCGGCGCAAGGCGCCACTCGCCGTCGATTTCGCACGCCGCGCCTGTCCACTCGTCATTTCTTCCGCTGACGGAAATGCGCTGCGTGAAACGGCGGCACCCGACGGGACGGCGGCGCGGACCGCCGGCAAGCTCCAGCTCAGCGCCCGGCGCGATAATAACAAGGCTTGAATGCACATAGCCGCGCACGCGCCCGTCGACCGCAATCAGCATCCATGGCTGACCGCCGATCTTGCCAACCACATCAACGCCGGTGCCGGCGTCCAGCACCTCGGCGACGCGCCGCTCCGTCGAGGGGCCGGTGCGGATATTCGCATTGCGGGTCAGAACATGGAGGCCAAGCTCGGTCTCGACCGTGTGAGTGAGATCGAGCCCCCGCGGCGCGGGCATCAACACGCCAGGGTCGGACCGCAAATTGGCGAGCACATATTCGCCAGGCATCACGACGCCGCGCGCGGAAACGCCGGACCAGCGCGCCGAGCCGCCGGCAGGCCGCGCCATGGCGGTCACAAAAACGTCCGCGAGCGCCGCCCGGTCGCCCGGTGACAAAGCCGCGCCGAGAGACGAATCGGCTGCAAAATTCACCGACGAGGACGACGAAAATGGCCCGGAGGACAGAGAAGAACACGCGCTGACAAGGGCCAGCGCCGCAGCCGCCATAAGCCCCTTCCCGCACGATCCCAACATGGCGCCTTTCCGCTCGCTCGATCGATCCATGTTTTTAAACTCCCTGTCTCTGTTCACTGCACTCTGAAGGCGCGGCCCACGACGCTCAACGCCGACGCGCCGCACCGACGGCCCCTCATCGATATGCCTTAACGCTTTGTCTACGCGTCCCGGCCCCCTTGCCGCCGAACACGCCGCGATAAACCGCCCATCGACGAAATATTTACCCTTTTTTTGCACAGTCCGAAGTCATTGTGGAGACAAATATATGGCCGGCCTTCAGTCCCGCCTGCATGCGTTAGTAAACCTCGCCGAAGACGGTTCGGATGAGCGTAAGCGCGAGCTGTTGCTCGCGATTACGGGGCTGTTCATTTCCGAGCCCGACGCCTTCTCCACGACCGACCTCAATCACCTTGACGCCATCATGGGCGCCATTCTCAAGTCTTCGGAGAAGGGCCTGAAATGCGCCATCGCCGACAAACTGGCGAGCGTCGCAATGGCGCCGCAGGCAACCCTTGAGCGCCTCGCCCACGATGAGATCGAGGTGGCGCGCCCGATCCTGATGCGCTCACCCGCCCTCCCGATGGACGTGCTGCGAGAAATTATCGCGACGGCGACGCCTGCGCACCTCACGGCGATCGCCGCGCGGCGCCCGGTTCAGGAAGAAATCGCAGGCGATCTCGTCGCCCATGGCGACGAAGCGGTTCTCGTCGCTCTTGCGAGCAATCAACACGCCCGCTTCGCTATTGGCGCCATGAAAAAGCTTGTCGATCGCGCGCGGGAATTCAAAAGCCTGCATCAGCCGATCGCGACGCGATTCGATCTGCCGCCGGCGCTTCTGACGCGTCTTTACTTTTTCGTCTCGCCGGACTCCAAAAAAGAAATTCTCGCCCGCGCCACGATGCTCGACCCTGCGCTCGTGGACGAAGCCATGGCCGCCAACCGGCGCGCCATCGCCGAGCGCGCCAACAACAAGGACGGCGCAAACAAAGATGGCGCAGACGCCGATCCGGACTGCTTCGTGGGTAAAAAGATCGCCGCCGGCGCGGTTGACGAAAAACTGTTGCGCGAGCTTCTGGACGCACGGCAGGGCCCCGCGTTTCGCCGCGCTTTCGCCTATCTTACCGGCCTCGACATGGCCGCAACCCGTCTCATCCTGAAAGACCGGCGTTTTGAAGCGCTCGCCCTCGCCGCCCGCACTGCTAATCTCGACCGCGCAACCTTCGCGAGGATTGTCTCAAGCCTCGACGATAGCGACAGCGCCGGACGGCGGGCTGATCGCATCGTTAACCTCTATCCGAAGATCCCCATGGACGCCGCCGAGCGGATCATGCGGTTCTGGCGCATGCGCGGGCTGTCGCAAACGCATGACGCACGTAGAGCGGTGAACGCTTAGCGCTTGCCACTTCACAGGCGCCCAATCAACTCCCCAGATACAATCCCATCAAGCCGACGGTGTTGTTGCCCCCATGCGCTATCGCCGCCGGCCAGATGGCGCCGCGCGCGGCCACTGTCAGGAGGCCGAAGACGAGCCCGCTTGTCGCCGCGCCGGCGGCGCCCGCCGGGCCCTGATAGAGATGCAACAGTCCGAAAACAATCGCCTGACCGATGACCGCACTGAAGGTCGCTGCGACGCCGTCGCCAAATATCGCCGCAATGGCGCGCATCATGACAATGCGAAAAGCGATTTCCTCCCCGAACGCCGCAAATGTCCAATTAAAAATCAGGAGCGGGATCAACGCTTCAACCGATCCTTGAACGCCCTCGAAGCGGGAAAGGTCCCGTTGAACGCCAAACAAAGCCTCCCACCAACCGGCGAACATAGTCGACGTCGCTTGCAAGAAAACAATACCGACGATGGCGAGAGTGACGTCAGTTATCCGGATGCGGCGCGCAAACCCCATTCGACTAAAATTGACGCCGGCGCGCGCCAACAGGACGGCGAACAGAACCGTCGCGCCGATATAGAGCGGCGTCGCGTATGTGGACAGGCCTATCAGGAAGGGCGCCGCGGCTGGATCATGAGCCGCGTAGCGTAAGGCCGCAACCAGCCCCATACTCACAACGAAAGAAAGCGTCAGACCTATCTGTATGCGTTTCTTAAGCATCGATCACGCACCCCGACCGCCCCGTAAGTGACGTTTTTGCCCATCCCAGACGCCATGGCTTCTTAAAAGGCTTTCAAGGCTGTCTTTCAGCGCCAGCAAGTCGTCATCACCAAGCGCATCACGCAGATGCTTTTTTACATAACGCTCCAAAACTTCGCGGGATGAGGCAAAAGCATTCTCCCCCTTGCGTGTCAAAACAGCATGTAACGCACGCCGGTCATTTTCAGTCGCTTCACGTTTGACGAACCCGGCGTCTTCGAGCCGGTCGAGCATCCGGGTGACGCCCGCTTTTGAAAAGTAGATACGATCGCTGAGCTCCGACAGCGTGAGACGACGGTCGTTCAGGTATAACTGTTTGATGAGGTCCTGCTCCGCCAGGCTGAGCCCGAGCGTCGTGCGCAATTCCCTCTCAAGTCCCTGACGCAGGAACGTTCCCGCATGGATGAGACTGACCCATGCCTGCATCCAGTCATTTTTTCTAATAGACATCCTTTTAGTTAACTAAGCAATTATTGACATGTCAACTAACTGAATAATATGCAGCAGAAAATCCCACCCGGATAGAATTCAGGCGCTGTATGCGTGTTGCAACGCAGTTGGCGGAGAGCGGCCGCCAACCAACGATCGGTCATTGCGTCGCTGAACTGACTTGCCGTCCCCCTATTCAGCGCACGCCGTCGCTTCGACTTCCACGAACCAGTCAGGGGAAACCAGTCCCGATACGAATAATGTCGTGATCGCCGGGCGCACGCCGTCGAAATATTCCTTTCGGAGCGCAACGAGATCGTCCATGTCCGACGGGCGCGTCAGATAAAACGACATTTTCACGATGTCTTTTGCTTCCATGTCGGCGGCTTTCAAAACCGCCAGAAGGTTTTCTATCGCCTGACGGCACTGGCCTTCAAAATCATCCGCGAGATCGCCTGAGGGCGCCACGCCGATCTGACCGGAAATATAAAGCGTTCTCGCCGCGGCGGGCGTTTCAACGCCATGGGCGTAAATCCCGTGATAGGGGGCGGCGACAGGAAAAGGATCGTGGCGGCGGGCGGTCATGGTGTATCTCCTCAGAAAAGAACGGCGGGAAAGAAAATCACATCGCCCGCGCATATGGCGCGCCGGCCGCACTTACGGAACCGCGTTTTCGGCATGAGCGCTATTCGAAAACGGAGACGCCGAAGAAGTTATTACGCGCCGGCTTCGTCCATAATCCACGCCTTCACGTCCGCGACGAGGCGCGGGCGCAGCGCGCGCCGCGCATCGATCATGTAAAACGCATACGCGTTCTGTATGCGCCGTTCCGACAAACGCTGAAGCGCGCCCGAATCCAGGCGCCGGCCGGCGATCACCTCCGGCAACAACGCATAGGCGCCGCCGTCGCTCACCGCCTCCATCGCAACAGCAAGATGCGTCGTCAGGAATGTCGGCTTGTCGCGCAGCGCCGCCGGTGCGTCCGCCTCGAACCAGCCATCCCACTCATTGGGCGGCAAACACTGGATGCGGCGCGTGGGCGAAGCCATCAACGCCTGCACGTCGCCATCGAAGCGCGCGAGCAGCGCTGGCGCCGCGACCGGCGTAAACGCGCCGGAACCGACTTTCGCGGCGCTCGCATCCCCCGCCCAGCCAACGCCGAACCGCACGGCGATGTCGACATCTTCGCGGTCGATATCGACCAGCCGGTCCGACGTCAGGATCTGTAAATCCGTATCGGGAAAAGTCGCGTCAAACGCGTCAAGGCGCGGCGCCAGAAAATAGGCGGCGAAGGACGGCGCCGTCGCAATGCGCACGACATTGGAGCGCACGGGCCGGCGCGCATGAACGCCAAACACCTCGTTGATGGCGCCGAAAGCCGGCGCGAGCTGCTCATAAAGCGTGCGGCCCGCCTCCGTCAGCTGCAGATCGCCGGGCGCTCGCTCAAAGAGCTGCGCGCCGATATAGTCTTCGAGGGTTTGTATCTGCTTTGAGACGGCGCTTTGCGTCACACCGAGATCGTCTGCGGCGCGGGAGAAGTTGACTTGTTTCGCCGCGGCGACAAAGGCGCGGATGGCGTTCAAGGGCGGCAAGGAGCGGGGCATGAGCGCCACCCTATCACTCCCGCTTGCCATGGATCAAACCGGGCGCCCCCGCCTGGCGCATGCGCGCAAGCAGCTTTTCGCCGGCGACGCTCACCGTCAGCCCCGCCATTACCAGCGCAGCGGCAGCGACTTCCAGATGCGTTAATCGTTCGCTCAGAAACAAAGCCGCAACGGCAACGCCGAAGACCGGGATCGCCAGAGCCACCGGCGCCGCCGCGCCGGCGGGGTAGCGCTTCAAAAGTCGCGCCCAGATCGCGTAGCAGATGAGCGTCGCGCCATACGCGAGGAAGACAATCAGCACCCAGCCGCGAAGGCTTATATCCGCAATCGTCGCGAGCGGCGCCGCTCCCTCGAACAGCAATGACAATGCGAGAAGCAACGGCGGCGGGATAAGGCTCGCCCAGACCATGACGCTGACCATGTTGACGGCGCCCATACGCTTGAACACAAGGTTTGCGCCCGTCCATGAAAGCGCGGTTCCGAAAATGAGCGCGATCCCAAGCGGGCTAGCGCCGCCGCCCTTCGAAAAGACAAACATCGCGAGTCCGATCGCCGCGAGGCCCATGCCCGTCCACTGAAGGGCGCGCACCCTCTCGCGAAAGAAAACGGCGCTGAACATCACGGTAAGGAAGACTTGCGCCTGGACAACGATTGCGGCGACGCCAGCGTCGATATTTCCATCAAGCGCCAGGAACAGGAACGTGAATTTGAGAACGCCCAGAAGGACGCCGACCGCAACCACATTCATAAAATGCGTTTTCGGGCGCGGGACGAGAAACACCCAGGGAAACGCCACCATGAAAAACCTGAGCGCCGACAGCAGAAGCGGCGGCGCATCGGCGAGCGCGACCTTGATAACCGAAAAGCTGGCGCCCCAGATGGCGACCATCAAAAGGGCGAGAAACAGATCGCGCGCTTGCATGCCGGGTTTGTCTTTCTCGCTGTGGATCGGATGAATACCGGACCGCAGAGATACGCATCGCGCCATCCGCCGGAAAAAGAAAAAACTTCATAGCCCCCATGAGGAAAAACCGGGACGCCGAGAAACGGGAGGTTTACCGGCTGCGGGCGGCGCCACGGCAAATCATGCGCGCCGCCCCCAGCGGCCGTCAAGCATCCTCCTGTTTGAGCGATATGCTTTCCCGCAGGGTTGCAGCGGCGCTCACCATCTTTTCGATTGATGCCTCGACTTCCGGCCAGCCACGGGTTTTGAGGCCGCAATCGGGGTTCACCCATATCCGCTCAGCCGGGATAACCTTGACAGCCTTTTCGATCAGCGTGACCATTTCCTCCGTATACGGGACCCGCGGGCTGTGGATATCCCATACGCCCGGGCCGATTTCGTTCGGATAGTTGAAATCCTTGAAGTCCTCTAGAAGCTCCATCTGGGATCGGGACGTTTCTATCGAGATCACGTCCGCGTCGAGCGCGGCGATGGACGGCATGATGTCGCCGAACTCGCTATAGCACATATGGGTGTGGATCTGCGTCCCGTCCTCAACGCCCGATGATGACAGACGGAAGCAATCGACGGCCCATTTAAGATACGCGGCCCAATCGGCTTTACGCAGCGGCAGCCCTTCGCGCATGGCGGGCTCGTCGATCTGGATCATCCCGATGCCCGCGGTCTCAAGGTCTGTGACTTCGTCGCGAATGGCCAATGCGATCTGACGACACGTCTCCGAGCGGGGCTGATCGTTCCTGACAAATGACCATTGCAGAATGGTCACAGGCCCTGTCAGCATGCCCTTGACCGGTTTATCTGTCAGTTTCTGTGCGTAAACGGACCAATCGACCGTCATGGGCGCCGGCCGCGCCACGTCGCCGAAGATAATCGGCGGCTTCACGCAACGCGATCCATAGGACTGGACCCAGCCGTTCTTCGTGAAAGCGAAGCCGTCAAGCTGCTCGCCGAAATACTCAACCATATCGTTGCGTTCAAACTCGCCATGGACGAGAACATCGAGCCCGACCGTTTCCTGCCAGCGGATCGCAGACTTCGTCTCCTCCCGCAGGAATGCGTCATAGTCCGCATCGTTCATGTCGCCGCGCTTGTGCGCGGCCCTCGCTTTGCGAACATCCCTGGTTTGAGGGAACGAACCGATGGTCGTGGTTGGGAAGGCGGGCAGCCCGAAGCGGTCGCGTTGGATGCGTGCGCGCCGGTCGAAGCCAGACTGTCGGTTTGTATCGCTCTCGGTGACCGACGCCGCGCGCTCCTTTACCCGGTCGTTGTGGATTCTGGAGGACCGGGCGCGGATATCGCGCACCCGGTCGCTTTCCGCGAACGCGCTTGAGACCGCCTCTCGCCCCTCATCAAGACAGCGCGCCAGCGTAACAACTTCGCCAAGCTTCTGCTTCGAAAATGCGAGCCAGGATTTAAGATCGTCGTCCAGCCTGTTTTCGAGATCAAGATCCACGGGCGCATGCAGCAGCGAGCATGATGGCGCAATCTCAAGACGTTCCGCCCCCAGCCTTTCTACGGCTTTCCTCACCAGGACAAACGCCGCGGAAAGATCGGCGCGCCAGATATTGCGGCCGTCAACGAGCCCAAGCGAGAGACGCCTCTCAGGCGCCAACGCGCCCAGAACAGGCGCCAACTGTTCAGGCGCACGAACGAGATCGATATGTAGTCCGGCAACCGGGAGGGAAACAGCGAGATCGAGATTGTCGCCGAGCGCGCCGAAATAGGTTGTGAGCGTTATATCGAGGCCGCAGTCTCGCAGCGCCTCGAACGCCTCTTTATAGGCGGACCGCTGCGACGGCGACAGGTCCATGACCAGGAACGGCTCGTCGATCTGCACCATCGTCGCGCCTTCCTGCTTCAGCGAATAGAGAAGCTCCCTGTAGACCGGCAAGAGCTTGGGCAGGAGCGTTGCCGGATCAGCGCGCGCTTCCTTCATCTTGCCGAGGAGAAGATAGGTTACGGGCCCGATCAGGACAGGGCGCGTCTCGATCCCAAGCGCTTTCGCCTCTCTGTAAGCCTCGGCCGCCTTCCGTGAGCTGAGCGAAAATTTCTGATCGACCGTGAACTCCGGCACGATGTAGTGATAGTTCGTATCGAACCATTTCGTCATTTCCATAGCGGTGACGTCATCGCGTCCCCTGGCCATGGCGAAATACACATCAAGACCGACGTCATCTTTTTTGTCCCAACCATATCGGTCAGGAACAGCGCCAAGAGCGGCGCTCATGTCCAGAACCTGGTCGTAAAACGAGAAATCGTTCGAGGGAATGATGTCGACGCCCGCATCCTTCTGAAGGCGCCAGTGTCGCGCGCGCAGGTCTTTGGCGGTTTTTTCCAGGTCAGCGGCGGCGATGTCGCCGCGCCAATAGGCTTCTTCGGCCTTTTTCAGTTCACGATGGGCCCCAATGCGGGGAAAGCCGAGATTTGCAGAACGGGTCATGGGTCTAATGCCTTTATAAAAATGAAAATTCAGCGGCGCGCGTGAACGGCAGAGCGTCCTCGCGCAATGTCAGCGAGACGCCGAAGAATGTCGGCGGACGGCGAACAGTCTTCAGGCGGATTGAGCTTGCCAAACCTGACAAGGAGAGATCGCGCGGCGACAGACGGCGCCGTCCGTGAACCAAGGACGATCAGCCAGGCGAAAATAATCGTTTCCGGATCATCGTCCGTAAACTGACGTTTTCGGCAATAGTTCTCAATGAGCCAGCCCGGGTCGTCCCATGGGCCTGACAGGATCTGGTTGACGCGATTGCTTCTAGTCGGTCCGGGTTCGCTCGCTTTGGAGCGACTGGCCATCGGCTCACCCGGATGGCGGCTTATCGAAACGAATTTTAAAGGAAGGGCTTCGCGCCGGCGCGCGCAATTTGTCCGTCGTCATCATTTATCCTCCGCCGAAAAAACCCCGTTCGGCCTTAGGGTTGCACATCAGGGGCGACGGTAGGTCTCCTGACTTACGGGCGTGGAACGCTTCACCTTCCCGGGGTTTCCCAGTGGTTTTTTGAGCGCTCTTCACCGACTACAGTTGCGGGGGCAGCGCCGGACTTGGCGATTACAATCGCCGCACCGGCTTCCCTGTTATGTCCTCGCGGACACCGTCGCCGTCACCGTGCTTATACGAACTTCCCAGGCGCGTCAAACGATATAAAGATTCCTTTATATGTTTTTCCCATCAGATAACCGCCGCAAATTGACCCTGTTACACAAAAACGGATCGTCGGTTTTACGCAAAGGGCGCGGCTCGACGGCATCACGCCGTAGCGTTACAGTCGGCGCTGCGTTTTTCGGCTATGCTGATTGGGCCGCGCCCGACGAAAGGTGATGTGTTTACGATGACATTTCCGAAAACGAATACAGGACACATCTCGCCGGCGCTCTTGCTTGTCATGTCGACGCTGGCGTCGTCGCACGTCGCTCATGCACAAGAACCAAACCGGATCGAACCGATTGGTTTCGCCACGAAGGATTATCCGGTCTTGTCGCCGGACGGGCGCTATCTCGCCTTCAGCGCCAATATCGACGGCGACAGAGACATTTATATTGAAGATACGACAAGCGGCGCAATCAGACAGCTGACGAATAACGACTATTGGGATAACACGCCGGACTGGACCCCGGACGGAAAGCGGCTCGTTTATCAAAGCGAACCCGACGGTCAGCGCGATATCGTGATCGCCGATGTCGCAACAGGAGCAGTTCGTCAGCTTACCTATCATCCAGCAGAAGACAGCCACCCCAAAGTCTCCGCCGACGGCGCCTATATCGTGTTCGATAGCAACCGGCGGGGAAAGCGCCGAGCCTCGGAGGCCGACTACGATGTTTATCTGATGACGATCGACGGCGACGAAATTACCAAAATCGCCGACTCCGATGGCTGGGACACCTATCCCGACCTCTCGGAAGATCGCAGCATGCTGGTCTGGCGGCGGGCTATTCCTGCCAAAGACGGCGAGCGAAACTCAGAAGTTTTCCTAAAAGACCTTGCGAGCGGCGACGTTCGTAATTTGACAAAGTCGGACGCGTTTGACGGATACCCTGACTTTACGCCGGAAGGCTTGATCCTTTTTTCATCAAATCGCGCGGGGCGCGCGCGCTCCGAATTCGATCTCTATATAATGCCGCCAGCGGGTGGAACGCCGCAGCGCCTGACCTATTCCACCGACCGGTCGCCGCGTGCGCGCATGACACGCCCGCGCCACTCAGGCGCCGACCAGCCAATTGTTGCAAATCTTTATGACGGTCCGAACAATGTGGCCGCGTTCGTGCGCCCTTTCGGCAATAGTGAAAACGGCGGTCTGAATTTTGTCCGTGTCGAGACGTCGCCGCTCGCCAGCGATGGCGGTCTTTCGCGGGGCGTTGCAGTAGCTGACGCCGATGGAGACGGTTATCTCGATATCGCCATCGGCAATACGATCATGCAGGCGGATCTGGTCTACTGGAATGGCGCCGGCGGCGCCCTTGAACAGGAGCATGATGACCTGATCGTTCAGGACGCCGGCTGGACCGAAGGCGTCGTATGGGTCGATGTGGACAATGACGGCGACGCCGACCTCTACAAGGCGCGCACCCAAGGCGGTTCCGCCCTGTTGATGAATGTGGACGGACGCACATTCGAAGCCGCGTCGCAAAGCGATCTGACAACAGATAATTCATCGGTCTCACAAGCCTGCTGGGCGGATGTTAACGGAGATGGCTTGCTGGATGTCGCAACGGCGACGCGCAACGGCGCCGATACCGGCCTCTTTTTTAACGCGGGCGGCGGTGTTTTTGTGGAAGCGTCGCCAAACCCATTCGCGGGAACCGGCGGCAACGCACGCACCTGCGCCTTTGGCGATGCTGACGGCGATGGCGACGCCGATCTCGCCATCGGCAATTTCGTCGGCACAAGGAACGGCGAACCCATAAAAGAACCGGGGCTCTTCTTCCTCGGAGATGGCGGCGGCGGATTTACAAAAGCGGAAATCAAAGGCTTCACGGACCGCGGCGCGCGGTCCTATGGGCTTTCTTGGACGGACATCGACAATGACGGCGATATGGACCTCACCCAGACGCGTATCGCCCGCTCGGACGAACATCTCGCTGTATTCCTGAATGAGGATGGCGTTTTCGTGGAGGCGTTTGCGCGACTCTTCGAAGGCGTCGTGCATGGTCCGTCGAAGGGTCACGCCTGGGGCGACTTTGACAATGACGGCGACGTGGATCTGGCGGTCGCCAACGGTACGGAGGGCGTCGAATCAAGCGACATATATACGTTGCAGAACTTTCTGTTCGAAAACGACAACGGAACCATGCGGAAGATTGACGCCGGCGATTTTACCGCGGCGTCGACCATCTCGGCGGGTCTCGCCCATGGCGACATTGACGATGATGGCGACCTCGATATCGTGGTCGCCAACTGGGGCGGCGCCGACGAGGACAACGCCCTTTTTCGCAACACCGGCGCGGCGCGCGGCTGGCTGCGCGTCGCCCTTGTCGGCGACGTGTCAAACCGCATGGGCGTCGGCGCCAAAATTATCTGTACCGCAACGATTAACGGGAAGGTCGTTAAACAGACGCGGGAGGTCAATCTGAACACCGGCTACGGCAGCATGTCCGATCCGCGGGCTCATTTCGGTCTCGGGGACGCGACAACGGTCGAGCGCCTTGAAATCCTCTGGCCAACCGGCAAGCGGCAGGTGCTTACATCGTCGCCCGCAAACCGGACCTTGACAATCCGCGAGGATGACGACGGTCTATCAGTCGACGATGTCGACGACTAAAACCTGCCGGCCGATCGGGCATTGACGCTGTATCGCCAGATGGCCTTGATTCTTTTGAAGCCTCGCACCTAGAAGAAGCTGCGGTAATCGATGCCGGTCAAGATCGGGCCAACCTTGTCCATGAAGCGATTGCCCTGCGCGCCGTTGGTCATGATGACGATGCCCTTGCGCGACGTCGTATCGCCGAGCGCCATGGAAATGTGCTGGCCCGCATTAAAGCCCCAGTGGTCGTAAGCGACGCCGCCCCTGCGCGGCTCAAGCGACCAACCGAGCCCTACCGGTCGTTTCGGTCCGTCATCGGAGGGTTTGGTCTGGGTCGTCAGCATCGTCTTTCGCGAGCGCTCCGAGATCCGCCACGGGGCCGCGTCATCGTCTTTCATCATCAACGTCAGAAAACGCGCATAATCGCCCGGCGTTGTGCGCAGGCTCGATGCACTCGACATCAGAGCGGAGCCCGGGCGGTTCATGCGCCAGAGCGGGCGCCCAGCAAGGCGCGGGTGGTCATGGGGGCGCATCACAGCGTGCGCGGCGTTCAGATCGCTTGAGCGCCAGTCCGTCATGGGCCGGCCCCATCGCTCGGCGACTTCCTGCAGGCGCCGGCCATGCTCGCGCGAAAACTGCAAGTCGGCGAGTTTTGCTTCGCCGTCATCGTCAACGATATGACCATAGACTTCGCGCACGTCGCGCTCGGGAAGCCATGACATCGCCATGTCGTCAAGCCCCGCCGGCGTGAACAGATATTTGTCCGCGAGTTGGTGCAGACTGAGACCGGTGATGGTTTCGCAGACCTGTTGCAGCCAGTGAAACGCTTCGCCGGAATAGGAATAGCCGTCGCCCGGCGCAAATTTCGGTTCGAGCGTCGCTTCTTCATCGTCGCCGGCGCGCCAGTTGGGAAGGCCCGTCTGATGCGTCAGCACATGCCGCACCGTAATCGCCTTATTCCATTCGGATGCGGACAGATCATGCGGGCGATAAAAATCGACCAGCCTATCATCCATGGAAAGGCGCCCTTCGTCGACGAGCTTGACGACGACGTAAGCGAAAAAGGGCTTCGTCAGCGACGCCGCCTGGAACAGCGTCTGGTTGGTGATCGACGCCTGCGTCTCGATATTCGCCTCGCCATAGGCGCCCTCCCAGGCAAGGGCGCCGTCTTCGACAATGGCAAGGCCGACGCCGGGCACGCGGAACTCGCGCATCGCCGCGCGCAACGCCGCTTCGCGTTCTTCATCGGGTATCCAGGAGGAGACCGGCGCCGCAAAAGCCGGCGCAACGGCCGCGCCCGCAAACGCGGCGGCGCCCGTCAGCTTCAAGGCGTGACGACGGTTCATGGCATAGTTTTTCATGAGATAAATTCCTGCACTCAAATGCGCGGCGCGAAAAAAGCCCCGTAGAATGCACACCCGCAATGCATCTACAGCGGACGGCCGCGCCATGCGCGCAGGCCACGGGGCGCATTGCTAACGCGCCTTGCCGCAAACGCAACCCGCACCCGCCCCGACATATCGCGGCGCGCGCTCGCTTCGCCGATTGCGCTGCAAAATCAGCTCTGGGGCGTGCGTCCGCGCGGCTCAGCAGGATAAGTCGCGAGCTCTTTACGAATTTCGTCCGTATGCTCCCCACGCGTCGGGCTTTTGCGCGCGTCCGGCTCAGCGGGTCGACCGTTTTTAAAGCGCGGCGCGGGCACAGCTTGCCAATAACCCGCGCTGTCGTCAAAAACGCCGCGCGCAACGTTATGCGGGTGGGCCGGCGCGTCCACCGGGCTTAAAACCGCGGCGACGCACGCGTCGGTTCCTTCCAGAAGCGCGGTCCACGCCTCGGCCGGTTTCGATGCAAACAACGTCGCGAGCGCGTCCGCCTGTTTCGGCCAGACCGCCGGGTCGAACCGCGACGCAAACACCGGATCGTCTTTCAAACCCACAAGGTCGAGAAATGTCTGGTAGAACTTTTCTTCAAGGGCGCCGACTGAAACATATTTTCCATCCGCACACGCATAAGCGCGATACCAGGGCGGACCGTCGAGCATGCTTTCACCGCGGCCGGCCCGCATGGCGCCAGACGGCATGAGATCGAGGAGAAGATTGGTCATATGCGCCGAGCCGTCGACAACGGCGGCGTCCACTACATCGCCCTCGCCCGTCGTTCGCGCGCGCAGGATCGCCGACAAAAGCCCGATCATCAGATAATGCGCGCCGCCGGCGACATCGCCCACAAGCGTCGGCGGCGCCAGGGGCGGACGGTCGCCATGGCCGGCATACCATGCCGCGCCGGAAAGGCCCGCATAGTTGATGTCGTGCCCCGCCGCCTGGGCGAGCGGGCCGTCCTGCCCCCATCCGGTAAGGCGCCCATAGGCAAGGCGCGGATTGCGCAGCATGCAATCGTCCGGACCGAGACCGAGCCGCTCCATGACGCCGGGGCGCATCCCCTCAATCACCGCGTCAGCGCGCGCCACAAGATCGAGCGCCAGCGCCTTGTCGCTAGCGTCTTTCAAATCGAGCGCGATGGAGCGCTTGCCGCGCCTGACAATGCCGGCGAGCACGCCATCGCCGTAATCGGCAGGCGGCGTCTTGCGCTCGATGACGATGACATCCGCCCCGAGATCAGCAAAGTGCATGCCGCAGAACGGCGCTGGGCCGATGGCTTCGAACTCGATCACGCGCAGCCCTGCAAGCGGTCCTTCGGTCATGCATCTTTTCCTTTTTTTTAACGCGATCTGTCATTTCATCTTTATAGAGATTAAACCGCTCTAAGCCCGGCGCCAGGTGGCGCCGTCGGGCCCGTCTTCGAGGACGATGCCCTGAGCCGCCAGTTCATCGCGGATACGGTCGGACGTTGCAAAGTCTTTCGCGGCGCGCGCTGCCGCGCGCTCTGCGATGAGCGCCTCGATTTCCTCTGCTGACGGACCGCCTTCGCTTGCGGCGCCTTGGAACCACAACGCCGGCGCGACGTTGAAGAACCCGATGAGGCGACCCGCATTGCGCAGGTCTTTGATCGCTTTCAGGCGCGCCTCGCCCTCAAGGCCGCTGGCCCGGTCGCGCAGGTCGTGCAGGACCGCATAAGCGCCCGGCGTGTTGAGATCGTCTTCAAGGGCGCCGACAATTTCCATGGGCGGATTATGGGGCGGCGCGTCCGACGCCTCCTTAAAATCGATTTCCTCAAGGAGGCGATAGAAACGATCAAGCTGGGTTTTTGACTGACGCAAAAGCGCGTCGGTCCATTCCAGCGGCTGACGATAATGGGCCGACAACAGCGCCCAGCGCACCGCCTCGCCCGGCCAGTCTTTCAACAGGTCATGGGCAAGAACGACGTTACCCAGCGACTTCGACATCTTGTCCGAGCCCATGCGCAAAAAGCCGTTATGCATCCAGTAGCGCGCGAGCGGCGCGCCGTCATGGGCGCAAGCCGACTGCGCAATTTCGTTTTCGTGGTGGGGAAAGCGCAAATCCTGTCCGCCGCCATGAATGTCGATGGTGCGCCCGAGGGCGTCCTCGATCATCACCGAGCATTCAAGGTGCCAGCCGGGCCGCCCGCGGCCCCAGGGGCTTTCCCATCCCGGCTCGGCGTCGCTTGAGGGTTTCCACAAAACGAAGTCCGCGGGGTCTTTCTTGTAGGGTGCAACCTCGACGCGCGCGCCGGCGATCATCTCGTCGCGGTCGACATTGGAAAGCTTTCCGTAGTCGGAAAATGCATCCACGGAAAAGAGGACATGACCGTCGCCCGCATAGGCCGCGCCGGCCTCGATCAGCCGCTCGATCATCGCGATCATGGGCGCGATATGGCCCGTCGCTTCCGGCTCCATGGTCGGCGCAATGACGCCGAGCGCACCCATATCCTCGCGGTAAATCTTCGCGAATTTCTCCGTAATCGCTTCAATCGGCGCACCGGTCTCCTGCGACGCCTTGATGATCTTGTCGTCGATATCGGTGATGTTGCGCGCATAGACCACATGATCGGCGCCGTAATGCAGCCGCAAGACGCGAAACAGAAGATCGAACACCACCGCCGCGCGGGCGTTGCCGATATGGGCGTAGCTGTAGACCGTCGGCCCGCAGACATAGAGCGTCACGCGTTTCGGGTCCGCCGGGGTGAACCGTTCTTTCGTCTTCGTCAGCGTGTTGTGAACGACAAGCGCCATCTCGGGGTCTTTCTTCGTGCAACCGGGTCTAATGCAAATGGGCGATGAAGGTTGCTACCGCTGGCGGGCGTTCTGTGCAACAAGCAAAGACGGCCAGCCCTCCCGCCCCCTCATGAGAAGACGACAGATGACCGACCGCCCCGCCTTCACCGACCAGTCCGCCCTCGCCGACCCTGTGGACGAAACGCATGTCTTTGCGCCGAAATTCAGCGCCGACGGCCTCATTCCCGCCATTGCGACCGACGCGGGCGACGGGCGCATCCTGATGCTCGCCTATATGAACCGCGAAGCCCTCGCCAAAACCATCGAGACGGGCGACGCCTGGTACTGGTCGCGCTCGCGCGGCGCGCTCTGGCGCAAGGGCGCGACATCGGGCCATCTCCAGAAGGTCGTCGAAATCCGAACCGACTGCGACCAGGACGCGATTGAACTTGTGGTCGAGCAGACCGGCGCGGCCTGCCACACAGGCCGGCGGGCGTGTTTTTACCGGCGCGTGATGCAGGACGGGACGCTTACGTTTGAGTCCGGTGGAGAAACTTGAACTTCAGTCGGTTCCGAACACTTTCTCGCCGCGTCGATAGACGGACCTGATCGCTCTGACATTGCCGATGTCTTTTCCGGGATCGCGTGTCAGGAGCAGAAAGTCCGCATGGGCGCCAACTTCGATTGTCCCCGCCGCGCCCTCCAGCCCGAGTGCGGAAGCGGCGTTGGCCGTCGCCGTTAAAAGAACGTCCTGCGGCGCTATCCCCGCTTCCTGCAACAACAGAAGTTCGTCAACCAGTGACGCGCCCGGCGGCATGTCGAACGTATCGGTATCCGCCGTATCCGAACCGCTGAGCAGCATAACGCCCGACTGGTGCAGACGAAGCGCGATCGCCTGCATCTGGCGGATAAAGTCAACGAAAGCCTGCGGCATCGGCCCGTCGCCCGACCGCCTGCGGGCGATGGCGGGATAAATCGCGAGGGTGGGCGTCACCGCCACATCGTTGCGCACAAGACACGCGTAAAGCGGCGCCGATGCGTCGCTCAACATATAGGCGACCGGGTCCGCTTCGGCATCTTCTCCGCCGGAGACGGACGCCAGCGCCTCGATGAACGAGCCCACATGCTCAACGCCGTCCATGCCCATTTCGCAGGCGTCGAGCGGATGGACGCCAAGGGGAATATGTCCGACGACGGCGCGCCCGTGAGCATGCGCCGCCTCTATGACAACAGGCAGAAGATCGGGCGGCAAGGCGCGGTGCACTTTAATCTGCGCAGCGCCCACTCCGGCGAGGCGGTCGACGGCGGCGCGGGCCTCAGCCGCGCTCGACACCGGCAGATGAAACGGCGCAAACGCCTCCCCGTTCAAAACGTCGTATGAAGCGTAAATCGCCGGGCCCGCGGCGGCGCTTTTGCGCGACGCCTCCTGTGCAGCAACGAGCCTGCCGTGAAAACCGCCAAGGTCCCGAATGGAGGTGACGCCGTTTTCTAAAAACGCCGAGAGCGCCATTTCCTTTTCCAGCGATGCGCGGGTGTGGGCGTGCATGTCCCAAAGGCCCGGCGTCAGGTAAAGACCGCGCCCGTCGACGACCTTGCCGGCGCCCCTCGTATTCATCCGTGAACGGCGTACTGCCGAGAACACGCCGGCGCGCACCGCCACCGACGCAACGAACGGGCCGTCCCCGCGCCCTGCGTAAACCGTTACGTTCTCGATGATGAGATCGGCGCGCGGCGGCGCGGTCGCGCAGGACACCGCGCCCAGCAAAACGGCGAGACACCATATCCGAAAGAACGCCATTGTTTTCGACCCTCGCAGCGAGCCTGCCAGCGAACAGGACGGGACGCAAGCGCGGCGTCACCCCATGGCGACGCTGGAGCGGCGGCTTCCGTGTTTCGCGCGGTCAAGGCGCCAGGTGTACAGGGCGAGCGCGATCCAGGAGGCGTGAAAAACAACGCCCGCCGCCATGACAGCCGCGCCGGGCACGGGGCCAAGCTGCGCGCGCGCAAACCCATCGGCCAGGGACGTCATCGGCGTCGGATGAATGGCGATCTTGCCGAAATAGGCGAAAGCCTGCAGCGAGAAAATCCAGACATAGTTGCGCCGCAGGCGCCGACCGACTGCGCGCCAGAAACTGATATGATGCTCCGGGTAAAGATAGTCCTGCGCGAGGACGTCCTGCCATTCGCCGGGGCGCGGCCGGTGCGACTGTTGCAGCATGGGTGCGTAAAAATGGGTTTCGATCCACCGCGCCCGCGCGCGCCACACATTGAAGTAGCGGTAGCGGCGCGACTCCAGCACCAGAAACAGAACCGTCAACAGCCCGATGATGAGGAGCGGCAGCGCCGATGCGTCCGGGCTCGCATAGGAGATGGAAAGCGCAAGACCGAGCGTCACCACCGACCAGTTGGTGGTCGTATCGAGGCGCGTGCGCCATGTGGTCGAGCGATAGACCTCGCCGCGGTAAAGATGCGCCAGCGCGCCGATCTCCGCGCCGTCGAACGTGTTGCCGGTGCCGCCCGGCGGCGTCTCCCATTCATACGGATCGTCGTTCTGAATTGTTTTACGCGGCTCGCCAGCCGACCCGGGCGGGGGTGGCTCTGAAGGAGGCGGCGAAGAAGAGGACGATGAAGAAGACAAGGGGCGAAGCGCGCTTTCTTTTGTTTGTTTTTGTTTGGCCGCCAGGGCCGCAAGTCCATAGTCGCCATGTTTGCGCACCCGTGACAAGTGCGCCGCGACCGGCTATCCGCGCCCTATGACGACAACAGACGCCGCCGCGCCGGCGGAAACTTCTTACGGCCGCATCATCGCGCTCGCCTGGCCGGCGTCGGTGGCGGCCGCCGTCACACCGCTTCTGGGCGCTGTCGATGTCTGGGCGCTCGCCCATTCGGCGCGCCCGCTCGACATCGCCGCCGTCGGTCTCGGGTCGGTCATCTTTTCCCTCGCCTACTGGACGTTCGGCTTCATCCGCATGAGCGTCGCGGGCCTCACGGCCCAGGCTGACGGCGCCGGCGACGAAGGGGAAGTGCGCGCCGCCCTCATCCGCGGCGGCGCTATCGGCGCCGGGGTCGGCGCGGCGCTCGTCATGTTGCAGTGGCCCATTGGCGCGGCGTCTTTTCACCTCCTCTCCCTCGGGTCGGAGGCGAGCACGGAAACTCTCGCAGCGGGCCTGACCTATTTCAAGATCCGCATCTGGGGCGCGCCGTTCGCGCTTGCATCCTACGCGGCGTTCGGCTGGCTGACCGCGCGCGGGCGCACGGACTATCTGATGATCGTGTCGCTGTTCATCACAGGACTGAATATCGTTCTCGACTACTGGTTCGTGGTCGGCCTCGGCTGTGGCGCATCCGGCGTCGCCCTCGGCACGCTGATCGCGGAAGTCTCTGGCTTTTTCGTCGCAGGCGCGTTCATTCTCATGATCCTGCATCGGAAGGGCGGCGTTCGTGCGCATTGGTCGGCGGGGCATCTGTGGCGGCCCGACAGGCTGCGGCGCACCCTCTCCGTCAATCGCGATATTTTTATCCGCACCTTTCTCCTCGCCTTTTGCTTCGCCTGGTTCACGCAGCGCGGCGGCGCGTTCGGCGATGTGACGCTTGCGGCCAATCAGGTCCTCCTGCAGCTTTTTCTGTTCACCGGGCTCGCCCTCGACGGCACCGCCATCGCCGCGGAAACCCTCGTCGGGCAGGCCCTCGGCGCAGGCGACAAGGCGCGCGGACGCATACGCTACCGCTCGGCGGTGCGGCGCGGTTTCATCCTCGCCGGCGCCGCGGCGATCCTCTTCATGAGCGCCTATTTGATCGCAGGCGACCACCTGATCGCCATGCTGACGCCGGAAGGCGCCATCAGAGCGGCGGCGAAAAGCTTCATGCCCTGGGTCGTCGTCAGCCCTCTGATGGTGGTGATCGGCTTCCAGCTTGACGGCATCTTCATCGGCGCAACGCGCGCGCGTGAAATGCGCGACTCCATGATCGTTTCGACCATCGTTTTTTTGCCTGCGTCTCTTTGGCTTGCCAGCCTTTTCGGCAATCACGGCCTTTGGGCGGCGTTTTTGCTGTATTTCTTTTTGCGCGGCGTCAGCCTGTGGGTCTACCTGCCGCGTATCGGGAAGAGTTTCACCGACTAAACACCTTTACCGACAGCGTCTTTCACCGTCGCAAATCCGTCCGCCTCCAGGAGGGTCGGCAGCTCTTTCAGAATACGGACGACCAGCCCCGGCCCCTCATAGACGAGCGCAGAGTAAAGCTGCACCAGCGACGCGCCGGCGAGAATCTTCTCATAAGCATCGCGCGCCGAGGCGACGCCGCCAACGCCAATGAGCGGCGCCGCGCCAGCAATGGCGGCGTGAAATTCTTTCAAGACCTGCGTTGACGGCGCAAACAGCGGCGCGCCGGAAAGCCCGCCCGCCTCGCCGCGATGAACGCTCGCCAAACTCTCCGGCCGCGCGAGCGTGGTGTTGGAGACGATCAGCCCGTCAACGCCCACATCGATCACGCAGGCCGCGATGTCGGCCTTGTCTTCGTCGCCAAGATCGGGCGCGACTTTCAAAAAGACCGGCGCGGGCGTCTCAAGCCCGTCGCGGGCGGCGAGAACGCGGGTCAGGAGGTCCTTGAGGACGCTGGCGTCCTGCATGGTTCTGAGGCCCGGCGTGTTGGGCGATGAAATATTGACCGTATAGAAATCAACCAGCCCGTCGAGCGCCTTGACGCCGGTGACGTAGTCTTCCACGCGGTCCTCGGCGTCCTTGTTGGCGCCGAGATTGACGCCGACGACGCCGCGCCGCGCGCGTCCCTTTAGTCGCCCGGCGACCGCGTCCATGCCGTCATTGTTGAACCCGTAGCGATTGATGACCGCCTTGTCGGCGCGCAGACGAAAGACCCGCGGGCGCGGATTGCCGGCTTGCGCGCGCGGGGTCACGGCGCCGACCTCGACAAAACCGAAACCGAGGTCGAGCAGCGCGTCCGGCGCTTCCGCGTTTTTGTCGAACCCCGCAGCAAGCCCCAAAGGACTGGGAAACGCTATGCCAGCAACAGTCGTTTCAAGGCGCGCATCCTCAATGCGGACCTTCGGTCCTACGCCCGCCGCCAGGAGAGAGACCGTCAACCGGTGCGCCGTTTCCGGATCGAACGCGCCCATGGCTCGGGCGCCGAGATCGGCGAGGAACGCCCGCGCGCTCATAACGCGTCCCCGAAGGAAAATGCATCGCCCTCGCGCGTGAGCGCCACCGCGCGCAAAACTTGCGCCGCGGAGAGCCGCGCATAAAGGTGTGGAAAATAGTCGCAGCGCTTCGGCGCCAGTTCGTATTTCAGGGCATCGCCAAGAGGCGCGGCCTCTATCTCCAGGGCGATAAGATCGTCCGCCCCCGCAAAGTGACGCACCGCCGTTTCAAGCGCCTGCTCTTTGGTCGACAGATGCATATAGCCGTCCGCGCGGTCGATATCGCGCTCGGGAACAACGCCGTCAGCCTGCGCAAGCGCCCATTCTGCGCGGGTTGCAAGACGGTAGACGTGAGATGGGCGGTTTTCGGAAACAGTCATACGACCGGGGTAGCGGTCATCGCGAACGCCATCAAGGCTGTATGCGGACAAAAGCGGCAGCGCTCGCCCGGCAGGCAAAATCACGCGCTTTTCTCAAAAGCAACGGTGTAGTTTTCTTCAAACGCCGGCGCAAAGACGGTCAGGAACCAGTCCTCCTGAAAACCCGGCAGCGCCTTCAACCATTCGGCGACATCGTCGAAGCGCGCCATTTCCTCATCCAGGATCAACAGCCCCGCACCTTCATCGTCGGTGAAACCGATTTCGCAACAGATGAGATCGACCGTCATCAGATCCCGTTTGAAAAACGCGACCTTGTGAATTTGCGCAAGGTCAATCGTGATCGGCGTGTTCCGCAGGCCAGAAACGGTGATACGATCGCGGTCGATGTCCAGGACAGTTATCGCGCCGCCCATGTTCATGCGGCGGGCCCGGCGTGTATTCGCAAACCGCACCCACAAGCCGGCGGCGAAAAGAGCAAGGAGACCGGCCGCGACGAACCAGACGGCGCGCAACGCAGCGCGCGCCTATCCGACGCCGTCGATGGTCATGTGCCGCGCACGCGCGGCGTGTTCGATGGCCGCGGCGCCGTCATCGGCGATGTGGAGCGTGTTGCGGATGAGTTCGAGAACGCGGATTTCCGTCGGGTCGAGGTTCTCATCGGCCGTCACGACATCCACCACAGCCGCATAGGCGGTCTCGGCAAGGTGTTTGGGCAATGCGTGCGCCGCCGCTTCAAGCACCTTGTGCAATCCGCCGTCCGAAGCCATCAGAACGCCGCACGCCTCTGACGTCGCCACCAGAGACTGCTCGTCGGCGGCAGAAAACATCGCAAACGAGCGCACCACGCGCCCGATGGTGCGCAGTTCGCCGTCGCTGATCTGGCCGTCTGAAGCCGACGTCATCACCATGAGATAGATCACCGCTTCCTGCGGGGTGAGATTAGCGACGCCTTCTGCCATGTGTGTGCGCTCCTGTTACCGTTTTGCGGCGGACGCTACCCTCGCACGCCGCGAACGGCAAGGCGGCGTTTTCGCCGCCAGCTTTTCACCGCCAGCGACGTCAGGCCGCCCCCCAAATGACCCGATTGACCTTTGCGCGCGGCGGGGCTTAAAGCTTGAGTGTTTAATCGAAAACTCTACTCTGCCTTGCTGCAAATGACGGTTTTCTGCGCTTCCGGTACTCATGTACCTCTACGTACACTGCGTTCGTGCCGCCCCAAAAAGGTCCATCGGACCTTTTTTAAATCGGGTCGTCACTCTCGTAACCCGCCATTTTCGCTGCGCAGAGCGAGTTTTCGATTAAACACAAGAGACTGAACGGGAACTTCCAAAAAGCGATTGCCATGACCGCGCAGCAGATCAAAGATTTCACCGCCGCCGACGCCGGCGACGCCAAATCCTGGCCCTTTCAGGAGGCGCGGCGGCTTATTGCGCGCCTTGAGCGGATTAACCATGACGGCGTCGTGGTTTTCGAGACCGGCTACGGCCCCTCTGGCCTGCCGCATATCGGCACGTTCCAGGAAGTTGCGCGCACGACCATGGTGCGCCGCGCGTTTGAACTTCTGACCGGCCGGGAGACGCGGCTCATTTCCTTCTCCGACGACATGGACGGCCTGCGCAAGGTGCCGGACAATGTGCCCAACAAGGAGATGCTCGAACAGTATCTTCAGATGCCGCTCACCAAAGTCCCCGATCCTTTCACGGATGAATATGAAAGCTTCGCGCATCACAATAATGCGCGGCTGCGCGCATTTCTCGATCAGTTCGGGTTCGATTATGAATTCCGCTCGGCGACGCAGGAATACGCATCAGGCACGTTCGACCCCATGCTGATGCGCATGCTCGAAAAATACGACGATGTGATGAACACCATCCTGCCGACCATCGGCGACGAGCGCAAACAGACCTACTCGCCCTTCCTGCCGATTTCGCCGTCGACGGGCCGCATTCTTTACGTGCCGATGCTGGAGCGAGACGTGCGGGCCGGCACGGTCGTGTTCGAAGACGAAAACGGCGAGAAGGTCAAAACCACCGTCACCGGCGGCGCCGTCAAGCTGCAATGGAAAGCCGACTGGGCCGGACGCTGGTTTGCGCTTGGGGTCGACTACGAGATGGCGGGCGAAGACCTCACGGAATCGACCAAGCTGTCGTCGCGGATCGTGCGCGCACTTGGGGGCGAGCCGCCGGAGGGTTTCAACTACCAGCTCTTCCTCGATGAAAACGGCAAGAAGATCTCAAAGTCCAAAGGCAACGGCATTTCCATCGACGAATGGCTGACCTACGCCTCGCCGGAAAGCCTCGCGCTTTATGTTTTCCAGGCGCCGAAAAAAGCCAAGAAGCTTTACTTCGACGTGATCCCGAAGGCCGTCGACGAATACTGGACGTTCCTTGAGAAGTACCGCGACCAGGAGGCCGGCAAGGCGCTCGACAATCCGGTATGGCACGTGCACGAAGGCGCGCCGCCCGCGGCGACGCCGCCGGTGAGTTTTGCGCTCCTGTTAAACCTCGTGAGCGCGTCGGGCTCCGCCGACCCCGACGTCTTGCGCGGTTTCGTGAAAAAGTACCGCCCCGACGCCAACGAAGACGAGCTTGCTGCAACTGACGCCATGATCGCTTTTGCAGGGCGGTATTTCGACGACTTCATCAAGCCTCATAAAAAGTTCCGTACGCCCGACGCGCGCGAACGCGCAGCGCTTGAAGCGTTGTCGGCACGCCTCAGAGAAATCGGCGACGATGGCTCCGAAGACGACTACCAGACAGCAGTCTTTGACGCCGGGAAGGCGCAAAATTACGAGAACATTCGCGACTGGTTCAAAGGCCTTTACGAAGTTGTTTTCGGACAGAGCGAAGGCCCGCGCATGGGCGCGTTCACAAAAATATTTGGGGCAAACGAGATGGCGTCCCTCGTCGAATCCGCTTTGCATAGGTAAGAATCCACCTTATGTAGGTGAAGTGAATTACCAAGGGGGATGGGATGTCGCCGCTTGCACAAAGATGCATGATAACCGTATGGCGCCCTTTTATTCGAAGAGAATTTCTTGGCTGGGGTAAAATCTACGAGAAACTGGTCAGTCCACCCCAAAGCGGTCCGTATTGGGAAGACGCCGGCACCCGCACGATTATCGGTAAACGCCACAACTACATAATGGAGCTTGACCTTTCGAAATGGTCAGAGCGGATCGCCTACTTTTTGCGGCGCTGGTACGATTTGCCTACTCAACTGTTGTTGGAAATCACACTAAAAGACGGCGACACTGTCGTTGATATCGGGGCGAATATCGGCATGTTCATGCTGGCCGCCCGGGCGCGCATCGGCGACGAAGGACGCGTCATCGCATTTGAACCCAACCCCCTTCCGCGGAAAAAGTTCGAGCGCCACGTTGAGCTCAACGATTTGAAGAACATTACACTTTATCCGTATGCACTCTCCGATGAAGCTGGTGAAGCAACGCTAAACTTCCCGAAGATCAATACGGGGGAAGGAAGCCTCAGCGAACTTGCCTACAAAAAAGAAGAAACTGAATCGATTAATGTCCTCGTAAAAATAGGTGACGATATTCTCGCCGACACTACGCCGCGGCTCGTAAAAATTGACGTAGAAGGCGCAGAACTGAGCGTCCTTCGCGGTCTCGAAAAAACCATTGATCGCACTAGGCCACTCATCGTCGCGGAATATATTGTAGAACATCTCAGTCGCTTCGGCACATCGCACAGCGACTTGGAAAAATTCGCGAGAGAGCGGCAATACAGCATCTACAGACTATCAACCACGCGGCGCGGATTGGGCAGGGTGCTAACGCTCACGCCTTTCGCCACGGCGATCGCGCAAGGGGTCACAACGTTCGACTTCTTGATGATACCCGATGAAGACCAAACACTGAACACACTGCTTTAAGTCGTCCAGTTGCTCAAGTCGTAGCAGCGTAATCATATCGCATGCATACGGCATCGCAGTTGTTATGATCGGCGAGACCGCGACGCTGCATAAAAAAATTCTACGATTTTAGTCAGCGCACAACTTGCTGGTCTGCTGCCAATCCCATCAGTCTTTCGCGATGGCCGGCCAGCCGAATGCGGCTTCGGCGGATTTACGCATCTCGCCATGAACGAGCGATCCGCGCGTCGCATTGGTGAGAACGACAAGGCCATCGCCGCCCTGCAAAAACCCCTGTATCCACGCACGATAGCTGTTGTTGGCGCCGCCATGGTGAAACACATGGCTCGCGCCTTCGCCGTTGAGACGAGGGCCCATACCGTGAATGCCCGGCGGCACGCGCGTCATCATGTCGGCGGCGATATCCTGCGGTAAGAAATCACCTGTGCCGGCGTAACTCTCCTGCAGCGCGATGACAAAAGCGGCGAGATCCGTCGCGCTGGTCCATAGACCGGACGCCGCCATTTCCGGCATCGCCTCCCACCCTCGGGGCAAAGCGGTCGGCGCGCCATCACGGTCATGCGCGCGCGCGATGTTGCCATGCGACGCCGGCAGAGGATTGACGAACGTGCTGCGGCTCATGCCAAGCGGATCGAGAACATATTTTTTGGCGGCCTGCGTGTACGTCATGCCGGTGACGTCCTCGACGAGAACCTGACTGACCGTAATGCCGCCTCCGGAGTAATCGAACTTCTTGCCCGGCGCGAAGCGTAAGCGAACGGGACCGTGTTTGACCGGTCCTGTCCCGTTCAATGTTTCAATCGCGGTCGGCAGTTCTTCGCCCGGCTCAAAGTCTGCAAAGCCGTGCTGGCTGAAACCGGCCGTATGGGAAAGGATCGCGCGTAACGTGACCTTGTTTTTGCGGGTGTGACGGCCTTCAGGAACCTTCCATGATGTCAGATAGTCGTTGACGTCCGTATCCAGATCGACAAGACCCTCGGCCACGAGGCGCAGGACCAGTGCGGCATTGACCATTTTACTGACCGAACCGACGGAAAAGACGGTGTCGGCGTCGATCATCGCCGCCTCGCCCGCGCGCTTGACGCCATACCCCTTCACGCAGACGACTGCGCCGTCTTCGATGATGGCGACGCCAACGCCCGGCACACTATGGTGCGCCATGCGCTCTTCAATCGTCCAGCGGCGAGCATCTGCGTCGCCGCGTGCATCCCGATCAACGAGGCCCGCTTCGAAAGCCTGCATCCGCGCATCGTCGGCCGGCAGACATTTCGCATGGGCGCCGGCGCTAAAGACGCCACATAGAAAAATCGCGCCAACCAATCCGCCCCAAACGTCAATTCTTCCCGCATTCCTCGTCTGCATCGTCGCCACCCTTGTTTACAACCTTGCTCGCCTTCACCGAACGCTCTCGCCCTGTTAACGCAAAGCGACAGAAGACGCGACCGGACGACTTTGAAAAAGTGATTCGCGCCCAAGCGTGCGCCATATGCGCTCGCCCGTGGCGCCACAATTTTTTTTCAACGACACGCTGACAAAATTCGATGCGCGATCCCAATCGCTTACCGTGATTATGGCGCGATTATGGCGCGTTTGGCCGGCTATCCTCACGCAACGCTTATCGCAACTGCGGCAAATTAATGTTATATTATATCTTGAGACCACAGCCCCGGCGCGTTTGAGCGGAAGCCGCCCAACGGGGCTCGTTTGGGGAAGTTCGCTTGGCTTTCCGTATCACGGCGCGCCGCAAAGTGTCTTGCGCATCCGATCCGATCGCGCGGCGATCCGTATGCGCTAGTGACGGAAAATTAACAGCGGGCCGTTAACCTCGTTTCGAGGCGCAAAATCCGTGCGCCCCGAAGATCACGCGGCGCTTGTTGCGTAACTGGCGCGTCCCGGATCGAACGAAACGCTTCACCGTGATTTCGTGAGGGACATATGCGGACAAAAAATCGCCTGAATAAAAAGTGAGACAAACGGCACGAAACTAACGGGACGAATGAACGATGAGAGATCATCTGACAAGGTCGAAAGAACATGGCGAGCGCCCTTGCACGCACGCCGGAACGTCCCACATCAGTAGCGTGCGTTTGTTTGATCGAAATCCTCCCCGCCATTCCCCCGCAACAGAGTGCGGCGGCCCGGCGCGGCGACGCTGTAACGCGTGTAAAAAAAACGACGGGGTGCGGGGCGAAAACCTCCGCGCCCTTTTTCTGTTCTGAGTGACGAGTAAAGCGGCGCGCAAGCGCGACAGTCGGCCATGGCGGCCAAGCAACGGTAAACAAAAAGTGAGCGTGGCGAAATGAGCGAAGAAAACCTTGATGTCTTTGACATGTTCTCGGAGAGCTATCAGCGTGTAAAGCAGGACGCGATGTCCTTGCGCGATTATCTCCTGCAGGCGCGTGACGAACCGATGCTCTACGCCAGCGCCGCAGAACGCATGGTCAACGCCATCGGCGAACCGGAGATGGTCGACACCTCGCGCGACCCGCGCCTGTCGCGGATATTCTTTAACCGGACGATCCGGCACTATCCCGCTTTTGACGGTTTCTTCGGCATGGAAGACACGATTGAGCGCATCGTTTCCTACTTCCGCCACGCCGCGCAGGGCCTCGAAGAAAAACGCCAGATCATCTATCTCCTCGGTCCGGTTGGCGGCGGCAAGTCTTCGCTCGCCGAACGCCTCAAAGACCTGATGGAAAAACACCCGATTTATGTTCTCAAAGCCGGCGATGAAATCTCGCCGGTGTTCGAAAGCCCGCTCGGCCTCTTCCAGTCGGACGAACTGAAATCCCTGCTCGATGACAAATACGGCATCGAGAAGCGTCGCCTTACGGGCCTTATGAGCCCCTGGGCGGTCAAGCGCCTCGACGAGTTCGGCGGTGATATCTCGAAGTTTCAGGTGGTGCGGCTTTACCCGTCGAAACTGCGCCAGATCGCCATCACCAAGACCGAGCCGGGCGACGAAAACAACCAGGACATCTCCGCACTCGTCGGCAAGGTCGACATCCGCAAGCTTGAGCACTTCTCGCAGGACGACACCGACGCTTATTCTTATTCAGGCGGGCTCTGCCGCGCCAATCAGGGGCTCTTGGAATTCGTCGAGATGTTCAAGGCGCCCATCAAGGTCCTGCACCCGCTGCTCACAGCGACGCAGGAAGGCAACTATGTGGGCACCGAGGCGCTCGGACCTATTCCGTTCGGCGGCGTCATCCTCGCGCACTCCAACGAGAGCGAATGGCAGCAATTCCGCAACAACAAGAACAACGAAGCGTTCCTTGATCGGATCAATGTCATCAAGGTGCCCTACTCCCTGCGCGTCACCGAAGAACGCCAGATCTATGAAAAGCTGCTGGCGCATTCCGAGCTCAACGATGCGGCCTGCGCACCCGAAACACTGGGGCTCCTTGCACGCTTTTCGGTGCTGACGCGCCTGCGCGAGCACGAGAACTCAAACCTTTATTCGAAGCTGCGCGTCTATGACGGCGAGAAGCTGAAAGACACCGATCCGAAAGCGAAATCCCATCAGGAATATCGCGACGCGGCGGGCATCGACGAAGGCATGGACGGCATCTCGACGCGCTTTGCGTATAAAGTCCTGTCGGAGACGTTTAATTTCGACACCGACGAAGTCGCCGCAGACCCTGTGCACCTGATGTATGTCCTTGAGACTGCCATTAAGCGCGAGCAGTTCCCCGACGAGGTCGAAAAGCAGTATCTCGACTTTATCAAGTCGGAGCTTTCCCAGCGTTATGCGGAGTTCATCGGCAAGGAAATCCAGAAAGCCTATCTCGAAAGCTATGGCGAATACGGTCAGAACCTCTTCGACCGTTACATCTCCTATGCCGATGCATGGATCGAGGATCAGGACTTTAAAGATCCCGACACGGGGCAACTCCTCGACCGCGCAACGCTCGATGCGGAGCTTTCGAAAATCGAAAAGCCCGCGGGCATCGCGAACCCGAAAGACTTCCGCAACGAGGTCGTCAAATTCGCCCTGCGCGCGCGCGCCAACAATGAAGGCAAGAACCCGCGCTGGACGTCCTACGAAAAGCTCCGCAACGTGATTGAAAAGCGGATGTTCTCGCAGGTCGAGGATCTTCTGCCGGTGATCTCGTTCGATTCAAAGAAGGATAGTGACACCGAAGCCAAGCACGAGAATTTCGTGTCGCGCATGGTGGAGCGCGGTTATACGCCGCGTCAGGTCCGCCGCCTCGTTGAATGGTATATGCGGGTCAACAAAGCGGGGTAAGAAGTGAAACTGCGTTTAGGCATGCGACTGCCCCACTAAATGGGCATCCGCATCAGAGTAAAGCGGACGTTATGCAAGAGGCAGCGAACATCTATAAACCAAAGGTCTCAGCTGAGACGTTATCTTCTATAGATGACCTACTGGATGAGGTACTTTATAAGATTGGGGAAGCGGACAACCCGCGAACGAGCGTCGAAGATATCAAGCTTTTGCTAAACACGTCCCAGTTGGTAGTATTTGCAGTTTGCGAGTGTGAACGCGAAGTCTTAAACGGCGGCTTTGATCAATACTTCTTCAACTCATACGGCAGGTGGGGACCGGAAGCTGTCGAAGGATTTGAGCGGTTAGGATTACGAGAGCTATCGCAAATCGTTCGCGAAGCCATTAGTGTATTCCCTGACGTTGAAACAATTCGAGAACCGTCTTTACGTGAAACTTTTCTTGGGCATTCGGAACAGAGAACTCTCGAGAACGTTTTTAGCGTTTTTTCCAATAAGTCTCGAAAAATCGCCAAGACTTTTGACCGTTTGGACGAGGCTTTTGCGGAACGTCAAGAAGAAATATCGGAGCGGTTGCATCCATTCGTCTTAGAAAACTTGAGCAGCCTCGCAGTGATTTCTAAACAGGGCCTGCACTCATGACCTCTTTTCACTTCATCGATCGGCGGAAAAACCCCAAGGGCAAGTCCTTAGGGAACCGACAGCGTTTTTTAAAACGCGCGCGCGCGCAGATTAAAGAAGCCGTCAACAAGTCCTTGCGCGAACGGTCCTTAAAAGAACTCGACAAGGGCGAGAAGATCACGATCCCGTCGAAGTCAACGGCCGAACCGCGCTTTCGTCACGACCCGGAAAAAGGCGCCCGCGAGAACGTCCATCCCGGCAACAAGGAATTCGGCGCCGGCGACCGCATCAAAAAGCCGCCAAAGGGCGCGGGCAAAGGCAAGGGCAAGGACGCCTCGACCGACGGCGATTCAGAAGATTCGTTCCAGTTCACGCTTTCCCAGGAAGAGTTTCTCGATATCTTCTTTGAAGACCTCGAACTGCCGAACCTCGTCAAACGCTCCCTAAAGGAGATCAAGGCGACGGCATGGAAACGCGCCGGCGTCACCGTTGCTGGCTCGCCCACCAACCTCAACCTCGTGCGGACCATGCGCAACGCCCATGGACGCCGTCTCGCTTTGGGTCGTCCGTCCACACGGGAAATGAACGAGAAAAAAGAGCGCCTCTTCGCGCTTGAACGCATTTCCGAACCGAACGAGGAACAGGTCGCCGAGCGCAAAAAGATCATCGCCGAGCTTGAAGAGATGGAGCGCCGGCGCCGCTGGGCCCCATTCATCGACCCGCTCGATGTGCGCTACAACGCGTTTGAGCCGACGCCCGTTGAAACCACCGCAGCGGTGATGTTCTGCCTGATGGACGTTTCGGGCTCCATGGGCGAGCGCGAGAAAGACCTCGCGAAACGTTTTTACATGCTGCTCTACCTTTTCCTGAAGCGGCGTTATGAGCGGGTCGAGGTGGTTTTCATTCGGCACACGCATCATGCGGAAGAAGTCGACGAAGAAACCTTCTTCTATTCGCGCCAGTCCGGCGGCACGGTGGTTTCCACGGCGCTTGAAAAAATGCTCGAAGTGCAGAAAGACCGCTTCCCAGCCCATGAGTGGAACATCTATGTGGCGCAGGCCTCCGACGGGTTCACCCAATCCGGCGACGCCAAGCGCTGCGTCGAAATGCTGCAAACCGACGTGATGCCGGTGTCGCAATATTACGCTTACATTGAAATCCTCGACGAGCGCGAGCTGGAAGTCTTTTCCGATGCCGATTCAGGCGCCGAACTCTGGCGCGCCTATCGCACCTTCGCGCCCGGCTGGCCAAACTTCGCCCAGACCCGCATCGCCAAACCGCAAGACATCTTCCCGGTGTTCCGCGAACTCTTCGCGAAGAACGCCAAGGAGGCGGCGTGACCTTACCTGATCAAAAATACGACCTCCTCTTCAGCGACAGCGACTGGGACTTCCGCACGCTGCAGACAACGCTCGACGCCATCGAAGACGTGGCGATGAACGATCTTGAACTCGATGTTTACCCGAACCAGATCGAGATTATTTCGTCCGAGCAGATGCTCGATGCGTATTCGTCCCACGGCATGCCGCTGATGTACAAACACTGGTCGTTCGGCAAGCACTTCGCCCGCGATCAGATGAACTATCAGAAGGGCTATCAGGGCCTCGCCTACGAGATCGTCATCAACTCAAACCCCTGCATCGCGTATCTCATGGAAGAAAACACCATGACCATGCAGGCGCTCGTCATGGCGCACGCTTCTTTCGGGCATAATCATTTTTTCAAGAACAACTATCTCTTTCGTCAGTGGACGGATGCTGACGGCATCCTCTCCTATCTAGACTTCGCCAAAAAATACATCGCCAAATGCGAGGACGAATACGGCCTTGAGGAAGTAGAGATCATTCTCGACGCTGCTCATGCGCTGATGGATCAGGGCGTCTTCCGGTACAACCGCCCGCCGCGCCTGTCGACCGCTGACCAGCTTGCCAAACTCGCCGCTCGCGCCGAGCATGAGGAACTGACCTTCAACGATATCTGGCGCACGCTGCCCAACACGGAAGAAGCCGAAGGCGACAAGGAAGAGCGCTTCGCGGAAGTGCGCAACATCAAGCTGCCGGAAGAGAACCTTCTTTACTTTATCGAAAAGGCGAGCCCGACGCTGGCGCCCTGGCAGCGCGAACTGGTACGCATCGTGCGTAACGTCTCACAATATTTCTATCCGCAAAAGCAAACCAAAGTGATGAACGAAGGCTGCGCCACGTTCGTCCACCATTACATCATGAACGAGCTTTATAATCGCGGCCAGATTTCTGAAGGCGCGATCATGGAGTTCCTGCACTCGCATTCATCGGTCGTCTTCCAGCCGGATTTCGACGATCCGCGCTATTCCGGCATTAATCCGTATGCGCTTGGTTTTGCGATGATGGAAGACATCAAGCGCATCTGTGAGGACCCCAAACCCGAAGACCGCGAGCTTTTCCCCGATATCGCCGGCTCAAAAGACTGGCGCAGCGCCATGAAATACGCCTGGGCGAATTTCCGCGACGAAAGCTTCATCCTGCAATATCTGTCGCCGACGGTGATGCGCCAGTTCCGCCTCTTCGCCATCGCCGACGATGCGGAAGAAAACTATCTGGAGATTTCGGCGATCCACAATATGGACGGCTTCCGCCGCGTGCGCGAGCGCCTATCGGCCATGTACGATCTCGGCATGCACGACCCGAACATTCAGGTGACGGCGGCGCATCTCGAAGGCGACCGGACGCTGCATCTGCGCCATGAAACTCATCAGGGGCGCACGTTGAGCCCGAAAACAAAAGACGCCGTCATGCACCACATCAAGACGCTATGGGGCCATGACGTTGAGCTTGAAGAAACCGGCGATTATCTGTCTGAGGATTGATTACAAACAAAGTTGTGACAATCGACAAGGTTGACGATAGAATTCATCGTCAACAGGAAAAGCGCCATGCTGAAACAACTAACATTCGTTGCTGTTCTGATATTTTGTCTGCCTTCTTTTGAAGCGACGGCGTGCAGCCCCTCGAGACAAACGCCTCAGGAAATTATTGCTCAATCGGACAAGATTATCATCGCGAGCGCTATTTCTTCAAAATGGCGGAGCTATCAGGAGCCGCATTTTTCTAAAATTTTCATCGACTTTTTTCGCTGGATCGGCTTTGGAAGAGACGCTTCGCCTACAGAGGGGTGGACCCGGTTCACAGTGCATCGCGTGCTAAAGGGCGACCCTGTAGAGGACATTAAAATCAGGCATAACGTTTCAGGGTCCGCCTGTGGGATTACATTCAATACGAACGATAATAACCTTATCTTTGTTCGCAAACACAAGGGACGGTATTTAACAAACGTGTTTGGTGTAAAACCGTTCCTATCGCAGGAAGAGTATGAGACGTTACAGGAGTTGGTGGGCGTTAAAAAAAGCGACCATATAAAGATGTACTACGATTATTCGGGAGCATTTTAAACTGAATGACGCGCCTTTAGCTGTAACCTGCACCCAGATATTTCTTTCCCTGCCAACCGAAAACAATTCAGCTTATCGACAGCGAAGAATTACTATTTCGCGCGTATAGCGCCGGGCGACAAATCGACATCGCTCATCCCTGCGAAAGCAGGGATCCAGCCAAAATAAATATGCCGCGCAAAGCGCGACTTTATATCTCTGACTGATCTTCAGCTTTCGCCGGCGTGAGCGGGCGCAGGCTTTGAATGGCGTCGATTTATCGGCCGACGGTTTGGATTTGCTTCACTATAAAGCGCTCCCAAGCAACGCCCCTGGATCCCAGCGTTCGCTGGGATGACACGTAAATATGCCAGCATCGCGAAAGACACAGCTACCGCCGCGCAAAAATCACCGACAGATTATTCGCCGGCATCTCCACAACGATATCAAGGACGAGACCGTGTTTTTCCGCAAGCGGCGCGATATCGCGGTCGAGGTCACGCACGCCCCAGCGCGGGTCGCGCGTTTTCAGGCTTTCATCAAACGCCGCATTCGAGGGCGCGATGTGGCGCCCGTCACGGGAAAAGGGCCCGTACAGGAAAAGCTTGCCGTCGCTGCGCAGGTGTTTTCCAGCGCCCGCAAAAAGCCCCGCCGCCGCTGTGAAGGGCGCGATGTGGATCATGTTGACCGACACGAGACCGGCGAAAGGCGCATAGGCGTCAACGTCCCAGTCATCCGTAGACACATCGATTTCGTGCGGGCCTGAAATGTTATCGAGGCCGCTTGTCGCGATCCAGGCGGCGATGGAACGGCGCGACGCCGGGTCGGGATCGCCCAGACGCCACTGAAGGCCCTTGGCCGCGCCGGCGATATGAACGCCGTGCTCGCCCGTGCCGGCGCCGATTTCGAGAACCGCCCCCTCAAGCGGCATATGCGCAAGAAACGCATCGCGGATCGCATCGCGGTTACGCGCGGCGGACGGTGAAAAGAGGCGGTCTCCTTCGGAAACGCGATCTTCGAGAGCGACTTTGCGGCCTTCCGCATGTGTGTTCTGATCGGTCATGATGCGCCGATGCTTACCCCGAACAGCTGGCGCCGCCAAGCACGCAAAATGTTGCGCAATGGGGATGGTTGAGGGAAACGGCGCGGGCCGCCTCCTTAACGCTTGCGCCCATGTCGAAGCGGTCGTCATACGGAATAAGCGTACAGGCGACGACGGCGGGCGCGAGCGCGCCCTTGCGTTTGACAACCATGCGGCTCGATGCGCACATCACATCGGCCGGCGATTTACCGAGTATGCCCCAGCAGGCGTGGGTGATTTCCGGCACGTCACGCGCTTCGTCCATCTCCGGAAACACGACGAGATCCTCGCCGCTTTGCGCATCGAGCGGAAAGCCTTTGCGATGAAAAAGATCGGCGAAGCCCGCGCGGATCGCATCCTCGTTCTCATCGCCAAAGGTGCGCGATGCGATGGAGACATGAAAGCCGTTTTCGAAAAGCCAGGCGAGCCCTTCGAGCGCAATATCGAAACTGCCTTTCGCACGTTCCCCATCGTGGAGCGCGGCGCCATGATGATCGAGGCTGACTCGGAACTGAAGGCGCGCGCCGAACGCGGCGTGAAGCGCCAAAAGCCCCCCGCGCACCGCCGGGCGCATCATCGGGCGCATGGCGTTGGTCAGCGTCAGAACGCGCATGCCGCGCTCGGCGGCGTCGCGGATGATCGCGAGCGTGTGCGGGTTCATGAACGGCTCGCCGCCGGTGAGGCCGATTTCCTCCGCCTCCATATGGGCGGCCTCGTCGATGAAGGGCGCAGCCTCCGCCGCGGTGAGGTAAACAAGACTGTCGTTGGTGGGCGTGCTTTCGATATAACAGTTGACGCAGGCGAGATTGCAAAGCGTGCCGGTGTTGAGCCACAGCGACTTAAGCCCGCGAAAGGGCGCATGGGCGCGGGGCGCGCCGTCGGCGGTGCGCTTCGGGTCCTCGAACTTCCCGAAAAACTGCGGCGCGCGCGTCTCACACGAAACCGCGCCAGCTTTGACCATGCCGCCGCTTGCGGCGTCGCCGTCCATCGATCAAACGCCCCATTACCAACTCAAGCGCGCCATCATGACGGAAAACGCCCGCCGGGAGAACCGGACGAGCGTTCACGTCGCCATCACGACGGCGTTATGGCCGGATTTGCGTTTTCAGCGCGTCACTGCCCGTCCGGGGAGGAAAGCGGCGCGCCGTAAACAGCGTCATCCTCGAACACCACGGGCGTTTCGGGCGCATCTGCGCCAGTGAGCGGCGCGCCGTCAGGGCCGTATTGAACGGCGTTCGGGTCAAGCATCGCCGGGTCGCCGCCGGTCGGCTGCACCGGCGCGAAGGTGACCGGCGTGTTGCGATGGGCGAGGGTCCAGACCGAGCGCTGCAACTGTGCGGCGTGCGGGTTGGCGACCTTCTCCCGGAAGATAATGTCCGCGGGCGTCACATCCGCCTGATAATAGGCTTGGTTCCATTTGCGGCGCGATTTCAACAGCGCGCCTTCAAGGCTCACCCCGCCATAAAGGCCGCGCGAGCGGGAAAAGGCGAGGATGTCGGCGGTCTGCGCTTTCGCGCCCGCGCCGATGGGCCCCGCGGCGAGAGAGAGGTCGGCGCCGAGCTTTACGGTCGTCGATAAAAGGCGCTCCATGCCGCGCTGGGTCATGACGAGGAGAACGATTTCGGACGCCTCGCCGCCGGCCTGGAAGCCGAAGGAAATCGACCCGATGGTGAAAAAGGTCGGCTGCGACCAGGAGCCATCGTCGTTCCGGGCGATCATCACCGCATTGCCGCCGGAGGCGCCGAAGATAAAGCCGCCGCGCAGCGAGCGCGGCACGATGACCATGGCCTTGGCGTTGTCCGCGAGCGACCAGAGCGGCTCGTAGGCGCTGTCGCCGGAAAAATAATCGACGGTCGCAGCGGCGCGCTCCACGAGGCGGGTCGCTTTTTCCTGCTTCGACTTTGCCGCGGCGGGGGTCAGCGCCATGGCGAGCGCCAGACAGACGGTCATCGTGATTGCCGTCAGAAAATGTGTAAGCCGTCTCATGGTCGGCCTCCTTTCAGATTGGCGGCGCGCCGCGAACGAGGCTGGCGCGCTTCGCATCAATGTTCGTTCCTTAGGGCTCGTTCTTTCGCGCCCGTGTTATCCAGTCGTTTTGTCGCCGAAGCCGGGCCGAAAGGTGGCGAGGATGCGGCGACGATCATGAAACCTTGGAGAGATTTGCGCGGCGCGTCGAGGGGTTTCGGCCCCGAAAAGGGTCCTGCGCGCCGCAGACCGGCTTGGGGCTTACGGTCGGTAGGTTCCAGCGGCGCACAAACTAAAAGTTGTCCTTGCGCCGGCGCACCTCCGCGAACACCTCAACCGCGCTGGCGCCGCTCATGCCGAGGGCGGCCTGGAGCTTTTCATCTTCCACCCTGAGAAACGGATTGGTCGCCAGTTCTTCCGCGAGCGTCGTCGGCACGGTCGGCCGATTCTTGGCGCGGGCCGCCGCGATCGCGCTCTGGCGTTCAAGCAGGGTGGCGTTCTGCGGATCGACCGTCACCGCGAAGGCGGCGTTGGCGGCGGTGTATTCATGGGCGCAGTAAAGCAGTGTTTCCGGCGCGAGCCCGGCGATCTTCTGAAACGATCCCCACATATCGGCGGGCGTGCCTTCAAACAGGCGCCCGCAGCCAAGGGCGAAGATCGTGTCGCCCACAAACGCCGCGCCGTCCTCCGCAAAATGAAAAATCACATGCCCCGCCGTGTGTCCGGGCGTATCGAAAACACGCGCGCGGCTTTCCCCGAGGGCCGCCACATCGCCCTCGCCGACGGCTTCGTCGAGGCCCGGAATCCTGTCCGCCTCGCCGCGCGGGCCGACGATACGGCACCCCCATTTTTCCTTCAGCGCCAGATTGCCGCCAGTATGATCCCAATGATGATGGGTGTTGAGAATATGAGTGAGCGTCCAGCCTTCGACCCTGAGCGCCTCGTTGATCGCTTCGGCGTCGGGCGTATCGATTGACGCCACTGCGCCCGTGGCGTCGTCCCGTACGAGATAGCCATAATTGTCCGAAAGACACGCAAATTGCCTGATGGTGATGGGCACGGACGCGCGCTCCTTTTTCGTGGTGTTCCGTTTATAAAGCGCTTAAGCACTTAGATATAAAGTGTTTTCAAGGTCGGGCGCGCCCAAATCGGCGCCGCCCCGGCAAAAAAGGACGCCTTTTCGCGGACCCCGCCCCATGCGCACGGATATTCTGGAGTTTCACGAATTCTACCAAAGCCCGCTGGGACGGATGGCTGAAAGGTTTATCGGCGAACGACTGCAAGAAGCCTGGCCATCCATGGCGCGGCTGACGCTGGCGGGGTTCGGCTATGCAACGCCATACCTGAAATTTTTCGATGACGCCGATGCGCGCCTTGCGCTCGCGCCGGGGGGACAGGGCGTCATGCGCTGGCCGCGCAGCGGCGCCAACGCCGCCGGCCTTGTCTGCGAGGACCACTGGCCCCTGCCCGACGCCTCCGTCGACCGGCTGATCGTGGTTCACGGCCTTGAGGAAGCCGCCGCGCCGCGCCGGCTGATGCGGGAAATATGGCGTGTCCTGACCGATGACGGACGCGTCATCATCGTCGCCGCGCATCGGCGCGGGCTCTGGTCCACAGTGGATGCAACGCCCTTTGCGGCAGGGCGCCCCTATCTCAAACGCCGCCTCAACGCGCTCCTGCAGGACGCGATGTTCCGCGCCAATGCATGGAGCGCGGCGCTTTACTTTCCGCCCGTGCAGTCGCAGTTCCTCCTGCGGGCCGCACGCGCCTGGGAGCGCACAGGCACGCGCGCCTGGCCGGGGCTTGGCGGCGTGATTATGGTTGAGGCGCAAAAGGAGCTGATGGCGCCGGCGGGCCTCGTGCGCCAGCGCGCCCGCGGCGTCATTCGACCGATCGCCGCGCCCCATGGCGCCATCAACGTCCCGCAGCGCGCGCCGCGCGTCTTGCGGACGCGCAAGTGGGGCGAACAGGATTTTCAGGAAAGCAAGACGCCATGACGACGCCAACGCCAAAGCCCGGCATACTGACAATCGACCCTTATGTTCCGGGGGCCTCCACCGCCGGAAAACCGGTGCGCGGCGACGACGGACCGGTGCACAAACTATCGTCCAACGAATCCGCCCTCGGCGCCAGCCCGAAGGCGATGGAGGCGTTTAACACCACGGCGGAAACGCTGTTCGTCTATCCCGACGGCGCAGCACGCGTCTTGCGCGAGAAAATCGGCGCGGTTCACGGGCTCGATCCAGCGCGCATCGTCTGCGGCGCGGGCTCCGATGAACTCTTACAGCTTTTAACGCGCGCCTATGCTGGCGACGGCGACAATGTGGTGCAAAGCGCGCATGGGTTCCTGGTCTACGCACTCGCCGCGAAAGCCTGCGGCGCGGAGATACGCTATGCGCCTGAAAAGAACCTCACCTGCGACGTCAACGCCATGATCGACGCCAGCGACGAGGCGACGCGCATCGTTTTCATCGCCAACCCCAATAATCCGACCGGAACCTATTTGCCGACGTCGGAAATCCGCCGCCTGCGCGAAGGGTTGCGTGACGATATCCTGCTCGTGGTCGATGCGGCCTATGCGGAGTATATGGACGAGGCCGACTACGACGCCGGCGCGGGCCTCGTCGATGATTTCGACAATGTCGTCATGACGCGCACCTTTTCGAAGATCTACGGCCTCGCCGCGCTCCGCCTCGGCTGGTGTTATGGCCCGCCCGCCATCATTGATGTTTTGAACCGCATCCGGGGACCGTTCAACGTTTCCGCTCCCGCCATCGCCGCCGGCGCGGCGGCCGTGGAAGATCAGACGTTTGTCCTGGAAAACCGGGCCCATAACCGCGCCGAGCGGGATTTTCTGCACCAGGCGCTGGGCGGGCTTGGCCTCGACTTTACGCCGAGCTTTGCGAATTTCGTGCTGGTGCGGTTTCCCGACACGCCCGGCAAAAACGCCGCCGACATCCTTGCGTTCCTGAAAACGAACGGCGTTCTCGTGCGCGACATGACGGCGTATCGGCTGCCCGATTGCCTGCGCCTGTCGATCGGTTCTAAAACGGCCAATCGACGCATGATGGCATTGCTGGAGGAAAAGTTTCGCCATGAGTGAGGATCTGACGACGCCTTTCAGACGCATGGCGCTGATCGGGACGGGGCTGATCGGCGCCTCCTTTGCGCTGGCGGTGCGCGAAGCGGGCCGCGCTGAAACCATCGCAGGCTTCGACACCGATGACGCGCGTAAGGAAGAAGCAGCAACGCTCGGCGTCATTGACGAGGCGTCAGCCGACTTTGCAAGCGCCGTTGCGGGCGCCGATCTCATCGTCCTTGCAACGCCGGTCGGCGCCATCGACGACCTCGTCGCCGCGCTCAACGCTCATGCCGAGCCCGGCGCGCTCATCATCGATGTGGGCTCCATCAAGGGCGCCATCGCAAAGGCGGCGAAGAACACGCGCGAAGACCTTTACTTCGTTCCCTGCCATCCTGTTGCGGGTACGGAGCAATCGGGGCCGGCCGCCGGTTTTGCAACTCTCTTTCGCGAGCGCTGGTGCATCCTGACGCCGCTTGCGCGCGAGGACGACGCCTATAAAAACGCCGCCGCCCGCGCGGGCGCCCTGTGGGAAGGGATCGGCGCCTATGTTGAAACCATGGACGCCGCCCATCACGACATCGCCCTCGCCGTCACGAGCCACCTGCCGCACCTCATCGCGTTTACGCTGGTCGGCGCAGCCGACGATCTTGAGACCGTCACGCAATCGGAAATCGTTAAATATTCCGCAGGCGGATTTCGTGACTTCACGCGCATCGCCGCGTCCGATCCGGTGATGTGGCGCGATGTTTTTTTGAACAACAAGGAAGCGGTCCTTGAAACGCTGGGGCGCTTTTCCGAAGAGCTTTCCCTGTTGCAGCGCGCGATCCGCTGGGGCGATGGCGAGGCGCTTTTCACTGCGTTCAGCCGCGGTCAGGCGCTCCGGCGCGCAATCGTCGCGGCTGGCCAGGAAACGGATGCGCCGAATTTCGGCCGCGATGAGACCCCCAGCGCCTCTTCCGACAAGGGCTCATAAAAAAAAGCAGCGCGGCCCCTGCTTCACCCAATTTGTCAACAAATGTGGAAAACAAATCCTGGACGAACGGCCAGAAGTTGGTACCCTAATAATGTCTTCAACGCCCTAGCGATTATTCGCTGCGCTTACCTAGCAGCGGGTGAGACGGGATCGGAGAAGATAGTGCGAAGACCGGCGACGACGCTCAGACGTATGCCGATCATGTACAGTTAGGCGCTGTACAGAGCATTGCCAGACTTGAGCGGTCTGACCTCAAAGCTGTTGCAGAAATGTAGCGGCGTTAAATGAGGGACCGGGATCGTCGTAAGCGGCGGGCAAGCCGTAGATCGACGCGCGACGTTAAATGATGTGCGACGCGAAAGCGGAGCAGATTAAGAGGCGGCGCGGATCTTGAGAAGATGCGGGGTTCAAAGGCCATTAAAATGGTCGCGGCTAAAACCCTCGCGCGCTCTAAAGATCTAGCGATGAGAACGCATCGTCGAGAAGAAGGTGCAGGAAATTGTCGTAAACGGAGTGCAACGAATTCTCACTGGATTGGGTGCGCTTCATTTTTTGCGAATGCAAACGGAAAGGGAGCAGCCTTTGGCGGCTCCCTTTTTGTTTTATGGGTTTGTGCTTAAAGCATGTCTCACTTGGCGAACCGGGCGATAAATCGACATCACTCTAAACCTCGATAATCCGCTCACGCCTGCGAATGCCGAAGTCCAGTCAGAGATATAAGGTCGCGCTTCGCGCGACATATTTTATCTTGCTGGATCCCAACTTTTGTTGGGATGAGCGACGCCGATTTATCGCCCGATGATCAAGCCAACGACTCCGCGTCATTCCGGAAGCTGAAAATGCCGAAATCTTCGATTTCGGCGCATTTTCGAGCTATCCGGGATCCAGGGCGGCTTGCTCCGTGTACGCAGCCCGTCAAAGGCTTCGCCCTGGCCCCGGATCTAGCAAGCGCGAACCAAATACCTCAGGTTTTGGGTGCTTGTAACGTCCGCAATCACGGTGGAAGTTCCGATTGTCCACAGACCTTAACGAACGTCGACCGAATCCGATTAAGTGGGACGTGCTTTTGTGGGGTGCTTAGCCGCGGCAATACTCACTGACAACGCAAGAGCGCCGCATGATTATCAGATTGCACGGCAAAGCTGTATTCAAACCCACAGACCCATAATCAGCGATTTCCTCAATCACGGGATTGCCCGCACACAAGTAAGACGCAGTAAAAAGCAGCGCCGACGCGCCCAACACGATGTTACGAAAGGTCCGCTTAAGCTTACGCACCAAGGCCAAACCCCGATTGACTACCCATAAGCATATTGGAAGTTGGTCCGGGGTTTAAAATAGCTGGAAACCACGAATTCAAGCAGTGTTAGCGTGCCGGACCCGAGAGCCACCGCCTTCTCTGCCGTCCCGCTCAACCACCTTAACGATAAGAACGTGGCGAGCACCCAGTATCCGCCGAAACTCTCGCGAAACGGCGCTCTTTTCATTTTTCGGGGCCCGTCAGCCTCACAACACTGGAGGCGGACCGCTCGACGCCAAAAAACACGCACGCACGCGTCTCCCTCCGAAAAAACAACACCTTACGGCGCCCCAGGAGGACCGGCGCAATCGCATATACGTCCCCGCCCCGGCCTTGACCTTGCCGGGCCGGGCGCCTAGCTATCGAGGAGGAAATTTGGAGTTTGAGCGATGAGCGACGCAATCCAGGCTGAAATCAAAAGCAAAATTGACGCAAATGCCGTCATGCTTTTCATGAAGGGAACGCCGCAATTTCCGCAATGCGGGTTTTCATCGGCGGTCGTGCAGATCCTGGATTATCTCGGCGTCAAATTCGCCTCGGAGAATGTCCTCGCCTCCGACGAGATGCGCCAGGGCGTCAAGGATTTTTCCGACTGGCCGACCGTGCCGCAGCTTTATGTCAAAGGCGAGTTCGTCGGCGGCTGCGATATCGTCCGCGAAATGTTCGAAAAGGGCGAGCTTCGCACGATGTTCGAACAAAAAGGCGTCGCCGTCGCGGCGGCGTAAACAGTCAGGTCTCGGTTGCGAGGCGCCGTCAGCGCGCTCACCGCAACGCCCTCCCCCATCACATGCTGAGTGATCTGCCTGATGTCCCGCGCGGAACGCAACAGCGCGCGCACGCCATCGGCCAGGCGTGACTTTTATCAACTGGCGCTCTTGCAAGTCCCATCCCTGTAAAAACTTGAGCTGCGTTCGCCGAACGCCGCCGGTTTATTTATCTATATTCCCCTTCCCGGGCTTCTCTATTTCTTGACATTTCACCGCACACCACTTGATAATATGCCCCATAAGCAAGATTGATTCGTGATTCCATATGGCCGGCGGCGATCTCATTCGTGCAGCAACATTTCAGGGGTTCCAGAGCCTGGTTTTTGAACTCGGCAGCGACCCGGAGGCGATCCTCAATGAGGCCGGGCTGACGGGAGAAGAGCTGGCGGACCCGGAAGCGCAGGTCTCGGTCGTGAGTTTTCACGATGCGCTCAACATCGCCGCCGACGTCACGCAAACGCCGCGCTTCGGCCTCCTCCTTGCCCAACGTCAGTCCTTCGAAATGCTCGGCGCCGTCGGATACGCCACCAAACACGCGCCAGACCTACGCACCGCGATTGAGGAATTGTCGACCTATATGGGAACGCACGACATTTCCGCACGCTCGTTTCTGGAAGTCGATGCGAACACGGCGTTCTGGTGCTACGCCAACAACTCTTTTGAAAGCGGCTCAATCGTGCAGCATGTGGAGCTCGCACTCAGCCTCGGCGTGAATTTCATGCGATCCGCACTCGGACAGTCATGGAAGGCGAACGCCGTCCACTACCAACACTCGAAACCCAAAGACTGCACGCTTTATGCGCGACTTTTGCGCTGTCCCGTCTATTTCGATAACGACTTCAACGGCATCTAATTCGATGCGGACCTGCTCGATCAGAAGCTGGCGCATACCGAAAAGGGTCTTTTTGGCATCCTGCATGCCTATCTCGAAATGACAGGCGGGCGCACGAAGGAGACCTTTTCAGACCGCACCACCGCCGTCGTCATCAAAAATATCGAAAAAGGCGACATCGGCATCGAACAGGCGGCCAAGGCGCTCGGGATCTCCCGCACGCACCTCCAGCGCAAGCTCTCAAAAGAGGGCACGTCCTATCAGGAACTCACCGACCGCGTGCGCTATGATCTCGCCTGCCGCTATCTCAACGACACCGAAATGCCGCTCACGTCGATTTCATCGATCCTGTGTTATTCCGAACTCGCGGCGTTTTCGCGCGCCTTCAAGCGGAAAAGCGGCATGTCGCCCAGCGTCTGGCGCTCCAGCAACGAAAAACAGGCGCACCTTTAGCCAGCCCGCACACGGCGCTGTCAGGCTTTGACCTTCGCATTCATCTGCTTACGGTAAAAGTCGCCATAGGGCGGGCGCAGAAACGAAATCAATTCCGACCCTGTCTGATGCAGAACCGACTTTTTGTGGCTGAACTCTAAAAAGCCGTCACGGCCGTGATAGGCGCCCATTCCGGAGGCGCCGACGCCGCCAAAGGGCAGATCTTCCTGCGCCACATGCATCAACGTATCATTGACCGTAACGCCGCCGACGGTCGTGCGGGAGAGTATTCTGTCCCGCTCCGCATTGTCGTCGCCGAAGTAATAAAGCGCGAGCGGTCGCGGCCCGTCATTGATGAAATCGATCGCCTCATCGACGCCGTTATATCCTTTGACCGGTAAAATCGGCCCGAAAATTTCCTCACGCATCACCGCCATATCGTCGCTTGGATCGAGAATAAGATAGGGCGGCATTTTCAAGTGCTGTTGCTGCGAGAAATCTTCTCCTTGCGGATTAAGCTCGATTACGTCGGCGCCCTTGTCGCGGGCGTCTTCAAGAAGCCCCTTCAACCGGTCATAATGGCGCTGATTGATAATGCTCGTATAGTCGTCATTGTCCTTGATGCCTGCGCCATACATGGTCGCCACGGCTTTCTTGATGTTCTCCACCAGCTCGGTCTTTTTCGAAACAGGCACGAGCACATAGTCAGGCGCCGTGCAGATCTGCCCCGCATTCAGCGCCTTCCCGTTCATCAACCGCTGTGCGGACTTTTCATAATCGGCGCTCTCTGAGAAAATCGCCGGCGACTTGCCGCCAAGCTCAAGCGTCACCGGAACGAGATTGTCCGCCGCGGCGCGCATCACATGGCGCGCGACGCCGGTCGATCCGGTGAAAATGATATGGTCGAAAGGAAGCTGCGTAAACGCAGCGCCCACATCGCCTTCTCCGGTCACGACCGTCGCCTCATCGTCGTCGAAATACTCCCCGATGAGCTTCTTCATCATATCCGACGTGCGCGGCGTAAACTCCGATGGCTTTATCATCGCGCGGTTGCCTGCGGCGAAAATGCCGGCCAGCGGCACGAACACCATGGAGACGGGAAAGTTCCACGGGCTGATCACGCCGACAACGCCCTTGGGTTGAAACTGAAGCTCCGCCCGCGCGCCCAGAAGCCCCAGCGGAAACTCTGGCGATCGTTTTTCGGGCTTCATCCATTTACGGACATATTTTTTTGAATATTTGAGCGCAGTGATGGATGTCACGATATCGCCGAGCAACGACTGATCCTTGGAGCGATGCCCGAAATCCTCGCTGATGGCGGCGCATATCGCATCGGAATGATCAACAAGCAGCGCAATCGCTTTGTCGAGCCATGCGATGCGGGTCTCAGCGGACGGAAAACCTTCACGCAAATGCGCGGCTTTCAGCTTGCTGATCTTTTCGTGTAAATCCGCTCCGAAGCTTCCATCCATGACCCGCTCTCCTATTCGCCCGCTCCCGTCGCCGCCGCCCGCGGCATCTGCCCACCCACATGATCGATCGGCGCGCCGGTCTCCAAAAACGTGATGATATTCGCCAACCCGCATTTCAGGATGTCTTCACGGCATTCCTCGGTCGCACTACCGATATGGGGCGTCAGGACGACGTTCTCCAGTTTCGTCAACGCCGGCGAAACAAACGGCTCGTCTTCAAAAACATCGAGCCCCGCGGCAGCAATACGCCCGGAAGAAAGCGCCGCCGCAAGCGCGCGTTCATCGACCACAGCGCCGCGCGCGGTATTAATCAGAACAGCGCCGGGCTTGAATTTGTCAAGGCGCGCTGCATCGATCAGGCCGCGCGTTTGTGCTGTCAAAGGCGTATGCACCGAAACGATATCGGCCTCGCTAACCAACTTGTCGAGATCATCGCAATATCGTGCGCCTACAGACATTTCGGCTTCACGGTTGCGCGAACGAGCGGTGTACATCACTTTCATATTAAACCCGAGCGCACGGCGCGCGACAGCCTGCGCGATGGCGCCAAATCCAATCAGGCCAAGTGTCTTACTGTGCACGCGCACGCCCATGGCGCCGATGGGATTGTCGAACGTCCAGGCGCCGGTGCGCAGAAACATTTCGTTGACGCTGACGCGGCGCATCGCATCGAGCATCAAGGCGAACGTCAGATCGGCGGTGTCTTCCGACACCACCGGCGTATTCGAGACACTGATGCCGCGCCGCGCCGCCGCGTCAACGTCGATGTTATCGACCCCGACACCGAGATTGGCGATCAGGCCGACGCTGTCTGGCAAATACTCGATAAGATCCGCCCGCACCTCGTCCAGCGACGTCGAGCAATAAACGCTCGCGCCCTCAGGAAATTCCTCCCTGTCGGGACAATATATAAAATCGATCTTCTGGCCGCCGGCTTCGATGGGCGGCGTCCTTAACTTGCGCGCGAGAATAACCTGATGCGACATAAGCAAATCTCTCTAACAATCTCTAAAATCGCGCACGCCGCCGCGATCGGCGCTGGCGGCGAACGCAGCATAAGCTTTCAAGGCCTTGGAAATCTTGCGGGTGCGTGGAGCCGCGGGGCGCCAGTCATTGCCGTCGCGATCCATTTTTTCTCGCCGCGCCGCAAGCGTCGTTTCGTCGACAGCGAGATTGATCGAGCGCGCGGGAATGTCGATTTCGATGACGTCGCCCTCGTCGACGAGCGCGAGCGCGCCGCCGGCCGCCGCTTCCGGCGAGATATGACCAATGGAAAGACCTGACGTCGCGCCGGAGAACCGGCCGTCCGTGATGAGCGCGCATTTTTCTGCAAGGCCCATCCCTTTTAAAATCGTCGTTGGCATCAGCATTTCCTGCATGCCGGGACCGCCTTTCGGTCCTTCATAGCGGATGACAACGACATCGCCGTCTTCGATGTCGCCGGCGCCGATCGCCTTGATGGCCGGGGTCTGGCTGTCAAACACCCGCGCCCGGCCTGTGAAGGCGAGCATATGCTCTTTCACCGAACCGGTTTTCACGATGCAGCCATTTTCCGCAATATTGCCGAAAAGGACGGCGAGACCGCCTTCCTTGCTGTGCGCATGGTCGACACTGCGCAGACAGCCGTTCTCGCGGTCGAGATCGAGGTCGCCGCGCGTTTCATGCGAAAACGCCGTCGCGCCCGTGCGCCCGGACGCATCAGCGCTATACCAGTCGCGCACGGATGGATCGTCCGTCTGCGCAATATCCCATTTCTTCAAAACGTCGCCAACGCCTCCGTTCAAAGACGCCACATGCCGCGCGGACCGGTCGAGGAGCGCTGCGCGGTCCAGTTCACCCAGAATGCCGATCACGCCGCCGGCCTTGTGCACGTCTTCCATGAAATAATCCGACGTCGCCGGCGCGACCTTGCATAAAAACGGCGTCTCGCGTGACAGCGCGTCAATATCGGCCATGGTGAAGTCGACGCCCGCCTCATGGGCGAGCGCCAGCAAATGCAGGATCGTGTTAGTCGACCCGCCCATGGCGATGTCCATGGTCATGGCGTTTCGAAAAGCCGCGCGGGTCGCGATGGTGCGCGGCAGAACCGCATCGTTTCCATCTTCGTAAAACGCCTTCGCCATGGGGACGATGGTTTTCGCCGCCTCCTGAAAGAGCCGTTTTCGATCCGCATGGGTCGCAATGAGAGAGCCGTTGCCGGGCAAGGCCATCCCCAGCGCTTCGGCGAGGCAGTTCATGGAGTTCGCCGTGAACATGCCCGAGCAACTGCCGCAGGTCGGACAGGCGTGTTCTTCGATCTCTTCGGCCTGTCCGCCGAGATGGTCCGGGTCGAGCGAGGCGATGACCGCGTCCGTCGCATCCATCCGCCGCGTGTCGCCATCGACCGTGATGCGGCCCGCTTCCATCGGTCCGCCCGAGACGTAGATCGCCGGAATGTTCAGCCTGAGGCCGGCCATGAGCATGCCGGGCGTAATTTTATCGCAATTTGAAATACAGATCAGCGCATCGGCGCAATGGGCGTTGACCATATACTCGATGGAGTCGGCGATGAGGTCGCGGCTCGGCAACGAATAGAGCATGCCGTGATGACCCATGGCGATCCCGTCATCGATCGCAATGGTGTTGAACTCGCGCGGAATGCCGCCGGCCTTCCATATTGCGTCGCACACGATCCGGCCGACGCCGGCAAGATGCACATGCCCCGGCACGAACTCAGTGAAGGAATTCGCAACTGCAATGATCGGTTTGCCGAAATCGGATGTCTTCACGCCGCCCGCGCGAAACAGAGCTCTAGCGCCGGCGGCGAGCGTTCCTGTCGTTACCTGCTCGGACCGATATGGCACATCCGCTCTCCAGAAATCAGGAGCGACCGTAGACCATTTGCACACCCTGGGTTTGACCCCTCGCGGTGATTGTCGTGATGGTCGATCAAATCGGATATGCCTATAGTCAAACAACGGGCCGGCGTAGGTCTTTATACTGTTATCCATGTGTGTGTGCGTCTCGAAAAAAAGGCGCAAAAACCAAAGTGAGGAAACGGCCATGAACGGGGCTGAAGCGCTGATCCAGACGCTTGTGAACGCAGGCGTCGATGTATGTTTCGCCAATCCCGGCACGTCGGAGATGCAACTCGTTGCGGCGATCGACAGTCAGCCCGATATGCGCGCGGTGCTCGGCCTTTTTGAAGGCGTCGTCACCGGCGCCGCCGACGGTTATGGCCGCATGGCCGACAAGCCGGCGGCGACGCTCCTGCATCTCGGGCCCGGCCTCGGCAACGGCGTCGCCAACCTGCACAATGCACGCCGGGCCTATTCGCCGATCGTCAACGTTGTCGGCGATCATGCAACCTATCACGTGAAATATAACGCGCCGCTGACATCGGATGTGGATACGGTCGCGCAGCCCATGTCGGACTGGGTGCGCCGCTCCGAGTCGGCGAGCGACCTCGCGGCCGCCGGCGCGGAAGCAATGTCAGCCGCCATGACGTATCCCGGCCAGGTCGCGACGATCATCGCGCCGGCCGATCATGCGTGGACGGACGATGCGGTTGTTGCGGAAGCAGCAAGCCCTGCGGCTCCGCCGACCGTTTCCGACGACGCCATCGCAGAAGCCGCCGCCGCACTCCAGAAGGACGGCGCGGCGGCGCTTTATCTCGGCGCGCGGGCGCTGCGCGAAGACGCGCTCTTTCAAGCGGGCCGCATCGCCGCCGCATGCGGCGCCCGAATCATATGCGAGACGTTTCCCGCCCGCCTGCAGCGCGGCGTCGGGCGCGTTCCCGTTGAACGCCTGCCCTATTTTGCGGAGATGGCGTCGGACTATATCAAGGATATTGCGCAGATTGTCTGTGTCGGCGCACCGCCGCCGGTCGCGTTCTTCGCCTATCCCGGAAAGCCGAGCGACATCACGCCAGAAAATGGAACGTTTACATCGCTCGCCGGCGCCCGCGACGATGCGCTCGATACGCTGACGCGCCTCGCGGAGGCCATGTCCGCACCGGATGCGCCCGCGCTGTTGCAGGAACCCATGACACCGACGGCCCCGAACCCCGATCTCGATCCGGCGGTCATCGGCGCCGTTGTCGCCGAGTTGATGCCGGAAAACACCATCGTGTCCGATGAGGCGACGACCGCGGGGCTCGCGATCTTTCCCATGACGCAGGGCGCGCCGCAACACGACTGGATCACGATTACCGGCGGCTCCATCGGACAGGGGCTGCCTGTCGCGACCGGCGCCGCCGTCGCCTGTCCGGACCGCAAAGTGCTCGCGCTGCAGGCCGACGGCAGCGCCATGTATACGCTGCAGGCGTTATGGACCATGGCGCGCGAAAACCTCGACGTCACGACGGTCATCCTCAACAATGGCAGCTACGCGATTTTGAATATCGAGCTTTCACGGGTCGGCGTTCAAAACCCGGGGCCGAAAGCGCTTTCCATGCTCGATCTGACAAACCCCGCGCTCGACTGGGTGTCGATGTCGCAAGGCATGGGCGTTCCCGCCGTGCGGGCGACGACCGCGAGCGAGTTTCGCGCGGCCCTCAATGACGCCCTTGAGGTCAAGGGACCGCGATTGATCGAAGCGATGATTTGAGGACGGCGCCAATCATGCCAACGCTCCGCCTCGCCCCCGCCTCTACGGACGACTACCGACGCCTCGCCGAACGGCGCCTGCCGCGCTTTCTGTTCGATTATCTCGACGGCGGCGCGTACGACGAAGTGACATTGCAGCGGAACGTCAGCGATTTCCACGCGCTGCAACTGAAACAGCGCGTCATGCGAGACGTCTCTCAAATCGATACGTCTACAGAATTGTTTGGCCGCAAGTGGTCGATGCCAGTGGCGCTCGCGCCCATCGGCCTTGGCGGCATGATGGCGCGGCGCGCCGAACTCCAGGCAAAGCGCGCCGCCGATGCTTTCGGCGCGCCGTTTTGTCTGTCGACGGTCGCCATCTGCTCCATTGAGGAAGTCGCGAAAGTCTCAGACGTTCCGTTCTTTTTTCAACTCTACATGCTGCGTGACCGCGCCGTCGTTTCGGAAATTCTCCAGCGCGCCAAGGCCGCCGGCGTACGAACCCTTATCTTCACCGTCGATCTCGCCGTTGTCGGCACGCGCTATCGCGACGTGCGCAACGGGATGACAGGCGGCGCGGGAGCATGGGGCAAGCTGCGCAGCGGCATCATATCCTACATGCTGCACCCTCAGTGGACATACGATGTCGGCGTCAACGGCAAGCCGCACACCTTTGGCAATCTTGAAGCCTATGTGCCCAAGGCGACGACCCCGGCCGATTTCAAAGCCTGGATCGACGGCCAGATCGACCCCGCCGTCACCTGGAAGGACATCGAGTGGATCAGGCGTATCTGGGATGGCGACCTCGTCATCAAGGGCGTCCTTTCCGCGGACGATGCGCGCGCCGCCGCCGATGCGGGTGCTGACGCCGTTGTCGTCTCGAACCATGGCGGCCGCCAGCTCGACGGCGTCGCCTCGTCCATCGCCGCCCTGCCGCGCATCGCCGACGAGGTCGGCGATAAAGTCACGACACTGATGGATGGCGGCGTGCGCAGCGGCCTTGACGTCGTCAGGGCGCGGGCCCTCGGCGCGCGCGCCGTTCTTATCGGTCGGCCGTGGATCTACGCCGTCGCTGCCCGCGGCGAGGCCGGTCTTACAGCACTCCTCGCGACCATGAAAAGCGGCATGGACGTCGCCATGGCGCTCACCGCATCAACGCGCATCGACGACGTGACGTCAGCAATTTTAGACCATGAGGGATAGGCCTTCATGAGAGATAAACGTATGAAACAGGGTTTTGCGCACTTCGCTTGCATCGCCGCATTGCTCACAAGCGCCTGCGGACAAGAAGGAACGGCGCAAACGCCGGCGCAGAACGCCGTAAGTGGACAACCAGGCTCCAAGGAGGCCGGCGACGAACGCAGCGCCGACACGCAAGTGCGCGGCGCAACCGAGCCGGAGGCGGGCGGGACGCGTCCAGTAACGGACGCAACCGCCCGCCGCACCAACCGCCAGACGTCTCGAAAGAACCGGGAGCAATACTCGCCCTATGCAGGCGATCAAATTCCGCGCACCGTCTTTTTCGGCGACACCCATCTGCACACATCCTATTCTTTCGACGCCGGCATGGTGGGCGACACGCTCGACCCGGACGCCGCCTATCGCTTCGCCAAGGGCGAAGAGGTCACCGCCTCGCTCGGGACCAGGGCGCGTCTTTCACGCCCGCTCGATTTTCTCGTGATCGCCGACCACGCAGAATCCCTCGGGATCGCCGCCATGATCGCCGCCGACGACCCGCGTATCCTCGCCGACCGTCAGGGCAAGGAAATCTATGACGCCGCCAAGAGCGACGATCCGGTGGCCGGGTATCTGAAGTTTTCGACGCTGCGCGCCGAGACCGGCAAGCCGCCCATGCATCGCAGCAATGTGCGGCGCTCCATGTGGGATCGGATCGTCGCCATCGCAGACGAGCACAACGACCCGGGCGCATTCACCGCGTTTATCGGCTATGAGTTCACCTCCGCACTGAAGACCAACAATCTCCACCGCGTCGTCGTCTTTCGCGACGGCGCGGACAAGGCCGGCGCCGTCCTGCCCTACTCCTCCGTTGAAAGCCTCGATCCCGAAGATCTCTGGCGTTTCATGAGCTTTTACGAAACATCCGTTGGCGGACAGGTGATGGCGATCCCTCACAACGGCAATCTGTCGAACGGCATGATGTTCGATGACAAAACATTTTACGGCAAGCCTCTCGATGCGGAATACGCCGCCCAGCGCGCCCGCTGGGAGCCGCTTTACGAGGTCACGCAGATCAAAGGCGACGGCGAAGCGCATCCGATCCTGTCGCCAAACGATGAGTTCGCGGACTTCTGGAACTGGGACAAAGGCAATTTCGGCTTCGCTGCAAAAACGCCCGACATGCTGCCGCGCGAATACGCCCGCGCCGCCCTGAAACGGGGCCTTGCCTATGAGGACGAGTTCGGCGTCAATCCGTTCAAGTTCGGCCTGATCGGTTCGACCGATTCGCACACCTCACTCGCAACGGCCGCTGAAGACAACTTCTATTCCAAAGCCGCCGTCACCGAGCCGGGCGCGGGCCAGAACCGCTACGATCAGGCGATCATTCAGAAATATCCCGGCCGGGATGTGGATGTGCGGATTTATTCCTACGAGACGGCCGCGGCCGGCCTCGCCGCCGTCTGGGCGACAGAAAATACGCGCGAGGCGATCTTCGACGCCATGGCGCGCAAGGAAGTATACGCCACCACGGGCACGCGGATCTCGCTCAGGGTTTTTGCGGGGTTCGATTTCACCGATGCGGATGCGGCCTCGCCGCGCCTTGCGGAGGTCGGGTATGAAAAAGGCGTACCCATGGGCGGCGATATATCGGCAGGGGGAGATCGCGCACCGCGCCTTATGATCGAGGCGCTGCGCGATCCTGACGGCGCCAATCTCGACCGTGCACAGATTGTAAAAGGTTGGCTCGACGCCGACGGCGCGTTGCAGGAAAAAATCTACGATGTCGTCTGGAGCGGCGAGCGCGCCATTGGCGCCGACGGCAAGCTCGCGGCGCTCACATCAACGGTCGATGGCGCGGCGTATGATAACTCAATCGGCGCGCCGGCGCTCACCACGGTCTGGGAGGACCCCGACTTCGACCCCGCTCTGCGTGCTTTTTACTATGTGCGCGTGCTGGAAATCCCGACGCCCACCTGGCTCGCCTATGACAAAGCCTATTACGGCGACAAGATAACCCTGCCGCCGGACGCCGTCCTCAGCCATCAGGAACGCGCCTACTCCTCGCCGATCTGGTACACGCCGGAAGGATAAGAAATGCCGAACACCCCCGTGAAGATGTTGCTTGGCGCCGTTTCGTGCGCTGCGTTCCTCGCCGCCTGCGGCGAGCAAAACACGGAGGAAACTACCGATGCGCCGATAGGCGCCGCAACGGAGGCTGCCGGGACGGGGCCTGCGCCGCAAAGCGCTCCGCCAACCACCGCCACGCCAATCGAAACTGCAGCATCGGCAGCAGAAAGCGCGAACGTAGCCGAAACGGATGAAGCCGCAGCAACGAACGCAGCTCCTGCCGCGGCCACAGACTATCCAACCGAGGTCTTCTGGGGCGACACCCATCTGCATACGTCCGATTCGCCGGACGCGTTCGCGTTCGGCGCGCGCCTCGGTCCGGAAGACGCGCTCAAATTCGCCCGCGGCGAAAAAGTCACCTCAACCACCGGCATCGAAACACAGCTCGAACGCCCCCTCGACTTTCTCGTCATCGCCGATCACGCCGTGGGGCTCGGTCTTTCCAGCGAAATTTATCGCGGCAATAAAATCCTCACGCAAAATGCACAGATCAAACGCTGGCACGAGATGATGCAGGCCGGCGGCGAGCAATCGCAACAGGCCGCCCGCGAACTCATCAACGGGCACACGGCGGGCACCAACCCGAAGATCATGTACGATCCGAAAGTCATGGCGCCGATCATGCGCAATGTCTGGCAGGCGCGCGGCGATGTGGTCGAGCGCTATAACAGGCCGGGGGAGTTTACCGCTTTTATCGGCTACGAATTCACACCCACGCCGGGCGGCGATAACCTTCACCGCGTGGTCGTGTTCCGCGACGGCGCCGACAAGACCAATCAGATCCTGCCCTTCTCATCGGCCATGAGCGAAGACCCGGAGGATTTATGGAACGCGCTTGCGGCCTATGAGAAAAATCTCGGCGGCAAGGCGCTCGCCATCCCCCATAACTCGAACCTCTCCAACGGTCGCATGTTCGCGTTTTCAGACTTCGAAGGCGCACCTATCGACCGTGACTATGCCGAGTTGCGCGCGCGCTGGGAGCCGCTGGTTGAAGTCACGCAGATCAAGGGCGATTCAGAATCGCATCCTTTCCTGTCGCCCAATGACGAGTTCGCCGCGTATGGCGATGATGGCTGGGACCGCGGCAATCTGAATTACGCGGCGAAAAAAACCAATGACATGCTGCCGGGCGACTATGTGCGCGAAGCGTTGAAAAGCGGCCTGAAAATCGAACAGACCACGGGCGTGAACCCCTACAAGCTCGGCATGATCGGCTCGACGGACTCCCATACGGGGCTCGCAACGGCCGACTCCGATAATTTTTTCGGCAAACACTCCAATGTGGAGCCGGGCCCCGAGCGCGCCTCAAAACGCGACCCGCTCGCCGGCGGTCTTTACCGCATCGGCTGGAACTACCTCGCCTCGGGTTACGCCGCCGTATGGGCGAAAGAAAACACGCGCGAAGCGATCTTCGATGCGATGATGCGCAAGGAAGTCTACGCAACCACCGGCCCGCGCATCAAACTGCGCTTTTTCGGCGGCTGGGACTTTACAAAGGGCGACGCCGCACCGGACAAGATCGCTGCCGCCGGGTATGAACGCGGCGTTCCCATGGGCGGCGACCTTACGGCTGCATCCGACGCAAGCGCACCAAGTTTCCTCGTCGGCGCTCTCATGGACCCCGAAGGCGCCAATCTCGACCGTGTACAGATCGTCAAGGGCTGGCTGAACAGCGATGGCGAACTTGAAGAAAGAGTATACGATGTCGCATGGAGCGACGAGCGCGAGATCGGCGCCGACGGCAAGCTGCCCCCGGTCGGCGACACGGTGGATCTCGCCGAACCGAGTTTTAAAAACACCATCGGCGCCCCGGCCCTGCAAAAGGCATGGACCGATCCTGATTTCGACCCTGCGCATGCGGCGTTTTACTATGTCCGCGTGATCGAAATTCCGACGCCGCGCTGGACGGCGTATGACGCCGCCCGCTATGGCGCAGAAATCCCGGAAGGCGCAAAACTGAAAACCCAGGAACGCGCTTATTCGTCGCCCATCTGGTACTCGCCTGCTGAAGACGCAGCGCCGATGAAAGAAGCAGACGCCGCTGCAACGGAACCGTCCGCCGCATCGCCGGCGCCGGCGCCGATCATGCCGCCCGCGCTCACGCGCGCGCCGGCGCGTCCTTTATGGGGCGACACCCATCTGCATACGAGCAATTCCTTCGACGTTTATCTCTTCGGCACGCCCGCCTCGACGCCCGAAACGGCCTACCGGTTCGCAAAAGGCGAACCGGTCATCAGCCCCGCCACCGGCGAGCGCTGGCAGATGTCACGGCCGCTCGATTTTCTGGTCGTTTCCGACCATGCGGAACTCATGGGCAACGCCAAGCGCGTCTTCGAGAACGTCGCAGGTGTCGCGGACACGAAGTCGGGCCGTGCGATGCACGCTGAAGCAGGCCCCGACCGCGACCTACTCAAAGCCTACAGCTATCTCGTCAATGTCGGCGCCGGCGTGAAAAAAGATAAAACACACGGGCTCACCGCCAAGGACGTGTTCGCCGATCTGCATGGCGGCGATAAACGCGCCGATGTCTGGCGCGATATCTCGCGCACCGCCGACGACCACAACGACCCCGGCAACTTCACCAGCTTTATCGGCTGGGAATGGTCGTCGCATCCAGGCGGCGCCAATCTGCACCGCATTATCTTCACGCCCGCGGACGCCGACACAACGACAAAATTTCTGCCCTTCAGCCAGTTCGAGAGCGACCGGCCGGAGGACTTATGGGCGTGGCTGAAAACAACAAAGGAAACAACGGGCGCCGACTTTGTCGCTATTCCTCATAACCCCAATGTCTCTATGGGGCGCATGTTCATGGTGGAAGACAGCGACGGCGAGCCCATCGACGCCGATTACGCCAACCGCCGGATGGAGTGGGAACGCATCGTCGAGATGACGCAGATCAAGGGCGACAGCGAAACCCACCCGGTCCTGTCGCCGACCGATGAGTTCGCAGATTTCGAAACCTGGAACTTCGTCATGATCCCGTCCGGTCCGACGCCCGATCCCGTAGCAGCGGAATATGTGCGCCCGGCGCTGAAACGCGGCCTGGAGATCGAAAAGAAAACCGGCGTTAATCCGTATAAGTTCGGCATGATCGGATCGACGGACTCCCATACCGGTCTGTCAACGGCGGAAGAACGCAGCTTCGCCGGCAAGGGGCAAAAGGATTCAAAGCCCGGCATCCGCGCAGAGAAAACAGGGCTCGGCTCTTCGCGCGGCTGGGACATGGGCGCGGCCGGGCTCGTCGGCGTCTGGGCGCCGGAGAACACGCGCCAGTCGATTTTCGACGCCTTCAAGCGACGCGAAGTCTACGCAACCACCGGCACGCGCATCGCCCTACGGTTCTTCGCCGGCGCCGGGCTCAGCGAGGCCGATCTCGGCGCAGCGACCTACCCCGACAATCTCTACAAAAAAGGCGTTTCCATGGGCGGCGACATCACCGGCGCGGGCGCCGCGCCGCAATTCATCGTTCACGCCACGAAAGACCCGGACGGGGCCAATCTCGACCGTGTACAAATCATCAAGGGATGGGTCGACGAAGACGGCGCGTCGCATGAGAAAATATTCGAGGCCGGCTGGGCGGGCGACCGCGCGCTTGACGCAGACGGCAAGCTGCCCGCCGTGGGCGACACCGTCGACCGCAAAACCGGCGCCTACGAAAATTCCATCGGCGCCGCGGAATTAAAGCTCCACTGGCGCGATCCGGAATTCAAGCCCGGTCAGTCTGCGTTTTACTATGCGCGCGTTCTGGAGATTCCGACGCCGCGCTATTCGCTGCTCGACGCCATTGCGCTTGGCATTGACGTCGCCGACACAGGACGGCCGGCGACCTTGCAGGAACGCGCCTACTCATCGCCCATCTGGTATTCGCCCGCACAATGACAAACGAAACGACAAAAAACGAAACGACCGCGCGCGCCATCTGGCGCCAGCCCCTGTTGCACTTTCTCGTCGCCGGACTGGCGATCTTTCTTCTCAATGGTTTGCGCGGCGATGAGGAAACCGCGCCCGGCGACAATAACATCACCGTCACGGTCGCCCAGGTGGAGCGCATGGCGGCGCTCTGGACGCGCACCTGGGGCCGCGCGCCCTCGGAGCGCGAACTGCAGGGGCTTGTGCGCGATCACATCAAGGAAGAAATTTACTATCGCGAAGCGTTAAAGCTCGGCCTCGATGTCAACGACACCGTCATCCGCAGACGGCTGCGCCAGAAAATGGAACTCCTGAGCGAGGGCGACGCGGCGTTGTCGGAACCAGACGAAGAGGCGCTGCGAGCCTACTTTGCGGAAAACGCAGACCGCTATCGCCAAGGCGAGACATTCGCTTTCCGCCAAGTCTATTTTAGCGACGCCGATTCAGAACGCATGCGCGCGGCCCTTGACGCTCTCGCCGACGGCGCCGCGCCCGGCGGCCTTGGCGACGCGATCGGCCTGCCCGCCGAGATGACCGACGCCGACGCCAAAGCGGTCGCGCGGGTTTTCGGATCGGCCTTTCTCGATGAAATTAAAGACCTGCCGACAGGGTCATGGGTGGGCCCGGTTCCTTCCAGCTTCGGGCGTCATCTCGTTTTCGTCAGCACGCGTAACGCGCGCACGCCCGCCGCCCTCGCCGATATCCGCAAACGCGTCGTCGCCGACTGGCGTTCGGATGAAACCGCGCGGATGCGCGGCGCTGCTTTCGACGCGCTACGCGCTGAGTACGACATCGAAATCGAACAGCCCGAATGATGATGCGCATCCTTGTTCTGTGCGCCTTGCTGGCGGCTATGCTCGCGCCCGGCGCCGGCGCCCACGAACTTCGCCCCGGCTACCTTCAGGTAACGCAGCATTCCGATACGGATTACGCCGTCAGCTGGAAGGCGCCGGTTCGCGTTGGCCGCCCCTTGAGCGTCGATCCGCAATTCCCCGCCGACTGCGACGCCGGCGAGCGCGCGTCGCGCGAAGGCGCGGGCGCAACCATTGTCAGCACCTGGGCCGTCACATGCGAGACGCCCATGCAGGAGCGGTCAATCGTCCTCGCCGGCCTTGAGACGACGTTGACCGACATTCTTGTGCGCTTTGAGGACAAGAACTCACGTATACAGACCATCCGCGCGACGCCGGAAAACCCTGTTGCGACGATTGCGGGCGATCCCTCCCCATGGCAGGTGGCGCGGACATACTTCCATCTCGGCATGGATCATATTTTCGAAGGCGTCGACCACCTTCTGTTTGTGCTCGCGCTCGTCCTACTGATTTCCGGCGTGCGCAAGCTGGTGGAGGCGATCACGGCGTTCACGGTCGCGCATTCTCTGACGCTCGCCAGCACAACGCTCGGCCTTTTCAGCCTGCCGCCCTCGCCCGTGGAGGCGGTGATCGCCCTTTCCATCGTCTTCCTCGCGAGCGAACTCGCCAACAGACAAGCCGGCCGGCAGCGCCTTTCCGAACGCTACCCATGGCTGGTCGCGTTTTCATTCGGCCTGTTGCACGGCTTTGGTTTCGCCGGCGCGTTGCGGGAGATCGGCTTTCCGCAGGAGGATATCGCCATCGCGCTCGTCACCTTCAATCTCGGCGTCGAGGCGGGCCAGCTCGTTTTTGTGGCGATTGTCCTGGTCTTACTCGCAGGCGCAACGCGCCTCATCGCGCACACCCGCATCGATCAGGTCGCAAGCTACGCCATCGGCGTGCCGGCCGCCTACTGGCTCATTGAACGGATCGTTTAACCGCGCCGCGCACCGTTGACGTCAAAGCAAACGTTATTGCTGTGAGGGCGCTGTCGCATCGCCATTCACCACCGCGAGCCAGGCCTGGTCCAAGACATAAGCGCGGATCGCTTCGGCGTCCTCCGCAGAGAGTTGCTCAGCGAAAGACGGCATCCCGTTGCCGGAAAGCGCGCCTTCAAGGACAACCATCTTCCAGTTCTCAGCATCCGACGGCATGTAAGACCAGCGGAGGTCCGGGGTAACGCCGGCGCTGATCGCGAGCGGGCCGTGGCACACCATGCAGTTTTCCGAATAGCGCTGGAAGCCCGCGGCGACGGTCTCGCTGTCGCCAAAGGTTTCGGCTTTCGGGGTGGTCTCGATCACCGACTGCAATTGCTCGGGTACGTCACCGTCGCCGCCCAGCTTGAAGACGAAAACGCGGCCGACATCCGGCGCAACCGCCTTCTCCCATGCAACGCCCCAGTTCAGCGCCCAAGAGCCGCCCCAGCCGGTCGTCACGGCGACATATTGCTCGCCGTCTATTTCATAAGTCGCCGGCGCGGACTGAATGCCGCTCTTGAGGTTCTTCGACCACAGTCGTTCGCCTGTCGCCGCGTCATAGGCGTGAAAACCGCCGCGCGTATCGCCCTGAAAAAGTAGGTCCGCCGAGGTCGTCAGGATGCCGCTGTTGAAAGGCTCCGGATACTCGACCGCCCATCGCGGCTCGCGCTTCACCGGGTCCCACGCCAGGAGCGAACCGCGAATTTCCTTCCTGATTTGCGGCAGCGTGCCCGCGGGATAGGTCGGCGGCAGCCCCGCCGCGAAGTCGTAGCCGATGTTCCAGCGTAGATCATCGTTCACGCCTTCGGGCTGCGGCTGGATCAACTGCCCCAATTGCTGCGCGGGAATATAGGCAAGACCCGTCTGTGGACTGAACGCCATGGGATGCCAGTTATGGGCGCCCGCCGGCGCGGGTAATGCGAGAAACGGCGCGTCATTATAGGCGCGCGCGGCCGGGTTCTCGATCGGGCGGCCGTTTTCGTCGATGCCGGTCGCCCATGTCGTGATCGCATAGGCGTCGCCGGAGATAAACTCGCCGGTCGCTGCATCGATCACATAGAAAAACCCGTTTTTCGGCGCCTGCATCACGACGCGCCGGTCCGCGCCGTTTTCACCGAGCGGCAACTCGGCGATGATCAGCGTTTGTGTCGCCGTATAGTCCCACTCATCACGCGGCGTCGTCTGATAATGCCACTGATATTCGCCGGTGTCGGCGTTGACCGCGACAATCGACGACAGAAAGAGATTATCGCCGTCGCTTTCCGGATCGCGAATGCTCGAATTCCACGGCGATCCATTGCCGACGCCGAAGACGACATTGTTGTTGACGCTGTCGTAAATAATCGAGTCCCAGACCGTGGCGCCGCCACCGTCAGTGGTCCACCCACCGGTGTCGCCCCAGGTGGCGTTAGCGAACTCGGCGAAAACGGAATCGGACGCCGCGCCGTCCGGTTTCTTTTCAGGGTTCGGCGCGGTGTAAAAACGCCAGGAGAGCGCACCGGTCTCTGCATCGTATGCGGAGAGATAACCGCGCACGCCAAGCTCGCCGCCGCCATTGCCGATCAGCACATTGCCGTTCACATAACGCGGCGCACCGGTGATCGTATAAGGCTTCGACTGATCGACGGTGACAACGCTCCACTGGACGGCGCCGGTTTTCGCATCGAGCGCCTGCAGCCGGCCGTCAAAAACACCCAGAAAGACTTTTCCATCCGCATAAGCAACGCCACGGTTGACGACGTCGCAACAGCCTTTGGCCGCATCCTCACCGGAAACTTCAGGGTCATGGACCCAAAGCTCTTCGCCGGTTTTGGCATCGAGCGCATAAACAATGGACCACGCACCGGTCGCATACATGACGCCGTCGACGATGAGCGGCGTCGACTCAACCCCGCGGCTTGTCTTTAGATCGTAGCTCCACGCAACCCCGAGATCGCTGACATTTTGCTTGTTGACTTTGGTGAGCCTTGAAAAACGCTGTTCTTCATAATCGCCGCCAAAGGTCAGCCATTCTTCAGGCGTATTGCGGGCGTTCAAAAGACGCGTCGCTGCCGGATCAGCTTCACCCGCTGGCGGTTCATCTTGCACGTCGACGACTTCATTTTCCACCGCCGCCACAGCGCCGGTAGAAGCCGGCGCTTCAACAGCGATTTCTGAAACATCAGAACTCTTCTCTCGCCCACAGGCGACAGCAAGCAAAACTGCACCAAGGAAAATGGTTGTATTTTTGATCAGCATAAGTGCCCCATTTTTCCGCTCACGACGCACGCCCGCGCAAGCGGGGTAGAAGCGTTGCTCGCCCTGACCCACGCGCCAACCGTCGAACCGCTGTTCGACTGTCAAGGAAAATCTAAAGCGCACCGAGTGGGTCCGGTCTAATAAGACACGCTTCAGTATGATTTTGATCGCGCTCCGCGCGATCAAAGGGCGCCGGCAGCGCCTCCATTCATTCAATCATCGGCATCGCGATTAAACAAATCATGTGGATCAGTATAACGGCGAGCCGCAGCGCTGACGCATCCGCGGCCCGCCGCCTGGGTCAATGCCAGGGAGGCTGCACGATCCCAGGAACCAAAACAAACCCATCCAACAACCTGACGCCGCTCAAACCTTACCGTTACGCAATCCAGCCTGCTCATAACCATTCCCGGATGACGCGCAACGCGCCGAAAGCGGGAAGCCTATAAGCGCAGCAAAGCCCCCTCGACGTTGTGGGTTCCTCGCTTTAGAAACTCGCCCTCACCTGAACGCCCCAGGTCAGCGGCGCGCCAACGGCGCAACGCTGCGGTATGGTGTTGGCGACAGGGTCGACGCCGTTCAGCTGCGCGCCAAAAGGCTGGTCGAATATGGTCAGGCAATAACCTTTGTCGGTGAGGTTTTTACCCCAGGCGCTCACTTCCCAGCTGTTGTCTTCCGCACGTAATCCGATGCTTGCGTTCAACAACGCGTAGCCTTCCTGAATAGACTGGGGATTGCGGTTCGTATTGGCGCCGACATTCTGTTCACCGATATATTGCATCTCGCCGCGCAGGAAGTAGAACGCCCCGCCGAAGGCGCCGCCGAGACTGTCCGTCCAGTCCGCAACCATGGAGCCCTGCCATTTCGGCGCGAAATGCGCACGCTCGCCGGTGAGATCCTGCACGGACCCGCCCGGCAGGGGCGATGCATTTCGATAATCGCGGAACTCGGAGTCAAGGAATGACATGCCGCCGATAAGCGTCAGCTGCTCAATCGGGTTGATGGTCGCATCGGCCTCGACACCCTGCTGACGCAGCGCGCCAACATTTCGCGTGATGAAGGAAATGCCGTCGAACGCACGATCCTGGAACCCTTCGATATCCATTCTGAACGCCGTCACATTGAGGAGGATGGCGCCGTCAGCGAAAGTCGACTTCATGCCGAACTCATAATTAGTGGTGTCTTCCGGGCCGAAGATGCGCTGCGCGCGCGTCAGCGCCGGGAACGTGCCTTCGGTGTTAAACCCGCCAGACTTGTAGCCGGTCGATGTCGTCGCGAAGAGCATGACATCGTCAGTGAGATCGTAGCTGACATTGGCGAAATAGGTGAACTTCGCCGTTTCGAACCCGAACTCACTGATATTCAGGTTAAGCTGGGATTCGTTGTCGCGCACTTGCAACGCGATGACGAAGGGGTTGGTGATAACGTTGGTGAAGTTTGCCGACTTATTGTCATCCGTATACCGACCGCCAAAAGTCAGAGACAGCGCTTCGGTCGCGTGCCATGTTCCTTGACCGAAAACCGCGATACTTTCCAGTTCCTGATCGAAGTTACCCGCGGAAACGTCAATCTGTGGTCCGGCGGCGCAGCCCTGGCCGGCTGGCAGGCCGGCAAGGCCTGCAACAACGGGAATACAGAACTGGGCGCCAAGATCGAAGTTCTGAACAACCGTGTAGTCTTCCTTGTAGTAAAACGCGCCGAAGAGATAATCGAAAGCGCCGCCGGTCGGCGAGAGAAACTGCAGCTCTTGCGAAAACGTATCGTTTTCATATTGAGTCTTGCGCGGGAAGAGCTGAATCGGAAGACGGATCGCGCTTTCAAAATAGTTCGCATCCCACGAGCGCTTCGCAGTAATCGACTTGATTTCATGCCCGGTGGGGAGTTCGTACGTCGCCTCGCCCGCGATGCCCCATTGCTTGTCTTCCAGATTATCGCGATGGTCCTGATAGATATCATGATCGAAGGGATCGTCCGTCACCAGGCGGCTCGCATCGGGGCCGGCAAGCGCCTGCAGCGTGCCGACGAAAGGCGCGCTCTCCGTACCGGTCAGGAACTCGATGGTCTGGCCTTCAGAGTTGATCTTGCCGTAGTCGCCTGTGATCTTGAAAGAAAAATTGTCTGACGGCTCAAAAAGGATCTTGCCGCGCAGATTGAGATCGTCGCGGGCGCCGAATTCTTCATTGGTAAGAAGGTTTTCGCCAAAGCCGTCCCGCTCCGTATATTTGGCGCTGAACCGCGCCGCAGCGTTTTCACCAAGCGGAATGTTAATCGCGCCGCCGACATCGATGCGGTCGAACGCCCCGTAGCCGGCTTGAATGACGCCTTCAAACCCGTCAAACGACGGGTCCTTCGTGCGTATGTTTAGAGCGCCCATGGGCGTGTTGCGACCGAACAGCGTGCCTTGCGGGCCGCGCAGCACCTCTACGGCTTGAATATCCATCAGATTGCCGATGACCGCGCCGGGCCGCGGATAATAAACCCCGTCGATAAAGACACCGACGCTCGGCTCAATGCCGGCATTGCCAACCGACCCGACGCCGCGAATCGCGATGCGGTTGTTGGAAAGCTGCGAGGAATTGGAGATCGTGAAGTTCGGCGAATAAAGAGAGATGTCGCGCAAATCCTGAACGCCGGATTTTTCGATAAACTCATCGCCATAGGCCGAAATTGAAATCGGCACGTCCTGAATGTTCTCCGCGCGCTTGGTCGCGGTCACAACAATCGTGTCGCTTTGCGCAAGCGCCGGGGCCGCAGTTGCTAGCGCTCCAAGAGAAGTTGTGGCGATGAAAAGTTTTTTCGCTGCGTTCGTCATATCGAGCCTCCCTGGCAAGCATGTGCGTCCGGTTTTTGTGTTGGGTTTCGCACATTTACACACCTGTTTGGCGAAATTTACATCGGAGACTTGATGCGCGGCCCCGAAAATTTGACCTTTAGTTCAATTCGAATCGCGGCGCGGCGTTTCCCGCCAATGAACAGTAGAATTGTTGCACAATTGCACCAATGAAGGCGTAAGCGTCTTATTAACCAATGCGCCGGCGGCGCCATGCACACCCCTTAAACACCGACGAACGGCGAAACCTTCCCTCCCATCGCATCGCCTTTGGATCAAAAAAACGACGCCGATTATCAATCAACGTTCTGACTTTTCGCCAATCTGACGGCGGTCGATATGAAAAAGTCGATATAAAAAAATTGCGGCTGCTAAAAAAAGATATAGCGGCGTGTGCGCGGCATCATCATCGGGAGGATTTATGACTGACAGTTTCTGGCGCCAATCCTATCCTGACAATGTTCCCGCCGAAATCGATCCGAACGCACACAGCTCCGTCACCGCCCTGCTCGCAAAGACGATCGATGCAAACCGGGATAAAGTCGCCTTTTCCTCTTTTGGCGCCAATGTCACCTACGGACGTATCGATCAGCTTGCCGATCAATTCGGCGCCTATTTGCAAAATGTCGCGAAGGTAACAAAGGGCGACAGGATTGCGGTGATGGCCCCGAACATCCTTGCATTTCCGATCAGTTTCCTGGCGATCGCCCGGCTCGGCGCGGTGCAGGTCAACGTCAATCCACTCTATACGGCAAGCGAGTTGAAGCATCAGCTGAATGACGCCGGCGTTGAAACCATTGTGATCTTCGCAGGATCGACGCCGATCCTCGCCGAGATCATCGACGAGACATCGGTGAAAACGGTGATCGTCGCGGCGCCCGGCGACGGCTCGGAGCAAGCGCTGCCGTCGCCGCCTGTCGATGCACGCCTTGAAAATCACGAAAACATGGCGAGTGCCCTGGAAAAAGGCGCAGCCCTCAACTGCACCCACGCCGACGTCAACAATGACGATGTTTTATTCCTGCAGTATACCGGCGGCACAACGGGCCTGTCCAAAGGCGCAACCCTCACCCATGGCAATCTGGTCGCCAATACCGAGCAATTCATGGCGATGATGGGGGACGTTTTCAGCAACGATGACGAAACCATCATCACCGCGCTGCCGCTTTATCACATCTTCGCCCTGATGGTAAATTTCATCAGCTATTTTTCAGTGGGCGCCCGGAATATTCTGGTTGCAGACCCACGCAATATGGACGCCTTCATCGAGACGATCAAAGATGCCGGCTTTACCGCCTTTACCGGCGTCAACACGCTTTATGCGGGGCTGATGGCGCATCCGAAAATCGGCGAGGTCGACTTTTCGCGCTGCAAACTCGCCATGGGCGGCGGCGCGCCGATCTATCGCACAACCTCCGATCAATGGGAGCAACTGTCCGGACGTCATATCCTGGAGGGATACGGACTTTCCGAAACCTCTCCTGTTTTGACCATGAACCCGCCCTGGCTACGTGAATTTACCGAAACCGTCGGCCTGCCAATCCCATCAACCGATATCGTCTTGCTGGATGGCGACGACAAACCGGTCGCCATCGGCGACGAGGGCGAAATCTGCGCCCGCGGCCCCCAGGTTATGCGCGGCTATTGGAACCGGGACGACGCCAACAAAGAGGCGTTCACGGAGGATGGATACTTCCGGACCGGCGACATCGGCGTTTTCGATAATGAGGGGAAACTGAAGATCGTCGACCGGAAAAAAGCCATGATTCTGGTTTCCGGCTTTAATGTGTACCCCAATGAAATAGAAGCGGTCGCCGCACGTCACCCCGATATCGTCGAGACGGCCTGCATCGGGGCGCCGGACAAAAAAACCGGCGAGGCGGTAAAACTCTTCGCCGTATTGAAGAGCGGGTCGCGTCTTACCGAAGACGCGTTGCGCGACTTTTGCCGCGAGACCCTCGCCGGCTACAAGGTTCCTAAACAGATCGAGTTCATGGACGAGTTGCCGAAATCCAATGTTGGAAAAATTCTCCGCCGTGCGCTGAAACCGGGCGCATAGGAATAAGTACGCCCTAAATGCGCGCTATGCCGAGGCTTCTATGAACGATTTACTGACGCAGATTGAAAACATCGTCGGACCGGAAGGCGTTTTGCATGGAGACGATGCGCGTGCGCGTTCCGGCGACTGGCTCGGCCGCACGCCATGTCTCGCAAAAGCGATCGTACGCCCGGAGAACACCGATGAAACAGCCGCCATCGTCAAGCTCTGTAACGAGCACGCCCAGCCGATTGTGCCCGCCGGCGGGCTGACTGGCCTTGCCCGGGGCGCCGTGGCAAATGAAACCGAGATCATGCTGTCCTTCGAGCGCATGAAAGCTATTGAAGAGGTCGATCCGGTCGGTCGCACCATGACCGTTCAGACCGGCGCGCCCCTGCAGGCGGTGCAGGAAGCGGCCGGCGACTACAACATGATGTTCCCCATCGATCTCGGCGCGCGCGGATCTGCGACCATTGGCGGCAATATCGCGACCAACGCCGGCGGCAATCAGGTGATCCGCTACGGCATGATGCGCAATCAGGTGCTCGGCCTCGAAGTCGTTCTCGCCGACGGCGCGGTTTTGTCGTCCATGAACAAGGTTTTGAAAAATAACTCAGGATACGACTTAAAACACATATTCATCGGATCGGAAGGCACGCTCGGCCTTGTGACACGCGCGGTCCTACGACTGTCGCCGCAGCCGAAGAGCGAAAACACCGCCCTCCTCGCAATCGACGATTTTTCAAAACTCACGACGTTCTTCGAGTTCGTCGGCGAGCGCTTCGCCGACACGCTGAATGCGTTCGAGGTTATGTGGAAGGAGCACTATCAGATCGTCGCCGTCGCTTCCGGGCGCCACCAGGCGCCGATGGAAGCCGGTCACGCCTTTTATGTGGTCGTTGAAACCACCGGCGTCGACGAACGCCATGACAGCGAGCATTTTACAACCGTTCTCAGCGAAGCAATTGAGGCTGGGCTGGTCGCGGACGCGGTGATCGCCAGTTCGAAAGCCCAGCGCGGAATGATCTGGGCGATCCGTGAAGACATAGAGGCGCTGGCGGCCGTTCTCCTGCCCGGCGCCGTTTTCGATGTCAGCCTGCCGATCAGCGCCATGGACGCCTACACCCGGACCATCACCCGGGAGATCGCCGCCGCGTGGCCGGACAACAATCGCGTCGTTATTTTTGGCCATCTCGGCGACGGTAATCTGCATATCGGCGCAACGGCAAGCCCCTGGACCGTTGACGTTCATAACAGAATAGAAAACATCGTCTACGGACCGCTGGCGGCGGTCGGCGGCGCCATTTCGGCCGAGCACGGCGTCGGCCTTGAAAAACGCAATTTCCTGAACATCTCCAGAACCGAAGAAGAGATCGCATTGATGCGCATGCTGAAAGGCGCGCTAGATCCTAAAAACCTGTTCAACCCCGGTAAAGTACTGGCGATATAGCCGATTACCGGCGCGCCGGGGCGGCATATACCGGAACAACATAAGCGGACAAAAGATGATTGGCTTTCTCGGATTGATCGCGGGGCTTGGCTTGTTGATTTACTTCGCGCTGCGCGGCGTCAACATCCTTTTTGCATCAGTCATCTGCTCACTGATTGTTATCGTCGCCAACGGACTTCCCCTCGCGGAAAGCCTGAAGAACGCTTATGCGCTCGGCAGCCTCGGCGCCTTCACCTTCGCCGGCAACTTTTTCCTTCTCTTCGCCGCCGGCGCGGCGTTCGGGCGCGTCATGGGCGAAAGCCACGCAGCAACGAGCATCGCCATGGCGCTCGTCAAACGACTTGGCGCCGACCGCGCGCTATGGATCACGGTGCTTTCATGCGCGCTTCTCACCTATGGCGGCGTTGTGGTTTTCGTTGTGATTTTCGCCATGTATCCGCTCGGTCTTCGCCTCCTGAAAGAAGCCGACATCCCGAAGCGCCTGTTTTGCGGCGCGCTCGCCCTCGGCGCCGGCACGTTCACGCTGACCGCCCTGCCCGGCACGCCGTCCATCCACAATGTCATTCCCTCCGTTGCGCTTGGCACCGATCTGTTCGCCGGCGCCGCACTCGGCCTTTTTGGCGGCGCCGTCATGTTCGCGCTCGGCATGTGGTACCTCGAACGAGAGCGCCTGAAGGCGCGCGCGGCCGGCGAGGGTTTTACTCCTGGCGCCCATGACCGCATTCCCGATATGAACGATATCGCGAAAGACGTGCCTAACGCGCTCGCCGCCATGGTTCCGCTCGCGCTGGTCATCGGCGTCATCCTGACGCCGCGCCTCATGACGCTTGCAGGTGTTGGCGACGCAGCGCCCCTCCTTGAGTTCGCAAACAGTCAGCCGGTTTTGTGGCCGTCCATCGCGCTCCTGCTTGCTAGCCTTGTTGCGCTCGCGATGTTTCCCGCTATACGCCACAAGCCGCTGGAGGTGTTGGGAAACGGCACGCAGGACGCGGTATCGCCGCTCATGGCCACCGCCGCGGTGATCGGCTTTGGCGGCGTTGTCGTGAAGACCGCCGGCTTCGCGGCGTTCACGCAAGCCATCGTCTCGGCGGAAATGAACCCGCTCCTGTCGATGTTTGCGGCCATCAGCGCGGTGTCTGGCGTGACCGGCTCGGCCTCCGGCGGATTGCAGATTTTCATGTCAACGCTGGCGGACGCTTACATCGCAAAAGGCGTTACGCCGGAGGAACTGCACCGGTTGGTCGCCATGGCGAGCGGCGGCTTCGACTCCCTGCCCCATTGCGGCGCCGTCATCGCCATGCTGGCGATCACCGGCTTAACCCATAAAGAAGCCTATAAGGATGTAGGCGTCGTCACCGTCGTCATACCGGTGATCGCTACCCTCGCGGCGTTGCTGCTCGCTATCGTCTTTTAAGCGCAGGACGGGTAAGTGGCGTGACACACCAATAGCGTCGGGTGTCACACCCGCGGCCGATCAGAATTCAAACCCGACGCCGAACGACACGGTTCGCGGCGCGCCGACGCTGAGAGTTCTGATATTGCTGTTCGGAATAAAGTACCGTTTATCGGAAATATTTCGCACACTGACCTGCAGCCTGACCTTCGAGCGATCAAAACCAAGCGGCAGATAGTAAAATGCCGTTGCATCGAACAGGGTATGACCGTCGAGCATGAACGTATTGTTTGCATCGACGAAGCGTTCGCCCACATAGTTCATGCCGCCGCCAAGACCGAGACCGCGCAGCGGCCCGTCGGTGAACTCATATGTCGCCCAGAGGTTTGCGGTATGGCGGGGCACATTGCGGGCGCGGTTGCCGGCGCGCGCGCCTTCTGTCACTTCTGCGTCTGTATAGGCGTAGTTGACGATGACGTTGAGACCTTCAAGGAACTGGATGTTCCCATCGAACTCAACACCTTGCGATTGCTCTTCCCCATTGAGGAGCGTGACGCCGGTGATCGGGTCCGTACCGAACGGAATATTCGTCCGCGTAATGTCGAAGTAAGCGAGGTTAAAAAACGCCTTATCGTCGAAGAAGCTGCCCTTAACGCCAACTTCGAACTGTTCGCCCTCGCTGGGATCGACCGTCACCGCCTCGCCCGTCAACTGATTGACGCTTGGGCCATTGGGATCGAACGATTGGCTGTAGCTGGCGAAGAGCGAAAGCTCCTCGGTGGGTTTAAGAACAACGCCGGCGTTCGGCGACAGCTCGGACTGCGATTCAAGAGCCCGACTTGTCGGATTGCCCCGAAAGCTGAATTCGCCGTCGCGCTCGAAGAAATCGACGCGAAGCCCCGCAGACAGGATCAACCAGTCATCGACCGTTACGACGTGCTGGCCATAAACGCCGATCTGCTGATCGGTCGTATCGGCTTCCGTCGCCTGAACGACATTGATCGTTGATTGTCCGTAGACCGGATTAAAAATATCGATCGTGTCAAGCGCCGTACCGAAACTGCCGATGCTGAAAAAATCACGCTCGTTGTAGTCGGCGCCAACGACAAGGCTGTTTTCAACACCGAGCGCATCGAACTTGCCGCCGGTTTTCACCGCGGCGAAAAAGCGCTCGATCTCGGGCTCGAACTGTTGTTGTCCACGAAACAGCGTGCCGTTCGGCAGTGCGCCCTGCGGCGCATGACTGAAGTTTACGACCTCGCTGTCCTGGTAGTTAACATCGGCCTTTACGAACCAGGTTTCGTTGAAATTATGGTCGAAGGAAAAGCGCGCCGTGATCTGATCGGTCTCGTTGACATCGGTCGCCTCGCCGAACCTGACGGACCGGTCGATATCGGGAATGAATAAGTTACCGTTTTCATCCTCCAGCGCAACGAAGCCTTCATCGACCGGGAGTTCGCTGGCGATATATTCAAGGCTCGCTGTGATCGCCGTATCGACGCCGGGTCGCCATGTCAGGGACGGCGCCAGAATATCGCGCTCGATCTGCGCCGCGGTATCGGTTTCACGGAATGTCTGTGTGCGTTCCACTGACGCCACAAAACGGTAGAGCAGTGTATTCGACGCATTCAGTGGGCCGGTGAAATCCAACAGCCCTTCCTTGCGCCCGAACTCGTCGAACGTGCCCGTCGCGGTGTTGCGGATTTCATCCAGCGGTTTCTTGGTGATGACGTTGATGACGCCGCCGGGCTGAGATTGACCGAACAGGATCGCGTTCGGCCCTTTCACGACTTCAATCCGCTCAATGTTGGCGGTCTGTACGCGCTGGCTGTTGCGGTCAATCTGGAAACCGTCCTGCAGGACATTCTGAACTTCAAAGCCGCGCAGAATAAACGCGTCGGTCGTACCGCCGGAGATATTGCGCGTCTGGATGCCGCTGACATTTCTTAAAACGTCGCGCAGATCCTGCGACTGTTGGTCGAGAATAATCTGTTCAGTGATGACCTGAATGGAGCGCGGCGTATCGAGGATCGATGTATCAACGCCGGTCGCAGAACTCGCGTTCAGCGCCCGATAACGGTCGGGGTTCGTACCGCGAACGATAATGACGTCCGTGACGCCGAGATCGCCAGCGTCGTCGGCACGCTCTTCATCTTCGACCTCAAGAGCGGTCTGCGCCGCCGCGTGCCCTGGAAGAGCGGCGAGCACGGTTACTGACGCCGCCGCCATCAGTCTGCGGACTAAAAACCCGGTTTCTTTTGTATTGTCTGATCGCATTTGCCATCCCCTAATGCAACTAACTCGCATTAACAGACAAATCCACAGACGTAAACCAAAATCGCAACGCGCGAAGGTAGTCGCCCGAACAGGACCGGCCCGCCATGGAAGGCAGACAGTAAAGAAACGGGCGCAGAGGAAAAACCTCGCGCCCGCTCCTTCTAAATATCGTGTCAGTTCATGCCGCTATACGGCGCCCGGCAATCGCTGCGTTACTTCTCACCGGCGCCATTCGCGCCAGCGGAAACCGCGCCTGTCAGCCCGTCGAGATCAGCGCCGTTGATGCCAAGCTCGTTCATCAAGGCGTCGATGAGCGGCGCCTGGCTGCGATAACGCAAAGCCGCAGCGACCGCCTGATCCGCAACGCCGCCGCCGCCATTCACGCCTTCCACGCCAGCGCCTGCCGCGCCATTCAAACCGTCCACATGCAGAATCTTGATGCCGTCGATATTCTCCATGGGCTTGACCGACTGCTCAATGATCTGCGGCAGCGCCTCAATAAGCGCGACCTTCACCTGCATCGCAATCTGCTCCGCTGACAGAACATTGTCCGCCTCGTTGACGGCGCGCTTGCCTTCGGCTTCCACCTGATAGGTCGCCTGTAACGCCGCCGCGCGCAGTTTTTCCGCATCCGCGGCGCCTTCGGCCTCAGTGCGCTCCTTCTGCGCCATACCCTCGGCGCCGATGCGCACCGCCTCGGCCTGGTCGGCGGCGGCTTTTTTTTCCGCTTCGGCCGCAACCGTCACGGCAATCGCTTTTTGTTCGGCGGCCTTGCGCGCCTCGATCAGCTCGATCTGCTTTTCACGCTCGGCGATCTCCGTTTCGCGCGAGGTGACGACCTCTTCGGCCGCCTTCGCAGCGATCGCACGCGCCTTGTCGGCTTCGGCGTCGGCTTCGGACTTCTCGCGCGATTTCTCCGCGATTGCGATATCTTTTGCCTGCTCCGCCAGACGGATCTGCTTTATTTTTTCAACCGCGGCCGCTTCGACGACCTGTTCCTTCTCGATATCCTTTTCCTGAACGATCCGTTCTTTCTCGATATCGGATTCGCGCACCTGCTGCTCGGCGAGAATACGCGCCTGCTGCGCCTCGCGCTCGCGGTCCGCCTGTTCGCGTTCGATCTGCGCGACCTGCTCGGCGGCGCGCACAGCAATCTCGCGCTCCTGCTCCAGGCGCGCATATTCCTGGTCACGCGCAATCGTAAACTTCTGCTGCTCGGCTTCGAGATTCTTGCGCTGGATCAGAACTTCAGTTTCCTGCTCGATATCGTTGCGCTTCTTGCGGCGTTCCTCGATCTCGGATGTCAGCTTGGTGAGACCCTCCGCATCGAACGCGTTATCGGGGTTGAAGTATTCCTTGTTGGTCTGGTCGAGACCGGTCAGCGATACGGATTCAAGCTCCAGACCGTTTTTGAGGATATCCTCGGAAACCGCGGCCTGCACTTTCTGTACGAAACTGACGCGCTGCTCATGCAGTTCTTCCATGGCCATTTCCGCCGCGACCGAGCGAAGCGCATCGACGAATTTACCCTCGACAAGTTCCTTCAGCGCATCGGGCTTAATCGTCCGCCGCCCCAACGTCTGTGCAGCGTTAGCAATCGATTCAATGGTAGGCTGTACACGGACGTAAAACTCCGCCTGTACATCGACGCGCATGCGGTCTTTGGTGATGAGCGCCTGCTCGTTAGAACGGCGCACTTCAAGGCGCAGCGTGTTCATATTCACCGGGATTACTTCATGCAGTACGGGAAACACAAGCGCGCCGCCATTCATGATGACTTTCTGCCCCCCAAAGCCGGTGCGCACAAACGAGATTTCTTTGGATGAGCGCTTGTAAAGTCTTGCGAAAATAAGACCGATGGTAAGTAGCGCGACAAACGCAATGATCACCACACCACCAATATCGATTAAGCTATTAAGCATTCTCCCCTCCCTTTCCTTTAATATGAACAGATGAAACGTCGTCGGACATCGCGGCGCTTGTATTCGCAATCGCCTGATAAATACTGCCCGATTGCCTCACGATGATAACATCGGCGCCTTGAGGGAATGCGGCGCCTTCTTCATCGGGCTCGACCAAAACGTAATGGGTTTGCCCAAACCCGTCGGTGAGCTTCGCTTCGGCGGGAACGCCTTTGCGCGCCTCGCCGCGGACAATCGTCGCGACCTTGCCAATAAATGCTTTTTGGCTAACGGCCTCCGTTTGTTCCTTGGGCATGATCTTTGACAAGGTCAGCCCCGCAATGCGCGTCGCCGGGACGGCCGCCGCGAACGCGGGGACCGCTGCAATGATAGAAGGCAGATAAGCGCCTGCCAGACCATGGGCGAGCGATTGAACGACGAAGCCCGAGAGCCCAAACGCCGTAAGAAAAACAATGAACAAAACCAGCACCGGCACTTTGCCAACGCATAGCCAGCCAAGAACCTGGCTTAGAGCTCCGGGGTTCGGCGCCGAGGGCACATTCGGCGCATCGATATCCAAAGGCCCGCCCGCATAATCCGCCTCAAGATCGAGATCGACATCGATATCCGCGTCAATCTCGGGGACGATGCTATCCAGCATCGCGGAAGCCGGCATGCCCATCAGCGCGCCGATCAGCTCCACGACGGCGAGCATAAGCATCAACCCGATGGCGACGGCGAACGGCGCCATCGCCGGCAAAAAGAATGTTTCGAGCATTAATCGGCCGCTTTAACCGCTTTTACGGCCGCCAGGCGTTCCTTTATGCGGTTCTCGCGCGAGACTTTCTCAAGCTCTGCGAGTTTTGCAGCAGTGTCGCGATCAGCGCCCGCCGTACCCGGAACACCCGTTGCGCCACGCAACACGCGATTAAACGCAGTTTCGGCGTTCTCCACCTTCCTGTCAGGAACACCGCCATTGGCGGCGCCGCCTGCCGCACTCCCCGCCGACGGCTCGTCGGCCGGGCGCGACGCGACATAAGTCTGCAGATCTTCTTCCATCTCCCGTCGGCGCCCCATAAGGGCGGAGACGTAGGACTCAAGTTCTTCCTCTTCTTTCGAGGCGTCTTTCAACGCATCTTCAAGCACAGGGATCTGCGCCTCCAGATCGAGTTGACGGGCAATCGCCGCTTCGGCGAGGTCATCCCTACCCTGATCGACCGCCAATCGCAGTTTTTCCGCAAGATCTTCATGCTTAGCGCCCGCTTCCATCAGGCGCTTATTAGCGTGATGCTTGTTCGCGATTGCGCGCCCCAACTGGTCGCGCACATCGTCAATCGCACTGTCGACTTCGCGGATCGCTTCTTTCATCACCGCTTCCGGCGCAGCGTTCTCCACCGCATCGACAATCGAATTCACACTGCCGGAAACCAACCGCTTCACACGGTTCACAAGACCCTCAGCCATTATCCGTCTCCCTTCCGTCGCTTTCTAGACATGTTCATTAGTTCAAGAATTTCCAAGACCGGCGCTAATCTTTTTTCAAACGCCGCCGGGTCATGACATCGCGCACGCGTCGTCAACCCGAGTTCGAGCGTCTCCTGGATGAAGGCGAACACCTCATCGAGCATCTCCGCTTCGAACTTTTTGAGCGCGCCCGCCAGGTCTTTCGACCGCGCGTCAGGCCCCGCGAACGCGCCGCCCGCAATCTCCGGCAGGCGCTCATAAAGCTTCGCCAGAAAATCCGATCTTTGTTCCGCGCTCATCTCGCGGCGGCGCACGCCCCGCTTCGCCGGTTTCAGAAGATCGCGGAACATATCCGCCGCCTCCACCGGATCGTGGACGCCTTCCTGGCGCCGGCGTTCCGCGTGCAACAGAGCCCTCAGTTTCTCCGAGGGCGTGCGCGCATCTTCGATTTCCAGCGCGGCCAGGAAAGCCGCGTCGTCGTCATCGACCCGAACCGATAAAGAGGCTGTTTTCATAGAATTACATTTTCATTTCAGTGTATACATACGTATTCATTCTTTGTTTTCAAGCTTTGCGACAAAATTTTCTGAAACACCGCCGGCAATCGCCGCGAAACGCCTCGCGCGGGAAAAACCCTGCAATTTTAACCATTTCTTTCCGCGCGCAGCGTGTTAGGAGAGCGGCGCGCGTTTTGCTGGAACGCGAGTGGGGCGTTCGATCGGGAGATACTTGATGAAATTGGCAGTAACAGGCGGCGCGGGGTTTATCGGCTCGGCGGTCGTCCGCAAGGCCGTTGCCGACGGCCACGACGTTTTGAATATCGACAAGCTGACCTATGCGGCCAATCTTGAGAACCTCACCTCAGTCGCCGGCAACCCGCGCTATACGTTTGCGCAGGAAGACATTTGCGACCAGACAAAGATGCGTGCACTGATCTCTGACTTCGCACCGGACGCAGTCATGCACCTCGCTGCGGAAACCCATGTCGACCGCTCCATCGACGGCCCGCGCGCCTTTATCGACACCAATATCATCGGCACCTACAGCCTTCTGGAAGCCGCGCGCGACTATGTCCAAAGCGGCGCGGCGCCGACGGATTTCCGCTTCCATCATATCTCAACCGACGAAGTCTACGGCTCGCTCGGCCCCACCGGCGAGTTTACGGAAAACTCGCCCTATCAGCCGAACTCGCCCTACTCCGCCGCGAAAGCATCATCCGACATGCTGGCCCGCGCATGGATGGAAACCTACAAGGTGCCTGTTGTCGTCACCAACTGCTCGAACAATTACGGGCCCTATCAGTTTCCGGAAAAACTCATTCCTGTGGTCATCATCGCCGCCCTCGAAGGCCGCGACATTCCAATTTATGGCAAAGGCGACAATGTGCGCGACTGGCTGCATGTGGACGACCACGCCGACGCGCTTTTAACGGCGGCGCAAAAAGGCGTTCCCGGCGAGACCTACAATATCGGCGGGCGCGCCGAACGCAGTAATCTCGACCTCGTGCACATGATCTGCAAGGCGCTTGACGCCGCCCTGCCGACATCGGCACACCGTCCCCATGCCGATCTTATTACCTTCGTGAAGGATCGCCCCGGCCACGACCATCGCTACGCCATCAATTGCGACAAGATTGAAAACGAGCTTGGCTGGTCCCCGTCGGTTTCCGTCGAGCAGGGCATCGAAAACACGGTGACGTGGTATCTCGACAACGAGCCCTGGTGGCGCGGCATCATCGCGCGCGGGTTCGATGACGCCAAGCGCCTCGGCCTTGGCTCCTGATCGTTTAGTGTAAAGAGCATTTTGCGATGACCATTCTGGTATTTGGCCGCGCCGGTCAGGTCGCCGACGCGCTTTTGAAGAAAAACGGCGCACGCTCGATAGAAGCCGCCGGCCGCGACGATTGCGATCTCATGACGCCGGACGCCGCCAGCGCCCTGATCGAGCGCAAAAAGCCTTCGGCCATCATCAACGCCGCCGCCTACACCGCCGTCGACAACGCCGAAACGGAAAAAGACGCCGCGCGCCGCCTTAACGCGGACGCGCCTGCGGAAATGGCGGAGGCCGCCTCGAAAGTCGGCGCGCCGTTTATTCATCTGTCAACGGATTATGTCTTCGACGGCGCGAGCGCCGCCCCTTATGGCGAGGACGCGAGCACAAACCCGCTCAATGTCTATGGCGCGAGCAAATGCGACGGCGAAGCCGCCGTTCTCGCCGCCAACACGGACGCGGTTGTCATGCGGACCTCGTGGGTCTTTTCGCAGGCCGGGGCCAACTTCGTTAAGACCATGCTCCGCCTCGGGCGCGAGCGCGACGCCCTTTCCATCGTCGCCGATCAGATCGGCGGGCCGACCGCGGCAGACGACATCGCCGCCGCGGCGCTGAAAATCACGGACGCCAAAGCGAACGGCGCGGCGGGGCGCGGCCTCTATCATTTCCAGGGCGCGCCGGCCGTCTCCTGGGCGGATTTCGCCCGGGCGATTTTCGACGGCGCCGGTCTCGACGTCGCGGTCACGGACATCGCAACGAAAGACTATCCAACGCCGGCGCAACGCCCGCTCAAAACCATTTTAAACTGCGAGAAAATCAACGCTGATTTCGGCGTCGCGCAACCGGACTGGCGGTCCTCGCTGAAGGCCGTTCTCGGCGCGCTCGCTCAAGAGGAGACTGCATCATGAAGGGGATCATCTTGGCCGGCGGCTCCGGCACACGGCTTTACCCGGTAACGCGCGGCGTCTCGAAACAACTGACGCCGATCTACGACAAGCCGATGATTTATTATCCGCTGAGCGTTTTAATGCTCGCGGGCATTCGCGACATCCTCATCATCACGACGCCGGAAGATCAGGCCGCGTTTCAACGCCTTCTCGGCGACGGCGCCGACTGGGGCGTCAATTTCTCCTATGAAGTTCAACCCTCGCCGGACGGCCTCGCGCAGGCGTTCATCATCGGCGAGAAATTTATCGACGGCGATAAGTGCGCACTCGTTCTCGGCGACAACATTTTCTACGGCCACGGCCTGCCGGAACATTTACGCGCCGCCGCCGCCCTTGAAAGCGGCGCGGAAATTTTCGCCTATCAGGTGACGGATCCGGAGCGCTATGGCGTCGTCGAGTTCGACGATAACGGGTCGGTCGTCTCCATTGAGGAAAAACCGGCGCAACCGAAATCAAACTACGCCGCCACCGGTCTTTACTTCTACGACGAAAGCGTCGTCGAGCGCGCCCATGCGGTCAAGCCGTCGCCGCGCGGGGAGCTTGAGATCACAACGCTCAACGAGATGTATATGAAAGACGGCGCGCTGAAAGTGCAGGTGCTCGGACGCGGCTTTGCATGGCTCGACACCGGCACTCATGAAAGTCTCCTTGAGGCGTCGCATTTCGTGCAGACCATCGAGGCGCGTCAAGGGCTTAAAGTCTCCTGCCCGGAAGAAATCGCTTATCGCGCGGGCTTTATCGATGCTGCGCAGCTTGTGAAGCTCGCCGAACCGCTGAAGAAAAATCAGTATGGGCAGTATCTGTTACGCATCGCGGAAGGGTGACCACGTTAAATGACCGGCTTCTTCCGGGACCGGTCGACCGACAACTGGAAAATATCCGCCCGCGCATAGTGCCCGGCCGCGTCGAAATCCATCTTGCCGCGGGTGATGTCGGCGTCGTCGACATCCGCAAATAAAAGCGCTTCCTCGCCGAACACAGGCCCCGCCAGGATCTCGCCCAGCGGCGAGACAATAACAGAGCCGCCATTGATCAACACCGTCTCCGGCGCGGTTCCCTGCACCGGCTCGTAATCGGCCGGCGCATTGTCGCGGCGCATGAACTGGCTGGCGCACAGGACAAAGCACCTGCCTTCAAGGGCGGCGACCCGCATCAGCGCAGTCCAGCTTTCGCGATCGTCAACCGTCGGCGCGCAATAGACCTCCGCCCCTTGCGCATACTGGTTCATGCGCATCATGGGCATGAAATTTTCCCAGCAGATCAGGGCAGACACTTTCGCCTTCTCGGTCCGGAAAAGATCGAGGGTCGAGCCGTCGCCTGCGCCCCAGATGACACGCTCCGCCGCGGTCGGCATGACCTTGCGGCGTTTCCCCAAAAACGCGCCGTCTTTTGAAAAACAAAAGACGGAGCAATATAGCGTACGCGCGCCTTCATCCGCACCGGCGCGCTCAACGACGCCGACAACCATATCGATGGAAAGATCGCCCGCGATCTCAGCGAGCCGAGCGGCTTCGGCGCCATGGGCGTCAATGGCGCCGTCATAATAGCGGCGGAACATCTCGCGGCCTTCCGGCGAGCGCGAGCCCACCGGCGCGCCGAAATGAACGCCCTTCGGATAGCCGCCGATAAACGCTTCCGGAAAAACAACGAGTTCGGCGCCGCCCGCGGCAGCGTCACGCGCAAACAGCGCGCACTTTTCAAGCGACGCCGGCGTGTCGAACAGGGCCGACCCGACTTGCGCCACTGCGACTTTTCTATATTGCATCGCTTTTTAACGCCCCCGCCTTGCGCCTACTGATCCCGAACCGGTGAAAACGCTTCGAAATATTGCAGCGTTTCATCGTAAGGTTTTGAATCGGCCGTACGCCAATCATGTACCGTATCGGCGTTCAACAAACGGGCCGATGGCGACAGGATCAGAACCGTCGGCGTACCGAAAATCGCGGGCACGCCGAACCGCGCGCCAACATCCAGATTGCGGTCGCGCTGCCCCACATCCACAAAGACAAGCTCATAGCCTTCCTTGAGGACGCGCGCGAGCTCAGGCCTTTGGAACTTGGCCGCAAGACCGCGGCTGTCATGGCACCAGTTCGCGCCGAGGACGAGCAGAACGTTCCTGCCGCTGATCGCCGCTGCTTCAAGCGCGAGATCGACATCCGCCATAGCATCACGATCCGGATCGTAAGGCCGTGGATCGTCGTCATGATGACGGTCTTTGTCTTCCGCGTCGTCTTTTCCGCTTGCGACGCTGGCGCCGGCTTTCACCGCGCCGGCGCTCGTTTTCACCGCCGCGCCGCCGACAGAGGTCGCCGCCCCCACACCGGTCTTGACCGCCCGAACGCACCCGCAACACGCCAGAACCGCGGCGCCGATGGCGCCGAGCACCAAAAATTTTCGCATGGGGGCCAACCTCTCTTCTTTTTATTTCAGATACGCCGCCAGCCGGTCCGACGCTTCTCGCAGAATGGCCGGTTTCTTACAAAAACAAAACCGCACAAATCGGCGCGGCCCATCGGCGGCGCCAGCCTGATAGAACGCCGATAGCGGCACCGCCGCAACACGCGCGTTTTTCGTGATTTCTTCGCAGAACGCACGGTCGTCATCGCGTCCCACCGAGCCGATATCGACCGTGATGAAATAGGCGCCCTCGCACGGCAGCACATCAAAACCCGCAGCAACGAGCCCTTCATGCAGGAGATCGCGTTTCGCCTGCATGTCGCCCGCAAGCCCGGCGTAATAATCGTCGCCGAGGCGCAGCCCCGCCGCCACAGCCGTCTGCAATGGCGCAGGGCACGTATAGGTGAGATGCTGGTGGGCTTTCAAAATCGCCGTGATCAGCGGGGCCGCCCCGGTCAGATACCCGATACGAAACCCCGTTACGGAAAATGTTTTGCCCGCCGACCCGATGCGCACAGCGCGCTCGCGCATGCCTGGCAAGGTCATTAACGGCGTATGCCGACGATTATCGAACGTGATATGCTCATAAACCTCATCGCACACGGCAACGAGATCACGCCGCCGGCACGCCTCGGCGACAATCTCCAGCTCCGCGCGGTCCATCACCTTGCCAACGGGGTTATGCGGCGTGTTGATGACGATCAGCTTTGTTTTGTCCGTAAGCGCTGCATCGAGCGCTTCGGCCGTCAGGGTCCATCTGGGCGGCTCGAGCGCCACCACTTTCATCGTCGCGCCCGTCGCCTCGATCTGCGGCGCATAGCATTCGTAAAACGGCGCCAGCACAACCGCCTCATCGCCGGGCGACAGAAGGCCCAGAAACGTCGCCGCAAGCCCCACTGTCGCGCCGCCGACGACGAGCGTTTCCGTCTCCGGGTCCACATCGAGCCCGTAAAAGCGCTTGTTCGCCTCCGCAATCGCGTCGCGCAGGTCCTTAATGCCTTCAATCGGCGCGTATTGGTTGGGGCCTTCGGCGAAAGCGCGGGCGGCAATGTCGCGGATTTCCCGCGGGCCGTCTTCGTCAGGAAACCCCTGCCCGAGATTGATCGCATCGCATTCGCGCGCAAGCGCCGACATGGTCGGAAAGATCGATTTCGGCCGGGCAGAAAAAACGGGGTTGGGACGTAACGTCATCTGTCGCCCCATTTCATCTCTCGCTCCCTAGCGTCGCAACCGGCTTAACACCCTGTCCAATTCCCTATAGCCTATCGTGCATGAGCGGTCATCGTTTTATCGGCGGGCTCACACCAGAAAGAAACCGCCGAACATCGCTCGCAAAACTGCGCAAAAAAAAGCCCCGCCGTTTCACCGTTGAAGGGCGAACCCAACCAGCGATGAACGAACGGGGCTTTTCAGTCAAAGCCGCCCGGCGCCGTCCGATCTCTCGAAGGCCGCCCCCGAAGAAATTGGCGGCGCATCGAAAGTCGAAACGGGCCGGGCGTCCAGCCTGCTTAAGCGGCTTTCTTCAGCGCACGTTTTGCTTTTTTCAGCTTAGCGCGCTGTTTACCGATGATTTTTTTACGGCCTTTGATTTCTTTTTTTAGTTTTTTTACGCGTTTATTCGCCATTTTTTTGTCTCCTTAAGCATGGCTTACCAATCAATTTCATGCGCCAGCGAAAGGCGCGCGACGCTTTCTCGCGTCACCGCTTTTCCCGTTTTTCATGATCGGCGACGAACGCCTTCATGAACCGCCGGATCTCCCGCGCGGCGCTGGTGTCAAGGTCGTCACAGAGCGACGTAAAGCGATCGCGGTCCTCGCGGTTCACACGAATGACCAACTGACTGTCTTTTTTGTTCTTCTGTTTGCGTTTCGGTTTGTCAGCCACGAAAGCCCGCCGCCATTAGATGATGACGATGCTTTGTATATACATTCAATATGCACCCGTCAACAAAAAAGTGCAAAGAATGCGCTATACGGTTTTAACCATACGCGGGCCGCTCCCCAGACGCTCTGTATGCAGATTTATATCGAAATAGCGTTTTGAAAAATGCCGCTATAAAAGCGCGAACGCCCTGACCACGAGAAACAGCGAAAGCACGAGCCCGGTGAGGTATGTGCCCGCGGCGCCGATGCGCTTCAGGAGGTTCGCCTTATAAACGCTGCCGCCGGTCAAAATGCCTACGGCATGAATGTAGCGCGACGCGACCGCAGCGAGCATCAGCGCCGCAACCCACATGGGCATAAGTGGCAGGCGCAGCCCGAGCGCAAGGATCATCAGGGACAGCATCGGCACATATTCGATGCAATTGCCATGGGCGCGGATCGATTTGCGTAATTCGCTTTCCGGGTCCGCTTCCGCCTCATGCTGCGTCACAGCCACCGACTGGCGCACCCGCGAAACATTCGCGCCGAGAAGAAAGACAAGCAGCCCCAACAGGCCGACTGAAAAAAGCGCAACCGCCATGGCAAGGTTCCTCTTGTTACATGGTTGGAATTAGGCGGGTTCGACGCCCGCCACAAGCCAAGGCCAGACCCCACTGCCCACGTTTCCACTATGCGTGGGGTGATCGCGGCTGAAAATTGATCTAGGCTACAGTCTCGCCCGGGCCCGCCTGGGGACGAAGGAAAAGGAGACGCCCATGCGCTTATTGCTGACAGGTCTTTTGAGCTGCACGCTTGCAACGCAAGCAGGCGCGGAAGTCACCGCCTCTGCACCGGACCACTATACGCTGAAGCATGAAGGCGTCTCGCCGCTCAAGCCCGACGCGCTCTGGGCGCGGCTTATCAAGCCAGCGGACTGGTGGCACCCGGAGCATACATATTCCGGAGACTCAAAGAACCTCTCTCTTGAGGCGAAAGCCGGCGGCCAATGGCGCGAGGACTGGGACGGCGGTTCGGTCACGCACGGCGTTGTGCTCCTGGTCAAAGAGGGCGAGACCGTGCGCATGGATGCGCCCTTCGGCCCATTGCAGGAAATGGGCGTTTCGGTGATCTGGACCATTTCGCTCGCGCCCGACGACGAGACCGGCGGCACAAAAGTGACGTTTACGGAAATCGCCAACGGAACTCACGCATCGAAGCTCGGCGACATCGCCGGCGCGGTCGATTTCGTGAAGGGCGAAGCGATGGCGAGGCTGACGACAGGTTCTTAGTGTCTAAAGCATGTCTCGTTTAATCGGATTCACAAGACATGCTTTAGGTTTTTGTCTTTACGGTCGAACAATTGTTCGACCTTATGCGCAGTTGATGGAGGTGGAACCATGTTGGCGGACGGGAACCGCCAACCGGTGACCACTTTTGCGCGACTCGCGTTAGACGAAAATTCTACTCTGGTTTGCTACAAATGGCGGTGTTCTGCGCTTCCGCTGCTCAAGTACCTCAATGTACGTTCCGCTCCGGTTCTCAAAAACCACCATTTTCGCTGCCCAGGGCGACTTTTCGTTCAGACACTTAAGGTCTCCAGAAAACGCCCTCGGCAACCGGCTCGCCGGCGAGCGAGGAAAGATAAGCATAGAGCGCGTCAATCTCGTCGTTTGTCAGTTCCGGAAACCGGTCCGGCGCGACAAGAGCCATTAACCCCAAATCGCGTCCACCGACACCGACGCCGGTTTTTATCAGGGCTTCAAAACTTTCACGAGACATCGCCGCCGCCATCGCCAGGTCCGGCGTCGGCGGCGGCAAAAGTGTTTGTCCGCGCACATCCAATCCATGGCATTCGTTACACATCGTCATGGCGAGATATTCGCCATGAGCCCGTTGCGGATCATCGGCGCAGTCAATGCGCAGGGCCGGAGCCGCATCCGCCCAATAGGCCATGTGCTTTTCCTCGCCGGAGATATAAGTCCAGCGCACGCCCCATCCGAGCTTCGGTTTGGGTAAGTCGATTTCGACAACCGGCGCAGACTTCAAAAACGCGATCAGGGCGGCCGTGTCGTCATCGGACAGTCGCGCGAAATTAAAAGAAGGCATGGCGGTCAGCGCTTTGCCGTCGGCGCCAATCCCCTGGCGGATCGCCGCTTCCAGCGTCGCGGCGTCATGCTTTCTCGCATACGCCGCAAGGTTTGGCGCGACGGCGCGTTCCGGCCAGTCCCACTGCTCGTCGAAGTCCTTGCCCTCAAGCCTTTGCCCGTGACAGCCAAAACACCCCCTCGTGCGCGCGACATGGCGGCCATGCTCGATCGCGGCCTCGCCCGTCGGGATCGGATGATCGAAGACCGGCCCACGCGTAACGTGACGCAGCCTGGCTTCGCTAAGAATGTAAACACCGCCAAAGCCGAGCAATGGCGCAGCCAAAACCAGCCCCATCAGGGTCGCAACAAGCCGCAAGGCGCCCTCCCCGGCTCCCTTCATGAGAAATGTTGCGATGGCCGCAAGAGAAAGGCAAGTGGAGGAAAATCCGCACCCGTCCCGGCGTCAACCGCGCAGAACGCGTCATGGTCAACTGGCGTCTGGCCGGCGCCAAAGTTGGAGATATCGCTTCGGCATCATGGGTAAGGCCGCGCCGGAGGAGTTAATCTTCGGCCCTGGTCACAACCCCTCATTCGCTTTTTTCACCGCTTCCGCTTCGAGATAAAGCGCAGAGCCCATGTCCTTATACTTCGCGGACATCTCGGCCATGCCTTCTTCGGACAGGCGCTCCAGGTCTTTCTTTTCGTTGTCCGTCAGCCCGTCTGCATAATCGCGCACGTCCTGCGTGATCTTCATGGAGCAGAATTTCGGCCCGCACATGGAGCAGAAATGCGCGACCTTGTGGGCGTCTTTCGGCAAGGTCTGGTCGTGATAATCGCGCGCGGTTTCGGGATCGAGGGCGAGGTTGAACTGGTCCTCCCAGCGGAACTCGAACCGCGCCCGCGACAGCGCGTCATCGCGCACCTGCGCCGCCGGATGGCCCTTGGCGAGGTCCGCCGCGTGCGCCGCGAGCTTATAGGTGATCACGCCGACTTTAACATCGTCCCGGTCGGGCAGGCCCAAATGCTCCTTAGGCGTCACATAACACAGCATCGCCGTGCCGAACCAGCCGATCATCGCCGCGCCGATGCCCGACGTGATGTGATCGTAGCCCGGCGCGATATCGGTCGTGAGCGGGCCCAGCGTGTAAAACGGCGCCTCGCCGCACTCGCGGAGCTGTTTTTCCATGTTGATCTTGATCTTGTGCATCGGCACGTGGCCCGGCCCTTCGATCATCACCTGACAGCCCTTGTCCCACGCGATCTTGGTGAGCTCGCCCAAGGTCTCAAGCTCAGCGAATTGCGCGCGGTCGTTGGCGTCCGCAATCGAGCCGGGGCGCAAGCCATCGCCCAGCGAGAACGACACATCATAGGCGCGCATGATGTCGCAGATTTCTTCAAAGTTCGTATAAAGAAAGCTTTCACGATGATGCGCAAGACACCACTTCGCCATGATCGACCCGCCGCGCGAGACAATGCCCGTGACGCGCTCAGCAGTTAAGTGGATATAAGGCAGCCGCACGCCCGCATGGATCGTGAAATAATCGACGCCCTGTTCGGCCTGCTCGATCAGCGTGTCGCGATAAACTTCCCAGGTGAGGTCTTCGGCAACGCCATTCACCTTCTCCAGCGCCTGATAGATCGGCACCGTGCCGATGGGCACCGGCGAGTTACGGATGATCCACTCGCGGGTGTTGTGAATGTTGCGGCCCGTCGATAGGTCCATGACGTTGTCGGCGCCCCAGCGGGTCGCCCAGACCATTTTCTCGACTTCTTCCTCCACGGACGACGCCACCGCCGAGTTGCCGATATTGGCGTTGATCTTCACCAGGAAGTTGCGGCCGATGATTTGCGGTTCGATCTCCGGATGATTGATGTTCGACGGAATGATCGCGCGGCCTTTCGCGATCTCATCGCGCACGAACTCCGGCGTGATGAAGGCGGGGATCTCCGCGCCGAAACTCTCGCCGAGCGCAACGCGCTCCTCAGCGCCGTCGAGCATTTCCTTGCGGCCGAGATTCTCGCGGATCGCGACAAACTCCATTTCTTTCGTGATGACGCCGGCCTTCGCAAACTCATATTGCGTCACCGGGCCGCTTCCGTCGCCGCGCAGAGGACGGTTTTTGATGGGAAACTCGCGGGCGAGATATTTGCCCGTGGCGCCACCATTATCTTCCGGCTTGACCTCGCGGCCGTCATACTCCTCGACGCCGCCACGTTCTTTCACCCATTCGGTGCGGGTGCGGGGCAGACCTCTTTCGACGTCGATCCGCGCCGCAACGTCGGAATACGGGCCGGATGTATCATAGACGGGCACATTCGGTTCGTTCGCTGACGGATGCACCGCAATCTCTCGCACGGGTACGCGGAGATCCGGGTACAGATCGCCTTTCACATAAACCTTGCGGGACGCAGGCAACGGCCCGGTCGTGACTTCGGGGGTTTTGAACTCGGATTGCGGCGTGTGCTTGTTCATGAAGGTGGGCTCCCTGGCGCGTCAGCGCGTTTCATCATCTGCGACGGGAGGAAGTCTGATCGCGGCCGGACAACCGTCGATCTTACATCCGTCCCTACGCCGGTCTTAACCGATCAGGTTCAAAGGGTGCTCACGCCATGGTTTCCCCGGGAAGGGAGAAAACGCGATCTCAGCCGGCCCGCCGGCGCCCCTCGGAATAAACGCTATTTAGCAAAGCACCGCGGATGCGGCAAGCAAAAGCGGCGTGCGCAAACACGGATCTCAAACGCCGCAATTTATTCGCAGGCGCAACATGGGAAGACATATGCAGGGCTACTCGTTGCTGACCACAACGCCGACGATGGGCCCGAGCGCCGCACCCCTGTCGTGACGCGCGAGCGACGGCGCGTAGACGCGCGAAATCGATCCGTCGAGAAAAAGCGCGTCGGGTGTTTTGAGGTCGTCACGGAAAAACGCTGCGAAGTCGTGAAACGTCACCGGCGCGTCGGCGAGCACGAAGATCACCTCGCCGGCGTCCGTCACGCCGACGCCGTTGCGGCGCTTTTTCGATGTCGCATCTTCAAGAAAGCGCGGGTGCATGACGCCGTCGATCACCAGCATCGGTCCCGACTGCGTCGCATAGCGAACTTTCTTTTCATCCGCGGCCAGATATTTTTCCGTCGTCGTCACATGCGCACGGCGCACGCCGTCGTCATCTTCAGCGACCCAGAAAACGCCGTTGGGTTTTAAATGAAAATTGCCCGGCCCTTCATTGGTGTTGGCGGCTTTCAACGTGGCGCCGGCTTCCACATAAAGGCCCGCCGGCGCGCGATCGGGGGCATACATGCCGGCGTTCATGGCGAAGGCGAGACGCTCGCCATTTTCTCTCAACGCGTCGTCCACATGGCGAAAATGTCCGAAAGGCGCGCCGGCTGCATTATTCAGAAACATCCGGATGTCGCCATCGGCGCCGCTGACGCGGCAAACGACATAGTCAACCTCAAGATGAACGGCCTTCTCGCACTCAGGCGACGCCGCAAGGCTTTTCGGCAGGACAGAAACGAAAGCGAGCGCCAACAGGGCTGACAATATTCTCATGAGCTCTGTTTAAGTGGAACCGCACGGCAACGCCAGCCTCAATCGCGCATATTATATGCAACGCAAGACGCCGCAACGCCCGCGGCGTCACCCCAAATTGGCAAGACAGGTGGTTTTCTTTGGGGCTACGGCGCCTTTGCCGCGTCCGCCCGTCCCGCGACGGCGATGGACTGCGCAATGGCGGCGCGCATGGCGTCTTTCGAATGCTCCATCGTCAGCATGTCGATGATTTCGCCGCTATCAGCATCAATCAACAGCGTGAAACCGGTTCCACCTTTGAACCGTTCGTAAACGTCGGAAAAGTTCAACGATGCAGCGGTTTCTTCATGGCCTTCCGCTTCGCCGAAGGTGAAGTTCAGCTTAACAAAGCGCACCGGCTTGTCGGAAAAGCCTGGGATAACTTTCGCCAGTTTGGGTTCAAGCACTTTGCAGGCGGAGCACCAGGCCGACGAAAACGTTGCGGCGATCACTTCCGGCTCGCGGTCGAGGGCGTATTCGGCGTCGGTCGCCGAGGTTCGCCCCGAGGTCGCAAAGACCGCCACACCGCCGATCAGCACCAGCGCGAAAATGATGTCCTTGCTGCGTCTTTTCAAAAAAGCATTCATGAGCCGGCTCCCTCTTTCGACGCTTATAGCCGCCAAACGACGACGGCGCACGCACGCGCGCCGTCACGTTCGCGCGATAGGCGCCGCCGGATGGTTAATCGCGAAATGGATCGCGCATCAAAATGACGTCGTCACGCTCAGGGCTTGTGGAAACCAGCGCCACGGGCGTTTCGATCAGCTCCTCAATGCGGCGAACATATTTCACCGCCGCCGCCGGCAGATCGGCCCAGGAGCGCGCCTTTTCGGTCGATCCGGACCATCCTTCGATAATTTCATAAATCGGCTCGACAGCGGCCTGCCTTTCCGCCCCCGCCGGCAGATAGTCGAACCGCTCGCCGCCAAGCCGATAGCCGACACAGACATTCAGCGTCTCAAAACCGTCAAGCACGTCGAGCTTCGTCAGGGCGATGCCGTCGACCCCGGCGACTTTCAGCGCCTGTCGCACCAGCACCGCATCGAACCAGCCGCAGCGACGCTGCCGGCCAGTGACGGTGCCAAACTCATGGCCGCGCTCGCCGAGCCGCTGGCCCGTCTCATCGGACAGTTCAGTCGGGAACGGCCCGCCGCCGACCCGCGTTGTATAAGCTTTAACGATGCCGAGCACGTAGCCAACGGCGCGCGGCCCGAGACCTGCGCCCGTCGCCGCCTGCCCCGCCACCGTGTTGGACGAGGTGACAAAAGGATAGGTGCCGTGATCGATGTCCAAAAGCACCCCTTGCGCGCCTTCGAACAGGATGCGCTTACCGTCTTTGCGCGCAGCGTCGAGAACCCGCCATACCGGCGCAGCGTGAGGGATGATACGCTCTGCGATCGCCGCGAGGCGCTCGTAAATCTCATCGGCGTCCGCTTCCTCATGGCCGAGACCGCGCCGCAGGGCGTTATGGTGGGTAAGGAGGTTTTCAATTTTAACCCGCAAGGTCGACAAGTCGGCGAGATCGACGACACGCAGCGCGCGGCGCGCCGCCTTGTCCTCATAGGCGGGGCCGATGCCGCGCTTGGTCGTGCCGATCTTCACCCCATCGCTTGCGCCCTCGCGCAAGGCGTCCAGCTCCTGGTGGATCGGCAAAATCAACGTCGCGTTTTCCGCAATAACGAGGTTTTTTGGCGTGATGGAAACGCCCTGCCCTTCGAGCCGCTCAATCTCCGCCATCAGCGCCGTTGGATCGACAACAACGCCGGAGCCGATAACGCCGATGCAGTCGGGGCGCACAACGCCGGACGGCAGGAGGGAGAGCTTATAGACCGTCCCGTCGATCACCAGCGTATGGCCGGCGTTGTGACCGCCTTGAAAGCGCACCACAACGTCCGCGCGCGCCGATAGCCAGTCGACAATCTTGCCCTTGCCTTCGTCGCCCCATTGCGCCCCGATCACCGCGACGTCGGCCATAGCATCCTCCGATTAAAATTGCTGTTGTTGCGGCGCACACTATAGCGGGTCGCGCGCCGGTAGGAACCGGTTAAGCGCAAAAGCCGCATGCAAACAAGGGCCTGAAACACGCCTCCCCAACGCGGCCAACCCGGCGCATTTTTCCACAAGGGACCCCGCGGCCTTGATCGCCTGCGCGACTCCAATCGCGCCGCTGAGGTCGCGCCTGTGCGAAATTGTCTTTATTATCTGAGTTAAAGGAAACAGCAGGCGATGCGGGCGAGCGCACGCCTGGGAGGGAAACCATGAACACCTTGAGAACCATGAAAAACGCACTTTTTGGCGCAAGCCTCATCGCCGGCGTCACCGGATCGGCCGTAGCCCAGACACCGCCGCCCAATCCGTGCGAGGCCGCGCCCTATCGCGCTTTCGACTTCTGGCTCGGCGCGTGGGAGGTCTCAACACCGGATGGAAAAAAAGCCGGCGAGAATGTCATTACGTCGGAGGAAAGCGGCTGCCTTCTTGTCGAACGCTGGACGAATATCCAGGGCGGCACCGGCCAGAGCTACAACTTCTATGATCCGTCCCAGGAGAAATTCCGGCAGGTATGGGTCAGTAAGGGCGCAGTCATCGATTACGGCGGCGGCCTCAACGACGCCGGCGCCATGGTGATGGAAGGCGAGATCGCCTACCATAACGGTACGACCGCGCCGTTTCGCGGCACGTGGACGTTAGAGGAAGACGGCTCCGTCACCCAGTATTTCCAGCAGTTCAACGGCGAAACCGAAAAGTGGGACGACTGGTTCACCGGCATCTACCGCAAGAAGAAAGACGCAACGGAGTAAGGTCTGCGCCGGCGCTTACTTAAAAACCAGCGCCTTGGCCTGACGCACATGCGGCAAGGCGCGCACACGCTCCAGTACGTCATCTGTAATCGGATCGTCAACGGAGACAAGCGCAATCGCTTCCTCGCCCGGCGCGGAGCGACCGAGATTAAAGGCGCCGATATTGACGTTGGACTCGCCGAGCGCCGCGCCGAGCGCGCCGATAAAGCCCGGCTTATCGTCATTGGTGGTGTAGAGCATATAAGGCGACAGCCCCGCCTCCATCTCAACGCCCTTGATTTCAACCACCCGCGGCGCCGGCCCGAAGAGAACACCGGACACCGAGCGGTCGTCACGCTCCGTCACCACACGCAGACGAATAACGCTTTCATAATTGTCAGCGTCGTCGCGATAGGTTTCCGCAATCGCAACGCCCCGATCCTTGGCGATCACGGGCGCGTTGACGACATTGACCTCCGAGAGCATCGGTTTCAGAACGCCGGCCACCGCCGCCGCCGTCAAAGGTTTGGTGTTCAGTTTCGCGACGCCCCCGGCGTAGCTCACCTCAATGGCGGAAATCGACGTTTCCGTAAGCTGACCCGCCATGGACCCGAGCCGTTCGGCGAGGGTAATGAAGGGTTTAAGACGCGGCGCCTCTTCGGCGCTGATCGACGGCATGTTGAGTGCGTTTGTCACGGCGCCGCGGACGAGATAGTCGGCCATTTGCTCCGCAACTTGAATAGCGACGTTCTCCTGCGCCTCGCGAGTCGAGGCCCCGAGATGCGGCGTCGCCACGACGCGCGGATGGCCGAACAGCGGATGCTCCGTCGCAGGCTCCGTTGCGAAAACGTCGAGCCCGGCGCCGGCGATGCGCTCCTCGTCGAGCGCCGCTTTCAGGGCTTCTTCATCCACAAGACCGCCGCGGGCGCAGTTGACGACATAAGCGCCCGTTTTCAGTTTCGCGATGTTCTCTGCGCTGAGAACATTGCGTGTCTGGTCAGTGAGCGGCGTGTGCAACGTCACGAGGTCGGCGCGCTCCAGAAGCGTGTCGAGATCGACTTTCTCAACACCGAGTTCAATGGCCCGCGGCTCCGTCAGGAAAGGATCATACGCAATCACATGCATCTTCAGGCCGAGCGCGCGGTCGGCGACGATGGAGCCGATATTGCCGCAGCCGATGACGCCGAGGGTTTTGCCGAAAAGCTCGGCGCCCATAAATGCTGACTTCTCCCACTTACCCTGATGGGTGGACTGGTTCGCCTGCGGAATTTTCCGCACCAGGGAGAACATCATGGCAATCGCATGTTCGGCGGTCGTGATCGCGTTGCCATAGGGCGTATTCATCACGACGATGCCGGCGGTCGTCGCCGCGGGGATGTCGATATTGTCAACACCGATGCCGGCGCGGCCGATCACTTTGAGCTTCGAGCCCGCTTCGATCACCGGCGCAGTCGCCTTGGTCGCGGAGCGCACCGCAAGGCCGTCGTAATCGCCGATCACCGAAAGGAGCTTTTCTTTGTCCTTGCCGAGGCCCGGCTGGTAATCGACATCAACGCCGCGTTGTTTAAAAATTTGCACGGCGGTTTCGCTAAGAGCATCAGAAATCAGAACTGTTGGCATGAGAACGCCTCTTTGAATTTGAGTGGGTCGAAAGGTCAGTGAGCGCTGCTTTCAGGCGGCGCGCGAATGTCAGGACGATTTTGCTTCGTTAAACGCCCAGTCAAGCCAGGGACCGAGCGCTTCGATATCGGATCGCTCAACCGTAGCGCCGCACCAGATACGCAGACCCGGCGGGGCGTCGCGATAGGCGCCGATATCGTAGGCTGCTTCCTTCGCCTCAAGGAGCGACGTCATGCGTTTAACAAGCGCGTTCTGCTCGGCCGGGTCGAGCCCCGCGACATCCGGGTCCGTTATTTTCAAACACACCGATGTGTTGGAGCGGAGCGCCGCGTCGGCGCACAGAAAATCGAGCCAAGGTGTTTTCTCGACATATTCCGTCAGGGCGGCGAGGTTTTCATCGGCCTTGCGGTGCATCGCTTCAAGCCCGCCGATTGACGCCGCCCATTTCAGCGCGTCGATATAATCCTCGACACAGAGCATCGACGGCGTATTGATGGTTGCGCCTTCGAACACGCCTTCGATCAACTTGCCGCCTTTTGTCAGGCGGAAAATCTTCGGCAAGGGTCGCGGCGGGGTATAGCTCTCAAGACGCGCGACAGCGCGCGGGCTTAAAATGAGAACCCCATGCGCGGCTTCGCCGCCCACGACCTTCTGCCAGGAAAACGTCACCACATCGAGCTTGCGCCAGTCGATTGCCTGGGCGAACACTGCAGACGTTGCATCACAAATGACGATGCCTTCGCGGTCGTCCGCGATCCAGTCGGCGTCCGGCACGCGCACGCCGGAGGTCGTCCCATTCCAGGTAAAGACAACGTCATGGGACGGATCGACGGCGCTGAGATCCGCGATCTCGCCATAAGGCGCCTCAATGACGCGGGCGTCGAGGTCAAGCTGCTTAACGGCGTCCGTCACCCAGCCCTTGCCGAAGCTTTCCCAGGCCAGCATGTCAACGGGACGTTCGCCGAGCATGGTCCACATGGCCATTTCGACCGCGCCCGTGTCCGACGCCGGCACAATACCGATGCGATAATCGTCCGGCACGCCCAACAGCGCCCGCGTGCGCTCAATGGCGTCTTTCAAACGCGCCTTGCCGAGCTTGGAGCGATGGGAGCGGCCAAGCGGCGCCCCTTGAAGATTTTCGGGAGACCAGCCCGGGCGCTTGGCGCACGGACCAGAAGAAAAATGCGGACGCGCAGGGCGCGTCGCAGGCAGTTCATTTGTCATTTTCAATCCATCCTCTCAGATGGCGCGCGCCCCGTTGGGGAGGCGTGGCCCACCGGCTCTATCGGCAAAAGCGGCGCCAGGATCAAGTGAAAAATTTTTGAATCGGTTAAAAACAGGATTATCGCGCGACGCACAGATTCCACTCAAGGGCGCCATACAATGGGTAGTCTGAGGATCAAACCTTCGTTAAGGATTGCCTATAGGCTTTAAGGGACCGGCGCCCTTGCAAAATCCCGGCGTATCAAGGTTAACCCCATCGAAAGCAAGCACCACCGTGGCGCTCTTATCTCCTCCTCCGAAACAAAACGATGCGCCTGGCGGGTTCGACTGGCTGCTTCTGGTTTTCATCACGATGTTTGGCGGCGCTTCGTTCGTGATGATTCGCACGGCGGTCGATACCATGGCGCCGGCAGCCATCGCAGTGGGGCGCCTCTGGGTCGGGGCGATTGTTCTTTATGCAGTGATGCGACAGGCGGGACGCACTTTTCCGGCGCTCTTTAAAAAGTCGAACGGGCGCCTCACCATCCGGCGCAGCTGGCGGTTCATGATCGCGGTTGGCGTCGTCGGCAACACGGCGCCGTTCTTTCTTTTTCCGTGGGCGCAGCAATATGTGGATAGCGGCCTCGCCGGCGTTTACATGGCTTTCATGCCGATCTGGACCATCGGTCTTGCCTATCTGTTTGCGGGCGAGCCAGCGACGCCGCGCAAGCTCGCCGGCTTCGCGCTCGGGTTCATCGGTATCGTGATCTTAATGGGCCCCGACACGCTCAAGGGCGCCGCAGGGTCGGATGTGAAGGCGCAGGCCGCGCTCCTTTTAGCAACCTTCATGTATGCGGCCTCCGCCGTTATCACCCGCCGCGCGCCGCCGATCCGGCCGCGCATCCTCGCGGCCGGCATGATGCTGGTCGCGGCGATCACGGCGACGCCGGCGCTCCTCTTCGTCGAGATCAATCCCGCCGGCTGGTCGTTTGCGAGCATGGCGAGCGTCGTCGGGCTCGGCGTGTTTCCAACGGGCATCAACGGCGTTTTGATCATCATGCTCATCCGCCGCGCGGGCGCCGGCTTCATGGCGCTATCGAATTATTTCACACCGCTCTTCGCTATTTTCATGGGTTTTATTTTCTACCGGGAGAAGCTGGAGCCAACCGTTTTTATCGCGCTCGCGGTGATCTTGGCTGGCGTCGCCATCAGCCAGCGCAGGGCCCGCACAGTCCCGGTTGCGGAAGCGGGCGACGGCCTCGCCGCCGATCTTGCGCCCATGGCGGCGCTTAAGAAGAGCGACACCGCAGAAGACGCCACGGCGGAGCGATAAAAAGCAGGCGTCGTCTTACAATGGATTTACCGGTCGGCTTTCAAAACCGTATGCGCGTGGTTTAGGGGTCCTGCCCCGGCGCCCAGATCCGGCGCCGTCTCAATGGCGGCGCGCACATAGTCGATGGCGCGGGCGCTCGCTTCTTCCAGCGAGCGGCCCTCCGCAAGCCCCATGGCGAGGGCGGATGCAAGCGTGCACCCCGTTCCGTGTGTCGCATTCGATGCAATGCGCGCGCCGGTGAAGATGCGTTCGCGCCCTTCAGTGAAAAGAAAGTCCCTCACCTCTTTTTCGTCCGCATCGCCGCCGGTGATGAGGGCCGCACGGGCGCCCGCCGCCAACAGCGCAGCGCCCGCCGCCGCGATGGTCTTGTCATCGACGCAGTCCACGCCGGTCAGCGCCGCGGCTTCCTGACGGTTTGGCGTGAGGACCGCCGCCATGGGTGCGAGCCGCTCCAAAAGCGCTTCGCGGACGCCGTCGCGCGCCAGCGCATCGCCGCTCGTCGCCACCAGAACGGGATCGAGCACAATCGGAACATCGCCCGCATGCGCTTCCAGGACCTGGGCAATGGCGAGCGCGGCGGGCGCATCGCCCATCATGCCGATCTTGATGGCGTCGGCGCCGATATCGCTCAACACCGCCTCTATCTGCGCCGCGATGAGGTCCGGCGGCGCCTGAAAAACATCCGAGACGCCGAGCGTGTTTTGCACCGTCAGCGCGGTAATCACCGCTGAGGCGTATCCGCCAAGGGCGGTGACGGTTTTAATATCCGCCTGGATGCCGGCGCCGCCCGAGGGGTCAGAGCCTGCGATAATGAGAACACGGCCATTCATGGCTTGCATTTTAAACGCCCCACGCGGCGCCAATCAACTTTCCGTGAAATCGCCGCGCGCGAGCCAAGATTGCGCCGTGATTGCTCCTTAGACGGAGAACCCGTCAGCAAGCATTTCACGGGAGATCGATATGGCGGCGGGCGGCCTGATGTGGGTGGGATTACTGTGCTGTTTGGGCGCGCTCTGGGTAAAGCTCTTCCCGGAGCCGGCCTTCGCAGCGGGCGCAGACCCGTCTGCGGCATGGCTTGTTTTTGTATTCGGCGTTTTTCTAATGGTGCTGTCGTCTTATGTCACCGTCGCCATTGGGCGGCGCGCGCGCACTTGCGAACATTTCACCGATACGCACTGAACGTCAAACGATTCGCCGTTCACGCATCTGTGTCGCGTGAATTCACCGTCGACGCGAAGTCGGCGGAAATTTGCGCCAATCTCGCCGCATTCTCACATCACATTGTGTTTCGTGGAAATCCGGCTGGGGCAAGCACGGAGATCACATCATGAAACCCTTACCAAAAGTGTTTGCAGCCGCCATCGCAGGCGTCTTGGCCCTCGGAGCAAGTACGGCTTTCGCAAACCAATATGCAGACACGCGCGCGCAAGCTTATCGCGGCGACAGCGTCAGTCTGTCGGTGCGCGTCAGCGACAGAGGCGATTACTATCACCGCGACCGCTATCGCGACGACTACCGCCGCGGCGGCCGTTATGATCGCGACAGACGCTACGACCGCGACCGTCGGGCGTATCGTCAGACCTATAACACCCGCTATCGCGCGCGCATCGTGCTCATCGAGGAATGGCGCCGCAATCGCCGGGGCAACCTGCGCCTCGTCTGCACCGTGAGCGCGCGCGGCCCGGAAGCCGGTTATGTCTCCGTCAGGCGGATGGAACGCATCGCGGACCGCGATTGCTCACGTCGGGCAAGAGTGCGCGTGCGAGCGTAAGAACACCAGCCCCACATAACAAATCCTGCCGCTTCGCGCGGCGGGATTTTCCGTATTGAAGTAAAAACGACGCGCGGACGTCTAACAGCCAGCCTTCTCAACGGCCGCGCAAATATCAGAAATAACCCCGCGCAAGACGTCTTCATTCTCGCTCTCGCCCATCACGCGGATGAGCGGCTCGGTGCCGGATTTGCGAATCACCAGCCGGCCCTTGTCGCCGAGCGTTTTTTCACCGGCGACGATCGCCGCCTTGACGCTATCGTCGGTGAGCGGGTTGTCGCCTTCGCAGATACGCACATTTTCGAGGATTTGCGGGTACGGGTCGAACATATCGCAAACGTCAGAGACCTTGCGTCCCTCGCGCGCAACAACAGATAGAACTTGCAAAGCAGTAATGAGCCCGTCACCCGTCGTCGCATAATCGCTTAATATGACGTGTCCGGACGGCTCGCCGCCCACATTCATGCCTTTAGCGCGCATCGCTTCGACCACATACCGGTCACCGACCCGCGTGCGCTCCAGCTGAAGTTTCTCACCTTTCAGGAACTTCTCAAGCCCCATATTGGACATCACGGTCGCAGCGATACCGTCACCCTTCAAAAGCTCACGCTTCTTCCAGGATTGCGCGATCAGCGCAAGGATCTGATCGCCGTCGATTTCCCGGCCCTTTTCATCGCACACGATGACGCGGTCGGCGTCGCCGTCGAGCGCAACCCCGATATCTGCGCGATACTCCAGCACCGCCTCGCGCATCTGCTTGGTCGATGTCGAACCGCATTGACGATTGATGTTGAAGCCATTGGGAGCAACGCCGATTTCTTTTACTTCCGCGCCAAGCTCCCACAAGACGGTCGGCGCAACTTTGTACCCGGCGCCGTTGGCGCAATCGATCACAACGCGCAACCCTTCCAGAGATTGCGTTCGGCGCGAAAACGCCGCCTTCGCAAACTCGATATAGCGCGCGCCGGCGTCTTCGATACGCTTCACCCGGCCAAGGTCGCTCGGCCCGGCGTAACAGTCGGAAAGGTTGGCCGACATAAGGCGCTCGATTTCAAGCTCGGTTTCATCGGACAGTTTAAATCCGTCCGGGCCGAAGAACTTGACGCCATTATCATGATACGGATTATGCGACGCGGAAATCATCACGCCAAGATCGGCGCGCAAAGACCGCGTCAGCATCGCCATCGCCGGCGTCGGCAACGGCCCGAGCAGGAACACGTCCATGCCCGATGCGGCAAAGCCAGCCGTCAGCGCCGGCTCAATCATATAACCGGAAAGGCGCGTGTCCTTGCCGATCACAACGCGATGACGGTGCTGGCCGTTTTTAAAAACCCGCCCCACCGCCATACCGAGGCGTAAAATACTGTCCGGCGTCATTGCGCCTGCATTAGCGCGCCCCCGCACCCCGTCGGTGCCGAAAATCTGACGTTCACCGGTTATCTGGTCATCACCGCGCATCGCGCCGTTAACTCCTCATTTACATTTACTCTACGATCAGCCCGCCGGCGCCAAAATGCGCCGCGCCTCTCTGGGAGACGCCGCAAGAAGGGCGTTTTCGGGAAGACTAGCACAAACAGTGCAGAAATGCCTTAACGCTAGAAATTGGGGTTTTCTATGGCGCCAGCCACAAGAAGCGCCTGCCTAGTCTCGGCAACGTCGTGCACGCGCACAATCGACACGCCGCGAGCCGCGCCCGCCAGAACGGCCGCGAGCGACCCGCCGAGACGCTCGCCTGCGTCCACCGCACGCTTATCGACGCCTTGAATAAACCGCTTGCGCGAAGCGCCAAGCAGTACGGGACAGCCGAGCGCCTGAAACTTATCGAGGCCGTTGAGCAAGGCGAGGTTGTGGGCGAGCGTCTTACCGAAGCCGATACCCGGGTCGACGGTGATTTTCTCACGGGCGATCCCCACCGCAACACAAAGCTCAATGCGCGCGGCAAGAAACGCCATGACCTCCGCCACCACATCGTCATAGGCCGGCGCAGTCTGCATGGTTTCCGGATCGCCCTGCGCATGCATCAACACCACATCGCAGCCGAGCGCCGCCGCGGTCTCGACACCTTCGGCGTCGTGCATCAACGCCGAGACATCGTTCCAAATCGTCGCCCCTGTGTCGATGGCGGCGCGCGCCACCGAAGCGTTGCGCGTATCGATGGAAAGAACGGCGCCCGTTTCACCCGCAAGCGCTTCGATCACAGGCAGAACGCGCGCACGCTCTTCGTCAGGAGATGTCGGCGCGGCGCCCGGACGCGTCGATTCACCGCCAATGTCGAGAATATCCGCCCCATCATCCAAAAGCTTGCGCCCATGAGCAATGGCCGCGTCCGTGTCAAGAAACTGTCCGCCATCGGAAAAACTGTCCGGCGTCACGTTGACGACGCCCATGATGCGAACGGCGCGCGTCACTCTTATCGAGGCTCCGTGGATGAAAAGGCGTCGTTGAAGAAGGCGATCGCCTCGCCTGCAGCACGGTCGTGGACTTCGGCGCGATCAACACCGGGGCCGTCCTTGCAAGGGGCGACGAAACGGCGCCCATGATCCGTACACGCATTCAAAAATGCGTAGTGACCGACGCCCGGATAGACCGTGAGGTCTGCGCCCGGGGCCCTACCGGCGATATGGCGTGCATTGGTTTTTGCCGGCGCGACCGCGTCCGCATCACCGACAATGAGCTTAAGCGTGGTTTCAATCGCGGCGAGGCTTTCCTCGGCAAACATCCGACCGAGCGCCGGCGCAAACGCGGCAACGGCCGTGATGCGCTCATCGCGATAGGAGGCGCGGCGCGCCGCATCGTCGGGTGCGGCGTCCGGGTTTTCGGCGATCAGCGCATCGAGGTCTTTTGACGCATCCGGATACTCCGTCTGCGGCGCGCATGTGGGGTCCGCCTCATCCGACGCACAGAACGCGCGGAAATTCTCCAGATCGATGCGCCCGCCCGCGGTTGCAACCACGGTATAGCCGCCGAGAGAAAAACCCGCCGCGCCAATGCGGGAAGGATCGACAACATTCGCCAAAGCAGGATCAGCGAGAACACGGTCGATCAACACGGAAAGGTCGCGCGGACGCTCCCAGATATAGAAGAAGCCCCGCGGATCGAACGCGTCTTCCGCAGCGGAGTTGCCGTGATGGTCGACGGCGACAGCGACATAGCCTGCGTCCGCAAGGCGCCGGCCTAGCCACATCATCTGAAACGCCGAACCGCCGGTGCCATGCGACATGACGATGAGCGGATGGGCGCCGCTCTCCGGAACCGCATCCCGCGCCGCGAAACCGCCGTCGAAGACCGGTTTTTCTTCAGGAACCTGAAAAGCCTGCGCCAGCGAGGGCGCCGCCGCCGGATACCAGACCCAGGCATTGATCGGGCGCGCTTCACCCGGCGCACGCCAGGAAGAGCGCGCGGCGTCCACATAGCTGAGCCGCATCATGCCGACATCGCTAAGATCGGCGCTTTCTGTCTGATCGTCTTTGTTCTGATCTTCGACCGGCCCGGCGCATGCCGCCGCCAGCACCATGAGCGGTAAAAGCCCCGGAAGGCGTTGCGTGAGGCTGTGCAATGTCATCGCCCGCGCCTTACGCCGGGCTCGGCTCCATGCCGCCATCGCCTTCGTCACGCGTACCGGAGGACGGCGCGCCAGCGCTCGGCACAGAACTCGGCGGCGTCTGGTCCGGCGTATCCGACGGGTCGTCGCGCACGATTTCGCCGCCATCGATAAGCTGCTGAATCTCTTCACCGGTGAGGGTCTCGAACTCCAGCAGCGCCTGGGAAATCTTCTCCCAGTCGTCGCGGCGTTCCGTCAGGATGCGCATCGCAGTGTCGTGGCCTTCAGTGATGAAACGCTTGATTTCGTCTTCAATTACTTTCGCCGTGTCCGTCGAAATCGCTTTCGAGCGCGCAATGCTCTGCCCAAGGAAGACTTCGCCCTCGTCTTCGGCGTAGGCGATGGGGCCAAGCTTTTCGGAAAGGCCATACTGGGTGACCATAGCGCGCGCGAGGCGCGTTGCGTATTCGATATCGGACGAGGCGCCCGACGTCACATGCTCCTTGCCGAATTTCAGTTCTTCGGCGACACGCCCGCCCATCACACTGGCGAGCTTCGCTTTCATCTGCTGCAGGGAGAACGAATATTTATCGCGCTCGGGCAGATACTGCACCATGCCGAGGGCGCGCCCCCGAGGGATGATCGTCGCCTTGTGCACAGGGTCCGAGCCAGGCATGCACATGCCCACAAGCGCGTGCCCCGCCTCGTGATAAGCGGTGAGTTTTTTTTCATCGTCGGTCATCACCATGGAGCGCCGCTCGGCGCCCATCATGACCTTGTCCTTGGCGTCGTCGAATTCCTTCGCAGTCACAAACCGCTTGCCGCGCCGCGCCGCAAGGAGCGCAGCCTCGTTGACGAGGTTCGCGAGATCGGCGCCGGAAAAGCCCGGCGTGCCGCGCGCTACGGTGCGGACATTGACGTCCGGCGCCAGCGGTACTTTTTTCACGTGCACCTGGAGAATTTTCTCACGCCCGACAACGTCAGGGTTCGGAACAACAACCTGACGGTCGAAGCGACCCGGGCGCAACAGCGCCGGATCGAGAACATCCGGCCGGTTGGTCGCCGCGATCAGGATGATGCCTTCGTTCGACTCAAACCCGTCCATCTCCACAAGAAGCTGGTTCAAGGTCTGTTCGCGCTCGTCATTGCCGCCGCCAAGACCGGCGCCGCGATGGCGCCCGACCGCATCGATTTCATCGATGAAGATGATGCATGGCGCGTTCTTCTTCGCCTGGTCGAACATATCGCGCACGCGGCTCGCGCCGACGCCGACAAACATTTCGACAAAATCAGAACCGGAAATCGTGAAAAACGGCACATTCGCTTCGCCTGCGATGGCGCGCGCCAGAAGCGTCTTACCGGTGCCGGGCGGTCCAACGAGAAGCGCGCCTTTGGGGATCTTGCCGCCGAGGCGCTGGAACTTCATAGGGTCTTTCAGATACTCGACGATCTCTTCGAGCTCTTCCTTGGCCTCATCGATGCCGGCGACGTCATCGAAGGTCACACGCCCCTGACGCTCGGTCAGGAGTTTCGCCCGCGACTTGCCGAAACCCATGGCCTTGCCGCCAGCGCCCTGCATCTGACGCATGACGAAGAAGAAAAGCGCTAGGAAGAAAAGAAGCGGCAGAATATTGAACAGGAGCTGCAGGATGATCGGCAACTCCTCCTCCGCCTTGATCTCGGTCTGAACGCCCGCATTGTTGAGCCGGTCGGCGATCTGCGCCTGACCGTTCTCAGGGATCGTCGTCACATAGGCGGCGCCGTCCTTCAACTGGCCGGTGACCACCGCCTTGTCGATCTCGGCGCTCGCCACATCGCCATTGTCGAGCCGGCTGACAAAGGCCGAATAATTCAGTTCCACCGGCTGCGGTCCGGGCGCGGAAATCTCGAAGAGCTGGAGCGCGACCACCAGAAAAACGATCACCAGGCCCCAGATCAGAAAATTGCGTCCGTTCATCGTATGTCCTTCTAGCGCGTTTGCGCGCTCAGCGCCGACCGGCGGTCTTTATCAAACGAGCCTATTAGATAGGCGTTAACAAAGCGCCGCGCCATGGCGCCGGATGAAATTTATGACAGGTGGTTAAAAGCGCGCGAGCGGGCCCTCGAAAAAGGTCGACGGTGCGAGGTTTTCTGCGGAAAAAACGCCGTCTGGCGCCTCCGCAGCACCTAAAGCCGCGCCGTCCCGCCCCCGGGCGAAAGGCGCAGAGTGCGCGGCTTCCGCGGGCTCTTCGCTCAAAGCGCCCCGCTCGCGCAGCCACAGCCGCCCCTCCTCGCCGGCGGGCGCGATGGAAATAGGATCTGCCGCGATGTTCGTCACGAGAACCCGGCGGTCGAAAAGCCCTCGCGCGCCCGGCGGCAGTAACAAAGGCGCGAGGGCCGGCGCGCCGGCGCGGCCGAGCACCGCCCCCGGCTCCCGCAGGAGGTAAAGACGCCCGCGCCATCGCTTCATGAGAACGCCCGCAAGGGTCGATGCGCCGTTATCGAGCGCGTTCGCAGCCGCAGAGCGAACCGCATCGACGTTCGGGCGATGGTCGGCGCCGGTCACCGCCTGAGCGAGGTTCGCGAGCATCGCGCCGGCGCTCTCCTCGTTCAACGCCGCCGCAAGCGCTTCAGCCGAAAACGATGCACCGCCGGACGGTGTGAACACACCGCCAATCTCACGGAAGAGCGCTCTTGCCGCCATGTCTTCTCGCCGGCGCGCCGCGCGCACCTCATCGGCGGTTTTTGCAAGCGCCGCAGCCGCGCCCGGGCGCCCGGCCTCCATCGCCGCTAACTCTTGGCGTACGCGCACCCGCTCGAAAGCGCGGTCCTCATTGGACGGATCATCGATGTAAGGCTGTCCAGACGCCTCCAGAATTGCTGTGAGCCGCGCGCGAGCTATGCCGAGCAGCGGTCGCAACAGTCTTACCGGCGCACCCGCGCCCGCAGCGATGAGCGTTTCAGGCGCCATGGCGCTCAAGCCTCGCGCGAGCGCATTCTCGCCGTCAACGTTCCGGGCCCGGCGCATCAGCACCGTTTCCGCCTGATCCTCCAGATGATGCGCGGTCATGAGCGCGACGCAGTCATGTTCGTAGCACGCCTCACACAAAAGCCTGTAGCGCGCAGCGCGGGCCGCAGCCTGAACGCCGCTCGCAGGCTTCTCGCCTTTCCAGGTCAGTACTTCCGCCGTCAGGGAAAGCGTCTCGCACCACCGGGCCGCCTGCGCCGCTTCTTCGCGCGAGCCAGCGCGCAGCCCATGATCGACAATCAGTACAAGGACGTCTCCGCCATGTCGTTTGGCGTATCGCGACGCCAAAACCGCAAGCGCCATAGAATCGCGCCCACCCGAAACCGCAATCGCAAAACGGCGCGGCGCGCCGAGCGCCGCGAGCCTTTCCTCGAAGTCAGATAGTGAAACCGCGGCCGCCGCGCGGCCGTCAGCCTCAGCGCCGCTTACCGGCAATCGGCCCGCGCCATTTCCAGATTGGCGCGATCGTGCACCGCCGTCGCCGCATTGGGGAATTTCGACTTCATGGAGCGGAAGACCTTGCAGGCCTCGCTCGGGCGCTCAAGGCGCGAAAACGCCGTGCCGAGCTTGAGATAGGCTTCCGCCGCACGCGGATCATTCGGATAGGCGCGGATATGTTCTATGAAAACATCCGCCGCCGCCGCATTTTCGCTGAGCGCCAGATGGATCTCGCCAAGACGGAAGCGCGCATCGGCCGTACGCGCATGGGACGGGAACGCCTCCACGTAAAGCGCAAACGCAGACTTCGCCCGCGGATAGTCGCCGCTCAAAAGGAAGGAGGATGCGTAATCGAACGCCGCATCGGGATCGAGCGGCAGCGCGACGTCGCTCGCGGTTGGCACGCTGGCGGCGCTGGCGCCGCTCGTTTCTGCGCTGGCGATTTGACCGGCGATGGGATCGCCGGTGGAAAGATCGATCGGTCCCGCGCCGGCGCCCGGCGCCGATGAGACGCCGGCGCCCGTTGTCGGGGCGAGCCCAGCAGGATCGCCGGCGAGCACCGCTGTCACTGCGCTCAGACGTGCATTGGTCTGTTCCAGCTCATATCTCAGCGTCTCGACCTGCCCGGTGAGCAGTTGAATTTCCCGCTCAAGTTCGCTGATTCGCACCGTCGCCGCGGAACCGGCCTCAACGCCGCGCTCAACTTCCGCCATACGCGCCTGCAAATCGCGAACATCGTCCTTGGTGCCGGCGACAGCGGGCGCAGCCACGACAAACAAAAGAGGCGCGGCGGCCATAGCAGCGAGCTTCATGTTTTTACGCATGGGACGTGATCCTTTACCGTAGCAACCGAAAAAACGTTCGTTTCGCGCCATGATGGCGCCCGGTTCGGCGGCGTCAACAAAAAGGCGACGCCTGCTCTCACCGATCTTAGCATGTTTTGCGGCGCGGATGAGGCGCTCTTGCGACGTGACCGCGACGCCTATGCGACACCTCTGGGGCTTCCCTTAAAAAAAACGCGCCGCAATGATCATTGCAGCGCGTTTCTTAAGGAGGCGGCGCACCGCCATCCCAATTCTATGAGTTAGCGCCGGAAATCGTGGTCGTCGCATTCCGGTTGAGCGACCAGGCTTCATCGGTCGACCGACCGTCAAGCGGACGTTCCTTACCGTAGGAAACGGTGGTGATCCGGTTCGACGAAACGCCAAGGCTCGTCAAGAAGGACCGCGCTGCTTCAGCGCGCCGGGCGCCAAGCGCCAGGTTGTATTCGCGCGTGCCGCGCTCGTCGCAATTGCCGGCGACGACAATCCGCGCTTCCGGATATTCTTTGAGCCAGGCCGCCTGACGCGACAGAGTCGCCTGCGCCTGCGGCGACAGGGAATACTGGTCTGTCGCAAAGAAAACGCGGTGGCCGGCGTTCTGCTCCAGATCAGACTGGCTGCCGGGGATCGGCCCCTGCGGGCCCTGATCGGCGCTTGTGCCTGCGCTTGTGGTCGTGTCGATCGTCGGACCATCCGTTGCGCATGCCGCCAGAAGCGCCAGCGACGTCATCATTCCTGCGGCTTTGATGAATTTTATGCCTTGCATGTCTCTACTTGCTCCAATTCCCCTGAAGACGGGGTTTTTCCCCAGCACCCTGGGCCATTTCGGGCCCAAGCGAGCGCGCCCCCGCACGAAGCCCCTAAAACCAATCGTCGAACCAACCGCTCCGGACACGCCAAGGAAAGCCCGCGGACTGAAGGTCCCTTAGCACCTTAATGTTTCCGTAGCGTGTCGGTTAAACCCTAAAATTTAACCAACATCGTGACCGTAACCTTAGCCGCCGAGACGATCAAGAACGGCTGTTCCGGCCTGAGAATGAATTTTCGGTTACGGTTTCGCGGCAATCCGCAAAAATTGCCGCAAAAGTGGTTTCAGCATCGCACACTACAACCTACACGGAAAAGCGTCCTGGTGAGCCTTGCAAACCCTGTCCCTATGGCAGGAGCTATGGCAGGAGCGGCGACCAGGCCGGATCAGAAGCATCGGCGGGCGTGCGCACGCGCCTGAGGTTCCGCCCGGTCAGATCGACCGACCAGAGCGCCGCCGAGCCGCCCGTGCCGTCGCGGCGTGTCGGCGTCTGGCGGTAAAACATCAGGACACGACCGTTCGGCGACCAGGTGGGTCCCTCGTCGAGATAACTTTCGGTCAACAGGCGCTCGCCCGTGCCGTCTGGCCGAATAACGCCGATATAAAAGCGGCCTTTATACTGGCGCGTGAACGCGATGAGATCGCCGCGCGGGCTCCACACCGGCGTCTGGTAACGGCCTTCACCGAAGGTGATTCGCTTCTGGTCGCTGCCATTGGCGTTCATTACGTAAAGCTGCTGCGAACCGCCTCGGTCGGACGCAAAGGCGACGCGCTGGCCGTTTGGCGACATGGTGGGCGATGTATCGATGGCGCCGTTGGTGGTGAGACGGGTCAGCCGGCGCGTCGACAGATCCATGGTGAAGACATCGGAATTGCCGTTCCGCTCCATGGACATGAGGACTTTCGTGCCGTCAGGCGAAAAGCGCGGCGCGAAGGTCATGCCGCGGAACGTGCCGAGCTGCTCTTGTTCGCCAGTTTCGATGTTGAAGAGATAGACCTGGCCCGGACGATCGTCGAACAGCGCCATATACGTGATCTGCTGCTGGGTCGGCGAGAACCGCGGCGTCAGAACCTGGTAATTAAGGCCGTCCGTCAGCGGCACCGGGTTGGCGCCGTCCTGATCCATGATCATCAGACGCTTGTTGCGCTTGGCCTTCGGGCCGGTTTCATGGACGAAAACGACGCGCGTATCGAAATACCCGCTCTCGCCGGTGAGCGTTTTATAAACGAAGTCGGCAACCTTGTGCGCAGCGCGCCGCCAGTTGGCCGTCGGCGTTTTGAACGCCACCGCACCAAGCTGTTCATCGGCGTAAGTGTCCCAGACGCGGGTTGAGACCTGCAGGCGCCCGTCCGGCAATTCCTCAACGGCGCCGACCACCAGCACCTGCGAGTTGATGACGCGCCAGTCTGCAAAGCGCGGGCGCTGGTTCACGCCGAAAGTCTGCCGATCGTAAATGTAGGCGCGCTGATCGATCACCTGAAAAAGCCCGGAGCGATCGAGATCGCTCATGAGAACGCCGGTGATGTCGCGGCCAAGGGCGCTCATTTCCGGCTGTGCGCCGACAAAGTCCGGCACGGCGATGGGCATCGGCTCAATATTGCCCTGGGTGATGTCAATCGTAACGCGTGCCTGCGCGGCGCCGATCAGCGCGGTGGCGCTTAAGGATGCGCCAGCGATGGCGGCGAAAACAGCGGTAATAATTCGTCTCATCGGCTTTGCTCTCTTTACGGGCAAGACTATGCGCCCGGCTCTTTATGCATGGCGTTGCGGCGTTAATTGGGCGCCGCCGTGACGCGGCGCGCCACCATCATACCCCGATTTACCGCCCGACCATCTCGCTCGGATCGAAATTCAGCTTAAATTCTTTCCATGACTGGTAACGGTCTGCTGGTAGAAAGTTATAGGGCGCGCACGTGACGACCGCCCGAAGCGCCTGCTGCTCGGCGACCTTCCAGAAACGATTGCCTGAGAGGTTGATCTGCACCGCGTTTGCGACACGCGGGCGCGACGCAAGGCTGCCATCGCGGTTCAGTTCGAAGTCGATTGTGACGATCAGCTTCTCCGGATCCGGCGCGCCGATAATGGCGCTCGCGTTCCAGCACCGTCCCACCGCAGCACGCATTTTTGCTTCATCGCTTGCGGTGAGCCGATCTCCTGCGCCGACAGCGGCATGGGGTGTTTCGGCGATCTCCGTCGGGTTGGACGGGGTCTCCCGCGGCGCGCGCTGTTCGTCTTTTTCCTTGTCCACGAGCGCCGACAAGGCATCGAGATCGAGATCGTCGCTCGGCGGTTCCGGCTGGCGCACGGGTTCGGGTTCCGGCTCTGGCTCGGGTTCAGGTTCGGGCTCTGGCGCAACCGGTTCTGGCTCAGGTTCCGGCTGCGGCTCGGGCTCAGGTTCCGGCTCTGGCGCCGGCGGCTCTTCCTGCGGTTCGGGTTCCGGCTCGGGCGCTAATTCTTCCGGTTCAGGTTCGGGCTCCGGCTCGGGTTCTGGTTCCGGCGCCGCAGCGGGCACGCTGGTCGTCAGATCGAGTTCGGCGTTGCGGATGAGTTCCACCGGCACATAGCGCTCAGCCTGAACGTCCGGGCGCCAATCGGAAAACGGCGCAACGAACATCGCAGCGACGATGGCGACGTGAAACAACAACGATGCGAAAACGCCGAAACGCATGAGAACTCAACCGGCCTTTCCTTATTGAGCGGGCGCGCCGCCCCCATAGCGACGCCTCAATCAATCGCGTTCTTACTGCTCCTGATCGGTGACGAGACCAATCTGGGTGAAACCGGCGGCGTTGATGCGCCCCATCACCCGGGCGACGTCGCCATAAGCGCGGTTTTTATCGCCGCGGATGAAAATCCGCTGGTCGTAACCGGCGCTTGCAACCGCTTCGAGATGGGAGACGAGATTTTCGTATTCGATCTCGGTTTCCTGGACGTAAATCGCCCCGTCGGCCGTGATCGACACTGTGATCGGCTCGCCCTCGTCCTGCAGCGGATTGGCCGTCGTTTCCGGCGTGTCAACAGGAATACCAACCGTCAACAGCGGCGCGGCGACCATGAAAACAATGAGGAGCACCAGCATCACATCCACGAACGGCGTGACGTTGATTTCCGCCATGGGCTTTGTGCGCCCCGGACGGTGACGACCGCCGCCGCCAGTGTTTAAAGACGCGCCCATCAGCGCGACCGCTCATCGAGTTGGCGCGACAGGATGGCGGAAAACTCATCCGCAAACCCTTGCAGCCGAACCGCGAAGGAATTGAGCGCTGCGGAGTATCGGTTATAGCCGACCACCGCCGGGATCGCCGCCAGAAGACCGAGCGCCGTCGCAAAAAGCGCCTCGGCGATGCCTGGCGCGACGACTGCGAGGTTCGTGTCTTTCGTCACGGCGATCGCCTGGAACGCGTTCATGATGCCCCAGACCGTGCCGAGAAGGCCGACAAACGGCGCCGCTGAGCCAACCGTTGCGAGAAACCCGAGATTACGCTCGGCGTTTTCAAGCTCTCGTGCCACAGACACATTGAGGATTTTATCGATCCGGTCTTTCGCGCCGATGACCAGGGCGTCGTTGGAGCCGGTCGATTTCGAACGCGACCACTCATCCATGGCGGCGGCGAAAACCCGCGCCATGGGATGGTCCTGTCGGTCGCCCATTTTGCGGTAAAGCTCATCCAGGGACTTGCCGGACCAGAAGACGTCTTCGAACTTGTTGGATTTGCGCTTCAACCGTCCGAACACCATGGATTTGTCGATAATGATCGCCCATGACCAGACTGATGCGATCACCAGAATGCCCATCACGGCTTTAACGACCGGGTCGGCGCGCAAAAACAGGCTCCAAAGGCTGAACTCGCCTCCGATAGCGGCGACCGCGACTTCTGTCTCCATCATGCATCCCCTGACTAGCCGGCCCGCAGAAGCCTTGGTTTCTTCCGGAGCCGGTCCGGTCGCGCCTCGGCGCCGGAAAATCTCAACAAAATCCGGTTTTTAGACCAAAAGCGGCCCGAAACCCGGACAGAAAAAAGCGTCGCAGCGTTTTTGCGCCGCGGCGCGCGATGCGTCATGGTTACCACCATAACCGTGACGTTTTAATCCCCCATAGCTTAGAAATCCGGTAAATCGGCGGCGCTGAAAAGGCCCGCGCGCCTCTTTTTGCAAAAGTTTAATCTCGCCGCCGCAGCAGCAGCAGCAATTCGCTCGCGGCGAATTCGCTTCGCTCATCGCCTCCGCGGGGGCGGCCTAACCGGCCGGCGCGCGGTCGCGCGCTTGGCGTCGTGTTCGAAATCTCTCTGTTCCCGAGCACTCGACAGCGCGGCGGAGCAAGCTTGGACAGTCATTTTTCAGGACGCTCTGGCGCCCAAAAGGTTTTCAACGATATCGGCCGGCAGGCGCCGTGCGCGACTATCGAGAGACATGCACGCCGCCTCCACATCGGCCCCGGCGATGAGAACATCGCCGCGCCACATCTCCTGCCTCAGCCGCATGCGTGCGCCCTTCACCGCTGTGAACCAGGTTCGCACCTCCAGAAGATCGTCGATCCGCGCCGGCGCGCGCCACTCAATCTGCATTTTTCGGATGGCGAAGGCGAGCGGCTCGTCGCGCGCCAACAGCTCAGTATGCGACACGCCGGCGCTGCGCAGCGCCTCGGTGCGCCCACGTTCGAAAAACTTCACATGCGCCGCATGATAGACGACGCCGGAAAAATCCGTGTCCTCGTAGTAGACGCGGACGGTGTGGGTAAAGGGTTTCGGATCGGGGGATGAAGACGTCATGGGTCAGCTTCCTGAACGAAATCCGCCCGCGCCGCAAGCATATCGCGCGCAAGGGGCGCTGCGTCACCCGCTCGAATAGACGATCATATTTTCAAGGATTTTATTGCCGCCTCGCTCGGAGAACCAGAACATCGCAGCCATGCCCACCGTAAAAGTCGTCCAGACAGCCCCGAACAGCAACAGAAACATAATCGAGCGATTGGCGCCGAACGATAACACAGACTGCTCCGGGTTCGCCATATCGTAGCGCACGGCGACCTGCGCTCCCACCGGCAACGCATCGTGTATCGCGCGGTGGAATTTTTCACCGCTTGAGCCGGAATAGCCGAACGCAATGCGCTCGCCTGTCAACTCGGCGTTCATGGGCGTGTAAACATACTTCACTCTAGCGCGGTAGGTCGTTCCATCGGAGTCGCTGTTCACGTCAAAATCGGACGATATGATCCGTCCGGGAATGGTCGGCCAGGATGACGCCTCGTTCGATAGGTGAAGCGAGCGCAGACCAAAGCCAAGGATCGCGAGGCCAATCACCAGGAAAAGCGTGAAAAACGCCGTCAGCAAAACCGATCCGCCCATGGATGAAATCCCCTTGTTAACGCGCCCTGCGATCGCATGCGCTCCCGAGCGGCATTGCAGTTAAAAATTCTCCGACAAGGTCACTCGGCACGTAGCGCCAATATCATCTGGAAGATCGTAAATCTATTCCGTGCGTATCAATTAAACGGCTTGATATCGAACGCCTTGTGGATCTCAGCCGGCTTGAAGATCGCCTCTCCCTTCATCACCGTCTCAACCTTGTAAAGATCGGCGAGGTTCTTTGTAGGGTCCCCATCGACGATGATGAGATAGGCTTTTTTGTTCGGGCTGATCGAACCCAGCGATTGATCGAGGCCGAGATGGCGCGCCGGCTCGATGGTCGCGAGTTGCAAGACTTCATTCGCCGGAATGCCCGCTTCCCCGTAAAGTTCCAGTTCGCGCAGGAGAACGAACCCCGGATAGGCGGCGTCGGTGCCGGGCAAGACGCGAACGCCTTTTTCATGGAGCTTGCGAATAAGATCTTTCGCGACGACCGCCGTTCGCTTTCCTTCCTCTTCGATGCCGAGATTAAAGCCTTCGCCGGCGATCAGGCCGGGCTGCTGCGAGGCCGGCACATGATCGTAAAAGTTCGTTGCATCGACAATAACGTCGCCCGGCGTTTGCAAAAAGTCTCCCCGAAAGATGGTGTACGTTGGATCGTGGGCGACGCCGCGCTTGGCCATGAAATCAATGAAGGCGTTGACCTTGTCGGCGTCCAAATCCAGATCCCCGCCTTCGCGTATGGGCACGATAAAGCGCTGCGGCGTGCGCGTATCGATTTCCGCCGCGTTCATAAAGTTGAGGAACAGCATGTTGATGTGCGTCACCTCGTCGTAACCGGCGCGGATCGCCTGTTCGGCTGTCATGTAGGCCGGGATGTGACCGAGCACGCTAAGGCCCAGTTCATGCGCACGCGCCGCAATCGGCTCGACCCAGTCCGGTTCGATCGAGCTGTATAGTTTAACGCCGCGGAAGCCGCGCTGGGCATACCAGTCGACAAATTCGAGCGCATCATCGAGCGTGTCGGCGACCTTCCCCGTCGGCGCCGTGTAGGGAGACCGCTTGTCAATGAAGCCCATGGCGTGCAGATCGGGCCCCGCGATTTTGCCGGAGCTGATATCGCGCTTCAGGCGTATGAGATAATCCGGGTCGTTCGCCATGTCGCGAATGTTGAGAACGCCCGCCGAGACATAATTGAAAACATTGTCGGTGCCGATATGGGCGTGCATATCCCAGAGCGCGGGCAACACCATTTTGCCCTTAGCGTCGATGATCGTGGCGCCATCGGGCGCTTTCACGCGTTTTTTGTAGACAGATGAAATCACACCGTCCTGAATGAAGATGGTCGCGCGGCGCGCCACCTCGCCGGTGAGGCTGTCGAACAGGCGTGCGTTCTCGATGACCACAAGGCCGTCGACATCGCTGCGGAACTTCGCCGACAACGCCTCGGTCCGCGCGTCTGTCGCTGCATCCTGCCGCTCTTTCATGATCGGCATCGCCGCCGCCATGCCCTTCGGCGCGACCGCGAACCAGCCATAATCCGCGCCGAAGAGGTTCTTTTCCTCATTGAGCCAGATATAACCCGGATATGGTCCATCCGTATACAAAGCATATAGCGTCGCCGTGACAGCGCCGTCCGCCCCGGAGAAAGACGCGCTTTCGATTTCCTCGATCCGCATCTCACCGGCAGGCAGGGTCGGCAGCGTCCGGTCCGGCGCGGCAAGGAGCGCACGCGCCATGATCGCCGTATGCTCAGGGAGGGTGCTCAGCGTGAGGTTATAGAGCGCCGGTCCGTCGAGACGCTTTTCGCCGGAAACGGCGCCGGCCTCCCAGCGCGCAACGCCATCCTCAATCGTAAATGTCTCGCTGGCGTCGCCCTTGGCGTAAGTCAGCCCAGTGATCGCGATGGAAACCGGGCCGCTTTCGCCGATGACGTAGTCGGCGTCGATTTCCGGACCGCGCCCGCGGTCATTGAAAGAAAACTGCACGGAAACCGCGCCGTTCTCGCCGGTTTCAACAGTGAGCTCACCGGACGGCTCGCCAATGGTGAGCCAGTCATACTGGCGCATCTCGGCGCTGGCGGCATTCGCAGTTGCAAAAACAAACGAGGCGAAGAACAGGCTGATTTTATTTTGGTGTTTCATACACACCTCCTTATCATCAACGTCTACCGCGCAAAAGCGAGCGCCGGTTGACGGGTTCCACCTTACAGTCGCTCGCCTTTCCACCAGCCATAACAGCATTCGTAGCGGGACACGCAAGCCAGTTCGCCCCTCATTTGGGGGTGCTCCTCAGCATTCGCCTCGGTACACTCAGCATATTTCCGGCAACCGCTTGAGGAGACCGATGAAACCGCTCACCCTCACAATAACCGGCGCCCTTATGCTGGCTTGCGCGCCTTCGCTCGTCCACGGCCAACAAACGAACGCCGTTCCCGGAAAAGAAGCCGCTCAGTGCTTCGAAGAATCCGAGGGATACAAACGCCAGACGCTGACTTGCTCGAAGATTGTACGAACACAGATGATCGACGGCAGGCCCGCGACGAAGCGCGAACTCGCCATGGCGAATACGTTTCGCACGAACGCAACCGCCAGACCGAGAGTAATCATTCGATACACCAGCGACGCCATCGCCCATGACCCTACCTATGCGCCGGCCTATGTCGAACGAGGGGTCGGCTACCGAATGGCGGAAGACTATCGCGCCTCTATCGCCGACTTCGATAAGGCGATCGAACTCGACCCCGACCTTGAGAGAGCCTATCTCGGGAAAGCGCAAACGCTGATGGACATGAAACATCACGCGGAAGCGTTGCAAAGCCTCAACGCCATCCTTCAGCGCAAACCCGAGACGATCCAGGCCTATCGCATGCGCAGCGAATGCTTCGAACGCCTCGGCGATATCGAGAATGCTATCGCGGACCAGAAAAGAATACTTGAGATCATGCCCCGCGATCCGTTCGCCAAAGCGGCGTTGACGCGCCTTGAGAAGAAACGGTGAGACGCGCGTCGCGCGAGGCGTTATAAAAGGGTTCAGAAGGAATAGCCCTACCTGAACAAATCCTCGCGCGGCGGCGCTTCAAGGCCGATATGCGTCCACGCGCTTTCCGACAGAACCCGGCCGCGCGGCGTGCGCTGGATAAGACCGCACTGCAACAGGAACGGCTCGATCACATCCTCGACCGCATCGCGCGCCTCTGCAAGCGACGCCGCGATGGTTTCGACCCCCACTGGGCCGCCGCCGAAATGCTCCGCGATCAAACGAAGGTAGCGACGGTCCAGCGGATCGAGGCCAAGGCCGTCAATTTCGAGACGACGCAGGGCGCGGTCGGCGACCGCCTGGTCGATCCGCCCTTCCGCTTCGACAGTCGCCACATCCCGGACGCGGCGCATCAGGCGCCCCGCCACCCGCGGCGTCCCGCGCGAGCGCCGCGCAATTTCCATGGCGCCGCCTTCGGCCATTTCGGCGCCCAGCTTGTGGGCGCCCCGCGCAACGATGCGGCAAAGGTCCGCATGGGAATAAAACTCAAGGCGAATGGGGATGCCGAACCGGTCGAGCAGCGGCTTCGCCAAGAGGCCGGACCGCGTCGTCGCGCCGATGAGCGTGAAATTGGGCAAGTCGATCTTCACCGAACGCGCGGCGGGCCCCTCGCCGATCATCAGATCGAGCGCAAAGTCTTCCATCGCCGGGTAAAGCACTTCTTCCACTGCCGGCGTCAGACGGTGAATTTCGTCAATGAAGAGGACATCGCCCGCTTCAAGGTTCGTCAACAGCGCCGCAAGATCGCCCGGCTTGGTAATCACCGGCCCGGAGGTAGAGCGAAAACTGACGCCCAGCTCATTGGCGACGATCTGCGCGAGCGTTGTTTTTCCAAGGCCGGGCGGGCCGTGAAAGAGGACATGGTCGAGCGCCTCACTGCGCGCCTTGGCGGCTTCGACGAAGACACGCAGATTGTCCTTCGCACGCGCCTGACCGACAAAGTCGTCGAGGCGCTTCGGGCGTAGTGCGACATCGACATCTTCCGGTTTGCGCTCCGGCTCGATCAATCGGTCGTCTGTGAACGCAGGATCAGCCATTGCGACGCCGCTCCGCCCAGAAGTCAGTCTGCGGAATGCTTTCAATCCTTCGCCGGAAAACAGCGCCGCCGGACGCAGCCCTAAAGCTATGCATTACCCGGCCTTCAGAGATCATGCCGCAAGCTCCTTCAGCGCAGCTTTGATCAGCGCTTCAACGCCCGGCGCATCGAGCCCTTCCGCCGCACGCGCCACGGCTTTTCGCGCCGCCGCGCCGTCATAGCCGAGATTGGAGAGGGCCGAGACCGCATCCGCGCGCGCGCCTGCGGCTGGATCCTTATTGGAGACCGCAGCGCCTGCCGTTGCGCGCGCCGCGACAGTGAGCGGCTCGCCAGTGGCGCCAGCGAGCGCGCCAACTTTCGACTCCAGCTCCGTTGCAATGCGCTGGGCGATCTTTTTACCGACCCCATGGGCGCGCGAAATCGCCGTCACGTCCTCCGCCGCGACAGCATCATAAAGATCGGGCGGCGGCAGGATTTGCAGGATCGACAGCGCATGCTTGGCGCCCACCCCTTGCACCGACTGCAACAGGCGGAAGCATTGTTTCTCCGCCTCATTTTCAAAACCGAACAGGCGGATCAGATCCTCACGCACAATCGTCTCGACCGAGAGCATCGCCGCCTCGCCCACTGCGAGGCACTGCAAGAGCCGCGGCGCGGCGTAAATCTCGTATCCAACGCCGCCGACATCGATGACCGCCGTTTCGGCGCCGAGCGCCGCGACAGTTCCTTTAAGCATTGCAATCATGACGCCGCCATCCGTCGCATGCCTGCATGATGCGCGTGACAGATCGCAACCGCCAGCGCATCCGCTTCGTCGGGCTTCAGGGCGCCGCATTTCGGCAGGAGAACACCGACCATGGCGGACACCTGCTGCTTGTCGGCGTGCCCCTTGCCCACCACCGATTTTTTGACCGTGTTCGCCGCATACTCACAGACACTGAGCCCCGCAAGCGACGGCGCCAGAAGCGCGATACCGCGCGCCTGGCCGAGCACCAGCGCATCGCGCGGAGAAGCGTTGACGAAGGTTTCTTCTACAGCGGCTTCCATGGGCCGGTGCGATGCGATGAGATCGCGCAGCCCCTCGAATATCGTCGCGAGTTTTTCCGCATGGCCGTCGCCGCGGCGCGGCCGCACAACGCCAGACGCAACGTAGGAAAGGCGCGGGCCCGCCATGTCGATCACGCCCCAGCCGGTGGCGGCCGAACCGGGATCGACGCCGATTATCCGAATCACATCCATAAGACGTGACCATACGCCGTTCGCGCAGGAACGAAACGAGAATCTTTGCCTGTTGGGAAAAAGCGCGGGCGCGCAGCGTCGTCTCAGCGACGGGTCAGCGCGGCGACCAGATCCTTGCGGAGCGCTTTGGCGTTGAGCAGCGTCTCAGGGTCGAGCGCCGCTTCATCTTCAATCGCACGGTCGAGCCAGACAAGCGCGTCCGCCGGGCTCTTGTCGCGGCCATTGCCTTCCGCGAGGCTCACTGCATAGAGGAACTGTCCCTGCGCGTCGCCGGCGTTGGCTGCTTTTTCGAACCAGTCCGCAGCGCTGATTTCCGGATTGTCACCGGCCCGCCCATCATGGGTCATGAGGCCGAGCGCCACAAACGCCGACGGCAGGCCCGCCGACGCCGCCTGCGACATCCAGAAAAGAGACTTTTCCGGGTCCGCCTTGCCGATCAGACCGGCGTCATGCAGGAGCGCAAGATTGTACTGCGCGTCCGGATGACCTTGCGTTCCTGCGCGCTCGAACCATTCACCCGCTTTTTTGTAACTTTGCTTCAGCCCTTCGCCGGTCAGATGCGCGATACCGAGACGATGCTGTGCTTCCGGCTCGCCGAGCCCCGCAGCGTCTTCGAAAAAGCCGATCGCCTTCGCCTGATCCTGCTCAACACCATCGCCGACGAAATGCATGTGGCCGAGGCGCATTTTCGCGAGCGCATGGCCCTGCCGCGCCGCAAGCGCGTACCACCCGGCCGCGCGGCGCTCATCGCGGATGACGCCGTCCGCGCCATATGCAAGCTCACCAAGCGCGAACTGCGCATCGGCCTGGCCCTGCAAACCGGCCTTTTCGTAAAGGCCAATCGCATCTTTCAGGTTCTTGTCGCCGCCCAGTCCCTTTTCATAAAGATAGCCAAGCATGTGCTGGACGTCGGCGTCGCCGGTTTCAGCCAGCGCGGCGGCCATTGTGCGCGCTTCATCATATTTCTCCGTGAGCATTAGCTCGAACGCAGCGGCGATGTTTTGTTCTTTACCCTGCTTATTGGCGTCTTGCGGCGACGTCTCGTTCTCTGCCGCGCTCGCGCGCAAAGTCGCGACGCTCGCGAGAATAACGAAGCTGATTATTAAAATGCGCATCATCGCATGTTTGTATCTGTTTTCGAACATCCTCGCCAGCCGTCCCTTGTTGGTTAACGACAGCGGCGTCTGTGTTGCATACGCCGCCGCGTTCACGGTCATGAGGCGGAGGATGCAAAGGATGTTCCGAAGGGCGCGTGCGCGACGTCTTTTGGTTAACCGCTGTTTGCGCGTTAGGCGTCGCGGATCGCCCGGTCGAACGCGGCCATGGCCGCCGCCGGTCCGCCCTCGGCGCGCCAGACCGCAGACGAGACGGCGAGAAAGTCAGCGCCGGCGCGCACCACCGGCCCGCAATTTTCCGGCGTTATGCCGCCGATGGCGACACAAGGGACCGTCGTTGCATAAACCCACCATTCGATCAGGGACGGCTCGGCGACATGCGACGTCTCTTTGGTGTCGGTCGGGAAAAATGCGCCGAACGCCACATAGTCGGCGCCCGCTTCCCCGGCCGCTATGGCGAGGTGTTTCGAGTTGTGACAGGTAACGCCAATGCTTGCGTCTGCGCCCAAAATTGCACGGGCCTCAGCGCAGGAGGCATCACTCTGGCCCACATGAACGCCGTCGGCCCCGCATTTCAACGCAAGATCGGGCCGGTCGTTCAACAAAAACGCCGCCTCGCGCTCGGCTGCAATCGGCGCCAAGCGCTCGGCCGCCACGATTACGGCGTCATCGGACGCCGGCTCGCCCGCAGGCGACTTTAACCGCAACTGCACGCAGGCGACATCGCCCGCATCAAGCGCGGACGCAAGGTCGTCCGCAAAACGATCAAGGTCGGGAATTTCCGGCGGGGTGACGAGATATAGTCGACAGGCTTCGGACATCGCGCGCGACTATATGCGCCGACGTCGCAGATTGCGAGCGGCGCCGATCTCAGGTTTCGCTCTTTGTTGTCTGACTAGGGTTCGTTGAGATTCAGCTGGATTTCGAGTGAAAATGGCGATTTCCGAGAACCGACGCGCAGTGTACTTGAAGGTACATGAGCATCGGAAGCGCAGGAAAGCGCCATTTGCAGCCGAAAGTCGGCTGAATATCAACAGACCCTAAGCGAGCGCGTCGCCGCGCGCCTCCCGCTCGGTCTGGGTCTGCTTGACCTTGGGCTTTAATAGCTGCTCGCGCAATGCTTCCGGCACGGCAAGATAGGCTTCCGGTTCGGTCACATTCAACAAACGCCGGACATCGGCAAGCTGCATCGGCAAAAGCTCTTCCACATCGAAGCCCGGCAGCCACGCCGCGCCGCGCGACATCCGCCGCGCCTCAAGCGCCGCCTTCAATAGCGGCGCGCCCGGCGCTTCAAGCTTCTGCGCCAAGAGGCCGATGGTGACGATCAGAGGAAAGCCGCCATTGCGCGTCATGGTGTGCGTGAAAATGAGGTTGCAGACCTCTCCCAGCGCATCGCGACCGTAACCAGTGATGACATGCCATAGGTCGTGCGAGACATCGAGGTGAATGAAAAGCCGGCGATATTCCTCGAACTGCGCTGCCTCGCGGAAGTTCATACCCGCTTCTTCCGCCGCATCGAGGAGCCCGTCGGCGGTGAGGTTCTCGCCCTCCATGAACTCAAGATAGGCGTGGGCGAGCGTGCCCGGCCCCATCGCCCGGAGGCGCGGCTTGTCACTTAAAAGTTCTTCGAGCTTGATCGGCTCGGAAACAACGCGCCGTCCATAATCCGTCGAGGTGAAACGCTCAAAATTACGCGCGCCGGAGTCGCCCGCAAGCGCCCTCACCACCTCAAAGACCTGACGCGTGTCTTCTTTGTTGCGGATCAGCCGGAAAACGGACGCAAGCCCGTGCAACGGCTGAACCGGCGGGGCCGGCGGCGCCGGGAAGCCGTTAATCCATTGAATCTGTTCCGGCGGAACGGGTGCGTCGCTTTCCAGGTGCATCATTGGCGAGGGTCCCAGTGCTGTATAACAAAATTACACTTACCAGTTTACCTCCTGACTATTGCCCCTATCGATACAATTTTCAAGAGCCATCTGACGCGCACAGCAACCGGACCGCCGAAAGCGCGGCTCCGCGAAGCGATCTCACGCCAACGAAAAAGCCGGCGGCAGGGACATCCCCCGCGCGCCGGCCTTGAAAAATCAGTTTTTTCGCGGAACGCTTAAGCGTTCTTTTCCAGATCGGGCGACCATTCGCCCTTCTGGGCGAGGCCGTTCATCTTCGCACGGTGTGCAAATGCGGCCTGACCGGCGCCGACATTCGCCGCATCGCCGCTCCACGCCTTCAATGGTGCGGCCTGCAGCGCGCGCCCATAGGAGAACGAAAGCGCCCAGGGCATTTGATCCGCATAGCCCGCATTCATGGCGTTCAGGTTGGCGGTCGCTTCTTCGTCGGACTGACCGCCGGACAGGAAGACAATGCCCGGCAGCGCCGCGGGCACCGACGCACGGAAGCACGCCACCGTCTTTTCGGCAATTTCTTCCGTGCTCGCCTGTTTTGACGACTTTTTACCGGCGATCACCATGTTCGGTTTCAAAATGGTCCCTTCAAGGACGACATCCTGCGCATAAAGCTCATCGAACAGGGACTTCAGCGTGAATTCGGTGACATCGTAGCAGCGGTCAATGTCGTGATCGCCGTCCATCAGCACTTCAGGCTCAACGATGGGCACGATGCCGGCTTCCTGGCAAAGCGCCGCATAGCGCGCCAGGGCGTGCACATTCGTAGAAATACAGTAGCCGGACGGAATTTCAGCGCCGGCGATATCGATGACAGCGCGCCACTTCGCAAACCGCGCGCCGAGCTTGTAATACTCATCGAGACGGTCGCGCAGGCCGTCGAGCCCTTCGGTGACCTTCTCGCCTTCTGCGCCGGCGAGCGCCTGCGCGCCCTTGTCGACCTTGATCCCGGGGATGGCGCCGGTTTCCTCGATCAGCTTGACCAGCGGCGTGCCGTCGGCGGCGTTCTGGCGGATCGTTTCATCGAACAGGATAACGCCGGAGATATGATCGCGCATGGCGTTTTCCGTACGGAACAACATCTCGCGATAGTCGCGGCGATTATCCTCTGTAGACGCAACATCAATCGAATCGAAGCGCTTCTTGATGGTGCCAGAGCTTTCATCGGCGGCCAGAATGCCCTTGCCCGGGGCGACCATCGCCACCGCAATCTTGTTTAACGCCTCAATTGTCATGCCGCCCGTCTCCATCATTTTGTTGGCTTTTTCAGGAATTTTGAGCGCTTTATACTCAACTCTCCGGCAAAACCAAGCCTCGCCGGGAGCGACGTTTTCACCCCTGCGATAACCGACCTACAACGAATGGGGAAACGGCCGGCGTTCGTGCAACCACAACGTTGAAAACGCGAGCGTCTTGGCGCCTCGCACCGTTGGCCGTGTCGAAAACGCCTATTTAGAAAGCGCCGCGACGCCGGGCAGCGTTTTCCCCTCCAGCCATTCGAGAAAGGCGCCGCCCGCGGTCGAGACATAGGTAAAGCCGTCCGCGACGCCGGCATGGTTAAGCGCCGCCACGGTATCGCCGCCGCCCGCCACCGCGACGAGCCCCTTTTCCTTGACGCAGCGCGCGGCAAAGCGCGCCGCCTCAACGGTCGCGGTGTCGAAAGGCGCAATTTCAAACGCGCCGAGAGGGCCGTTCCAGACCACGGTTTTCGCGGTTTCGATCTTCTGGGCGATGAGGTCAACGCTCGCCGGGCCGAGATCAAGCACCATCCGGTCGGCGGCGATGGCGTCGATGGAAACGACCTCGCGCTCGGCGCCTTCCTTGAACTCTTTTGCGGTCACAACATCCGTTGGCAGAACAATTTCGCAGCCCTTCGCCTCTGCCTGCGTCATGATCTCGCGCGCGGTTTCAGCGAGATCGGGTTCGCACAACGATGCGCCGACGCTGACGCCTTTCGCGAACAAAAACGTGTTGGCCATGCCGCCGCCAACAACAAGAATATCGGCTTTTTCAACGAGATTGAGAAGAAGCGCGATTTTGGAAGAGACCTTCGCGCCGCCCACAACCGCCATCATCGGCCGGACGGGATTCGACAACGCCGCTGCGAGATAATCAAGCTCGCGCTCCATGGCGCGGCCCGACGCCGACGGCAGGATATGCGCAAGACCTTCCGTCGACGCATGCGCCCGGTGCGCGGCGGAAAACGCATCGTTGACGTAAAAGTCGCCATTTTCTGCAAGCGATGCGGCGAACGCGGGATCGTTCGCCTCTTCGCCCGCGTGGAAGCGCGTATTCTCCAACAACAAGACATCGCCGTCGCGCATGGCGGATGCAGCCTGCGTGGCAAAAACGCCAACGCAGTCGCCGGAAAACGCAATATCCTGATCGAGAAGTTCCGAGAGCGCCCGCGTCACCGGCTGCAACGACATCTCGCGCACCATCGTTCCCTTAGGCCGTCCGTAGTGAGACAATAAGAGAACTTTCGCGCCTTTCGAGGAAAGCTCGCGAATGGTCGGCAAGGCCCGCTCAATGCGCGTCGCATCGCCGACCGCGCCGTCCTTCATCGGTACGTTGAAATCCACACGGCATAAAACGCGCCGGCCGGCGACATCGAGATCGTCAATCGTTCGAACCACGAGAGGCGGTCCTTTCCTACTGCTAGTGCGTAATCGCCCGAGGCTTAGAGAAATTTCAACTTATAGAAACTTGGCCATCGCAAGAGCCGTATCCGTCATCCGGGTCGAAAAGCCCCATTCGTTGTCGTACCAGGAAAGAACGCGCACGAGCTTGCCTTCGAGAACCTGCGTTTCACGCGCGGCAAAGGTCGACGAATGCGGATCGTGGTTGAAATCGGACGAAACGAGCGGTTTTTCCGTATAACCCAGAACGCCTTTCAGCGGCCCTTCGGCGGCTGCTTTCACAGCCTCATTCACTTCCTCTGCGGTCGTGTCCCGCCCCGGCGTGAACACAAGATCGATCACGGAAACATTCGCCGTCGGCACGCGGATCGAGGCGCCGTCGAGCTTGCCGTTCAGTTCGGGCAGAACGAGACCCACGGCCTTCGCCGCGCCAGTCGAGGTCGGGATCATGTTCGACGCCGCGCCGCGTGCACGATAAAGGTCTTTATGCAGCGTATCGAGGGTCGGCTGGTCGCCAGTGTAAGAGTGCACCGTCGTCATGTATCCGCGCTCAATACCGACTGTGTCGGCGATGACCTTCGCCACTGGCGCCAGGCAGTTCGTGGTGCACGACGCATTAGAGACAACAAGATCGTCGCCCGTGAGGCTCTCGTGATTAACGCCGTAAACGATGGTCTTGTCCGCGCCGGACGCCGGCGCCGATACGAGGACGCGCTTTGCGCCAGCATCGAGGTGCATCGCAGCCTTGTCACGCGCCGTAAAAATGCCGGTGCATTCATAGACAATATCGACGCCCATATCGCCCCAGGGCAGTTTGGTCGGGTCGCGCTCGGCGATCACCTTGATCGGCCCCTGACCGACGTCAATTGTTTCGCCGTCCACCGCGACATTATGCGGAAACTTACCGTGTACGGAGTCATACTGAACGAGATGCGCGTTCGTATCGACCGGCCCAAGGTCGTTGATCGCAACGACTTCAACATTGTCGCGCTTGTTCTCAACAATCGAGCGCAGCGCCAGACGGCCAATGCGTCCAAACCCGTTGATGGCGATTTTCAAGGTCATTCTAATTCTCCTTCGCGAGTAACTCTTTTACATGGGCGGTAACGACCGCCGGCGTGATGGCGAAAAATTCGTAAAGATCGGTCGCGGGCGCCGATCCGCCGAACCCGGACATACCGACAAATCTGTCTTCCGGCCGCAGGAACGCGTCCCATCCCTGACGGATGGCGGCTTCAACGCCGACGCGCGGCCCTTCGCCGAGAACGCTCCGGCGATAGTCTTCGGGCTGATCGGCGAAAAGCTCGAACGACGGCGCGGAAACGACCCGCGCGGCGACGCCCTCGTCGGCGAGCGCGGCTCTCGCAGCCATGGCGATCTCAACTTCCGAGCCCGTTGCGATGATGGTTGCATCAGCGCCGTCAGCGAGGACATAGGCGCCGCGCGCCGAAAGATTTTCCTCGTGATGGTCGAGGCGCACCGGCTCAAGCCCCTGACGCGACAGCGCAAGGACCGACGGCGCATTGCGCGCGCCCACCGCCAGCTCCCAGCATTCGGCCGTTTCCACCGCGTCGCAGGGCCTGAAAACGCGCAAATTCGGGATCGCGCGCAAGGCCGCCAGATGCTCGACCGGCTGGTGCGTCGGCCCGTCCTCGCCGAGGCCGATGGAATCGTGGGTCATCACATAGATCGCCCGCAAGCCCATCAGCGCCGACAGCCGCATGGAAGGGCGGCAATAATCCGTAAACACCATAAATGCGCCGCCATAGGGCACGACGCCTCCATGCAGCGCCATGCCGTTCATGGCCGCGGCCATGCCATGCTCGCGAATACCATAATAGACGTAGCGGCCGGCGTAGTTTTCATCCGACAAAATCGCGAGGTCTTTGGTTTTGGTGTTGTTGGAGCCGGTAAGATCGGCCGACCCGCCGACCATCTCGGCAACGGCGTCATTAACGACGTTGAGCGCCATTTCCGACGCCTTGCGGGTCGCGACTTTTTTAGGCTCACTCGAAAGCGCTTTTTTGTGGGCGGCGATCGCCGGCGCGAGATCGCGCGCATAATCGCCGCGAAGCGCGGCTGAAAACGCCTCGCCATTGGCGTTGGAAGCGAGACGCGCTTCCCATGCGTCGCGGTCTTCACGGCCCCGCGCGCCAGCCGCGCGCCATGCGCTCAGAATATCTTCGGGAATTTCGAACGGCGCATGAGGCCAGCCAAGCGCTGAGCGCGCGCCCTCGATTTCATCTGCGCCAAGCGGCGCGCCATGGGCGCCCGCTGTGCCGGCTTTCGTGGGCGCGCCCTTGCCGATCACCGTCTTGCAGGCGATCAGGGTCGGCCGATCCGAGGTTTTTGCTTTCTCGATGGCGGCTTTCACAGCGGCCGGATCGTGACCATCGACGGCGTCCGTAGCCCAGCCCGACGCCTCGAATCGCTTGCGCTGATCGGTGACGTCGGACAGCGAAATCGGCCCGTCGATGGAAATGTCGTTGTCGTCGAAGAGGACGATCAGCTTGCGAAGCTTCAGGCGGCCCGCAAGGGTCAACGCTTCCTGGCTGATCCCTTCCATGAGACAGCCGTCGCCGGCGATGACATATGTATAGTGGTCAACGAGATCGTCGCCGAACCGCGCATTGAGATGCGCTTCCGCGAGCGCCATGCCGACAGCGTTGCCAAGCCCCTGGCCGAGCGGCCCGGTGGTCGTCTCGACGGCGGGCGCATGGCCATATTCTGGATGGCCTGCGGTCTTCGCACCGAGTTGGCGGAAATTCTTGATGTCGTCGAGGCTCATCTCTTCATAACCGAGGAGATAGGCGAGCGAATAGATCAGCATCGACCCGTGGCCGGCGGACAAGACGAACCGGTCCCGGTCCGGCCAGTCGGGCGCGCTCGCATCGAATTTCAAAAAGTCCTTGAAAAGAACCGTCGCAACGTCGGCCATGCCCATGGGCATGCCGGGATGGCCGGATTTTGCGCGCTCTACAGCGTCCATGGCCAGCGCGCGAATGGCGTTTGCCATTTGGGGCGCCATTTGCGAATGATCGGTTCCTGCCATCGGTGCTCCCTGGCCCGGGCCAAGCCCTTTCAGAAAAACGAGAAATGCATGAGATATCAACGCGCGCTTCATGCATCGCGCCCCGCCTGCGGTCAAGGGCGGCGACGCGGTGAAAATGGCGTAAACGCAGCGGTTTCATGCTGGCGCCCTGTGCAAAGCCGACGCTGGACTAAAGCAGCGCACAACGCCACACTATGGCCTTCATGCACCGGTACGCGCGTACCCCGTGATTAAACCCGCGGCAGTTTCGTGTCCGCGCAGCTTGAAGATGAAGGGCGCCCATGACCGTTTTGGAAGACGCCGTCGCCGATCTCGCCGGCGCGCTACAGCATCTGGAATCGAAACTGGAAGGACGTCTTTACGATCTTTCCGCCGAAGGCGAGGACGTCGATGCGGCGCGCCGTCAGGCGCGCGCCGCCCATGCCCATGTCGCGGACGCCGCGCGCGGCTTGTCGGCCTCCATCACCGAGTTGAGAACGCTGCTTGCGGATGACGACGCCAACGCGTCCGGGCGGGCGGTCGAACAACCGCAATCAAACTAAGAGGACGCGTCCATGACCGAGGTCGATATCCGCATCAATGGCCGCGACTATAAAATTACCTGCGACGCAGGCCAGGAAGAGCGCCTGCGCGAACTCGCTCATTATTTCAACCGCAAGGTCGGCGAAATCGCTGAGGATGTAGGGCAAATCGGCGACGCTCGGCTGATGCTCCTCAGCGCCCTCACCATTTGCGACGAACTGTTCGATCTGCAAAATCGCGCAGAAGGGTTCGCGAGCGCAGCAGATGAACTCGACGTCGCCACCATGGGCGGCGCTGCGCGCGCGGTTGAGGCGGCGACAAGCCGTGTGAACGCTATCGCCGAGCGTCTCGACGACGCTTAGAGGCCGGCCGGAAACTCTAGTCTAAGCTCTAAGGTCTTACCCAAAACTCTATTGAGGCTGGCTGCATTGCCTTTTATCCAGCTTGAAACAGTGGGAAGGTTGGCTATTGTCCGCGCATTGGTTCCCAAAATCTCGGCAGCGCCGATCGTCAAGGTGCTGATATGCAGCAGACAAATCATCCATGCGCATCGTCGCCCGTGTGGTCGCCCTTGCGCTCTAAGGCGCAAGAAAACACGACAAAACAAGCCCGCCGCGCCCCTTCCGGACCGAACGAAAACAGGCGCTTTTTAAGCGTTTCTATTGCCGCCACCCCGTACGATCATGGCTGAGCGGGCGTCAAAAGGCGCAAGTTCCGACACGCCTCAGGAAAGCGGCCGTGTCAGCGAACAAACGATCCTCGCGCTCTATGAAAAGTACGTAAACATATTATCCGGCGCGCTGCGCAAACGCTTCGGCGACGGCCCTCCTGATCCGGACGATATCGCCCAGACGGCGTTTCAAAAACTGATCGAAAGGCGCGACCTTCCGGAAATACGAAACCTAGAAGCCTTCCTGTGGCGCACCGCCCGCAACCTCGTCCTTAAGGAAAAGCGTTCCGCCGACATCCGCTCGGCGCGCGATTTCGAAATCGAGCAGATTTTTTTCACCGCGCAAGGTGACATTTCCGACCCCGAAAGGGTCGTAAGCGCAAGAGAACAGATAAAGGCCATTAACGATGTTCTTCTGGCGATGCCCGAAAAGCGCCGACGAGCGTTTATCCTGCATCGGCTGGAAGGGCTGACGGTGTCGGACGTGGCGCGGCGGATGCGCCTTAGCCGCACGGCGGCGAGCAAACATCTGGTGCGGGCCTTCGCTCAGATAGACGTTGCGCTTAGAGAGCTGAATGGAGATTGAGCATGGCGCAGGAAATAAAAAAGAATCGCCCCGCCAGTTTCGAAGAAAAGGCTTACGAATGGCGCCTCCTTCTGTCGGAAACAGAGATTTCCGAAGAACAGCGTCGCGCGTTCGAAGCCTGGCTCAGCGCCGACCTCCGCCACGAAGAAGCCTATGACAGAGCCGTCACGCTGTCGCAGGCCTGTGGGCAAATCGCGCGCGATGAATACAATCAAAGGCTCCTTGAGCGTTCTCCACGCGAGCAAATCCCGAGCCTGATTGGCGGCCTCGCCGCCTGGATCGAGGGCCAAAAGAGCCGGCTTCCCCTTGGTGCTGCGGCTGCCGCGGCGCTTGCCGTTCTTGTCGCCGTCGCCGGACTTCAACTCTTCCTGCCGGATGACAGCGCAACAAAACAGGCGGCCGCAGAGCCAACGATCGAGACCTATTCAAGCGCGATCGGTAAAACCCTGACGGTAGGGCTCGACGACGGGTCCGTCGCGACCCTTGGCGCAGCAAGCGAAATCACCGTCGACATGCGCGCGGACCGGCGCTCCGTGACCCTCGTTTCCGGCGCGGTGCTGCTTAACGTCGCCGCCGACGAAACCCGCCCCTTCCTGGCCATCGCCGGTGATCTCAGCGCGCGCGCCATCGGCACTGTGTTCGATGTTCGCAACAATGGCGGCGTCGCGCGTGTCGCGGTCAGCGAAGGCGTTGTGGAAGTCTCTTACCCGTTCGTACGCGACCGGGGAAAAACACAGCTCAGAGTGGAGCGCACACTGAACGCGGGACAAGAGATCGCGGCATTGCAGAGTGGCCTTGGCGCGGTCAGGAATGTCAGCCGCGACGCGGTCGGCGCGTGGCTCGACGCACGGCTCGCCTATTCAGGCGCGCCGGTGGCCGAGCTGGTGGCGGACGCCAATCGCTATTCAACGCGCGAGATCATATTAGACGACCCGAGGGGCCTGCTCACCGGCGAGACCGTGACCGCGACGTTCGACGGGGACAACATCGCCCGTCTGTTGACAGTGTTGCCAGATATTCTGCCTATCTCTATCGACGAGCAGGCGCCAGACCGGATCGTAATCCGCCCCATCGGCTAGCGGTTCTCTGCTGCGAAAGATTGCAACGCTGCGCGCCTTGCAATCGCCCTGTGGCTAATCCCGGTCCTCACAAAAAAAGTTCTACGACGCGGGTGTCATTTCCCACCGGTGAAGGGTCGTAAGGCGGATGGTGCAATTGACTTTCAGTTGCATGCAAAGCCTATGGGGATTTATCGTGGAAAGACACAATCGGAAAAAACCGACATTGAAGGCAGCATTGAGCGCCGCAACGGCAATTGCGCTCCTGGCCGCGGCGCCGGCGACCTATGCGCAGGACACCCGGAGCATCAACGAGCGCAGGCCCGTTTCCATCGCCGCGGGGGCGCTGGATGAAACACTTATCGCTATTGGCGACCTTTATGGCGTCGATATCCTGGTTTCAGGCGATCTCGTCGACGGCGTGCAAGTCGGCGCCGTCTCCGGGGAGTTGAGCGCGACCGAGGTGCTGCGGCGCGCCTTAAGCGACGCCGGCCTGAGGGCGACGCGCAAGGAAAACGGCGCCTTCGTCATTTCGGAGGGGCCTTCGGCGCTTAGACAAAACGCCGTCGGCGCAGAAGGCCGCGCGGGCGTGCAGGACGAAATCGTCGTCATGGGCACCAAACAAGGCCTCACGGTTCAGGAGTCCGAAGTGTCGGCGGAAGTGTTTTCCGCCGAGCGCATCGACCGGGAATCCGTCTTCAGTCTCGACGATCTGGTCTTGCGCACGTCGAACGTCACCCTCGGGGGCAACAGCGACACCATCACCATTCGCGGCATCGCGCGCTCGGGCATCGGAGACGCCGGACAAGGCGTCACCTCCAACGTTTATCTCGACGGTGCGCCGATCTCGAACGAGGCCCTTTTCTTCGGCTTCGATTCTCTTTGGGACGTTGCTCAGGTCGAAGTCCTGCGAGGACCGCAATCGACGGTTCAGGGACGCAACGCCCTCGCCGGCGCAATCGTCATCACGACGAAAGACCCGACCTACGAATGGGAAGCCGCCGCGCGCCTCAGATATGAGACCTTCAACAGTCAGCAATATGCCGGGATCGTGTCGGGTCCGATTATCGAGGATCAGCTTGCGATCCGCCTCGCCGTCGATCATCAGAAAACTGACGGTTTTGTCGACAACGCCGTCACAGGAAACGATCAGGATTTCTCTGAAAACCTTCTTCTGAGGGGAAAGCTTTTGATCGAACCGGCGCCGCTGCCGGACCTGCGCGCAGAAGTCACTGTCGATTTCAACGACTCGCGCCGGGGGGCGCCGCGCTCGTCGATTTTCTTCCCCATCGCCGCGGACGATCCGGCGTTTGAGGATTTCGACGTGTCCGAACGGTTGACTTTTGGCGAACCCATTGACGCCGATTCAGAGACGCTGCGCGTCATCAGCGACATCTCCTACGACCTTAACGAAAATCTCACCCTGCGCGCCATCGGCACGTACGAAGGCAGCGAGACGGCACAACTGCGCGGCGACTTCAACGACCTGACGCAGTTTCCGCTCGCCGGAGACAGCATGGGCGAAACCGACACCTATTCCGGAGAACTGCGCGCCGAGTTCGATTACGGCCGGTTTTCCGGTATCGTCGGCGCCTATTATTTCGAAGATGATTTCGAGAGCGTCTCCACCATCGCCGTGTCGCTCGCAACGCAGATCTTCTTCCCGATCGATCCGGCCGATTCTGTCGTCACCGCGCTTTTCGAAACGGGAACAGCGACAACGAATTACGCATTTTATGCACAAACGCGCTTTGACCTGACACCGGCCTGGACGCTGGATTTCGGTATTCGCTACGACAATGAGGAATATTCTACGCCAGGCGCCATTTCGGCGACGCCGACCGTCACGCCGGACGGGTGCGAGGCGACCATTCCCGGAAGCCTCGTCGGCTCCCCCTCCCCTACCGTAGCGCTGCCCTGCTCGACTCTGATTGCTCTCTTCGTTCCCGCGTCGGACGGCACGCCTCAAACAGCCGAGTTCGACGCTTTCCTGCCGCGCGGCGCCGTCACTTATAACGCCAGCGAGGGCCTTTCCTTCTTTGCATCCGTACAAAGAGGATATCGCGCCGGCGGAACCTATCTGCGCCAGACGTCGGCGGGCGTTGAAGTCGGCACTTTCGATCCGGAATTCCTGACGAATGTGGAAATCGGCTTCCGCTCGCAATGGTTCGACCGGCGGTTAACGCTGAACGGCAATATTTTTCACAGCTGGCTTGCCGATCAGCAAGTCGTCGTTCCCGGCCCGTCCGGCCTCTTCCTTGACGCGGAAACGGTGAACGCTGGCGAATCGACGCTGAAGGGCGTCGAGGTGTCTGCGAACTACCAGATGGACTCCGGATTGAACGTCTACGGAAATTTGGGCCTCCTCGACGCCAAGTTCGAAGACTTCCCGTTTGCGGCGCCGGAAGGCTCGCCCTTCGACAATCTGGAGGGCAATTCGTTTCCGCAGGCCGCGCCTGTCAGCTTCAATCTAGGCGCCAGTTACGAGCACATTAGCGGTGTCTTTGCGGACGCTAACCTCAACTATATCGGCTCCAACGACTCCGCTATCGCCAACCTTGACGAAGACGACCTCGGGCCCGGTCTCACCGAGGTGGTCGACGCAAGAGCGACAGTTAATCTGCGCCTCGGATACAAGCACGACACATTCCGGATCACCGGTTACGTCACCAATCTCCTGGATGACGACACGCAAACGCGGCGCAGTTTCGGACGCGTCAACACGACCGGCGGCGCCGTGCAGGTCGATCCGAACGCAGGCGTCGACCTGCAACAGCCGCGCGTGTTCGGCGTTCAATTGGATATTGAGATCTGACTTAGCGCGTGTCGCGCAAAAGTGGTCACCGGTTGGCGGTTCCCGTACGCCAACATGGTTCCACCTCCATCAACTGCGCATAAGGTCGAACAATTGTCCGACCGCAAAAAACAAAGACCTAAAGCACGTCGATCGAATCCGATTAAATGAGACGTGCTTTAGGGATCATTGCGGCGGCGTTTCAGGAAACGTCGCTGCCAGCATCAAGTTTTCATAAAAAACTCGACCGGCACGATGAGACTGATCTCCTCGCCCGGAACATCGTCAGGCGGCGCCGGTAAGGGTTGCGCCCTGTCCACCAGCGCCAGCGCTTCGGCGTCGAGCGCAGCAACGCCGGAACTTTTTTCAATTTGCCGCATCAGCACCACACCTTCCCGATCGAGGGTAATGCGCACAAGGACAACACCTTCCTGACGGTTGCGCCGGGCGCTTGCCGGATACCGCTTGAAGCGCTCAAGACGGCCAAGAAGCGCCGATTGCCAGGTGACCGCTTGCACTGATTGGGAGAGCGAGGGCGCGCCTTCGGCCGGCGCCGCGGCTGTCTCACCCGCGGGCGCGATCACCGTTGGCGGCGCGGTTGTTTCTTCCGCGGCCTCTTCCTCCGGTTTGGGCTCGTCGTTCTCCTCGAGCGGCGGCGCCAGGACGGCGTCCGCTTCTTCGATACGCGGCGCGGGCGCCGCCGGTTGGGGCTCGGGTTCGGGCTGCGGCGCCGGCTCGGCCTCCTTTTGCTCCGGCCCCGGAGGAGTTTCCGCAGGCGGCGTCGGCGGGGCTGTCGGGAGGGGCGCAAGATCGACCATGATCGCCGCAGCGGGCTCAGCCGCGACGGGCGCAGGCCCGCGCCAGAACATCACCGCCGCGCCGGCGCCCATATGCAGCACAAGCACAAAGGCGAAGGACAAAAACCACCGCCATCGCGCCCTGTCGCGCAACGGCGTCGCCACCCCCGACGAAACGCGCGTCACTCGGCGCCCTCTTCCAACCCAACCAGCGCAAGCTTTAGATATCCGGCGGCGCGCACATCGTTCATGACGTCCATCAGATCCCCGTAAGCGACGACCTTATCCGCCCTGAGGAAGATGCGCGTCTCGGGATCGCCGTCGGTCGCCAGTTCCAGCGCACGCGCAAGCTCGCCGCGTGCGACAGCGCCGTTCCCCACCGCCAGGGTCAAATCGTCGCGCAGGGTCAGGAAAACAGGCGCGTCCGGGCGCGGCTGTTTTTGCGCCGTCGACGCCGGAAGATCGACGGCGATGTCAACGGTGGCCAGCGGCGCGGCGACCATGAAAATGATGAGGAGGACGAGCATCACATCGATGAACGGCGTCACGTTGATCTCGTGCAGTTCGCCAAGCTCTTCAGCCTCAGCCGGACTTTGATTGATGCTGAACGCCATATCTCACTCCGCGGCCCAGTGCGCGTCATAGTCCGGGTCATAACGCGCGACCTACTGAGCGGCGCCGACCTCAACTAGGTAAAATTGCGATTTGTTCGCAGAACCTATCGGCGCAATCGCGGATTTGCAATCGCCGCCTTTGGAACGCTTCGGCGCGCAAGCCCAGCGGGCAGAGCGGCGGCGCATGCACGCATGGGGCCGCCATACCAAACCCCGCCCACCGCCTCACGGGATTGTGCGGGACGCCCGGCGCCGCGTTTGGACAACATTTGATCTACAATCGCCGCGCATTCGCCGCGTTTTCGGCCGAAAGGGGTGTAGAAAGCAATTTCAAGCGCTATGGTGCGCGGTTAAAACGGGGTTTCCGCAAAATCATCGGCCGCCCCGGCCAGCTTCAGTTCCTTACCGCGTGCAAGCGCCCTTTGCGCCCGGCGAGAGCCCGATAAAGAGGATACCACATGGCAGTCGAAACGCCGCTTCTAGACACCGTCAACACGCCCGCGGACTTACGCACCCTTAAGAAAAGCCAATTGCGCCAGCTCGCCGACGAATTGCGCGCAGAGATGATCGACGCCGTATCGCAAACAGGCGGGCATCTCGGCTCGGGCCTCGGCGTCGTGGAACTGACCACCGCGCTCCACTATGTCTTCAACACACCCGACGACCGGCTCGTGTGGGACGTTGGCCACCAGTGCTACCCCCACAAAATCCTCACCGGCCGGCGCAACCGCATCAGAACCCTGCGTCAGGGCGGCGGCCTTTCCGGCTTCACCAAGCGCTCGGAAAGCGAATACGATCCCTTCGGCGCAGCCCACGCGGCAACGTCAATTTCGGCCGCTGTCGGGTTCGCCCGCGCGCGCGACCATCTCGGCAAGGACAATCACGCCATCGCCGTGATCGGCGACGGCTCCATGTCGGCGGGCATGGCCTATGAAGGGCTCAACAATGGCGGCCATCTCGGCACGAAGCTCACGGTCATCCTGAACGACAACGACATGTCCATCGCCCCGCCCGTGGGCGCCATGAGCGCCTACCTCGCGCGAGCGTCTTCGTCGGGCGTCTATCAGGGCTTCCGCTCCTTCGGCAAACAACTCGCCAAACGCCTGCCCCACGCCGTCTATAAGCAGCTCGCCAAGGCCGAAGAATATGGCCGCGGCATGGTCAATGGCGGCACGCTCTTTGAAGAGCTCGGCTTTTATTATGTCGGCCCTATCGACGGCCACAATCTCGACCACCTCGTGCCAGTTCTGGAAAATGTACGCGAGATGGACGGGCCGGTTCTCGTTCATGTGGTGACGCGCAAGGGCGCAGGCTATCCGCATGCGGAAGAAGCGCACGATAAGTATCACGGCGTCGCCAAATTTGACGTTGTCTCCGGCAAGCAGAAGAAAGGCACGCCCAACGCGCCCGCGTATCAGAAAGTTTTCGCAAAAACGCTGATCCAGGAAGCGGAAAAAGACGACAAGATTGTCGGTGTTACAGCGGCCATGCCGTCGGGCACCAGCCTTGACATGTTCGCCGATGTTTTTCCGGACCGGTGTTACGATGTCGGGATTGCAGAACAGCACGCCGTCACCTTCGCCGCCGGCCTCGCTGCCGACGGTATGCGGCCTTTCGCGGCGATTTATTCGACCTTCCTGCAACGCGCTTATGATTCGGTCGTACACGATGTCGCCATCCAAAACCTGCCGGTGCGCTTTCCCATGGACCGCGCCGGGCTCGTCGGCGCGGACGGGCAGACCCATGCCGGCGCCTTCGATATCGCTTATCTCGGCTGCCTGCCGAATATGATCCTCATGGCCGCCGGCGACGAGGCCGAGCTTGTGCACATGACGGCGACCGCGGCGGCCTTCGACGAAGGGCCCATCGCATTCCGCTACCCGCGGGGCGAAGGCATTGGCGTCGACATGCCAGCCGAAGGCAAAATCCTTGAAATCGGCAAGGGCCGCATCGTCCGTGAAGGAACGAAAGTCGCGCTTCTGTCTTATGGCGGGCGCCTTGCAGAGACACTGAAGGCCGCCGACACGCTCGAGGCGCAGGGGCTTTCAACGACGGTCGCCGACGCACGGTTTGCAAAACCCCTCGACCACGACCTGATCGACCGGCTCGCACGCGAGCACGAGGCGCTTATCACCATTGAGGAAGGCTCGCGCGGCGGCTTCGGCGCTTATGTTTTGCACCATCTCGCCGCCGAGGGCGCGCTCGACAGCGGCCTCAAAATCCGCACCATGACGTTGCCGGATATCTTCCAGGACCAGGACAGCCCGTTCAACATGTATGAGGCCGCAGAACTAAACGCAGCTCATATCGTCGAACGCGCACGAGCGGCGCTCGGCATGGAGTCCAACGTGGTGACGCTGCGAAGCTGACAACGAGCGGAGCCTGACAAGGGGAACTCCTAAATTGGCGGGCGTGCGCCTCGACATAATGCTGGTCGACGCAGGCTTTTTCGAAAGCCGCGCCCGCGCGCAGGAGGCGATCAAAGCAGGCCGCGTCAGGGTCAACGGCGTGACGGCGCAAAAACCGTCAGCGCCCGTCCATCCATCCGACAATATCGAAGCGGAGGACGCCCACGACTTCGTATCTCGCGGCGGGTGCAAGCTCGACGCGGCGTTGCGTGCGATGGAGGTCTCCCCCACCGGCAAAACCTGCCTCGATCTCGGCGCCTCCACGGGCGGATTCTGCGACGTTCTCCTGCGGACCGGCGCCGCCAAGATTTACGCCGTCGATGTGGGCCACGGTCAGTTGCATCCAAAGATTCTGAGTGATGACAGGGTCGTCAATCTGGAGCGCACCCACGCGCGGGACCTCTCGCGAGCGCTCATCCCTGAGCCCATCGACATCATCGTCTGCGACGTCAGCTTTATCTCCCTGAAAAAAGCGCTGCCGCCGGCGCTCGCCCTCGCCGCGCCGGGCGCGCAGCTCGTCGCGCTCGTCAAACCGCAATTCGAGGTCGGCCGGTCCCGCCTCGGCAAGGGCGGCGTCGTCAAACCCGGCCACGCTAACAGCTACGGTGTTGCGGAAGAAATCTCCGACTGGCTCGCCGAGCAGCCCCACTGGACGCCAACGGGATATATGGAAAGCCCGATCCGCGGCGGCGACGGCAACATGGAATTTCTTTTGGGCGGCGTCCGCGCCGCGCGCGGGCAACCTTAGATCCTCTTATGTCGCGCTTCACGGGCGCACCGCCGCACCCTATATTACGGCTCGGGAGCGAACTCGCTGCGATCCGGAGGCGTTTATGTCGTCATTGCCCGCACTCTTGTCCAACACCGCAAAGCGCGCGGCTTACGCTGCAGCTCAGAGCGCCCGCATATTATGGTACACTGGGCACTACGCCGCCGGACGGCGCGTCCAGGGCCCACTAACGCCTCCGGGCGACGCACCGTATGCGGAAGAGTTCGCCCCCCTCGACCGGAACCGTCTTTCAATGTCCTTTCGCGCCTTGTTTCGCAATGACTGGAAAAACATTGAGGCCGGCATTTACAAGATGCCCCGCGAGGTGCGCACCCCGCCTTCTCCGGCCAAACTCTGGCGGCGCTCACGCGACTATTTACGCGACGCAGAGCGCGTGGCGCGCCGGCGCTACGCCAACGGCCATTCGGAAGTTTTAACCGATGCGGTGCGCGAGAAATATCCGCGCTATTACCTGCAGAACTTTCATTTCCAGACCGATGGCTGGATGAGCGCAAGCTCCGCGGAACGCTACGACATGCAAGTGGAAACGCTGTTCACCGGCGCCGCAGGCCCCATGCGCCGCCTGGCGCTGCCTTTTATCGCCAACGCTTTGAAGAGCCGGGATATGCGCGAAACATCGCTTCTCGATCTCGGATGCGGCGTCGGCGCCTTTCTGGCGGACGTGAAAGACAACTGGCCGGCGCTCAATGTCACTGGGCTCGATCTGTCGCCCGCCTATCTCGGCCGGGCGCGCGCGCATTTAAGCCGATGGAACGACATCGCTTTTGTGGAAGGCGCCGCGGAGGAGACGGGTCTGGACAGCGCAGCCTACGACATCGTGACGGCGGTCTATCTCTTTCATGAGTTACCGCCGAAAATACGCACGCGCGTCATGGCGGAATGCGCACGCCTTTTAAAACCTGGCGGCGTTTTCATCCTTGTAGACACCATCCAGTATGGAGATGAACCGGGACTGGATATTCTTCTGGAGAACTTCCCGCGCGGTTTTCACGAACCCTACTATGACAGTTATTGCCGCACGGACCTTGCGAGCCTCGCCGCCGAAGCGGGCCTTGAAAAGCAAGAAGAAACTGTCGGCTTCCTGACCAAAGTCACGTCTTTTTCAGCCGCTAAAGACGCTGTACGGGCACCCCAAGACTAAAGACGCATAAAAATGCGCGGCGGTCTCTCGGGGAAGGAACCGCCGCGCTGGCGAGCGCCGCCATGGGATATCTGCGGCGCGGCCGGGGTGTGCAAAAACTTATAAAGCGCCAGCTACTCAAAAAAACGTCAGAGCAGCGCTTCAGGCGCCAACTGAAACTCTTAAACCAACGCGCCGTAAGCGTAAAAAGCAGGGGCCGCGGCCAGGGCGACAACAGCAGCAGCGCTCAGCATGGTGATGATTTTTGTCATTTTTTATCTCCTCTTCACACCAAGGGAGATAGGCCCGAAGAAGCCGTACAGGAAGACCCGCTCGCCGAAACTCGCCGCAGGGGAAGAACGTTTCGGCGAAAGCTGAAATTCCTAATTCGCACTACCGTCCGGGGACGTCGTTTGATCGCGCCCGCTCGAAAACTTCTCACGCCAGGCGCGAGAAAAGTCGCCCGTCGGCAGGGCGCGAAGGTCGCGCACCAGCGGGCTGATATTCGCGCGCGCCTGAATATCTTTAAACCGCCCCTCGCCCGTGATGAACCCGCGCTTGTATAGGTATTCGCCCGACCGGCCCGTAAAAACATAAGCACGCCGCCACGGCAGGGCGCCGGGAAACGCCTCGTTCACCGCCTTGGCAAGTTCGTTGGTGCAGTTCGAGGCAAGCGTATTGTAAAAACGCGGACGTTCGGCAAGCCGGTTCGTGCGTGCGATGAAGTGCTGCAAAATCGCCTGCGCCTGCTCGGGCGATGCGTCCACGCGGTAGGCGTAGAGATCATGGTCAAGATCGATAGCGATGCGCGTGAGAATATCCTTCTCCGTCGACCATTGATAAAGCAGTTCGTACTCGTTGAAGACGCCGCGTAAAGCGGAGTAGGTCTCGCCCTCCTCTCGGCGCGCCTCAACTGAGACAACGACATGGCGTGGCTCATCTCCTTTAAAAACGAAGCTGACAAAACTGTGGGCGAACGCATCCCAGCTTTCGAAAGGCTCCACAAAGTACCAGATCTCCGACAGGTCGTTCGGATCGATATCAGCTCCCCGCCACTCTTTTACTGTCGCGCCGTCCTCACCAAACTCGTAAGCGCGCAGCGCATCGAGCGTCCAGCGCGCGTCTGCAGGGGTGAAGCGCGGTGTTTGCGCCAACGCCGGCAGCCAGTTCCGGTCGGCGCGCGGCGTGCGCAGCAACACCGTAAGCAAAGCCAGCACAACGACCGCGGATAGACCGATCAGAAAGATTTTCATCCGGCGCTCCTTTTGCTTCGGGCGCTCGCCAAGCCCCGTATATCTTCGTTTGAAAACCGACCGCTCCGCTCTATCATCGCCGGTTCCGATTATCAAAGCGCCATCTGGGCCGCCTCAGCGGCTTGCAAGGCGCAGGCGAACCATGCCCAATTTCGTTGGCAGGGTAAGAATGGAGGCTGCGACCATGGAAACGTTTATGGCGCTCGAAAACTGGTTCACGCTGTTGATGCTCATCATGCTGCAGGCGGTGCTGGGCTTCGACAATTTGCTTTATATCTCGATCGAATCGAGCAAGGCGCCCGTGGCGCAGCAGCGGGCCGTGCGGCGCATCGGGATCGGCCTCGCGATCCTGTTTCGCCTCATCCTGATGGTCGCGCTTTTAAGCCTCATCAACGCACTCACGCAGCCGCTTTTCGAGATCCATCTCGGTACGGCGATCAACGGCTCCTTCACCTTTCACTCGATTGTGTCAATCCTGGGCGGCGCGTTCATCATGTACACCGCGACCAAAGAGATCATGCATCTTCTGGCGGTCGAGCATATCGAGGCCGTGGGCGATCATCGCAAACGCTCGGCGGTTAGCGTCATTATATGGATCGTGGTGATGAACCTCATCTTTTCGTTCGACTCGCTTCTGTCCGCGATTGCACTGACCCAGGTCGTATGGGTGATCGCCACGGCGATCATCATCAGCGGGTTGATGATGATCCTTCTCGCCGATCAGGTAGCCGCTTTTTTGAAGAAGAACAGAATGTTTGAAGTCATCGGCCTGTTCATTCTCTTTATCGTCGGCATTCTCCTCGTCACCGAGGGTGGACACCTCGCGCACCTCAAACTGTTTTCCTTCGAGGTGGAGGCGATGTCGAAAGCAAGCTTCTACTTCGTGATCTTTGTGATGGTGATCGTATCGCTGGTGCAGACGCGCTACCGCAACAAGCTGGAGGCGCAGCGCGCCCGCGAACATGGCGCGCCGGTCACGTGAAGCACGTCTTAATCGGATTAGATCGACGTGCTTTAGGTCTTTGTTTTTGCGGTCGGACAATTGTTCGACCTTGTGCACAGTTGATGGAGGTGGAACCATGTTGGCGGACGGGAACCGCCAACCGGCGACCACTCTTGCGCGACACGCGTTAGGGGAAATCTGCTTAAGCCGTGATAGGGTGTTTTTTATGTCGAGGCTCTTTTCTGTTGCAGGCGCCATCCTTCTTGTGGGGATGGTGGCGTATCATGGCAGCGGCATCGTTTCCATCTCCGCTGACATGACCCAATCCGATGCGCCTAATTACCTGAAAAATATTTTTCCCGTTCTTTTTCTCAATACGTCACTCTACCTCGCAACGTTGGCTGCGTTTGCGCTTCTTGCCGCATCATCGTCTGGCGCCGCTGCACGCGGCTTGAACGCGCTCATCGCCGTCTCTTCTTTCGCGAATGCCGGGCTAGGCGCATTTTTGAATGAGTGGACCGCCGCAGGCGTTCTCGGCTTCATTGGGATGCTTTTCACTGCCGCGTCACTGACTGTCCGGCAAGAGTGACTGCCCGATTAAAGGAAAACCGGTTCGCGGCCAGCGATACTGGAATTTGCGGTTGAACGCTTAATCAATCGGCCGGAAAACGAGGGTCAGGACAACGCCGATCACCCCGACCACGGCCCAAAGCGGCAGGTCCATCACCGCGCCGAGCGCCTGCGACACGCCGCCGGGCGCGTTCTCGGCGATGGCGATGCCGTCAATCCCAATCAGGCCCAGAATTTCCGCCGTCGGGCGCATCACCGGCTCGCCCCGCTCCAGGGAAGAGACGCCATCAGCGCCTAAAAGCGCCACCGCGCTTGCGACCAAAATCCAGGCTAAAAACCGAAACACCGCCATAACCGACCCCTCATCCCTCTTGTACTCTAGAGGCACGATAACTCGAAGATCACGGCCCTGCAAATATCGGCGCCGGCCGTCGCCAGCGCCACTTGCGACGACGCGGCATCGCCCACTTAAGGTTTTGATTTCATGCACTTCCGGACGGCGAACCACATATACGTCGCCCGGACATGGCTTATACGCAGCAAGTTGGTTAACGCGCACAAGAAAGCCTTGCGCACGCCGCGCCGGCGGCTATAGTCCGCGCTTTCCGGACTGGACAGGTGGCCGAGTGGTTGAAGGCGCACGCCTGGAACGCGTGTAGGCGGGTAACCGTCTCGAGGGTTCGAATCCCTCTCTGTCCGCCACCTGAGATTCGCAAGCGCAAATTTCCTGCAAGACCTTGAAGGGCAAGGACATTTGCGGGGTTCGAAACCCTTCATTCCGGCAGTAGGCCGGGCGCTCCGAAAACGCCAGTTTCATGACAATATGCTGTAGCTCCAAGCGGTTTGAGGCCCAGAGTTTTTGCGGGTTTTCGAGGAAGTTCAAAGCGAGTTCGAACGATTCCCCGAAACTGCCTTTGGGCTGATCCGCCTTTTCAAGTTTCTCGGTTGCAACAAGCTTTTGTTGTTCAAGCTTGGCGATGCGCCCGGAGATCGTAGCCAGACCCGTCCGGCTGTCAGAGCCTTCAATCACATCCAGCAGCTTTTCGATCTTCTTGTCTAGCGTTGTGAGTTGCCGCTTGAGGTGCCCCGTTATCTCTTTGGTCTGAGCGCTGAGCATGGCCCAAATATCTCTGAACATGCCGCGTGCAAAGGTTACGGCTTCCTGAGCAGGCTGCATGCCTTCGAGCAGGCCGACAAACTCGCCTTCTATCTCATCGCGCCGGATCGACTTGCGGTAGCTGTCGCAGCCTTTTTTGAAGCACATGTAGTAGGCGTGGCGCTTACCTGTTTTACTTTTGGAGAAGTTAGCCGTTAGGGGGTTGTCGCAGCAAGCGCAGTCAACAAAGCCGCGTAAGGGAAAGGCTTCATCCAGATTGGCCCGCGCCGGGATTCGCGCCTTGCCGCTCATGCGGTCCTGTACTTCGAGGAAGGTTTCGTAAGACACCAAACCCTCATGCTGACCTTGGCGCAGCGAAACGTCATAGCCTTCCGGCCCTTGGATCATGCCGGAATATAAAAGCCGTGTGAGAACCCGGTTTGCGGTTTCATTGGTCACTGTGCCGTAACGGGTTTTTGGAAACTCGGGCTTGCCTTGAAGGAAACGGGCGACTTCGGCCTGCGTCTGGAAACGCCCGCAAGCATAGCCTTCAATGGCCTCCTGAATAATTGAGGCAAGCGGTTCATCGCGCACCAATATCTTGCCGCGCCCGCTCGCACTTTCGAATTTCATGCCCATTGGCGCAGCGAACGGCCAATAGCCGTTTAAGAGCCTGCCGCGCTTGCGGTTGATCATCTGCTCAGCGTTTTTCTGGCGCTGATGCTGTGAGACCGAAGCCAGCAGGTTTTCAACGAGGATGGAATCGGAATCCTCGCCGAACTCGATGGACGGGCTCTCCAAAATGCCGCCTGCATCGGAAATGGCCCGGCGCAACGTCAAGTGCGCTTCGAGATCACGGGCAAAGCGGCTGATGTCGTCAATGATCACAATGATTGGCGATTTCGAATTTTGCGCCCGGATGTAATCGAGCATGGCAGTCATGCCGGGGCGATCAATCATACCACCGGAAACAGCCTTGTCTTTGAAGACTTCAAGCACTTCATAGTTTTTGTGCTTGGCGAATTCGCGGCAGCGGGTGGTTTGCGATTCCAGCCCGTGGCCCTTGTGCAATTGGGCGACCGATGACACTCGCGCATAAATGACCGCTTTTGTCGCCTCGCCTGAATCCATTTCGAGGGATATTAAACTCATACAATACTCCCGTCTTTATCATTGATTTGTGTCGTGATTATTGGCTTTGATTGTAACACAAAACTGCGCGAAAGCGCAGTATTTTCGGGGGTTTCAGGCGTTTTTTGTGCATAAGATTGCGAGGATTCTAGAACGCTTTGCACCGGGTGAATTTCAAATCCGACTTCGGCAAATGAGACGAGCAATGCCCACAAGGATTCTATGAACTGGATTTTCTGTTCTTCTGTTATGTCCCAGTCCGTTAACTGGCCGAGATACTTTTCCATATCGAGTGTGAGAACATTTCTTGTCGGCGGTAATGTTTCGTTGTCTTGTGTATCCAATAGACTGCGCTCCTTTTGGCTGGTGAGTGAATAAGGTGAAAACGACCCAGCCGCCTTTGGCCGGGTCGTTTATCATGGGGCTATATCTCTTGCGGCGCGCAAGTCATTTGAAACATCACGCCTTGAGCATCATCGGCGGCAGGTGTTTCTGCGGGCGTTTCATCAGGCGAGGCAGCTTGCGCGACTTCCGGCGTTTTGGCCTTTGCCTTGTTCTTAGCGTTGTTCTGCGCGTTGAACTCTTGCTGCAACGCTTGGCACAGATCGCCCGCTTGTCTCGCCACAGCCTCAAGGCGCAAATTCTCATCGCCGGAAAATGTGTAAGCTTCGCGGATTTTGCCGTGTTTATCCGTATAGATGCGCGCATAGTTGGCTGAAAATATTGCGCCGTTCTGGGTTTTGTTTTCCCAGATATTGGCTTTGACATTGCCGCGCCAAAGGGTGCGGACAGGCTTGTTCTTCTCCATAAGAAGACTCCTTTCCTTTCGGGGTTTCAGTTTTTTGAGGTTTTTGTGTCGCGGAATTCGCTCAACGCGACACAAAAGAACGTATCAGGAACAATATTTCCTGATTTGGAAATCTACAAGAAAATGATTCACGCTATGAAAAATGTTCCGTAGTCCATTTATTTTCTAGCGCTCATAGTCGGAGCGCTCACGGGATTGTCGGCTGCGCGATTGACGACTCTCTCGATAGTCGCGTTGATTGCGGTTCTGCCTATCATCGTGTTCACGCCCATACTCATGCCGCGCTTCGCGGTATAGCTCATTCGCCCGGACATAGGCCCGGCGGGTTAATTCAGACAGTTTGATTAAGTCGCCGTTCGAAAAACTCTGCGCATCTTTCAAATCGCCGTTTCTGTCTTCATAGGTTTTGGCGAGCTTGGTTGAAAAATACGGGCCGTTCTCACCTTCATTACGCCAGATTGACGCCTTTAGTGCGCCATCGCGAATAGTCTCAACCGGACCGTCACCGCGTCCGTTTCCGTTTTGTGATCTTTCATTATCTTGATTACGGCTCATAGGCTCTCCTTTCGTTTAATAGTCGTCCTGGTGTGAATGATATTGGCGACGGGATTGTTCCGCCCGCTGCGCCATGCGCGTGGCCATATAGGTTAAGCGCTTCGCCTCGCTGTCATCCTTGGCAAGATCGTTTGAGAATTTATGTTGATCGACGCCTGCGGCCAATCGCGGCGAAGGCTTTAATGTCGGTGCGTTCGCCTGTTTGCGGATCATAGGAGGCGCGGCGTATTCACGGCGCTTGGATTTATAGGCCGCCAAAGCCTGTGCACGCCGTTCAGCCTCGCTTTTATTCAAGTCATCCAGTTGCCGCGCGTTATACGCGCAGCGTTCTCGCTCGAAATTCGGCGTTAAGGGTGCAGGCGGATTGGTGGTGATACCGATAAAACAATCTCCAGAGTCTAACTCGCTACGCGCCGCCAGAACCCGTCCGCATATTGCGGATAGTCGGCAAAGCGCTCCGGCACGGGTTCAGTGATGATTTTCTTGGCGGCGTATCCGCACCATGTTTTAACACGGACTGAGTCCAGCGGCGGGTAATACGGATTCGAAAAATAGCGTCCGGCCATGAACGCTTGTTCATAATAAGGCTTGCGCAGACCATAGATCGGATGCTTAAGAGCATCGGTAAAAATATAAGCCCGGTCCGGCGGTGTGTTTAAAACCTCGTCAGGAGTTCGTAAAAGGCGGTGTTGTTTGGTTTTGCGCGTTTCCTCACGGGCATGATGCGCATATTCAACCCCGGCCTGCATGGGGTCTTCCCCACGGATCAGTGCTTCCATTGCCTTGCGCTTGGCGAATTGCGCCCTGCTTTGCGCATGAGCATCGTCAAATTCCAAGGTCTGAGCGCCCAATGCCCGCGACACGGTGGATGCAGACTCAATATCTCTCACCGCGAAGTAAATTCGCAGCGCTGCCGATGAGGTGATGATGTTTTCAGCCGATGGGCCAAGCGCATTCATTTGATACGTGCTCTGGAATACCGCGCATGGCCTTATGCCGATGCCCGCGCCATAGGTAAAAAGCTTCACCGCCAATGGAAATTTTTGCAGTAAGGCTGCTTCATCCAGAATCCAAGTCTGGCGCGGCGATGCTGGGCTGCGCGATTTATAAATCATTGCCGCCACAAACAGCGCTTTGATGACAGGCGACCACGGCTCAATAAATTCCGCAGGCGGCATCATGTAGAATTGATAACGTCTATCGCTCTCACAAAGCTGCGCACATGAAAAATCAAATGTGCCATCGGCATGCGGCGAGACCGATTGCAACAACACCGGATCGGAAAGGCAGGCAAAAGCCTTAAACAACTCACCCAAAATACCGTTAAAACCGTTAGTAGGGTTGTCGCGTGAATTAGCGATTTCCTCTTCAATCCGGCGAGAAATCTCAAAACCTGATTGCGTCATCTCAAAGCCGAAGTCGAGCCACGCATCAGAGTTGCCGGGAATAAGGTTGATAATGCGGTAAAGATCGGGAAGCGTCAGTACGCCGTTTATTTTTACAAGAGTAAGGATAATCCCTTCAGCAAATTCCTGCGCTCTCCGTTCGAAGTAGTCGTTCTGTGGCGAACCGGAAACAGGAATGGCGTTTTCGCAAAAGACTTTCACATCGGAGACAAGGCTGCGGCTATCAATGCGGATATAATCCACCGGGTTGATCCGGTGTTGCGGCAGGCCATGAAGCCCGGCAGGATTCCAATAAATACAGTGTTTTTTGTCCGGCGTTTGGTCTTGAGAAATAAACGCACATTCGCCTTTAGCGTCCAATATCAGAAGGCTCTGGGCGGACAGTGTTCCGGCGCACAGATTATAGCCCAGAATATCGCGCAGCTTGCCGCCTCTTGCGCCCGCGCAGAGCAAGATGCCGCCCAAGGCGTTGTGATAGAGCGGCGATCCGCCCTCGGAGAAGCCGCAGAAGAACCCGTCGCCTGTTTTCTTGGTCATTCCGGCGCTGCGGATTTGGTAGTCGTTAGCAAAGGCCGCAGAGCCAAAGCGGTTGGCCTCATTGTCAAACATCATGCTTCCTTCGAATCAAAAAAAGGCCGCCCTCAATCAAGAGAGCGGCCATCTGTAGGAACTTCTCAAATTTAAGTTATGATCACATGGCGCTCAAAACGGCGCCTATGACAAAAAGCCAAAAAACAATGCCGAAAATGACGCCGAAAAATTCACCGATGGAATTTTTCTTCTTGTAAACATCACCGACTTTTTCCCAAGCCATATATACCTCCTTTCAGTTTGAGTTTTAGATAATCGGCAGCTTGGCGATCACGAAGATCAACAGCATGCCGATAGATGTGCCCCACGCGATGCGTGACATCGAAACCGCCATCAGGCAGATCAATGCGAACACGGCAAAAGTGAGGTAATAGGCAAGGTCGTAGCCGAACTGTGCGACAAGAACCTTGTCGGACAGCCAGCCGCTGACTTGCCAGATTTGTGGTGTGATGAGCAGCGTGCATAGGACACCCGCCCATTTGGCAAAACTCTGCGCCGCGTTTGTGGCATTGGCTTGGCCTTGGTTTTTGAAAGCACCCAACATCTATGCGCCCGCCTGTTTGGCGAGGCGCGATGCAGCGCGAAAGCCTCTCGCAAAGACGCCAACAAACGCGATATTGAGAAGCATCATGACCGGGGCGATAATGCCGCCGCCTTGCACATAGATGACAGCAAGCCCGGCAACGGTGATGAGCGAGACCGCAATCAGCATAGCAAGCGCCACCCGGCTAGGCATAAAGAACAACGTTGCTGCCGGAACGCCAACGACGCCTGCGATATAGAACAAGCGCCACGGCTCTGCGCCCATGCTCATAGCAAGCACCGCATCGCCAAAGCCAATGACGGTCCACAGCGCTCCAATTTTAGCGGCGTCCAGAACGGCGCGTTTATCAGAAGATGATTGATCAGGCGGCGCGCCGGATAATGACGCACGCGCATAAGACTGGCTATTCATAGGCCAACCTCCAAAGTTTGATTTTTTGAAAAGTACGGATCGAAAAATCCGCGAGGTGCAATTTGCCATGGTCTATGAGGCGGTCCGGGGAATACGGCGAAAAAAGATTGAGAGCGGCCTAGCGCCGCCCCCATTTTTCAAATTCATCCGGGTAATGCGAGCCTAAAAGACGAAAAACCGCTCGCGCATGCTCACGCCGATCATCGGTTACGAATACACGCGCACCTTCCGGGATCTTGTCCATACACAAGAAGTCGCGGCACCATGTCCGCAGCGCTTCGAGAAAATTTAGAATTTCTGCGTCGTCTCCATTCTCAGGAGATTGAAAAAGCTTCAAAACACAAAATTCCTTTGGCGGCGCAACACGCAAATCTTGCAGAAAGTTGAAAATTTCGTGCGGCCATTGCCCGGCCTCAATACACAGCGTCGAGGCAAAGTTTCGTGCGTTCCTGAGCCATACGCGATCTCGAAGCATTTCATTCGTAATGTCTGGAAGCGTCGCTCTTTCGCATAGATTGAAGCACACACAGCCCGTACAAACCTTACATGGCCGGATTTTTCTGTTTGGATTTTCAGGCATATCACGCTCCGTTTTTCAGAGCGCAGTTCCTCGGCTTCAAAAGACTATTACCCTTTTGAATTCATTGAAGAACTGCGCAGATTTGATAAAACGAGGCTGACGCTTTTTGCGTCCTGCATTCAACGCCGTAATTTGTTCAGAACGCTCACTCGCCCGAATACTTCTCCCTCAGAACGCTGTTTTGCCATGCCGACCAAATACCAAAAACGCGATGCGTCTTTTTCCAATGCACGACTGGATGACACCGCGATATACAGAAAAATCCTGCAACTGTATTTTGCAGGGTTCCCGCCGCAATATATCGCCACACAGGTGTCGGCGGAGCCACAGACCGTCAACCGGAACCTGAAGAAAATCCGCCACAACCTCATCTGGCAAAAACGCCTCAACGGGTATCTGACCGATGAAGCTCTGAAAGCAGGCTTTCAGCACATAGACCTCTATTTATGGCTGGCGCAAAATCTAATGTTTGTTCACGCCAATGGTCGCAGCGGCGCGGTGCGTCATTGCTTGACCAAATGCCCGCTTGCCCTGAACCCTAAAGCCTTCAACGCCAGCCATGTTGATGCAACCTACATTGATCATGAGTATCCGCATCCTATAAGCCCGGAGCGCAAGCTTGATACGGACTATGACGGGTTATTTGGACAGTTTGACATTCGGGCGCGGTGTAAAGCCTGCCCCATGGGTAGCGAGCGGAATGTACTCCCGACAGCATTCCGAGATTTCCCTGAGCTTTATCTCGATCTGATGTATTATTTTGAGCACAATCGCGTGGCTTCAGACGACGAGTTTTTCTTTCATGCATCCATGGCGACTTATATCGGCGCGGTACGCAGAATTGCTGCGCACCGCCTCGCAAAATCAAGGCGACGCGGCCTCAAAGACAAAATCGGTGATAAAATGGTCGCGCGGAAAGTCCTGCGTATGGCGAACCGCATTTATGATTTGATGGCTCTTTCGCCGAGTGATCCTGAAACCATGCTTGAAAGTTTCCGCTATGCCAGCGGCGCTCCAAAAGGTTTCCCACCGGGTTAGCTGTCCGCATCAAAGTCAAACACCGGGCGGTCTTCATTACGTGGCGGCGGTTCGGCAGGCTTGCCCGTAACCGGAGGCGCACTCATGAAATTGCCAGTTTCACCGGACAAGGGCGTTTTCGTATCGAGTTTTGATGGCTCCTTTTTGCTCATAACCCATTATAGCGTATACGGATTGAATAGCGCAAAATTTGCGTTTCCCCCTTCCTATTTGGTACAATTATGTGGTGCAAAGAAGGTGTGTGTAATTATGTGTATAGTGCGGACTTTTAGGGACAGGTGGGCGACACAGGGGCGTGCAGCCATGAAAATTGAAGGAACAACGGTTCTCTTTTCCTTTAGAAAAGAGAACCTCGGCTTATCGGTAGATAAGAGCGGGTTTGCTTCCAGTATGGGGGCGCAATGACGAAGCCGCCGAACCATCAAGATTTTGAAGACTTGAACCGCGAACTTGCTGGAATATCCGGCAACAGGGCGGCAAGGTTCTTATTACGCGGAGAAAATAGCGCCGCTGATGGCGAAAATAAACGCCGTTCTCGCGATCATGCTAAACAAACCCAACTCGATCTCTTGATGATGAACCCGGTCTTTGCCGATGCTTACCGTGCCGCGCAAAGGACCGCTGATGATATTCAGGACCTTTTGAATGAGCGCCGGGCGCAACTAGCAGAAAATATTGAGCGGCTGGAATCTGTTGTCGAAGACCTAGAGGATGGGACCATCAAGCTTGCCGATGGCCGCGCCGTGTTTCGGGATGAGCAAGGCCGTTTGGTCGATGGCGATAAAAATGCGCTGACGCCCGCCGAGATTGCCAGCATCACCGATCCCGGTGGTGTTGCAGACTACGCGCCCTACGGGCAGGCTAAAGACGCGCTGAAAACCGCCCGTAAGCGTCACGGCACATATGATGACTACCAAGACCGCATTGATGATGCCCGTAAACGACTGAAAGACCCGCCTGATAAAGACGCCGTGGAAGACGTTCAGAAAGATTTGGACGATTTAAAGCGGGAGCTTGAAAAAGAAATGACGCTCAGTTCAAGCTTTTCGGAAAGCAGTGAGCCAACAGCACGTCCCGACCCGAAAACTGCCACACTCGATTTCACCGATAGCAAGCCTACTTCGTAATCTGCGGACAATACTGTTTTGCAACAGCATGTAACGTAACGGCAAATTCACGCTCAGGGTAACGCGCCATCCACGTTGGTAAATGAGTACGGCCATGTTCGGTGTCTAGATACCAGTCGCTTAAACAGCGTCCACCTGTTCTACCGCCCGTAGAAAATGACAAAATAAATTGCCCAACCGCTCCATGAATAAACGCCTGCTGTTCCGCCTTCGGCAGCGCCAGAATATCCCGGTTGAGAAGTTCAAGCGGCGGTTTGCTCCAAATATCCCGCGGTGTATTTGAAGAGGCTGCAAGGGCGTCGCCGCTTAATGCGACAAGCAGCCCGCAAAACAGGGCTGTGGATAAGAGTCTCATAAACGTTCCGTATAGAGACTCTGCCTGCTATTGTGCTTTCAAAACCCAAATCCGTTGAAGACTCAAGGGTTCAGAACTGGATTACGGCTTGAATGGCACATTCTCGAAAAGGAAGCCTTTCGGGATGCTAAAAGCGCTGTCCAGTGGCCCTTTTCAGCAATCTCGAAAGGACAAGCCCCATGCGAATAGCCTATGCCCGCGTTTCTACGACGGACCAATCTCTTGATTTACAAATCGACGCCCTCAAAGCCCACGGCTATGACCGGATTTTCACCGATCACGGTGTCAGTGGCATTTCGGCAGACCGGAGCGGATTGCGAGAAGCGATGTCCGTACTACAGGAAGGCGATACATTCATTGTATGGCGGCTAGACAGGCTCGCCCGCTCCATGCGCGATCTCACTGACACGGTGGAATCGCTCAACAATCGCGGCATTCGGTTCATATCCTTATGCGAATATATCGACGTCAATTCTGCATTTGGGGAATTGATCCTGCACATTCTGAGCGCGGTTGCACATTTTGAACGGGCATTGCTGGTGGAACGCACCCGCGCAGGCATGGCAGCGGCCAAAGAGCGCGGCAAGACATTCGGGCGCCGGCCCGCGCTGAATGGTGAGGAGTTTTGCGAGGCGTTATTCCTAATAGACGGGGGGATGAGCATTCCCAAAGCAGCCCAACAGATTGGTGTCGGCAGATCGACGCTCTATCGCTATGTATCGGATCACCAAGCCTTATGACCCTACACCCGATTGATATGCCAAAATCCACTTGTTGGGCTGAACGGCTTGCAGTGATATTCGCAGCCTATTCATTCTGCGCTGTCCTGATCCCGTTTCTGCTCAAAGCCGAAGGGATCAGCATTGCTACCGGGCTTGCATTTGCCGCGACGCTCTTTGTGTTCAATGCTGCAATAATCGTGTTCACGTTGCTGGCAACACGCAGAGGCTCGACTGTCGCCTCATATTTGGCCCTTGCTCTGTTCGCCCGGCCAATCGCTCTTGCAGCAATGTCTATCGTTAAAACCCCGGAAATTTGGCAAGCATTGCTAACGCTTGAAATGCTTGTCTCAATCGGATTGCCGATGACCGCAATCGGACTTCTCTTTCACTCGGATTCTACAGCATGGATACGGAAACGACACGCTGCCAGAAAACCCAAGGCATGAATTTGTAGTACATTCAGTCAAAACACTTGGCGCTAAAAAGAACCGATAATGGAATGCAAATCCGGTTCAATGATCCGTAGTACTATCAGGCCACCATCGACATCTGAATAAGATACCGACTTACGCAAGATGTGCGTGTAATACACGCATCTTGGCAAGGAGGGCGTGCCGCCCTCCGTTGCATCCTCCCTGCTATGGCGAAATTATCTATTGCCATTGATATTCCATAATCTTGAATTTCAAGTATGATCTAGCCTCAAGTATCGAGACGCGTTGTTGGGGTAGAAAATGCGGTTATCACTATTTTGCACGACTTTTTTTATCGGTCTGTTCGTGGGCTTTGGGCAATCGGCCCGCGCTGAATCTAATCAGTGGTTCATAAAAGCGGATATTTACTCCAGGAGCAATTTCACTATCGGACCAGTAGTTAGTCGAGGCACGATAAGTGGTACTTTCAGTTACGATACTGAATCTAATTCTGTCACCAACGTAAACGTCAACGTTTCGGGAACTGGGCTTGCTGGAACTTATCGTTTTGGAAAATCAACTTTTGCCGGGAACCCCGATATTAACGAAGATAAATTCCTCCGCTTGTTTAAGAACAATCCCGCGGATGGTGAAAGTGTTGGCGACCAGTATATAAATTTATCCGTGAACGATATTGACGACGGTAGTTTCACAACAATTCTTATATTTGATCAGGCTAGTGCAAACTTTGTAGGTGGCTCATTTCCAATCAACTATGCACCTAACGGGATGAACACGCCAGAAAGTTCTAGAAATCATATTGCTCGCGTAACAGGTGGTACTTGTACGCAGACATCAGGTGGCATTTGCTTTCGTGGAAGATTCGACGGTGATTTTGGCTTCGAGGCTTCAGCGGGAACTATTCGACCCACGGCCAAATCTCCATTAGCAGTTGTTTACGTGAACGGCATCAATACCGAAGCGGATGACGCTTTTTCTGAAGCGTACAATTTAGGGCTAATCAATGATGCCGTACGTCGAGAAGAGGTAGATTACTTTTATTTCTATAATGCTACAGGTGGATTTATCGAGGATATTATTGAGTCTACGGTTCAAAAACTAAGGCTCGAAGGTGAAACGAGGCTATCCACAGTAGATCTAGTCCGCGCTTTTTGGAGTACATTGACATCACCGCTTAGTGACCGAGCAGTAGCTCTTCTAACAGAGACCTTTGTAGACACCGTTGGTAATTCACCTTCCGTTGCACAAACGCAAGGATTTACAGATCAGCTAACCTCACTGCTAGATTCCTATGAATCTGTTGTGTTGGTCGGCTACTCACAGGGTAATCTATTCGTCAATGAAGCATTTTCCGAGTTACCAACGTCCAACATTGACGATCTATCGGTGGTCGGAATCGCTACCCCGGCAAGTTTTGTTGCCGGACTACCCGGTAATGGCGATTACACAACAGAAAAATTTGACAAAATTTTGCTAGTTCCTAACTCTCTGAAACTAAACCTGACTGAGAATTTTCCTCCGTGCAATCCAGTTGTATCAGGCTTCGGTACATGCCTTCTTAACCACAGCCTATTAGATATTTACCTGTCAGATGGGAGTAATACTGAAAAGGATATTGTCAGAATGCTAAATTCTGCAATTTCTGAAAACTAACTTTGACAAGCTTGCATGAGTTCACTTGGTGGGGGCACTTGTACCAAGCCAATTTCAGAAAGCCGATTTCGATACTGGTCGTCCGCCTGTTTTCGTAGGTCCGAGTCGATCGTTAAGATTCTTGTGATCATCAGAATCTCTTGAGCCTTCAAACGATCCGCCTGTTTGAAGCAAAACTTTGCTATTTCATTCTCTCGTATCTCTTGTGAGGTCGGCATTTCGGCATTGGCATATTGCTCAACAACGTTTTGCAAAAACTCAGCCGCATTGAAAAAGTAAGTGCGTTCTGCCTCTGACAAATCAAACTCTGTCAGCACATAAACTTCGACGCTGTCTCTTACGCCATTTTGATTGGTGTCAATTCCCTCAACGGTGTCATTGTCAAAATTTGCGATTAGATCATTCGTCGCAGAAAACCTTGCCCGACGGTCAACCCGTACCTTAATAGTGTCTTGTGCAGGCTTCTGCGAAAAACCGTTGATGTTTCCTACATCGGCTGAGTTGTCTGTGAGCACGACTTTATCCGAGTTCGTGGAGACCGTGGCAAAAACACCTTCTAAATCCTGATTGGTGTTGTTCTCGACGGAAAATGAGTATTCGTATTCAAATTCTGTCCGGCTAACCCGCTTTTTTGATACTAACTGGTAGTCAACGGCCTTCAACAACTCAGATACCGGCAAGTCTTGGGCGGTAGCGGGTGGCGCAGCAAACGCCATGCCGCCAATCAATGCCAATATTAGGCTTCTAAGTTTCATGTTTACGCCCCCAACAATAAGTTACCTCTAAATATGATAGCTTATTGCCGATGGGCCATTCAACTTCTTTTGCGTAATTTCCAAAGCGTGGCGGCTCCCGTCAAGAATAGCCAAAATGTAGCAGGAACGGGAATCGGAGCCGGATCGGGGCCGCCACTTACCAAAGAAGCAAACCCAGAATCAAGAATATCGAATGTATTCGGGTCGATGATGTCAAAGGCAAGCATCATTGGTAGTGATGAACCGATAAGGTCGAGTGTCAGGCCAAATCCACCAAGTGTTTCATCAATTCCGATGGGCGCGCCAAACGCTAGCCAGTCTGCGAACCCATTATCTGGAATTCCCGCATCGGGCTGAATTAGTAACGGGTCCCAATCTGTTGGTGAGGTCGGATCGCGCAAATTTTCGAAAACACCAAGATCAAAGAAGATCGTGAATTCTTCAATATCGGAACCAAGCGTGTCGTTGGTGACCTCAAACAAAAGGTCAAATGACGATGCGCCGTTTGGCGTGGCCGAATATGTAATCGTCGTCGCGTTTGCTTGCACGCAGAATAAAATTGATACGGCTACGATTGAGATGAATTTCTTGATCACGGCACGCCCCCATTACTTTACACAAACTGCTTGAAAATAAGCAGCTTTTCCGCAATGCCGCAAGAGGCCGCCAATATCCTCAATACAACCTAGCCTTGATTTTTTTGCTCGCTCACCCATTTCAATCCACTTGTCTGTCGGCACGAGACAATTCTGATCCTGACTTAATTCGAGGCATTCGGTGACCAAACGCCAATCCGTCAACATGAACATCTATGACTTTCGCGATGACCCGAACGCTACTGAGTGGACTTTACCCGCGTGGGGCTACCCACTGGCCGTTGGAGTAAATCCGTTATTCATTGAGTTGGATGATCGAATATGGCCGATAGGCACAGCTTTTAATCTGGGTGGCGGTATCGGCATCACCGTCAGTGCGTTTCACTGTATTGAGGAAGCGCTGAAACGGCAGCCGACACGGAATAATCAACGTCTTTTCAATCGAGAAATCAAAGACGGCACGTTGGAGCGGTGCAATTTCTTTATTCTTCGGTCCTACCGCACGGGCAAAACCCAAATTCAGTTTCACTTTCTTCCACTTGAAAAAATATCTGCCGGACCGCCTGCCGATATTGCCTTTTGTTCTGCTAAATTTGTTGAGGGCAATCTATCTTTGGACAGCGAGATTAGCTTTGCGTTGCCTGCTCTGGACCAGCCGATACATTCTATTGGTTATTGTGACTTCAAGTTCCCCGCAGGCGGTGTAGCGCTCTCAGATATCAACGATTTTGATTGGGAAAATGAATACGACCATAAGTTCAAGGTCGTCGAGGGCTACGTGGAGAATGTTTTCACTCACAACTACGCGCAAGGATATGTTCGCGGACCATGTTTTACTTTTACCGAGTCGATTTCAAGCGGCATGAGCGGCGGTCCGATATATGATTTGAGCCGAGGCGTGATTTTCGGGATGAACTCTGCAACAGCTTTTGAAAAAGGGTTTTCGATTGGGTCACTGTTCTTCCCTTATGTTCTGAATACAATAACCTTTGGCGCTGACATTTTTGGCGATCCGCGATTTCGCATAAACAGCACACAAAATATCATTCAGATGCTTGAATTCGGCAGCATACGGTCTGACGGGACGCATAGTGAATTGGCCTACCACGAAGTTCCAGAAGGAGTCGCCGTTTCAATGCGAATACCGCCAGAATATAGGGGCCGCGTATTCAACGATCTAAATGCAAAGCAAAGCGGCACACCGCCTTCTACCTACGATGGTCCAATTTATCGGCGCGTAAAAAAAGCAGCGGAAAATGGATAGGCCGTTTCAAACCCTTCCAAAGCAGCAATGGGGCGGTGTTTGTGGCGAGATCGGAGCGCTGCCTCCCGGTTTGCTGTCCGGCCTGTGCTGAAAAGCGGCCTCAGTCCGGGTGAAGGCCGTTTTCATCCCATTCCGAAGCAGCAAACCTCCCGTCGGAGAGGATGGCGAGACCATGGCTGTTGGGGTCAGAGGTCCGGCTCAGGATCGCGCCCGCGTGGTTTTCTGGGCTTGCGTTGACGCTGACGGTTTTGCCTGTACTGCGCTTTTGCGGCGACTTCGTCGTTCTTAGATTTGTCCGGTGGCTTTTGCATATCCCAATAGCGGGCGGCATCGGCCTTTAATTCGCGGCGTTTCTGTAAGTAGGCCAGCCGTTCGCGGCTATGTCTGAGTGATAAAGCCCGGCGCTGTTCAAGCTGAGATTGTATCAAGTTCTCATGAGCGAGCCTGTCGCGCTTTTGCGCCGCCTCCGCCTCTTGCTGATTTTGCGCCGTGATTTTTCGGTGTTGTCCGCTCAAGCGATCCCACAAACCGCCGATACCGCCTCTAAACCGGGCTTGTCGTTGCTGCGCTTCAAATATTCGCCTGTCATCGAGCATTTTCTTGAAGGCTGCCCGTTCGGCACGCTGTTTTTCGACCAGCGTTGTCTTTTCCAAAGCAAAATCCTGTTTTACAGACTTGGCCTCTTGCGCCACGTCTTTCCGCAGCCGCTTGAGCTTTGGCAGCAGGGCGTTGGCGATTTTGTCCTTTGCCTCATCGATGCTTGGCAAGGCTTGTTCATCGCCAAGGCGTTCGCGCACCAGCTTTGTTTTGATCTTGGCTTGCCGGGCGATTGAATAGACTTCGCCGGAGTGATGAACGGCCACATGGCCGCGCCTGTCACCCCGCGCCAGCATGAAACCCCGCTCATTTAAGGCATGCTCAAATGCGGCCTTTGTGTCGGAAATCGCCCAGGCATCCTGAATGGCGGTTTTAATTTCTCGCGGATCGTTTCCAGCGCGTTTGGCTTGTTGCCATTCGGCCAGCGTGAAGTTACGCGGATCGGCTTCTTTTGAATTCGCATGGCCGCGCGGCATTTTCCAGCCATGATGCAAAAACAAGTCACGGCTCAAGGTTTCCAGCTTTCGGTGATCGAAACCAATATGCACCGCCTTCATCTGGTCAGTATCAATCCGTGACCACACCGCATGGGCATGGCGCCGGGGTCCGTTCGGGCCTTGTTTTTCATGGAAGACGATCACGCGGGGCTGGTCTTTCAAGCCCAGACGCTCCTCAGCTTGTTCAATGGCGGCTTCGTAATCGTCAACGCTGGCTGATTGATCCGGCGGCGCGTTCAGTGACAGCGAGTAGAGGAATTTCTTGCATTTGGTGCCGCGTGATAAGGCGTAAGCTTCGTTGAGCGCCCCCATCACCGTATCGGCGGCGAAGCCGCGCACCTCATGCACATCGATATGGTCGTTTTCATCTTTCATGAGATGCAACGCCAGATTCTTCGCGCCGCCGCGCTGTGAGCCAAACAGAATCATGGCGTTTACGCCTCGCTTTTGAGACCGAGCGCAACAATCAGCGTTTCGCGCATGGCCCGGACATCGGCACAAGCGGCCTGAAGCTCAGATTCAAGTTCAGGGCTAACAGGCAGCGCCCCAACATTAGCCGCTTTGGCAATTTGATTAAGGTTCGAGGAAAGCCGCGACTGGCCCAAAGCCCCCAAAAGCTGGCTGATCATGGTAAGCTCGACAGACGGCGCATTACGCTTGCGAGTAGCGTTCCGCTTGCTTCCGTCCGGCTTGCCATCGCAAAACAGCTTCAAACGGATATAGGCCGCCAGCGATAAGGCCCCCGCATCGCGCCGCAACCGAGCGCGTTCTTCATCGGTGAACCGGATCGAAAATGGCGCGGCAGGCATTGGTTTGGAAGACCGGGGCGTTTTGGCGGAGGCCGTAAAGTCGGAATTGAGGTTTGAGGTCAAGGAATTGCTCATGGGGACAACTCCTCAAAATCAATATTTTCAGCCTGTAAAACCCGCTCCCATTCCTCTAAAGTCTCAAAAAGCGGGTTCGAAGTTGATCCCAACTTCTCCGCCATCAGGGACTCCCCCATACCCCCCCCCTGTAGCCGATCACTTTGAAACCAATTATCAGAGGATCCTTCGGTTTGGGCTGCCCGCCCATTGAAGAAGCTGATTTGTCGCTATCAGGTGATTTTAACGATGGACGTATCCGCACAACCAGATGCTACATGCGGCAAATAATTTCATCACATAAAGCTCTTAACTGCAGAAACATCACACTACTCTATTGGCGGCTTTGGCAAGTTGATTGAGGTTGGATGTAAATGCGTGTTCCCGAGCGTCGCCAGCACCTGCCCTAGGGTCTGTTAACATTCAGCCGACTTTCGGCTGCAAATGGCGCTTTCCTGCGCTTCCGATGCTCATGTACCCTCAAGTACACTGCGCGTCGGTTCTCGGAAATCACCATTTTCACTCAAAATCCAGCTGAATCTCAACAAACCCTGGTTTGGCGGCATCGACTTTCGGCTTGCGCGCCAAACGGCGCCTTTTTGCCGTGCACCTTCAACCGGGCGTGGTTCGAGACAGGCTTATCACCCACCTCACACGTCAATTGAGCCTTTTCCTGATCCGACAGGCGAATGCAAAAAGGCGAACGCGCTTTGGGTTTGCTTGATACGGCAGCGCCCGCAAAGCCAACCGCACGCCATACAATCGGCACGCTCCATCGAGCAGATGCAGCGCCACCGCGCGGGCACACTGCAATAAGCCAAGTCGGAGTAAGAAATTGTTTCTACAAAGTGCAAAATAACATCGCACGCGAAACCTAGCGCTGGTCCAATCCTTTGAGTGCTCCCTCGTCACGCCAGGCCTTCAATAGCTGATTGAAGGCGTTGATGCCGGGACCATAGGGAAGGTTTTGCAGATTAAACTTCTGTCCTTCTTCATTGTAAAAGCCAGGCGTGCAATCGGCGAGAAAGTCATTTCGCATCACGTTGCTCGTGGCGATAACTTCCTTCACCCAAGCCTCCTCCGCATCTTCGGAGACTTCAACGATCGAGTTTCCATTCTTTCGCACTTCGGAAATGATGTAAGCAACATGCAATGCAAGGTCATCAAACATTTCAACAAAGTTCGGCGAGAGCGCATTCTGGTTGATGCCAATGGTAAACCAATTCGGGAACCCATGGCTTGCGATCCCATGCAGCGTTCGAAAGCCCTCTCCCCAGTGATCGTATAACGATTTTTCACCACGGCCAATCGTATCAAAGTCGACGCGACGGTTTGGCGACGACGTGGCTTCAAAGCCTGTGGCGAATATAATGCAGTCGACTTCGTATTCTTTACCGTTCGCAACGATCCCCTTTTTCGTAATACGTTCGACGCCCTGGGTTTCGACGGTATCGACAAGCTCTACGTTGGAACGGTTGAAAGTCGGAAGATATAGATCGTTAAAGGTCGGCCGCTTGCAGAACTGGCGATACCACGGTTTTAACTTCTCAGCCGTTTCACTCTCCTCCACGATACTATCTACGCGCGCTCGAATCTCATTCATTTTTTCGAAGTCTTTGACCTCGGCCATCAAAAGAATTTCCACCATCTCGATGGCGCCGTCGGCGGGATCGCGCGCCATCAGAGCGTTCCCCATACGCCTTACTATGTCGGTCCATCCGTCATTGACGAGATCTTCTTCGACCATGCCGCCAAGGATAAGCGTTGAGAAGTTTTCGCGCCGCCTGCGCTGCCAGCCCGGCTCCTGGGACTTATACCAGGCTTCATCCGTCGGCTTATTGCCGCGGAGATCTACGGAGGATGGCGTGCGCTGGAAAACATAGAGCTGCCCAGCCGACTCGCCGAGATAGGGAATGCACTGTACCGCCGTTGCGCCGGTGCCGATTATGGCGACGCGCTTGTCGGCAAGACCGCTCATATTGCCGTTGTGATCACCGCCCGTGTAATCGTAGTCCCAGCGGCATGTATGAAAGGAACAACCTTCAAATTCCTCAATGCCAGGAATCCCCGGTAGTTTCGGCCGGCTCATGGGACCTGTGCCCTGAACTACGAATCGGGCGCGAATAACATCGTTTCGATTTGTCGAAACGAGCCAGTACTGATTAGCTTCATCCCAACGAACTTCGGTAACGCGCGTCTGAAATACGCCGCGATCATAAAGGTCGAAGTGCCTGGCGATACGCTTCGCATGGTCGAAAATTTCGGGTGCAAAGGAATACTTCTCCTTCGGCATGTAGTTGGTTTCTTCCAAAAGCGGTAAATAGCAATAGGAATCGACATCACACTGAGCGCCCGGGTAGCGGTTCCAATACCAAGTCCCGCCAAAGTCTGAGCCGGCTTCAATGATCCGGAAATCCGTAATACCCCGCTCGCTGAGCCGCGCGGCTGTCATCATACCGCTGAAGCCGCCGCCGATAATCGCGACATCTGTATCGATATCAAACGGCGCGCGCTCAATAACTTCTTCTACGAACGGATCTTCGTCTTCATACTTTGAAAGCTCTTCGGCCACCTCAGCATATTGCTCACTTCCCTCCTTTTTGACGCGGCGATCGCGTTCAAAATAATATTTCTTGCGGAGCTCGAAGGGATCAAAGTCGAGATTGGCGCTGATTCTTTTGAGGACTTCCGTTTCAGTAGGCATCATTTTTCTCCAATTCCGAATTGGCCGCAGATGAAACGCGGATTCAAAGTTTATCGCGCTCTTGCATTTATTTATAACAACAGTTATGTTAATTACAATGCGCGAGCGTGAAGATCTTTTTTTTCCTATCAGGTTGCCATGAACGCGGAGGAGGCAGCGGCACGGTTTCAGCGTTTTCACCGCCGATCAATTGAGTAAAAATAACAGTTGTTATATAATTAAATCATGACGCAAGACACTCATGTTGAAAAGCAAGTCGGCAGACCTAGAGGCGAATATGAATTGCGGCGTATACAGATCGCCGAAGCAACCTGGTCGGTGATATCTGAACGCGGGTTTGCTAATGCGTCAATGCGCGCCATTGCGCGCGAGGCAGGCTTTACCACGGGCGTCCTCACCCACTACTTCGAAAACAAGGACGAAATTCTGGAGTTTGCACTAATACATGCTTTTCGGGGTGTCGAGGAACTCCTCGATCAGGCAATGTCTGAGGATAATGTCATCGTCGTTCTTCGAAAAATGACTCTCGACAACATGCCGATTAACAGCTCCAATCGGCGCAAATGGTCAGCATGGCAAGGTTATCTAACAAAGAGTGAGTCCAACCTACAAATCGCGGAGACCATTAAGCGAATTCACGCAACAAACTATAGCAAACTGACAAAACTCCTTCAGCGCGGCCAGAAAGACGGTACTGTCCGTGACGACTTTTCTGCGACGGACCTTGCGATGCAGTGGAACACGATGATTAATGGCCTTATTCGGATGGCGCCGTTCGAACCGGACGGCCTTTCGATTGAACAATTAACCCAAGTCATTGACGTTCATCTTGCCATGATCGCCAGCGCACCGCCATGTGATCGCCAAAGCACACGAAAAAATAGAGCACACTGATGAAGCACATCCTATACGGTGCAGCCATATCCTTCTTCAGCGGCAAGGCACGCTCCTATTTGCGCTGGAAGGGCGTCGACTTCGAAGAACGCACCCCCGATCCTGCATTCTATAAGGAAATCTGCATTCCGCGCATTGGCAGGCCAGTGATTCCCGTCCTCATAACACCCGATGACGAAACACTACAGGACACGACGGAGATCATTGATCACTTCGAACTCAAGGGGAACAGCTATCCAGTCATGACGCCTCAGGGCGGCGTTCAAAACCTGGTATCGCTTCTGCTTGAGCTTTTCGCCGACGATTGGCTCCTTATTCCGGCCATGCACTATCGCTGGGAGTACGACGCCGATGATACCATCGCCGAATTCGGCATGAACCTGGCTCCTGGAAAGTCTAAAGAGGAGCAACGAGCCGTCGGCGAGGAACGTGCAAAACCATTTCAAGGCGCTCCACCGCTCCTGGGCATCCACCCGCACAATAAAAAAATCGTCGAACGCCTGTGGCGCGATCTCTTAGGCGACCTTGATGCGCACTTTCGGGCCTTCCCATTTTTGCTCGGCGACCGTCCTTGCGCCGGCGATTTCGGCCTTGTCGGCGCTCTTTACGCACATATGTACCGCGATGCGACGGCTGGCGCCTTAATGCGACGGGAAGGTCTTGCCGTCGCGCGCTATGTGGAGCGCATGATGCATCCCAGTGGCGAACCGCTGGGCGACTACCTTCCCGATGACGCGATACCTGAAACCTTGACCCCCGTTATGCAGCGCATGATGCGCGAGCAAATGCCGGTCCTTGCAAAAACCGCCGCCGCACTTGCTACGTGGAAAGCAGGCAATCCGCGAGAAGAGATCCCTCGTTTTCTTGGGCAACATAAGTTTACGCTGGAAGGCGTTGAAGCTGATCGGGTCATCATCTCATACGTCACCTGGATGCATGGCCGCGCGAAGAACGCATACGACGCCCTTGCTGACGCTGTAAAAATGCGCGCCGATTCCCTTCTGGATGCCTGGGGCGGCGAACTATTCCGTAAAACGGCGATTGAAGCGCCAGTGGCGCTCGTCAACCACCAACTCGAATGGGCGAATTAGCCCGCGCTGCTCACAAATGCATCGCCCACAACCTTAAACAGGTAAGGGCGCGCCGATCAGAAAAGAGCGGGAGGAAGAATATGAAAATCGCAATTATTGGCGCAGGCATCGGCGGACTAACCGCCAGCTATGAACTGAAAAAACTTGGGCATGACGTCGAAATCTACGAAGCGACCGAACGCGCCGGAGGCCGTGGGCGACTGATGCAGCGACCAGGCACCAATGATTGGGCGGATGTGGGCTCCCAGTACTTTGTCGGCAGTTATGGTAATATTCTTCGCATCATTGATGAGATCGGCCTGACGCCAAAAACGACGGTCGTCCACGGAAAAATGCGCGTGTTCACCGGATCGGCCCCCGACGAATCCTTCGTCGTCGACCCGAAGAAGCCCTGGTTCAAAAATGGCAGTTTCTTCGATAATATAAACTTGCTTATGTATGCTGCGAAACTCCTGCTCACGAACAAGAGCGAGAAATACGCGCCCTCCCCGCGTAATTCAAAAATCGATGACGTCCTCGCCCTCGACAGCACCAAAAGCAAATTCATTCAAGACAACCTATTACGCTTATCGACACGCACCGGGCTCTTGAACGACCTTGAGGCAAGCGAGATGCATTTATCACATCTCCAGCATCAACTGGCGAGTTTTGGATCGCATCCCTTGGTGACGCTCGAAGGCGGTACGGCGAGTCTCCATCGCGAACTGGCGAAACGCGCCACCATTCACTACAATCAGCCCGCTGACACTCTTATAGAAGACAATAGCAACGTTGTCGGCTTCACATTGAAGAACGGCGATGAAGTGCGCGCAGATCACGTCGTCGTCGCCGCTAACGCCGTACACGCAGCAAAAATTATCCCCAACACCTGGGCGCTTGAGAAAGACTATCTCTCCGCTATTGAACAGCCTCCCGCAATCATTATCTCTCTGTTCCTGAGCGAAAAACTGCCCGAGACCATTCTTACCTACTTCCTTCCTTTCAACGCCAAGACAGCAGTAAGCTACTGCACAGACGCCAACCAGGACGGCACCGGCAATACACCTTCAGGCAAATCAACCCTGCAGGCGTGGATCATTCATCCAAATTCCGCCGAGTATATGGAAACGTCGGACGAAGAGCTCGCCGCCCTCGCACGGCGCGATATTGCGCCCTATATGCCCCATGTGGACAACCTGGTCGAAGGGTTCGCAGTGACGCGTCATAAGTACACAGTGCCACAATTCCATACGGGTCATAATCAGCGAACGCACGGTTTTCTGGATTCCATCGATAATCGGAACGGTGTCTCCTTTGTCGGCGACTACGTCTCCAATGGGAACATGGAAAGCACAGTCTGGTGCGTTCGGCGCATGATTGATCAGCTAACGACAAGCAAAAGCGCAGCTGCCTGATGGCGCCATAAAAGGGTGCAGTCGACAGTGTACGGCGACGCGAGCGCCTGAAGAAAACGACCCCAGCCTTATCACTCAGGACCTGAAAATGCAGACTTTAGACCGCACCGTACCGGGACGAAAACTCGCCGCAATCGTAGCATTTTCGTCTTTGCCATTCGCTGTGATTACACAAGTGCTGCTGGGCATGGCGTCGGCCGGGAATACAAACTTTTTATTCGAAAGCCATGAACTCTTAAGCCTTCCAGCGGACCGGGCAAACGCCTTTTACTGGGGCCTATGGTTTGACCCTTTTGGGTATTATCTGATCTATATTCCCGTGATCATTTACGCTTGGAAAGCGTTGCGCCAGGTTGACGAAACCATCGCGGATATGAGTTCCAGCTTCGGCGTCGTTTACTGTCTGCTTGGGACTTATGGCGCGATGCATCAGGCGGGCGCCTATGAAGCATTACAGGCGGGCTATGCGACAGCGACCTCCTTGGAACAGTCAGCAGCGGCGGCGGCCTGGGATGCTACCGTAGGCGGCCAGGTGCGCGGCCTTTGGCTTATGGAGGCCTTCTTTGCGGCTGTCTGGATGACCGGCGTCGGAAAGCTCTTGATGACGGCGGGGAAAAAAGCACTTGGCGCAAGCGCTATGATCATCGGCGCAGCGTGGTTCGGTCAATGGATTTTTGCAAGCCTCGATGTTCTGGCGGTGTCAAATGTGATGATGGCGTTGGTTGTGTTGGCGGCGCCTTTTTGGACGGTGTGGCTCGGCGTTACCTTATGGCGCGCGTAGATGACTGATGAACTCTTGTCCCACAGAAAAACAAATAAAGAGCAGAAAGCGTTCTCTTTTAAGCAGCATGACGCATGGTCACCGCTAATGCTGTCGCTTTTCAATCACAGCAGCAAGACTGAGTTGTGGGCGAAGTCGACTCCAGAAGCATGAGCGCAACGGTTTTTCAACACCAAGTCATCAACAAGAGTATCAATTGCAGTCTCCCGCGTTTCAGCATGTTTCTCTGAAGGTTGAGCGCACCATCTGAAAATTTCGCGTCGTATGTTCTTGAGATATTGGGAAATTCCCTTAATGATCACCGCATTAAACTTACTAATGCGGTAAAAAAATGAGCATGGTAAAAACGCCGGGTCGCCCCGTTGGCGAATACGATCTGAAGCGGAAGGAAATCGCGGAAGCTACGTGGCGAGTACTGGCGGACCGGGGCCTCGATGGCGCATCCATGCGCGCGATCGCCCGAGAAGCAGGTTATACGACAGGCGCGCTTGTTCACTACTTTGAGAACAAAGACGAGCTCCTTGAGTATGTGGTCACGCAAGCGGCGAAAGGTGTGAAAGACCACCTGAAAGCAGCTCTCGAAGACGAGGATGTACAGAACTCGCTGCGCGAAATCGCTCTCAACAATCTACCATTAAGCGAGGCAGACAGAAAACGAATAATCGGTTGGCAGAGTTTTTTAGTGGCGGCCGACAAAAACCCCCAAGTAGCAGCAACAATAAGCAGCGTTCGCGCCACATTGCACAAACAGCTCACGAAACTTATAGAAAAAGGTCAATCCTACGACCTCATTCGAGATGATATCGCTGCGCGGGATTTAGCTGATCAGATTGACGCCTTTGTGGACGGACTGGCGCGAATGACGCCGTTTGAACCGAAGCGCCTCACACGAAAGCGGCTTGTTCACCTTGTTGATGTTCAGATCGAGATGCTGAAAAAGTAAACGCTTCATATTATTATTTCTTGTACGTATCTTTTAGTATTAACGCGTGAAAGATTCTGACAAAAGGAGCGGTTACAAGAAAGCGCCACCACTGCTTACCTTTAAGGAACTTATGCAAAATTGCCTAGCTAGTTGTCAGTGCTATTGCTTTTGGTTCAATCGGTCGGGCGGGGCATTCCTCCCCACCGCCGAATAAGAAACGTCACCGTTCGAGAAAACAGCAAACATCGTTTATGGGTATGCGCCTACGCCGCAGGCTCATTGAAAAAATCAATTTAAAGCTGTGAGAGTTCCGGTGGCAAAAAGCGGTTATCTCCACCAATACAAGCCCACCTCACCGGTTACGTTAAAAGCTAGCGCGAATTTCACCGCCCCAACGGCGCGGCGGGGCGGCGATGGCGACCGTACCGAAACCAAGGTTGTTCCTTAAGCTGACATACTCAGCATCAAAGATGTTCCGCGCAAAAAGCGCCAACTCCCATCGACCGTCGGCATTGGCGAGCGCCAAACGCGCATTGCCAAGCCAGTAACCTTCCTGTGAAAACGCATCGACATTCTCAATCGTCTCGAATTCCCGCGTGCGGTAGTTAGCGTCGCCTCGCAGATAGACATCCAGATCGCTCGTTAAGCTATGCGTGTACTGTGCGCCAAAATTCAGCTGCCAACGCGAGGTTTGCGGCACGCGGTTGCCAGTCAAGTCACCAGCGTCCGTCACGAATGTCCCGAATTCGCTCTCATTGAACGCAACGCCCATATTGAAATCCAGACTATCGCTGGGTTTTGCCAGCATTTCCAATTCAAAACCGTAGTTGTCCAACGTCGGAATATTCACTGTCTGCGTGATACCATTGACAACTGTCTGCACCTGAAGGCCTTCATAATCATTAAAGTAACCGGCGAGATTCAACACGGCTCGACCGCTCGCAAGCGTTGACTTAAGGCCAACCTCATAAGCCCACACACTTTCTTCATCGAACGGAATGTCATCGGCGCTCTGGCTGATGTCAAAACCGCCCGCCTTGAAGCCGCGACTAACGCTTGCATATGTCAAGATCTCATCGTTCCATTGATAGTCGATGACGAAACGCGGTTGGAAGTCACTCCAGTCATCCTTGAGTATTACAGGCGCGCCCATTGTATCTGGAAAGACGATGGTGCTCCCAGATAGTATCGACGTGACATTCGGCTCGATGAATGTCGAAAAAGCAAATTCCTTTTCATCATACGAATATCGAAGGCCGACGGTGAGCGCCAACGCGCCTGTCACCGCGTAGCGAAGATCGCCATAAACGGCGAACGAATCATAATCACCATCTTGAAGAACGCTTTCTCGCGCTTCGGTATTGCAAGGCCCTAAAAGAGCGTCCGATGTGGCGTCACATACTGCGAATGCCGGACTGCCAGGAAAAAAAGTACCAGCGTCAATGGGCGTGCCCCCAACAAAGAAAGTATCATCAAACTGGAAGGTGATCGGTTCACCGACCCACTCAGCGAAATAGTTTACGCCCAAGAGCCAGTCTATTCTATCGTTTGAGCCAGTCAGTCGAAGCTCCTGGCTGAACGTTTCGTTGGGCGTGCCGCCTGAAAAACCGGGGTTTGCGGCAATCGCCGATGCGTCAGGACCAAAATTCGCCTGAAAAAGAGGGAGAATCGAACCGTCAAGATCTGTGAAGCCCTGATCTTGAAGCTTTGTATACGCTGTAATCGACGTAATCGAGATATTGTCGGAAATGTCGTAGTTCAGTGTAAGGCCGGCGACGTCGGCGTCCCTCTCTTCGAACTGATCGACATTGGTTGCAACCAATCGATCAAACGGGTCGGGCGAGCTTCCGGGAACGAGAGACGTCAGGCTTTCGTCGGTCGCACCCCAGGGGTATCCGGTCGTCTCTTCGCGCCAAAGAGCATAAAATCCCCTGGCTGTGAAATTGTCTGTGACATTCCACACAGCAGACACTTTACCCGACCATAATTCCTGATCGCCGATACGTTCGCCTGTTGCAACGTTTGTCCAGGCGCCGTCTTCCCGTCGGCGTTGACCGGCCACGCGAAGTGCAAACTTATCCTGAATGACCGGGATCGATACGGCGGCGAATGCATCAAGCGAATTCAGGTTACCATAACTGATGCGTCCCTCACCTTCGAATTCATCGCCTGGCTTTTTACTGGTAATCGAAATGACACCTGCTGTTGAATTACGCCCGAACAAAGTCCCTTGCGGGCCTTTTAAAACCTCGATCCGATCAACATCGAGAAAACCAATGTTAGAAATTGACTGACGACCGATAAAAACGTTGTCAACAAATACGCCCACACTGTTGTCGCCGCCGACGCCGAAGCTGTTCGAGTTGATGCCGCGAATTGAATATATGCCAGGGAATAAACCCTGATTACGGCCGGTCAACCCCGGTGTAATCGCCGTTAAATCACTCAGCGTATCCGTACCTGTCCGAATGAGTGTCTCATTGCTCTGTGTAGTGATTGCAATCGGAACATCCTGCTGGTTTTGCTCTCGGCGCTGCGCACTCACTGTGATCGTATCGACACGCCCACTCTCGGCCGACGGCGCCTCTTGCGCCGATACCCCACTCGCCAACGTCAAGTTTGCGGCAGCCATTGCGGTAAGGCTTACTCCTAAAGGCAACTTTTTCATTCTTCCCTCCCGGACTTCACGAGGTGAAACCCCAATATTGTTGGTTTTGCAAAAAAACGCCTTAATCGACTCAATGTATCAGGCGGAAATCAAATGGGCGGATGATCTGCCTCCTGCGCACAGCAAATACCGCTAATTCCAGACCGCATTTAAGCCAAATAGCGCTCCTTCTCCCATTATTGACATCAATTAACATAACTGTTGTTATGTAGCAAGCCTGCACCTGTTGCGAATTTGTAACGATGTCTAGAATTACTCGCAAAATAGAGCGGGCTATCTCGAAAGCATGACAAGAGGAAAAGTATGAGATTGTCAGCAGCCAAAATAATTTTGGCTTCAAGTGCGCCAACTTACACCAGGCAGACCCCACAATTTTCTAAAAGGAGGCTATAGATTGCCGGATCTTCTTCATCATGAACGCCGCCTAAATCTCAACGCATCAGGAGAAATAAAATTTGCACGCGCTAATCATAGTACGCCTACAGATATAACCGAAGCTCTACCGAGCTTAACTCGAATAGGAACGCCTACGGGTTAGAGTTAGTTCGTATAAGCCGCCCCGCAAAACGTCATCCTGCTAAACTTGCGATCACATACGCATTTCTCTCTCACCGGTTTTGGCGTTGTCGTGCTTTCTGAGTTGATGAGTGACGACAAGATGTTGGTCTCGCTAAGCTAGATCAAGAATTCCAAAACACCCTTCAACTGCCAAAAAGAGCGCGCGAGAACGCCATTATGAAACTTTCAGACGTTCATCCTGACCTTCGGACGGTTTTTAAAAATAAGTTCTTTCCGCCGATTCACTGGCCAGTCGTCTTGTGGCTCGGCAAGAAACTCTACAAGGTTCCCCCGCAAGAAATGGTAGATGGCGTTAAGCTCATCGAAAGGACTGTCAATGGGAACCCTGTTCGCATTTACATGCCAGAAGGCGAGCTTTCCGGGGCCGCTGTTGTCATTTTCCATGGTGGCGGGCTGATCGGAGGCGATCCCGCTTTTAATGACTGGGGTGGCAGCTGGTACGCAAAGGAACTAGGGGCAGTCGTGCTCTCGCCGGGCTATCGGCGCGCGCCCGAGCATCCGGCCCCCGCGGCGCTCAACGATTGCTGGGCATTTTGGCGCTGGCTTTTGAAAGAAGCCCAGCGCCTCCAGATCGACACGCATAAGATCGCCTTGGCAGGCGTCAGCGCTGGCGGCGGGCTCGCAGCTTGCCTGTCGCAGCGTCTTTTGGACGAAGGCGCCTCCCAACCCGTAGCGCAAATCCTGACGTATCCGATGCTGGACGATCGAACCGCTGCAGATAAAAAGCTCGACCCGATCAAGCACATTATGTGGAACAATCAGGCCAACCGTGTCGGATGGTCCGCCTATCTGGGTGCTGAGAAGGTAGGAGCCAAGTCTCTGCCGGCTTATGTCTCCGCATCGCGACGCGAAGACCTCCGTGGTTTGCCGCCCGCCTGGATTGGCGTCGGTGATATCGATCTCTTCTATGAAGAAAGCAAGGAATATGCGCGCCGTCTACGCGATGCACAGGTCGATTGCGTACTCGAAGTCACGACGGGAGCGCCTCACGGATTTGATTATTTTGGTATGGACGAAGAGATCGTGAAACGACACTATCGATCGTCGTTGAACTTCTTGAAGCGGCATTTATTCCCGGCGGAAATTTGAAGGAGGAAAGATAGCACAATGAACAACACCACCGGAAAAGCATTTTTTCCAAGAGATTTTCCTACTGTTTTCCGGAGCAAAAACTTTTTGATTTGAGCAACATCGATGTTCGTCCGCCGAAAGCGGACGAGCTATTGTTGTGAACCGTTTAAATATCCGTCGACCCGTATATGCGTGGGCGCATGAATCCAAGGGTCAAGATCTACATTCCAGCGTTTATGTTAGATAAGCCCCTTGATGGTGGAGCAGTCAGCCAAATCATTGAGTCCAAGGCAGACGGCTATTCTGAGGGTGCAAGAGCCTACAGGAAACAAAGCTCAGAGACTTAAGACGCCCTAAAAACCGCCGCCCAAGTAACTCTGAAAACCTCGACCGGTCTTCAATCGATGTCAAGAATGCGCTGATGCGTGAAGTCGATGTTTTGGCACATGGCATTGTCTATCTGGAGCGAGAGTTTCCTCTTGCCGTCAATACGGTCAGTGTATCTCAAGGCCTTAACCCAAGTCTTCGCCGCACCGAGGCCATCCTGATCGTCATCAATCAATCCAAACTCATATTCATAGCGCATGGGCTCCTGCCTGTTCCAACCATCGGGTGGAACGTCCAGCGCGTGACCGTCTATACGAAGTGTTTCGGAAGTGAAGCCATTCGCGCTTTCAAGACGGCTTATGTGAGCCGTTCCTGAGACCATTCGTGTCGCTTCAAAACGGGCTTTAAACATATCATTGCATGGTCCAGCGCCTGATCGACACGGATCTTTAAAAGTTGCCGGATCCAGCCCGCCTTGATGGGTGATCGAAAACAAAAACGAGGTCGGAACATCACCGCAAAGCGCGTGTCCCGCGATTGTTTCATGTGGGTCGGCCTTGACAGAAGTAGTTAAGCCCAAAATGCACGCGAACGATACAGCTATGTGCTTGATCATTTCTACTCCTTTCCCTTCGTTGCCCCCCCAAAAGCATCAACCAGGAAACGGATTACATTGAAAACTCTGCGCTTGCTCTATCAGCCCTTTTGCGACTTCCTTCACTTTCACCTCATTGTCCGCAACGTTAAAGCTAGATGTATCGAGCGACGCCTTCACGCCGGTTCCCTGATAATCCGCAAACCAAATGTGCATTGGCTTCCGGTTACGCAGATCAGCATCCACGAAACCGGCGCCCATCACTTCCAATTTACGCCTCCAATCGTCCTCTCCGGTAATATCCGGATTCTGGATAATCTCCGCGGAGAGTTTGCCATTATAGACTTTCGAGTCTCGATTTGTTTCCATCACTGTGATCGTTGAAACGCGTTCAGTGCTCGTATTCAGATAGATGCCATAGTAGCGCCCCGTCGACAGAGAAGGTGCTTCGACCTGCTGGAACCCACTAATCGTCGCGTGCGCTTCTAAATAAGTAATATCATAGGTGGAGCGGTCAACCGTTCCAATCATGTCGATCTGGATGGCTTTGGTTGCGCCCTCGATGGGCGTGTATTCGACCAGCTGTGCTGTCTCGCTCAGATCAAACTGATAGGATAGTTTTATCGCAATGGCGCTGACCCCTGCGACAGGTGAACCAACCAATCGAATGTCGCCAACCTGCGCTCGGGCAAATCCACCTTGTACTTGGCAGGGACCGATGCCTTCAATTTGCTGTGCCGATGCAGGTAGCAGCGCACTTAACACAAAGACGCACAAGCTAAGGCTGGTTCTGTCTAAGATCGTCATTCTGTCTGACCCATCTTGCTCACGAGGCTTATTCCCGTTCGGCTTTCTTGAAAGTATAGGATGGCTCGGTTAGGCCGCCTGTTGTCAAGTCATTGTCGTTCGATGCGTATGCGTAGGAAAATGCCTGACGCAGATCTGATATGGCGACTGTGCGAGGAATACCTTCTTCACCAACACTGCCCGTCAGGGGCATTTCACGGCCATCTTCATCGATTAGCATGATGTTCAATTGAGCCAGCGGGTGCAGTTCCCTTGTCTGCGCCAAAAGGTTTTCAAAATAGGTCACACCGTTTGCGGCATGCTGACCAACGATAACAACTCCATCCTTCTTCATCGGCGTGAGCGTCATCACTACGTTACTGTTGGAGGGATCGTAGATTCGTAGCACCGCATCCTTATGCCACTCGAGTAGAATGGGAGCACCAAGCCCCTTCGTGACAGTCGCCATTGCAAGACCGCCAGACGCGTCGATCGACAAAAGACAAGGGTTTGAATCATCTGGATCCTGGCCGTTGATGAAGTGTCCGCAGGCTGCTTTCCTGACGAGCACCCGACTTTGGACCGGGTCCGAGTGGCGCTTGGCCAAAACTTCAGTATTGCGACCAGACACGCCATAGGATCTCGTTTCACCTGCGCCCATCGTATAACCCAGGTTTAAGTCAAATGTACGATCCCGATACTCATTCTCGGCGCGACGAGCGCCACTGTGAATGGGGGCGAACAAGTCGTCGAGAACACTGTCGACAACCGGATCAAACAGCCCGTCCAGTGGTGAATGCTTCGGACAAATGGGTGCAAGTTGATCGGCCATTTCAGTCACAGATTTGCGCCTATCTGCACGCGCTTCCTGCGTATCAGGCAAGGTCAGCCGAACCTGTTGATCAATGGTTTTGAGAAGCGGGATGAAATGACCGTATTGCCCAAGCAACTCTGAACAAGCACCATTCTGGCTCATCGCATCGTATCGCGTTTTCCACTGGTGGTGCACAAAATTCCGTAGACGTTGAGCTTCCTCCGCCAAACGTGGGTCTTCGCACTGAAAACCCGCACCATTCGTGAGAACACCCCGTCGAAAAGCCACACGAATCTTCTGTCCAGACACCTTTTCAATCTGTTGTTGCAATCCGCGCCGATAATCGCTCAGCTCTGAATATTCCCAATCCTCAATCAGACCTGGACAGGCAGAAAGCGCGCTAAGACCGGTTGCAATTTCGCGATAGTGTTGTTCAAGTGGATGTGGCGCGGGTTGGGCATTTTGCGCCGCCGCCATCTCCCCTGAGGCTAGCGCACTGAAGCCAATAGCAAGAGCTACAAAGAAGTATCGATGTGCTCCTGCTCGAGTGTCGAGCCTCATCGCGCCGCCGCCATTTGTGAGACCAAAGCCGTATTGGTCCGTGCAATGACTTTCATCGCTTCTTGATAGTACGCAAAATCCAGAGCGTCGACGGTGACAGCCATTTGTTTGCGATTACCGCCGCCCGTTCTTTTGACATCGGCGTCAAACCAGAACGGCTCTTCAGAGTAGAATGTTCCCTCAACGCTGAACTTCGGATTCCCTGCCGTCTCACCAAGAATCTCGACGCCAGAGCTATAAATCACCTGGACATTGAGATTGGCGCCCATGCTGGACGTCATGGTTTCATTGCCGCTGAAGGCACGCGTATCTTTGGTCGACTGGCCGTCAAACCACGCAAAGTGGACGGCGTACTGAACATTGAGGGCGGGAATATCCATCTTCTTGGTGGCCATCGAGGCTTCCCAGAGTGGATGGATCAGGTTCATTCCCTTGGGGGCAAAAGTGATGTCCTTGAAATTCCCGTTGAAGGCATTGTGGTAGACAGACATGTCGCGCACAGGCTCTGAATAGACCTTACTCCGATTGAGCTTGTTCTGTAGGAGCTGTTGTTGCGATTCCGGACCGGAGCGAACGATGAACCCCGCGGCCATCATCTTCTCGACGAAATCTTGATAGGCAAAGTCGGTCAGCGCTTGGAACACGGGCGCATTCACACCGATCATTTCTGCAGATGCGCTGATGCTTGTCCCCGCTGTATAGATCTGGCTACTGCGGGCGCGGGTTTGCGCAGAGTCCTCAAGACCGAAACTGACGGCGAAGTGCGGAATGGCGACGCGCTGTAAGCCTTTGAACCTGCGCTTCTTGTCAACCGCGATTGTCCCATCAACAATTTTATCCAGCATATCGACGTCTGATGGCACAAACGCCAAACCTGTCTCAGGAACACCAGCCAGACGTTCGACCAACCCTAGAGGGACGGCGGCGCTGCCATTGGAGGGCATGACCCGCATTGGGGTCCAGCGGTCCGCGGGACGACGCTGATCAGCGGGCACGTAGCATGCGCCGATGGCCTTATAAACATCCATAAGGGTCGAGTTGTCATAGAGTTCGTCCGTGACGGTCATCATGTCATCGGCGAAGCTCGCCAGGTCGTTTAGTCCATATGCAGCTTCGGCAAGCCCCCACCAGTGCAGATAATGAGCATCGGCGATATCCATGGTCAGCTCTGGATCGACACTGGCTTCATAGGAAGGATTATCGTCGATTTGCAGCGCTTGGTAACCCCAGGCCATCATGCAGCGCGTATACTCATTGCGTGTTTCAGGCCTTAATCCGGATAGTGCAGCATTTTTGTTATCAGTATAAGCCTTTGTGTAATCAGCTTTTGTCGGGCGCTCGCCTGCCTCTGCAGGCTCTGCACTAAACAATAGCGTTACCGAACCTAGTGCAGCAAAGAATAGATGCTTCGAATTCAATTTTCATCCCCATGAATCATACTGGAATCCCGTACTATTTTCATCCCAGTGTTCAGGGGCGCCGTCTTGTAAAAATTCGCCATCGCGATGAATCGTCTAGTGATTTCACGCAATTAGACTAAAGCGCGTTCGATGGTTTATCTCTAGGCGCTTGCTAATATCAAACCGGATCATAGCCTGCCGCTGTCCCACGAATTCGGTCAACGTGTATCCCATGCGGTCTTTAAAATCTTTAGAGAAATGTGCTTGGTCAAAATAGCTTCCGGCGACTTCAGTCCAATCAAGTCCCTCCTCAGTACACAGGCGATAAGCGATGTTAAGGGCCCGGTATACACGGTATACAGATTTAGGAGATCCACCGAAGTATCGGCGGACAAGACGATCGATTTGACGATGGGATAGCTTTGACCTTTCAATGAATGTGCTGAGGCTGGGTGATTCAGGGTCAAGCAGCCACGACAACGCGTCATTCACAAAGTCTTCGCGGAACCCATCTTTGGGTTTCATGCGTTCGGTCAATAGGGTCTCAAGTGAGGTGAACGTATCGCTGGCACCTCCCGCCGACAGACACCATTCATCAAGCTCTGGATCTGAACCAAGAACTGAACTGAGAGGCACTTTTCTGTTGGCATAGTCCTCGGCTGAAACGCCCGTGAGCGCGTGCCATCCTTTCGGCGTCAGTGACGCGCCGATTAGGCGCTATCCCCATAAACCTTGGCAGATTTGACGAATGATGATTCATTTCCTTTGTTGGTCAAGGAGGTGATATGAGCGGACGTTTTGATCTGACGGACAAGGAATGGAAAATTATTGAGCCGTTGCTTCCGAACAAGC
>JBCCXE010000004.1:0-188028 GCA_039192395.1 Pseudomonadota bacterium
AAGGGGCTCTTTCCCATCTGAAGAGGCGGCCGAAAAGCTGATCTATCTGGCCATCCGGGGTCACGAGAAAACATCCCGAACGGTCAGAGGGCGGCTGACAGCAGTGAACCAGTTCGCCATACTGTTCGAAGATCGCTTCTTGATTTAACACATTTTCTAACGCTCACCGGCGCAAAATTCTCTGGAAATTGGTATGCAAAATTGCTATGATCCCAAGATCAATTGCGGATCGCCCGTGTCTTCGGAACCACAGCACAATGGCTGAAAAGCGCCTTTACCACTCAGTCGCCGAGCGCATCAAAGAACTGGTTCGCCAGGGTGCATACCCACCCGGTAGCCGTCTGCCCGGCGAACGCGACCTTGCCGAAGAACTCAGCGTCAGCCGCGTCACCATACGCGAAGCGCAAATTGCGCTCGAAGCCATTGGCATGCTGGATATCCGCGTCGGCTCTGGCGTTTATGTCCTGAGCAAGTCAAGCCAAGACGCAAACGCCCTCCCCGATGTCGGCGCCTTTGAACTCACCGAAGCGCGCTCGGCCATCGAGTCCGAGGCCGCCGCGCTGGCGGCGGCGACGATCACCGACGAAGAGCTCGACCGGCTCGATGACATCGTTGAACGCATGGGCGCAGACACCGATCCCGACAGCCCCCTTGAGGCTGACGCCGATCGCGAGTTTCATCTGACCATCGCCCGCGCGACCAAGAACAACGCCATGCTTGAAACCGTCGAGCGATTATGGTGCATTCGGACGGAAAAGCCGGAAGTCCGTCAGGCTTACGATTCTATCTGCGGCATGCACCCGCAAAAGCGCCTAAAAGAACATCGCGATATCGCCATCGCCCTGCGCAAACGCGATCCGGAACGCGCGCGCAAGGCAATGCGAACCCATTTCAAGTGCATTATCGAAGCCATGCTGAGCGCAACGGAAGCCCAGGCGATTGAAGAAGCCCGGCGACGCACCCAGGAAAGCCGCGAACGGTTCCTAAACGGCACGCCGGCGCTTTAGGCGAGTCGCCAATCCATATACCAAATAATTTTACCTATTTTAAAAATTGGACTGTGAAAATTATTGTCCAATCCTGAATAATCCCTTAAGCTTTCGTTAAAGCCGCCGTCAGAGCGGCTTGCGACCTTGTAAGGGAGACATGAATGCCCCTCGCCCGTTCACAAAAGAGATCGTGCAGGATTGCCGGCCTCGTCAGCATCGCGGCTCTTCTGAGCACTGCCCCCGCCGTCGCAGAGACTTTTCTCGTCGAAGATCAGACCGCCTACAAACACGCGCTTTCAAAACTCAAGCCCGGCGACACGCTGGTTCTGGCGGACGGCGTCTGGCGCGACTTCGAAATCGTGTTTGAGGGCATTGGCGAAGAAGACGCGCCGATTTCTCTCACCGCGCAAACGCCGGGCAAAGTGATCCTCAGCGGTCAATCGAATTTGCGGCTTGCGGGCGAGTTCCTTGAAGTCTCGGGACTCGTTTTTAAAGACGGGCATACGCCAACAAGCGAAGTGATTTCCTTCCGGGTCGACGCAGAAAACCTCGCAAACAATTCCCGCATCACAGAAGTCGTGATCGAGGACTATAATCAACCCGAACGTCAGGAAGTCGACTTCTGGGTTATGATGTATGGCAAGAACAATCGCTTCGATCACAATCACCTTGCAGGAAAACGCAACAAGGGCGTGACCATGGCGGTGCGGTTAAACACCGAACAAAGTCAGAAAAACCATCACCGCATCGATCACAATTATTTTGGCCCGCGCCAGATCCTCGGATCAAACGGCGGCGAGACATTGCGCATCGGCACAAGCCACTATTCACTAACCGACTCCTATACGGTCGTTGAAAACAATTATTTCGACCGCGCCGACGGTGAACTGGAAATCATTTCCAACAAGTCCGGCAAAAACATCTTCCGTAACAACACATTTTATCAATCCCGCGGTACACTGACGATGCGCCATGGCGAAAACAATATTGTTGAAGGCAACGTGTTTTTCGGCAATGGCGCCGACCATACGGGCGGCATTCGCGTCATCAACGCCGGACAGATCATTCGCAATAACTATATGGAAGGTCTCGCTGGCACGCGCTTTGGCGGCGCGCTTGTGGTGATGAATGGCGTGCCGAACTCGCCCATCAATCGGTATCACCAGGTCAAGAATGCGGCGATCACGAACAACAGTCTTATCAACAGCGACAACATTCAATTGGCGGCGGGCAGTGACGAAGAGCGCAGCGCCGCGCCGGTGGACAGCGCCTTTGCCGACAACCTGATATTCCACCGCGACGCAAGAGACGTTTTTACCGTTTATGATGATGTGTCCGGCATTGCATTTACTGACAATGTGACGGCGCCGATGGCCCCGCCGGCGTTCGCGGACGGGTTTCGTCGGGAAAAAATCGAACTCGCGCGCGCGGATAACGGATTATTGTATCCCACAACCGGCGCTGGCGCCGGGGCGCCCCGTGATCTCATGGTGACAACCAAGGAAATAACAGGCGTTTCCTGGTATCCGAAGTCAGAACCCACCGTTGAATTCGGCTCAGGCCGGACAATGAAAGTATCGCCGGAACCGAATGCGCTGTTTAACGCCGTCCGGGACGCTAGCGCCGGCGACACGCTGGTCCTGCGCGCCGGGACCTACACCGTCAGCAAGTTCCTTAAGATCGATAAACCCCTCGTCATAAAGGGCGAGGGCGTCGTCGATATCAGTTTTGAACGCTCCGCCCTCTTTGAAATCCTCGATGGCGGAAGCCTTCGACTATCCAACCTGAAGATTTCCGGCAAGGAAGCGCCGGACAACGTAGGCAATGCGGTCATCCGGACCAGCCCCTACTCGATGCTGAAAAACTATCGGCTGGAAATCATCGACACCGATTTCAACGATATGGATGTAAACCATTCCTTCAATATCGTCTCCGCCGCTAAAGGAACGTTTGCGGATAATATTTTGATCGAGAGCTCCCACTTCAAAGACGTAACGGGCGCGGTTTTGAGGCTCGACAAGGAAAGCGACGACTACGGCATTTACAACGCTGAATATCTGACGATCGCCAACTCCGACTTTGAAAATATTCAGGGCACGCTCGTAGACTTTTACCGTGGCGGGACAGACGAAAGTACGTTCGGTCCACATTTCAGGCTGACAGAGTCAACACTAAAAAATGTCGGGCACGGAAAACGAAATAAATCGAAAGCATCGATCTATCTGCACGGCGTGCAGGTCACGGATATCTCCGGCAACACCGTCAAAAGCAGCAGGCCGTTTCTTATCAATCATACAGTCGGAGAACCGAAGACCCGGATCGTAAAGAATACTTTCGCCGATACGCCGCTGCCAGAAAATTACGAGCTAAACAGTGGTCTCGAACCAACCGCTATCATCGAAGACAACCGGGTGAAGAGCCGGTGAAATATGCGCGCGCCATAGCGTTATGCGGACTGGCCGCCGCGAGCGTTGCGTGCGAGCGTACGGCGCAGAGCCCCGCCAGCGACGCGCCCGCGACGTTGACGACGCAGAACGCACGTAATGGCATCTCCTTCGCGGATACGCTGAACGCGCTCGCGGCGAAAGTCAGCGCCCAGATGGAAGAGCCCGTCGTTGTTCCCGAGCCGAAAGACGCCGGCGGCGGCTACACCCACGAGCAGCACAAGAAGAACGCTAAAACGATTTACGAGGCGGGCAAGCTCTACGAGTTTACCAGCGACGAACGCTATGCGAAGCATGCTGAAAAACTGCTGCTTGCCTATGCGGACATGTATCCCGGTCTCGGTCTGCATCCCAAACCGAAAGAACAATCGCCCGGGCGCCTTTTCTGGCAGAACCTCAATGAAAGCTGGTGGCTCGTTTACGCCATTCAGGGCTATGCAAGCATAAAAGATACGCTGGCGGCGGAGACCCGCGAAAAGATCGAAACCGACCTTTTTCGCGAACTCGCAAGGTTCCTTTCCGAGGGTTCGCCCGAAACGTTCAACAGGGTCCACAATCACGGTACATGGGCGACGGCGGCTGTCGGCATGACCGGCTATACCCTGGGTGACAGCGATCTCGTAGAACAGGCGCTGATGGGCCTCGACAAATCCAGCGACTACGGATTTTTAAAGCAGCTCGATGAACTTTTCTCGCCGGATGGGTACTACAATGAAGGCCCCTACTATCAGCGTTATGCGCTGATGCCTTTCGTTCTCTTTGGACAGGCGATTGAGGAGAACGAACCGGGCAGAAAGATTTTCGACTATCGCGACGGCATTTTAAAAAAAGCGATCTACGCGACGATCCAGCAGAACTACGGCGCCCTCTTCTTCCCCATCAACGACGCCATCAAAGACAAAGACATCGCAACGGTGGAACTGCAATATGGCGTCGCCATCGCCTACGCGTTGACCGGCGATCCGGGTCTTTTGTCCATCGCCGAGGCGCAGGGAAGCGTCGTGCCGACCGCGGGCGGCAAGAAGCTCGCCGACGCGCTTTCCCGCGGATTGGCGGAACCCTTCAACTATGCGCCGATGCGACTTCGCGACGGCGCCGACGGTCGCCAAGGCGCGCTCGATATATTGCGCGCGTCTAACGATCCCGATGACCTGGCGGTTGTCGTCAAGAACACGTCGCAAGGGCTTGGACACGGTCATTTCGACAAGCTCGGGCTTCTTGTTTACGACGCTGGCGCCGAAATCATTCGCGATTATGGCGCAGCGCGTTTTTTGAACGTCGAAGCGAAATATGGCGGGCACTACCTTCCTGAAAACACCAGCTTCGCCAAGCAAACGATAGCCCATAACGCACTCGTCGTTGACGAGACGAGCCACTTTGGCGCGAGCACCGCGACGGGCAACAGGTTCGCACCGGATCTTGGCGCATTTTTTGTGTCGGATAATTTACAGGCGACGTCGGCCGAAATCGCGACGGCCTATGACGGCGTCAAGATCGCCCGCACGGTTGCGATGATAAAAGACGCGGCCTTTTCGCATCCGATTGTGGTGGACATTGTTCACGCGGCGTCGGAAGATCCGCATAGATACGACCTTCCCTACTACTATAACGGCCAGCTGGTCGATGCCAGTTTTGAGATTGCCGCCGACGCCCTAAAGCGAGAGCCTCTTGGCGCCGGCAACGGCTACCAGCACCTGTGGCGCGTCGGAGGAACCAACAGCATAAACGGAACAGCGCAAATCACCTGGCTTCTGGGCAGGCGTTTCTATTCCGTCACGTCATCCGTTCCCGACAACACAAGTGTCGTTTTTGCCGAGATCGGCGCTAATGATCCGAACTTCAACTTACGTCGCGAACCTGCCTTCATTTTTCGCGCGCAGTCGACAAACGGCGCCGCCTTCGCATCCGTTATCGAACCCCATGGCGAATACAACCCGACCGTTGAGTTTACGGTGGGCAGTCATTCCAACGTCAAATCGGTCGCACATTTCACATCGGGCGGAGCGGGATACGTCCTCATCGAAACCAAAGACGGTCAGGAAGTCGGCCTCGCCATCGCCGGCATGAGCAACGAAGACGCCGTTCATGAAGTTGTAGACAATGGCCGGACCATCACCTGGACCGGACCGTACAAGCTTTTCCATTCACAAAAACACATTGATGGAGGGGTTTAGCGGTGCAAAGCGCGAACTTTCTTTTTGCCGACGAGACGCCGCTGGAAGATGTCGATCCCGGCATCAAGCGGCAAATCCTCGGACACAATGACGATCTCCTGCTTGTAAAAGCAATCTTCGAGACCGGCGCCGAAGGCTCTCAGCACAGGCATCACCATAGTCAGGTGACTTATGTGGAAGTCGGCGCATTCGACGTCACCATCGACGGCGTCACGAAACGACAAAAAGCGGGCGATTGTTTCTTTGTGCCGCCGAATATCATGCATGGTGCAATCTGTATCGAAGCGGGCGTTTTGCTCGATGTGTTTTCGCCCATTCGCGAAGACTTCTTTGAAAATTACAAAAAAGGCGAAACGTCGTGAAGGGAAACTTCAGATGGATGATCGTGACGCTTGTCGCCCTTGCGACCGTCATCAACTATATTGACCGCGGCGCGCTCGGTTTTCTCTGGCCGGAGATCTCCAAAGATATCGGCCTCACAAAGACCGACTACGCGATTATCCTGAACGTGTTCACCTTCGCCTATGCGTTCGGCCAGACCCTGTTCGGCAAGATATTCGACTGGATCGGCACCCGGCTCGGGTTTGTTCTTTCAATCACTGTGTGGTCTGTGGCGACCATGCTGCACGCCGCGGCGTCAGGGCTTGCGAGCTTCGCCATTTTTCGCGGTCTTCTCGGCGTTTCCGAAGCGGGCAACTGGCCTGGCGCCACCAAAGCGAACGCGGAGTGGTTTCCCATTAAAGAGCGCGCCCTCGCCCAGGGCGTTTTCAACTCGGGCGCCGCTATCGGCGGGATCGTGTCGGCGCCAATCATTGCGTATCTTTTCGTCTTTCTCGGAAGTTGGCAGGCGACGTTCATCACAATCGGCGCGCTCGGCCTCCTTTGGCTCGTCCCGTGGCTGATTCTTTATAAGTCGGGCCCCGATAAGCACCCATGGCTTAGCGAAGACGAGCGCAACTACATCCTGACGGGTCAACGCAGCAACGACGCAGAAGTCGCCGCCGACTATGCGCCAACCTCCGGCGAAATCCTTTCGCGAAGAGAAAGCTGGGGCGTTATTATGGCGTCGTTTTTTCTTGACCCGATCTGGTGGCTGTTTGTCGGCTGGCTGCCGCTTTATCTTTCAGAGACCTATGGTTTTGGCGTCAAGGAAATCGGCCTTTACGCCTGGGTCCCTTATGTCGGCGCGATGTTCGGCGCGTGGTTCGGCGGTCTTCTCGCCCAGAACCGGATCAAAGCAGGCTGGACGGTCAACAAGACGCGTAAATTCGTCATCGGGCTCGGCGGGCTCATCATGCTAGTCTCGCTCCTGATGACGGTGAAGGCCGCAACGCCGCTGATCGCGGTTCTCCTCATGGCGGCGATCCTGTTCGGATTTCAAACCTCGGTCGGCAATATTCAAACGCTGCCGAGCGATTTCTTCAGCGGGAAGTCCGTCGGCTCCCTCGCCGGCTTCGCCGGCACCGCCGCGAAACTCGCGGTCGTCGGTCTTAACTTTTTGATCCCTGTCATTACCGTCAACAGCTATGCGCCTGCCTTCGCTGTCGGCGCAGCGCTCGCCATCCTGAGCGTTCTTTCCGTATGGATACTATGTGGTCACATTCACCCCTTGCAACCGCGCGCCGCGGACGCCGCGCCGCCAAACTCGACAGAATAGGAAGAGGCTATGAAGAATCTTGATGGTAAAACAGCCATTGTCACTGGCGGAACGCGCGACATCGGCCGCTCCTGTTCGCTCAAACTGGCTGAAGGCGGCGCGAAAGTCGCCGTGAACTATCTCAACAACGAAGAAGCCGGCGCCGAAACAGTTGCAGCAATAAAAAAAGCCGGCGGCGAAGCCATTATGGTCAAGGGCGATATGACCCGGAAGGCCGACGTCGATCATCTGGTCGCCGTCACACGCGAGGCGTTCGGCGAGAGTATTCATGTGCTTGTTAACAATGTCGGCGGTCTCGTCGCCCGAAAGAAGCTCGCCGAAATGGACGAGGACTTTCTGAACCACGTCATGGCGCTGAACATGAATTCTACATTTCTGGCGACCCAGGCCGCCGTTCCGCACATGTCGCCCGGTGGTTCGATCGTCAATCTCGCCTCCCTCGCCGGGCGCGACGGCGGCGGCGGCGGCGCGAGCGCTTACGCGGTCTCCAAAGGCGCGGTGATGACCTTCACGCGCGCCATGGCGAAGGAACTCGGCCCCGACGGCATTCGCGTCAACGCGCTTTGCCCCGGCATGATCGACACCACGTTCCACGACACATTCACGCCCGACGCCGCCCGGCGCAATGTCGAAGCATCGGTGCCCATGCGCCGCCAGGGACACCCCGACGATTGCGGCGAACTTGTCGCTTATCTTGCGTCGGATGCGTCGGCGTACATCACCGGCGCCAATATAGACATCAATGGCGGGATGTTCTTTTCCTAAAAAGGAGCGGCGCCATGGCGAATGAAATCACAAAAACACTCGAAGCAACGAAGGTCGTCCCGCTCGTTCAAGCGGATGCGCCCGACGTCGCGTTGAAAATTTCCGAGGCGCTGATCGAAGGCGGGCTTTCGGTTCTCGAAGTCGTTCTGCGTACAGATGAAGCGCTCAAATGCCTCGAAGCCGTGGCGAAGGAATTTCCTGACGCTCATGTGGGCGCCGGCACCGTTTTAAGCGCCGATCAATCACGGGAGGTGATTGCACGCGGCGCATCTTTCATTGTATCGCCAGGCCTCGACGAGGCGTCCGTTGACGTCGCCCTCACCTCGAAGGTTCCGATCTTCCCTGGCGTTGCAACGCCGAGCGAACTTCAGCGCGCGTGGAACCTCGGTCTTCGCACCGTCAAATTCTTTCCGGCGGGCCTCGCGGGCGGCCCAAAAATGCTGAAAGCATTCGCCTCCGTCTTCCGCGAGATGCGTTTCATGCCGACCGGCGGGGTCAGCGCTGCAAACCTTGCTGAATTTCTTGCAATTCCATCGGTGCTGGCTTGCGGCGGCAGCTGGCTAACGCCGAAGGCGGCCATTACGGACGGCGATTTCGCCGCCATCACGACGCTCGCCCGCGAAGCGACGGCGATTGCGCAACAATAGGTACTCTACGGAGGGTTTTCCCATGTCGACATTTCTTTCTTTTGGCGAAATCATGCTGCGCCTTAAATCTCCGGGTCATGAGCGTTTTTTTCAATCTCCGGCGTTCGAAGCAACCTTCGGCGGCGGCGAAGCGAATGTCGCAGTCGCCCTCAGCAATTACGGCTTGCCGGCCGTGTTCGTGACGGCGTTGCCGGCGAACGCCATCGGCGATGCAGCAATTGGCGAGTTAAAACGCTTCGATGTCGACACGTCCCTCATCCGGCGCTCCGGCGACCGAGTTGGGGTTTACTTTCTGGAAACCGGCGCCAACCAGCGCCCCTCGAAAGTCGTTTATGATCGGGCGCGCTCGGCGATTTGCGAATGCGGGCCGGGCGACTTCGATTGGCCAAAAATCTTCGATGACGCAAAGTGGCTGCACATTACCGGCATCACGCCGGCCTTGAGCCAGTCGGCGGCCGATCTCAGCCTTGAATGCGTCAAGCAGGCGAAAGCCCATGGCGTCACGGTGTCCTGCGACTTCAACTATCGCGGCAAGCTCTGGAAATACGGCAAATCAGCGCCCGAAGTCATGACCGAGCTCGTTAAATATGTGGATGTGGGGATCGCCAACGAAGAAGACTGCCAGAAGTCGCTGGGCGTGTCCGTCGACGTCGATGTGGAAAGCGGCGAACTCGATACTGCGAAATACGAAGCCCTGTCGCAAAAAATGCTCGATCTGTACCCGGAGATGTCGGTGATCGGCATCACGCTCCGTGAAAGCCATAGCGCTGACCGCAATGGCTGGTCGGCCTGCATGCGCGACAAGGACGGGTTCCGACTGAGCCGGCGCTATCAGATCACGGACATTATCGACCGTGTCGGCGGCGGCGACAGCTTCGCCTCAGCCTTTATCTACGGGCTTAACGCGTATGAGGACCGTCAGCGGTCGCTTGAGTTCGCGGTCGCGGCGAGCTGCCTGAAACACTCAATCCTCGGCGACTTCAATCGCGTGACCGTGGATGAGGTCGAGAAGCTGATGTCAGGCGATGGATCGGGGCGCGTGCAGCGATAAGCGGGCTGCGCACGAAACCGGCACCCGCCCGCATGAGGAAAACTGGGCAATCTGCGGCAAGGACTAGCGGGGTTTTGTCAGCGATTTCTGTTCTTCGTTCGTGTTTAGCGGAAAATCGGCGCTGTTGAACGCCCAAATATGCTGCAAAATACCTTGGAAGAAACTAATTCTAAGTAGTTGCTCCGCCGTAACGTCTGGCTCATTGCTCAATCTAGCCTGATTCCAGGCGATCGCATCGACAACCCGCTTAATCGGGGGCTCCTCGCCATAAATCGATGTCATCTGTTTTTGTATCTTTTTTAATTCGTCTTCATCCCCCGCGGACACTTCAAGTTCTGCAAGAAGAGAAAAAAAACGCTGTTTCAGCCCCGCATGCACGCGCGCGCTTCCACCAAGATCGAAGACCAAGTCGGCGGTTGCTGCGAATGCAACCAACAAGCCAGCGAAAATGGATATTAGTTTTTCGGGTTCATCTCCAAGCAGATTTACTGCTGCACCGGTCCCCGCAAACGCAACGACAAACATTACCATTCGATGCAATAGGGCGAAAAAACCCTCACGTGCACTATTGTATAGTGCGTTTCGGAGAAGATCGAATCTCAAGTCGGAGTATTTTTTTACTTCCATAACTCGCCCGCATTCGGTACTACTATAAATATAGTACGCCTATGTAAGAAAAATCAGTGTCTCTTTTTTACTCTCTTACGAAGCCGCTTCTTTTTTGAGCTAGCGCTCATCGCAGATTTTTTTTGCGACCAAACGAGCTTTTTTTGTTCCGTGGGCATAGCTCTTTTTTTTGGTCGTTTTGCGCGCAACCCGCGCTACCAGTTTTTTCTTAACTTTATTCCGGACAACGCTTTTCTTTGTGGTATTCTTTTTCTTAACATTCTTCTTGACTGATCTTTTTTTGCTTTTTTTTGCGTTGACGACTCTGCCCTATCGTTTGGTGGCGGATGCACACTTGGACCTTCCTCTTTCTCCCTACGTCAATCCAACTTCAGCTTTAAGCTTCGTCGGGTTTTGTTGGAGGTGGCCTTACGCCCGTCCCACGAAGAGGAGTGTCCTCGGTCAACGGCTTCGGAGCTGGTGGCTGCGCTGGACGCTCAGGCGAGCTTGGTGTTTGTCGCCAGTTTGGATTAGGAGATTGTGGCTCCGGTGGGTTTGGTCGATCTTTATCAGATGGCATAATTCTCTCCCCTAAAACTTCAGAATAACGACTAAAAAGCGATTAATGAAGTACCATTTGTCTGTTCCGGTACTTTGTCTCGAGACTCTAGGCCGCTCTTGCGCCATTCAAGTTATGCTGAACTTGAAACTCGCCTTGTAGCTTACAGAGGCGACGATTTGATCATTCATAGCCTCGCGAATGCCGTACTTTAGAATGGTCGCAGTTCCACTCGACGTCTTCTGATTCAACAGCAGTCGCTGCGACGTGCAATCGCCATATCACTGGGTCAGTTTCATCGGTGAAGACAATGTTCGCGACTTTGGTCGTCTCGCTCTCTACAACTAATAGATATCAGCAAGCCCGATGGCATCTTATGTAAGAGCGAAAAACCAAATCAGTTCACGATGCTTTTCGTGAAAAGGACTGTGTTCTGCATCGAAAACTACCGCCGCGAAGACAGCAAATTTCGCCTGCATCTCCCAAGGGCAGCTGAGCCGAGGCGAAAAGTATACGCTTCCCGAGCACATCCCAGAAAGGAGGCAATTTCGAGCAGAGAACTTCGCAGGCTCATAAGTCGTTGATTTTATCTAGAAAGTGGCTCCCCGAACTGGACTCGAACCAGTGACAAGCTGATTAACAGTCAGCTGCTCTACCAACTGAGCTATCGGGGATTAGCCGTTTGAGACGCGCGATATAGCAAAGCTTCACGCGTTAATCTACACCCTTTTTCGATGCCGGCGGAATTTAGTAGCGGACCACCGAGCCGCCTTCTCGCCCGCCGCTTTGCAAAGAGGGCGCCTTTCTCATCGCCCCCGGAAATTGGCCGTTTGGCGCCTCGGGTTGTAAGGGCGGGCGCGCCGCCGTTCCATTTTGAAACGCTTTAAAAGCACCCACCGTCCCACATGGGAACACGATGGACATTCCGTCTCGAAAAGGAGCACCCTTCGATAAAAAGACGTCTTAATCGTCGGCCGCGCCGTTGGCGCCGCGCCAGCGGGTCACGAAGTCACAATCGACGCCGAGGAGATCCATCACCCGCCCGACGGAGTGATCGACGATATCGTCCACGGTTTGCGGCCGAGCGTACATCGCCGGCATAGGCGGCGCGATGATGGCGCCGAGTTGGCTCGCCTCATAGAGCAGTTTGCAGTGCCCCATATGCAATGGCGTCTCGCGCGGCATCAAGATCAGCGGCCGGCGGTCTTTCAGGCAAACGTCGGCGGCGCGGATCAACAAGGTGTCAGCATAGGAATGCACAATTCCCGACAGTGTCTTCATGGAGCATGCGGCGACCACCATGCCGTCAGTCCTGAACGACCCGCTCGCGATCGCCGCCGCCATGTCCGACGGCTTGTAGACGACATCAGCGAGAGCAACGACGTCCGACGGAGCAAGATCGGTTTCAAGGCCCACATTCATCGTCGCCGTCTGCGACATCACGAGATGGGTCTCAACGCCCTCCGCCGCCCGCAACTTCTCCAGAAGCCTGACGCCGTAAATGACGCCGCTCGCGCCGCCGACGCCGACAATGATTTTTTTGACCGCGTTCGTCATAGTCTTTTGGCCCTGGACATCTTCAGGAAAGCCTCCGCTCGTCCCACAACATGGTTAACAGACGCAAACCATTGCCTGGATCGCCTCGCACGAGCGCCGGCTTCATCCTCGGTTAGTCTCCCTTATACGTGCAAAAACCGCCCCATAGACGCCATTTTTCCGGTTTATCCTTTGATAACACTGGAAAAACCCCTTTTTAGCGCTCGCACAGATTATTTTAGACCCCATATAGGGTTGGTCCTGCTTATTGGGAGGCAAGTAAGAGTTATGTTTCAACGCCGAAAAACCGCTGTTTTAACGGCAGCGTCAGCAATCGCGAGCGTCGCTGCGCTCGGGATCGCTCACAGCGCCGATGGGTCGGAGGTGACAGCGGCGGCGGGACCGTTCGGCCCGGCGTTCGCAGCGACGGAGGCGGTCCGCACACCCATCGGCGACGACGCCGCAACCACCGACGAGGCCGCGAGCGCGGCCAAAACATCGACCGCAGCGAAGCGCTTTGCCCTCCTGGCTGTCGCGGCCGGCGCGCTGGCAGGCATCGTCAAGCTCCTTGGCGCGCGAAAAATAGCCAAAACCGTCGGCGATTCGGCTGTCCGGGTCGGAAAAGCCGCAAGCAGCGCCGCCGGCGGCGCGGCGGAAGCAGTCGGGGCAGTCGTAAAGTCGCCTCTGCGCCGGCTTGGCCTCCTGCTTGGCCTTGCGGTATTCGCCCTTACCGGCATCGGAATTTATGAACTTGAGTGGCTGGGCGGCCTCGCGGCCGGTTTCGCCATCGCCGTTGTTGGCGCAACGGGTCTTGGCCGGCTGAAGCGCCTGCAGCTGAAGCCTGTTAGAATCAGGAAAACGAAGCATTAAGGTAAATAGCGAATTAACCAGCAAATTCAGCTATCTAACAAAATATCCATACTCTTCGTCTTAATTCTGCCCAAATGGATATCCATAGTATTCGGGAAGCCAAGTTGAGGGTCCTAGCAACGCCCCAACACGGCGCGAGAGGTTTCATCGACCGACTGACGTATTTCTCCCCGACCTTGCACAACAACTTTAACCCCGCCAATTCGGCGGGGTTTTTCTTTGCGAGGTCTTGCTTGATCAATCGAAAATGGCGCCGCTCGCATATTACGCAAAATTACGGGCCCGTCCGGTCGTGATTTTGTTGCACGAGCGCGCCGCATCACGATACCAGTGCGGACATGACACGCGTCGCCATCGCTCCTTCCATTCTGGCCGCCGATTTCTCCCGCCTTGGGCAGGAGGTCGCCGATATCGCCGCCGCCGGCGCCGATTACATTCATATCGATGTCATGGACGGGCATTTCGTGCCGAACCTGACCATCGGACCGGGCGTGGTGCGCGCCATCCGCGGGGCGACGGATTTGCCGTTCGACGTGCACCTGATGATCGCGCCGGTGGATCCCTTTATCGACGACTTTGTGAACGCCGGCGCCGACATCCTCACGGTTCACCCGGAAGCGGGCCCACACCTTCACCGTACGATCCAGCGGATCAAAGGCGCCGGCGCCAAAGCCGGCGTCGCCCTCAATCCTGCGACGCCGGCCAGCGTGATCGAGCCGATCATCGACGATCTCGACCTCGTCCTCGTGATGAGCGTCAATCCGGGCTTCGGCGGGCAAAAATTCATCCCATCGCAGATGCGCAAGATCGAAGATGTGCGCGCGCGCATCGACGCTTCGGGAAAGGATATTCTTCTCGAAGTCGATGGCGGCGTCGATCCGTCGAATGCGGGCGCCGTCATCGATGCTGGCGCAACCATGCTGGTCGCCGGCTCTGCGGTGTTCCGCGACGGCGACAAGACGCAATACCGCAAGAACATCGAAGCCATTCGCGGCGGGGCTTAAATCATGGCCTCCCCGTCCCGCACGCCCAAAAACCCGATAGCCGCGAGCGGCGGACGCAACGCGCGCGATCTTATGTCCCGAGTTCAACGGGCCTGGGGTGAAAGCCCGTTCTATCAATCTCGCCTGAAAGGTCCGTCTCCGGATCGCCTTTACTTTCATCCGAAAGATCCGCGCGGGTTTGACAAAGCGTTCGCTATCAGTTTCGCCGAAGGTGCGATGTCTCTCGGCGACGACACGCTCGATTGCGAAGGCGAGCTCGCTGAGATCTGGGCGAAAACAAAACCCGGCGGCGCGATGTTCACTTTCCTGCAGGAGTTTTCCTGGCTGCGCCATCTCGACGCCCTTGGCGAAAAAGGCCGCGCGCCTGCGCGGGCCTATCTGAAAGCCTGGCTCGACCGCTATGAGAAATGGGCGCCGGACGTTTGGGAGCCCTTCCAGACATCGGAACGTTTATTCAATCTGTGCTGCTTCACGCCGCTGGTCTTGAGCGGTACGGACGCGTTGTGGCGCAGCCGCGTTCTCACCGCCATGGCGCGCCAGACACGCCACCTCGCCCGCGTGGCGCACCGCCCGAGCGCAAGTTACGACCGGCTGATGGCCGCCATGAACCTCGCCATCGCCGGCTTTTGCCTGCCCGGCTGCGACAAACAGGGTGCGCGCGGGCTGGAACTGGTGCGCAGGGAGTTACGCTTGCAGCTCTTGCCCGACGGCGCCCATGCCGGTCGCAACCCGTCGCGCCAGCTCGCCATCGCGCTCCGCCTGCAAGCGATCCTCGCCGCGATGAAAGCGCGCAATCTGCCGGCGCCCGGTTACGTTCGTCACATGACCATGCGCGCCAGCGCCATCGTTCAATTCTTTCGGTGTGCTGATGGAAAGCTCGCGGTGTTTAACGGCGGGTATGAAGATGACGGCCTCGCCGTCGCCGCGGCGCGCAGCATCGCCGACAACGACGCCGCGCCCATGGATTTCGCCCGCCACGCCGGCTATCAGCGGCTCTCATCCGCGCGGGCGCTGGTGATCCTCGACGTTGCGTCCAAGACAAAGACCACACGTGAGAAGTACGATAGCACCGGCTCATTTCACTTCTCGTCCGGCAGAGCGCGCATTGTCGCTAATTGCGGCGGCGGCGCCCATCTTGGCCAGGACTGGCTCAGCGCCCTGCGCGCACGCGGCGCCCATAGCGCTCTTTCATTTGACGATATCGACGCGGACGCGCTGCAGTTTGGTGAAACGAGCCACCGGCGCGGGGAAAGTCCGCAAGGCTTTCTCGCTGAGGTCGATTGCACCCTCGCCTTGCGTGACGCCCCCGCGCCCGCACACTATCGGCGCCGGCTCTTTCTGGCGGCAAGCGGCGACGATTTGCGCGGCGAAGAAGAAATCACCGGCCTCGGCCCGGCTTTCTTACAAGCCGCGCGCTGGCGCTTTCACCTGCACCCGGACGTACGCGCGTCGATGGCGCGGGACGGCCGGTCGGTGCTTCTGGCGCTGCCCAACAAAGAAGGGTGGCGCTTCCGCGCCAATTGCCGCGCCATCGCTCTTGAAAAGTCAGTCTATTGCGGCGCCGGCGGCGCACCCGCGGCAAGCGAGCAGATCGTCCTCAGCGCCGATCCCGCCATGCCCCTGGAAAACGATGCAATTAAAATAAAATGGGCCTTTAAACGGTTGGCGGCAGGTTAAAACTTTGAAAATTGGCGACGCTTCCAATTTATGCTTTGCTGGCGCTGGTTGCGCCTTGCCCGCTCGGGGAAAACACGGGCAGGCGCATGACTTGTGACCAGTGCGGCGCTCCGACAATGCGGCGCCCAGTTCAGTGTTGGGTGGGTTTAAGACAATGACAAAATTGCCATTCGGGCTTGATCGCATTTTGCCGGCCGCGGCGGCGCCTGCAAGAAGCATCGGCGAGCGATCATCCGACATCGATCTTGCTTCCCTGTTGCCGCGCGCGCCGCGCAAAATTGACCAGCGCGCCGCACGCCGCCTCATTTCTGGGAAACGCATTCTCATTACCGGCGCCGGCGGCACCATCGGATCGGAACTTGTGCGGCAGGTCGCCGGCTTCGACCCGGCGCTCATGGTGCTGGTCGATAATGCGGAGTTCGCGCTTTATCAGATCGACATGGCGATGCGCGAAGCCGGGCATGGCGACAAGCTGGTCTCGCGCCTTGTAGACGTCTGTCGCCGCGAGCACCTCAACCGCGTTTTCGAGATCAACAAGCCCGATATCGTGCTGCACGCCGCAGCTTTCAAACACGTTCCCATTGTCGAAGAAAACCGCTGCGCCGGCGCGCTCACCAACTTCCTCGGCGCCAAGAACGTTTTCGACGCCTCTATTGACCATGAAGCTGAGTCCGTCGTCTTCATTTCGACCGACAAAGCCGTCAATCCCACAAGCTTTATGGGCGCCACCAAAAGGATTGCGGAGCTTTACGCCCAGGCGCTCGACGTCGCCCAGAACGAAACGCGCTTCGTCACCGTACGCTTCGGCAATGTGCTCGGCTCCACCGGATCGGTTGCCCCGCTGTTCATCCGCCAGATCGAGCGCGGCGGCCCGGTCACCGTCACCGACCCGGAAATCATGCGCTTTTTCATGACCACGAAGGAAGCGGTGCAACTCGTCCTGCAGGCCGCCAGCCTCGATAACTCGCAAAACTCCATCGTCACCCATGACGGGCGCATTTTCGTTCTGGATATGGGCGAACCAGTCAAGATCGTCGACCTTGCGAAACGCATGATCGCCGCCTACGGACTGGAGCCGGGCAAGGACATCGAGATCAAGTTCACCGGATTGCGGCCGGGCGAAAAGCTCTTTGAAGAGATTTTTCTCGATTCCGATAAGCTCGTGAAAACCGGCGCCGACGGCGTCCTCCTCGCCTCGCCTGCGATGATCGATTTGCCGCTTTTGAACCCGCGGCTGCGCGACGTCGTCGATCACGCAAGCGCAGGCGACGAACGCGCGCTGGACGACGCCGTTCACTATCTGGTGCCGGAGTTCAAATCGACATCCGGTGAAGACCAAAGCGCCATGAGACGGTCGGTGCGCTAGAAGCGTTTCGAGACCCCATAAACGCGACGGCGCGACGCGTTCCAAATGTATCCGGGCGCCCCTATTAGCGCAGTGCGAATAACAAAAGGAGAAGGCCAGTTGAGCGATCTGGTGACTGTGCGCCGCGCGCTTGTTTCTGTTTCCGACAAGACAGGCGTCAGCGATTTAGCGGCAACGCTTGAGAAAGCCGGCGTTGAAATCGTTTCCACCGGCGGGACGGCGTCGCTCCTTCGCGATGCCGGCGTCAACGTGATTGACGTTGCAGATATCACGGGCTTCCCGGAAATGATGGACGGCCGGGTAAAGACGCTGCACCCGGGCGTCCATGGCGGCCTTCTCGCTTTGCGCGATAACGACGCGCATATGAGCGCCGCCAAAGCGCACGACATCGCGATGATCGATCTCCTCGTGGTCAATCTCTATCCGTTTGAGGAGACCGTCGCATCGGGCGCCGACAGACAGACGTGCATCGAGAACATTGACATCGGCGGGCCGGCCATGATCCGCGCGGCCGCGAAAAACCAAGCCCATGTGGGCGTCGTGACAGACCCCGGCGACTATGACGAAGTCGCAACGGCTATTTCAGAAAAAGGCGGGTTACCGACCGCTCTCCTTCGCCGCCTTGCGGCCGACGCCTATGCGCGCACGGGCGCCTATGACAGCGCCATCGCCGCCTGGTTTGCGGAAGAGACGCCGGAGACGTTCCCCAACCGCGTCGGCGTCAGCGGGCGGCTTTCCGACACGCTGCGGTATGGCGAAAACCCGCATCAGCGCGCCGCCTGTTACCTGACGGCGGACAAAACGCCGGGCGTCGCCACCGCGACGCAAATTCAGGGTAAAGAGCTTTCCTATAATAATCTGAACGACACGGATGCAGCGTTCGAACTCGTATCGGAGTTCGGCGACGATCGTCCCGCCATCGTCATCGTCAAACACGCGAACCCGTGCGGGGTCGCGACGGGCGAGAACCTGAAAGACGCGTATGAACGCGCCCTCAGGTGCGATCCCGTCTCGGCTTTTGGCGGCATCGTCGCGGCGAACCGCGCCCTCGACGAAGACGCGGCGGCGAAGATTGCTGAGATATTCACCGAGGTCGTCATTGCGCCGGACGCCGATGAGGGTGCAAAAAAGGTCTTTGCAGCGAAGAAAAACCTTCGCCTCCTCCTGACGGGCGCCCTTGCCGATCCGGCGCGTGGCGGTCAGACGATCAAGCAAATCGCTGGAGGGCTTTTAGTGCAATCGCGCGACAACGGGTGCGTGGGCGCGGGTGACGTCAAAACCGTCACCAAGCGCACGCCGACGGCGCAGGAGTTGGACGACCTCCTATTTGCATTCACCGTCGCAAAACACGTTAAGTCAAACGCCATCGTCTATGCAAAAGACGGCGCGACCGTGGGCGTTGGCGCCGGGCAGATGAGCCGTCTCGATTCAAGCCGCATCGCGGCCCGTAAATCTGCCGACGCCGCAGAGGCGATCGGCGCTGACGCGCCTCTGTCGCAAGGCTCTGTCGTCGCGTCGGATGCATTTTTTCCGTTTGCAGACGGCCTTCTCGCCGCTGCAGAAGCCGGCGCCACCGCCATCATTCAACCGGGCGGCTCAATCCGCGACGACGAGGTGATCGCCGCCGCCGATGACGCGGGACTTGCCATGGTGTTCACCGGCATGCGCCATTTCCGGCATTAGGTCGGATGGGCTGAAAGTCAGCCGACCTCAGTACTCGCCGCCAAGTGCAAGATTAAGATTGACCCGCTGCTCCAGAAGCAACCGCTTCACCGACGCCAGATTGCTCTCCGTTGTAAAGACGCGCTGCTGAATGGTCAGTACGTCAATCAGATCGGTCTCTCCCTCATTATAGCGAAGACGCGCAACCCGGTACGCCTCATTGGCTTCCGCCGCCGCTTCCGAGACGGCGCCGAGACGCTCGTCGAGGACGACGCCCTGATCGAGGTTCGATTCAACATCCGAAAACGCTTCAAGGGCGGCCTGTCCGTAGGCGGCGATTGCCTGCTTCTGCTCGGCCGATGAAACATCAACCTGCGACTGGCGCAAGCCGCCATCGAACAACGGCGCCGCCAGATTGCCCGCCACCGTCCAGGCGACATTAGCAGGATCGAGGAGGTTCGACAGCGAGCCCGAAGCGCCCCCGATGTTACTGGTCAGACTGATTGCCGGCAGGCGGGCGGCCTTTGCAGAATCGAGACTGTTAAACGCCGCAGCCACATTGCGCTCCGCGGCGACAAGATCGGGACGGCGCTCAAGAATTTCAGAGGGGACGCCCGGCGGCGGCGAGGCTGGCGCGTCTGGCAACGCAGTCCGTAACTCTAATTCAGCTCCCGGATAGCGCCCGAGCAGAACTTCAAGCGCGCGCACCGCATCGCGCTTGGCGCCGGATGTGGCTGTCAGCGTATCACGCGCCGTGGCGAAATCGCTTTTTGTCAAAGCGACATCCTGCGCCGACGCGAGACCGTTCTCATACTGAACATCGACGATGCGGGCCGTCTCGGCGAGCGCATCGACGGTGTTCTGCGCGACCCCTTCCTGCAAGCCCGCTTCAATGGCGATGAAGTAGGCGCGCGCAACACCGGCTGCCAGCGAATATTGGGAAAAGAGGTAATCGGCCTCGGCCGCTTCGGCGCTCGCCGCAGCCGCCTGCCGACCGGAGCGAATGCGCCCCCAGACATCCAGCTCCCAATCGAGCTGCAACCCGGCGGAAAAGCTCGAATTCGATCCGCCAGCTTCGATGTTACCGCCTTCCGACGCACCGCCAACAAGATTGACGCTCGGTTGCAACGCCGCCCCGGCCTGGCGCGCAAGCGCAGCCGAGCGCTCAACATTCGCGGCGGCGATTTGCAGATTCTTGTTGTTGGCCTGCGCTTCCTCGACAAGCGCCGTCAGAACCGGATCGTCGAAGGATGCAATCCACCCGACCTCGACATCGCCAACGGCTTCCTGCGCTATCGCCCAGGCCTTTGGCGTTTCCGGCAGGCTCGCACGCGCCGCGGCGCCCGCCTCCTCCCGCGTCGTGATGCTGGCGCACGCGGTCAGCGATAATCCGGCCGCGAAAATGACAAATGCAGATTTAAACGTCGACATAAAACCCCTCACTTTGCACCCCCTCACTTCGCCGTTTCCGACGGCTGAATATTAAACATCATGGCATAAAGCACCGGCACAATCACCAGCGTCAGCAATGTCGCAAAACTAAGACCGAACGCGAGCACCACCGCCATGGATTTGAAGAACGCGTCGCCCAGAAGCGGCAAGACGCCGAGCACGGTCGTCAGCGATCCCATCATGACGGGCCGCACCCTGCTTGCCGCAGAATCGACGACCGCGTCATGGCGCGCCTTGCCTTCGCCGATCTCCAGATTCATCTGATCAACGAGCACGATGGCGTTTTTAATCAACAGGCCTGAAAGCGACAGAAGACCGAGGATCGCCATGAACTCCATGGGCGTGCCAGTTACAACGAGACCAACAACAACGCCGATGACGGCGAGCGGCACCACCAGCCAGATGACGAGCGGCTGGCGCAGCGCGTTGAAAAGAACAACAACGACCAGGACCATCGCCAGCAAGCCGAGCGGGATTGTCTTGGCGAGGTTTTCATTCGCTTCGGTCGAGGAGCCGTATTCGCCATCCCATTCCAGGCTATAGCCTTGCGGCAGTTCGATCGCTTCAATAGGCCCTCGGACGCGTCCGAAAAGATCGGCCGCCAACTCATCTGGATAAGGATCAGCCTGCGCTTTAATTGTCCAGACGCGATTTTCCCGACGTATTTGCGCATCGCGCCAGACGGTGCGCACGCTATCCATCACTTGTGACAAAGGCACAACGCGACCCGTTGCAGAACTCAGTGTTCTGACTTCCCACACATTCTCGATCCCGACACGCTCGCTTTCCGGCGCGCGCGATACAATCGGGATCAGCTCATCGCCTTCGCGATAAACACCCACCGTGCGCCCGGAAAAATTGGTCTGCAGCGCATTTGCAAAGTCTTCCCGCGAGACGCCAAGCTGGCGACCCTGGCTTTCAGAGTAAACCGGCTCGATCACACTGACGGGCTGGCGCCAGTCATCTTTGATGGACAGCGCTTTGCCGTCTGCGGCGTAAATGGCTTTCGCCTCATTCGCAAGCCGCCGGAGTTCTTTAGGGTCGGGGCCTTTGAAGGCCGCTTCGATTTTCGAACCACCGCCCGGCCCTAGAACAAACCGCCAGACTTTTGATTGCGCGTTGGGATAATTTGCATCGATATGCGTTTGAATTTTCGGCATCAACGTCGCAATCTTATTGGCGTCATCGATCTTCAGAAGAAGTTGTCCGTAGGCGGGGTTTCTCGACTCGAAGTTATAGATCAGCATATAGCGCAAGGCGCCGCCGCCAACCAGGGTCTGAACCCCGTCAACCCCGTCGAGACCGGCGACAAAGGTCTCCAACCCGCGCAGGTCAGCGTCTGTAGTCGTGATGTCGGCCCCTTCAGGCAACCAATAATCGACAACCACCTGCGGCGTCGTAGAGGTCGGAAAGAAACCGCTTTTCACGAACTGGAAACCCCAGATCGCGGCGAAGAAGACACCGACGGCGCCAATCGTCACCACCCAACGGAATTTGAGCGCACGCGTGATGAACCACTTAAACCCTTTTGTGAAACGCCCGTCGCCTTTCGGCTCAGTTGTCTGCGATGTGTTTTCCTTAAAGAGCCAGTCGCAAAACAACGGCGTCAGCGTCAGCGCGAAAACCCAGCTGTAGAGCAGCGAGATCAGGATCACCCAGAAAAGGTCGCCCGTATATTCCGCCGTGTCGCCCGGCGCGAAACCGATGGGCGCAAAGGCGATAATGCCAACCAGCGTACCGCCCAGAAGCGGCCACTTGGTTTTGGAAACGACTTCCTTCGCGATATCGAGCTTTCGCCTGCCGGCCTGCACGCCAATAAGAATACCCTCGGTGACGACGATGGCGTTATCCACCAGCATGCCGAGCGCAATAATCAAGGCGCCAAGGGAAATCCGGTGCATCGGAATGCCGGCGAGGTTCATGGTCGCCAGTGTCGCAGATATCGTAAGGAGCAAGACAATACCGATGACGAGCCCCGAACGCGGCCCCATAAAGAACAGCAGGGTTCCGATAACGATAACAAGGGCGAGACCGACATTTGCGGCGAAGTCCTTGACGGACGCATCGACGGTTTTGCCCTGATGATAAAACTCATGAAGCTCCATCCCGATAGGTCGCAGGCCATCGGTCTCAGCAAGTCTCTGGTCAATCGCCTCGCCCATTTTGACGACATTGGCGCCGGTGACGTTAGCGACGCCGATCGCCAGCGCCGGTTTTCCGTTGTACCGGATCATCATTTCCGACGGATCCTGAAACCCACGCGTCACCGTTGCAATGTCGCGCAGATAGGTGGTCGCACCGTCAGCCGACGTCGTTACGAGAAGATTTTCGATGGCTTCCACCGACCCGATTTCACCGGACGGCGAGATTTCGAAGCGGTTTTCGCCGAGCCTGACGTCACCGGCGGAAACCACCGCGTTCTGCGTCGACAACGCAGTAAAGACATTGTTTACCGAAACGCCGAGCGCCGCGGCGCTTTCGCGAGCAATTTCAACATAAATTACCTCGGTCTGCTCGCCGCCGAAACTCACCTTGCCGACACCGTCGACCTGTAACAGTTCCTTGCGCAGGTCTTGTGCATACTCGAGCAGTTCGTCTGCGGAGTACCCATCCCCGGTCAACAGATAATAGAGGCCAAAAACATCGCCGAAATCATCGAACACGAAAGACGGCCCGGCGCCCGGCGGGAGAGAGCCTTGCGCATCGTTGACCTTGTTGCGAACCTTGGTCCAGATCAGTTGCAAATCGGATTTCGACGGCGAAAACTCGTATTTGATGTCAACGCTGATTTCGGAAAAGCCAGCGCGCGAGGTGGACCGGATTTCGTCGACCTCCTGCATTTCCTGCAAGGCGGTTTCCAAAGGCTCGGCGACCTCGTTGGCCACCTCTTCGGGACTTGCACCAGGATATTGCGTCAATACCTGCGCCGTACGGATCGTAAATTCCGGGTCTTCGAAGCGCGGCATGTTTTGATAGGCGGTCCATCCGCCAAAAAGCGCCGCCAAAATGACAATGACGCTCAGGAGACGGTTTTTGATAGCGAGTTCTGCGGGGTTCATGGGACTGATCCAAAGAAAATGAACGTTGTTGTTGTTATTGCGTTTCTTCCCAGGGGCGCACGCGCATGCCTTCCTGCAAATAGGACGCGCCGGCGCCGGCGATCACCTCGCCGCCCTCAAGGCCTTCGATGACGGCGACTTCCTCTCCGAACCGGTCGTCGGAAACTTCGACCGGACGTTTCGATACCGTCATTGTTTCCTGATCGACGATCCAGACGTACAGCGTGTCGCCTTCCGCCAGGATCGAGCCCGTGGGCACGGCGACCCCCAGCTCAATCTGATCGCCCTTGTAGACAAACACCGCGTCCATCTTGCCCGTCATGCCGGGCAGGATGAGAAGATCTTCAGGCGGTGTGAAGGTAAACCGTGTACGGTACGTCTGCGTTGTAGGATCGGCCTGGCCAGTGGCTTCCTTAAACTCGGCGGGGATTTTAACGTCCGGCGCAGCGTCCAGCGTCACCGTCGTATCGACCGGATCTATTTGCGGTAGATAGGCGAGAATGCGCGCCGGGACATTAATCACTGCTTCCACGGCGCCGTCGCTTTGCAGCGTCACCACGGGCTGCTGCGCATTCACGTTCTGAAAGTTCTCGACATTGATCTGCGCGATCTGGCCGGCGAAGGGCGCGCGCAGCTCAGTGTCGTCGAGGGCCTTGCGGGCGGTGTCGAACTGCGCCTTGGTGATGTCGCGCTGGGAGCGACGCTGCTCAAGAATGCTGCGCGATATGGCGTTTTCCTGAAACAGGCGCCGCGCGCGCTGATATTCCGACTCCGCATTATCATACTGGGCCTTGGCGGAGTTAAAATTATTCTGATAATCGCGCTGATCGAGCTTGGCGATGAGCGCGCCTTTTTCTACGATCTCCCCTTCGGTGACCGGCAACTCCTGCAGAAGGCCGTTCACCTGGAATGTCAGAATGGATGACTGCGACGCCTCGATCACCGCCGGATAGCTCAACGGAAAGCGGTTGCTCGATGCTTCCACCGTAACGAGCTTGATCGGCCGAACCGGCGGTTCGGCGGCGATTTCCCCCTCGCTCGAACACGCGGCAAGCAGCGCCGCCGCAATCAATGACGCGGCTATTTTTTGTTTCGGATTTCTTTTGAGCGCTCTCACGGCCTTCTCCTTCAAACAATCGTTCCGGCGCGACGGGCTCGCCCATCGGCCAATTTCTTAATCCAGTTTCTCTCGGCGGGTGTGTCGAACGCCCTCTCCCCGCTTCGGCTATGGCGACGAAAAGACAATCAAACAACCGCATGGCGTATGAATTTTTCCAAATCTGAAAAAATTTCAGATTTTCTACTTTGACAATCCGGTCCCGTCAAGTTAAATCTGAAAAAAATTCAGATTTAAGCGAGAAAGATGCCGCAATCCCGAAAACGCCAGGACGCCGTACGCAAACCGAGCCAGGCGCGCAGCCAAAAACGCGTTGAGCAAATCCTCAACGCGGCGAAAGATCTGATTCTTTCCAAAGGCAGTGCAGGCCTGAAAATGAACGACGTGGCCGACAGCGCCGGCGTTACAATAGGCTCTATTTATCAGTACTTTCCCAACAAAAGCGCCATTGTGGGCGCGCTCTGCAAGACATATCTCGACGACAATCTTCTAAAGATGGAAGCCGTCCTGGCGAGCCCGCCTGCCGACCTGGACGAGCTTCAGGAAAGGATCTCGCAGCTCCTCAAGGACTTTTATTCAAAGTATCGTGAGGATCCGGTCATCCGCGATATTTTCGCAGCCATGGCCAGCGACAAGACCATCCAGGGCATCGACGCAGACGACACGCGCCAGAACACAGAAATCGTTTTTCAGCGCTCACGCCACTTGTTTGACGAAACGCGCGCCACTGAAGTTAAACAGGCGCTTTATCTCATCTTCAGTTTTGCCGGCACCGCCGTCAACATCGCCTTCAACCAGAATAAAAAAGAAGGCCGACGAACAATCGACGCGGCAGACACCATGCTGCGCGCCGGATGGGAAGCGGGCATAAAACCGCTGGCGCGCGCGTAAACTTTGCGCAGCCGGCGCTGCTTAAAGCTGTTGCGAGCAAAGCATGGCGCCGCCAAAGTCCCCTTTCCGGTTGACGATACGAAAAAGGAAAATCGCCATGGCGACCATTGCGGACATCAAAGGAAAACTGCGCCTGCCTGTTATTGGCGCGCCTCTGTTTATTGTCTCAACACCCGCTCTGGTGACCGCGCAATGCAAGGCTGGCGTGATCGGCGCTTTCCCAGCGCTTAATGCGCGCCCGCAAGAAGCGCTGGACACGTGGCTCACGGACATCAAAGCCGCCCTCGCCGAACATGACGCCGCCCATCCTGACCAGCCGTCGGCGCCCTTCGCCGTCAACCAGATCGTCCATCGTTCCAACAATCGCCTGATGGCCGACATGGAAACTATCGTGAAACACGAAGCGCCCATGGTCATTACGTCGCTCGGCGCGCTGCCGGAAATCTATGAGGCGGTGCACTCCTATGGCGGGATCGTCATGCATGACGTGATCGACAACACCTTCGCCAAAAAGGCCATCGACAAGGGCGCGGACGGCCTGATCCTCGTGGCGGCCGGCGCCGGCGGCCACGCGGGCGTTCAATCGCCTTTCGCATTGATGCAAGAAGTGCGCGAATGGTTCGACGGCCCCATCGCGCTTTCAGGCTCTATCGCAAGCGGCGCATCGGTGCTCGCAGCCGAAGCCATGGGCGCCGATTTCGCCTATGTCGGCTCCGCTTTCATCGCCACGCAGGAAGCAAACGCCGACAATGCCTATAAACAAGGCATTGTCGATAGCGCGGCGGCAGATATTGTCTATACGAACTATTTTACCGGCGTTCATGGAAACTACTTGAGGCCCTCTATCGTCAATGCGGGGCTTGATCCCGACAATCTGCCGGTCTCAGATCCGTCGAAAATGGACTTCAAATCCGGCGGCGACAGCGACGCAAAAGTCTGGAAGGATATTTGGGGGTGCGGACAGGGCATCGGCGCGGTAAAGTCGGTTTCGACCGTCGCCGATTTCGTCGCCACCATGGAGAACGAATACCGTGAAGCCCGAGAGCGCCTTACCTGATAACAGCACCGACCGTTGCAAACAGGGCGTCGCCCGCAGCGGCGCTGTCGCCGCCATCGCCTTCCTGCTCGCGGCCTGCGGCGGCAGCGACAACGAAGTCGGCGAATTTAAAAACGACTTTGTGGGCAATGAAATCAAGGTGGAGGCGCTCGCCGATCCGAAGGTCGCCGGCGTCACCTGCCATCTAAGCCATTTTGATCGAGGATTTTGGGACCGGGTCGCCAAGGGCAACTGGTTTGAAAACCCGTCAAACGCTTCCATCGCCTGCCGCCAGACCGGCGAGATCAGCCTCGGCGATATCGACGTCGATAAAAACGGCGAAGAAGTCTTCAACCAGCGTCAGAGCCTCATCTTCAAGACGCTCGCCGTGCGGCGCATTTATGACCGCGCCAACAACACGCTGATCTATGTCGCCTACAGCCGCCGCCCCATAGAGGGATCGGCGAAAATGGCTGTTTCAACCATTTCCCTGTTCGGTCAGGACGTCACGCCGCCGCCGGCGGATTAAATCCGCAACGCTTGCAGGTCGCGCCGGTCGACGCCGGGAAGCGCGCGTGGCACACTCGCCATTCTCGAATCGACTGCGCCCGCGCGGCAAATCTCGTGTGCGTCAGGACAATCTCTTTTAAAGGGAGCGCCTTTATGCATCGTCGCTTGTGTAAAATCGTTGCGACCATCGGACCGGCGAGTTCATCGCCGTCCATGCTGCGCCTTTTGAAAAACGCAGGCGTCAATGTTTTCCGGCTGAACATGAGCCATGGCGATCAGGCCAAGAAAACCGATATCGTGGAGGCGATCCGCGCCATAGAGACCGAGGAGGACGCTCCTCTTACGGTCTTCGCAGATCTGCAGGGGCCGAAAATCCGCACCGGCGCGTTTCCCGGCGGCGCTATCGAACTGCGCTTCGGGCGCGACTATGCGCTTGAAAACGCAGCCGAGACGAGTGCGCCGGACACGATCCCCATTCCCCATACGGAGCTTTTGAGCGTCCTTGAGAAAAGCGACGTTCTCAAACTCGACGACGGCAAGCTGCAAGTGACGGTGACAGACGTCAATGACGGCGCGATCACCGTGCGCGCCGACACGCCAGGGCCTTTAAGCGACCGCAAGGGCATCAACCTGCCCGGGCGGTGCCTACCGATTTCAGCTTTAACGGAGAAAGACCGCGACGATCTTGCTTTCGCGCTCGATCAGAATGTCGATTACATCGCCCTTTCTTTTGTGCAGAAACCGGAAGATGTGCAGGAAGCCATAGAACTGATCGGCGGGCGCGCGAAAATCATCACGAAAATCGAAAAACCCTCTGCGGTCGATTGCCTCGACGAGATCATCGCTCTTTCCGATGCGATCATGGTTGCGCGCGGCGATCTCGGCGTTGAATGCCCGGCGGAGGACGTGCCGCAAATTCAGCGGCGCATCGTGCGCGCATGCCGGCGCGCCGGCAAACCGGTCATCGTCGCGACGCATATGCTTGAGTCCATGGTCGATTCGATTTCACCGACCCGCGCCGAAGCCTCGGATGTTTCGACCGCCGTCTATCAAGGCGCCGACGCCGTCATGTTGTCAGCGGAAACCGCCGTCGGACGTCACCCGCCCACCGCCGTCGCAATTATGGATCGGATCATCGCAGCAACGGAAAACGACAAAAGCTCGGGCAGCTACAAAGTCGAGCGCGACGACGAGCGCGATTACAAGACGGCAGACGCCATTACACTGTCCGCACGCCGGATCGCTGAGGTGCTGGAATGCAAGCTCGCCCTCGCCTACACCAAGACGGGCTCCACCGCGGAGCGGCTGTCGCGCGACCGGCCGGACGCAACCATCATCGCCGCAACGCCCGACCTCGCGGTCGCGCGCAGGCTCGGGCTTTATTGGGGCGTGAAGCCAGTCGTCACCGAAGACATCACGCATTTCCATGAAATGATCGAAAAAGCCGACAAGCTCGCCATGGCGCATGGCGGCGCCCATGGCGAGCGCATGGTTATCCTCGCGGGCTACCCTTTCGGTCGGCCCGGGAAAACCAATACGCTGAAAATCAGCCGAATTGGCATGGTGAGTGATTGACGAAGCGGCGTTGATCCGGCGAAAAGAACTGGAAAATGGAAATGGCGGCCGTCGCCGCTTTTTCACCCGCTGACCTTTCGGAGAAAGCATCATGACCATCATTACCCGGAACATCGAATACACGCATGACGGCGTCACCCTCGAAGGCGTCCTCGCCTATGACGATGCGCAAACGGGCCCGCGGCCCGGCGTATTGGTCTCGCACGCATGGGCGGGCCGGTCGGATTTTGAAGTCGGCCGGGCGAAGGCGCTCGCAGAGATGGGTTATGTCGGTTTCGCCCTCGACCTCTATGGCAAAGGCGTGCTCGGAACATCGGCGGAAGAAAACGAAAAGCTGATGACGCCGCTCGTCGAAAACCAGCCCCTTCTCACCGGCCGGCTGAACGCCGCCGTCGATGCGATACGCGCCGCGCCCGAAGTCGATGAAAAGGCCGTTGCGGCTATCGGTTATTGCTTCGGGGGGCTTTGCGTGTTGACCCTCGCGCGCACCGGCGCGGATCTCAAAGGTGTTGTCAGCCTGCACGGGCTTCTCGGCGCCGGCGATGGCAAAGGCGCGCCGATTACCGCGAAAGTTCTGGTGCTGCATGGCTGGGACGACCCCATGGTCCCGCCGGACGCCGTCATCACCTTCACAGAAGAAATGACCGCCGCAAAAGCCGACTGGCAACTGCACGCCTATGGCGGCACAATGCATTCTTTCACCAATCCGGCGGCGAACGATCCCGGGTTTGGGACAGTCTATAGTCCGTCAGCGGATCAGCGCAGCTGGGCGACGACTGGAAACTTTCTCGCTGAACTTTTCTCTTAAGAGATTAAAGCGGACGATGCGCCCTGAAGCTTGCCTTTAAAGCTTCAGGAGCCGTCGCTTCTGTCTGCCTCGGGCGGCTCATCGTCATCCGGCGCCTTTGCGATCATAAGGTCGCGCGCTTCGTTGATTTTCGCGGCAAGATAGTCGCTCCCGCCCTTATCGGGATGCAACTGACTGATGAGACGTTTATGCGCGAGACGGATCTCCTCGCGTGTTGCGCCCTCGCCGACACCCAGCACCGCCGCCGCCTCTTTGACCGTCATCGCCTCGCCCTGACGCACCGGCGGGCTCGGCGGCTCATCGGCGCTCACTGATTTGTCTTTCCACTGTTCAATGGCCATCACGCCGCCAGCGGCGAACAGAACCATAAAGGCCAGCGGCCACAGCCGCGCCGCGAACAACGCCGCCACGAGGCCGAGCAGAACGACGACTTTCAGGAGCGTCATATTTGCGCCGGCGGCAAGATCGCCCTCGCCTTTCACCAGCCTGAACAGAAGCCAGACCGCACCGGCGGCGGCGACCAGAAGCGATAATGCGCCGAGCGACATGAGGTAAATGTCCCCTTCTCGTTACAGGACTGGCGCCCGGCCTGCCGGCGCCGTCGAGAGGGTATCACACATCTCGCCGAAAGTTTCAGGGCTTTGCAAGCTCGATAAATTCCGCCGCCACCGGCAAGGCGAACAGCGGATAAAGCTCGCTATTGTTGGACGTGGCGGCCACCGTCACCACGCCGTCGGAGCCCGGCGCCATCAAAAACAGAGTCAAACCGCCGACCGAACCGCCGCTGTGGCCAATGATGACTTCATCGGAGACAATCTCTTCCACCCGGTCAAAGACGGCTTCCGGAAACGCGCTACGCGCGCGCCGCAACTCGCGGGGGCCGAAATTGGTGAACCAGCCGATCCCGTAACCGGTCGCCTCGCCGCCATCGGTTGTCTGACTGGTCGTCAGTACGGAAAACGTTTCAGGACTGACAAGCGTGCCGTCGCGCATTGCGCCAGCGAACTTTAACAAATCCGTCGGCGTCGACAGAAAACCGCCACCCGCCCATTTATTGCTGAGATCCACATAAGGCGCATTGAAGTTGCCGCCGCTTTCTTCATCGAAGTGGTAAAAACGGGTGCGATCCGGAATGATCTCCGCATTCTTGTCTGCTACCGTGTTCTTCATGCCAGCGGGCGTGAAGATATGCTTTTGCATATAGTCGAGGAAGTCTTCGCCGGACGCCGCTTCCACAACGGCGCTCAAAAGGTTCCAGCCATAAGATGAATAGGAATACTCAGACCCCGGCTCGTTGACGAGCGGATCATCAGCAAAAATGTCGAGGGACGCCAGAACCGTGTCGTAGCGACCCGCGCTGTAGTACTCCTCGTCGTTGTCATAGTGACGGATACCGGCGAGGTGCCCCGCAACCTGGCGCACAGTGATAGGATGCGCCTTTTTCGGGAAGCTCGGAACGTAGTCCTGGACCTTGGCGTCAAGATCGAGCCGGCCTTGTTCGACAAGCTTGCCTAGCGCCGCGGACGTCATGGTTTTCGACACGCTGCCAACGCGGAATTTCGTCCTCTCCGTCACCGGCTTGTCGTTTTCCAGATCCGCGTGGCCAAACGTCTCCGTCCATACCGGCCGCCCGCATACCGCGACTGCAAGCGAAAAACCGTACGCGCCTTCGGCGTCCATCTTTTCGTCGATGTCGTTCAGGAATTCCTGCATCAGGCGCTCAGAACGCTTGATCGCCGTTTTCGCCTCTTTTCTCGAAAGCGAGCAGTCATCCTTCTGCGTTTTTGCATGAGCGCCAACCGGCGCCGCAACGGCCAACGCAACAGCCAAAGCCACGCCCGTCGGGCGATGAAAAAAACGCAAGCCAACTCCCATGACGGTTATTACTCCCTGCGCAAATTATAACTGAGGGTGTCTATGCAGCCTGCGTTTCCAGTGTCTCGTCCGCGATCTCGGGCTGAGGCAGGTTCAAAAGCGCAATCAGCGAGCGGATTTCGAGCCGCGCGGTTACATGACTCATGGTCGACAGTTTGACCGGCGCGTTGCGACCGCCAAGGTCCAAAAGCGTGAGGCCAAGCGGGAAAAGCTCACGATAAATCACGCGGTCGCCGAACCCCCGCGCGAGGCGAAACCCGATCCGGCCCGCAAGATCGTCGAGTTTTTCGCCCATGCGCTTTTTGTTGCGCGCCTTGGTGGCCGACACGCGGTTGCGCATGACGACCCAGTCGATCCCGCCGGGCACACCCGTCAGGGCGCGCCGCTTGCGTGCATCCCAGACCATTTCGCTGTAAAGGCTCGGCCCCGCGACCTTGCCGCTTTCAGGATCGAGACGCGCCAGCAGGTCGAAATCGACGAAACTGTCGTTCAACGGCGTCACGATGGTGTCGGCATGAAGATGCGCCACGCGCGACAAATGCGTGTCGGCGCCGGGGCAGTCAATAACCGCGAAGTGACACCCGGCGAGCGACGAAAGCGCATCCGTTAAGGATTGCGTTTCCAGGCGGCGGCTCTCTTCGCGGCTGTCGATCGTCGATGGATTAACCGTCGGTATCGTCGGAAAATCTAGTTGCAACTCATTGATTTCCGAAAATTTTCTTCTGTTTTCAATATATCGGGTGAGACTGCGCTGGCGCAGATCGAGATCAATCGCCCCAACTTTATAGCCACTCTTCGCCAACGCCACGATGATATGCATCGCCACTGTGGACTTTCCTGAACCGCCCTTTTCGTTGCCGATCACAATGACATGGGTCATCCGCGTTTACTCTCTTCATCGTCGGGGCCGCGCCCCTGATTTCACCGAATCGCTTACCAACCTTAAACCCTGCCGTCCTTAATCTCATGATTGCGCCTATCGTTGCAATGGAGACGGCATATTATCGTCCGCATCGCCCTTATCGTTCTCGCCACGCTCACATGGGGCGCGCCTGCGCGCGCGGACATAGAGCTGAGCCCGCTTCGTCACGTTATCACGCGAGACGCGCGCTCGGCGACGTTCACCGTTTCGAACCCGTCGTCGCGCATTGTCGATGCGCGCATTTCATGGGTCGATCTTTCCGCAACGGCGCAAGGGTATGAACCGGCAGAGCCAAAAGCGCGCGCCGTGCTCAGCGCCGCGCCCTATCTCACCGTTTCACCGGCGCATTTCCGTCTTGAGCCGGGCGCAAGAACGACCGTCACCGTCGCCCTCAAAAAAGGCACACGCATTCCCCGCGGCGAGCGACGCTCTCATCTTCTTTTTGAGACCGCCGCCGCGCGGACCTCGATCCGCAAGGCGAGCCAGAACGGCATGCAGATCGACATCGGCGTCGGCGTTTCAGCGCCCGTCCTATTGCGCAACGGCGCAAGGACATCTGCCGAAATCGATGACGCGCGCCTCATCAGAACCGACGACGGCGCGATCGCGCTTGTGACGTCGATCAGATCTAAAGGCGCGATCTCCCCCTATGGCCGCCTCGTTGCAGCCTACCGGACAGAGAACAAAATGGACGACGCGCCGGCGCCCTGGCGCATCCTTGGAGAACGAGCGAACGTTGCCGGCTATCTCGATGTTCGCAAAAGGGAATTCGAGATCCCTCTCGGCGTATCAGAATTGTCGGGAGGCGAACTTGAGCTAAGATACGAAGGCGCGGCGGAATTTTCCGGCCGCCGCTTCGATGCGCGGATTTTTAAAATAGAACCGGCGCAGTAAGAACGGTCGAGCCGTTCTTATCCTGCGTCAGCGAGAGACAGGCGCTGACCGCTGAACCCGGCGACGCTGCAGAACATGCCCTTGGCCTTCAACTGGCCGCAAAGCTCGCCGGCTTTGGCCTGGGAAGAAAAGCCGCCGCCCACCAAGCGGAAGAAAATGCCCTTGCCGGGCAAGTCAACTTCTTCGACGCGCGGCTCCAACAGGCCAAGCTCGTCCGGGTTCTCCCGCTGCAGCTGGCGCCATCCTTCCCGCGCTTCGACGATCTCGCGATAGGACGCGAGGTGAACGCCGAACAGCACGCTGGCGGTTTCGATTTCTCCGACCGCTTCATTTTCGAAAACGACTTCGGCGGACGCAAATTGCGGCTGCACCAGACGGGGCGCTTCTTCAAAGGAGACATCGGCGTTTCGCAGCACAGGCGCGTCGGCCTCCGCGACAATGACTTCTTCATTGGGGGGCGGCGCGACAATCGTCGGCGTATCCGGCAGCGCCGGCTCAGCCTCATTCGCGGCGGCGACCACGGCCGCAGCTTCTTCAGAGCGCGCCCTGGCTTCATCCGTTTCCCGCTCAAGGGCGAGCATCATATTGGCAAGCCTGGCATTTTCCGATTTGAGGCGCGACACTTCCGCGGCGAGAATAGCGCTTTCCTCTTTACTTTTCTGAAGGGCAATATCGAGATCAGTGACGTCCGCCCGCTCGCCGCGCCCGCCGGAAAGCGTTGAACAGCCCGACGCAACGAGCAGCGCCGAAACGGCAATAAGTGGCTTCAAGTGTGGCACAAGCTGAGCACTCCCTGTCGCGACATGGCCATCAGCCGCAACGTGTTACGCAATTTCCGCGCGCCGCAGCGGCCCGCCCTCAAGACGCGTCCCCGAAGTGGATGTACACAACACGCCCTAGATCTCATTTTTTCAGCATCTTGCGCGTAGCGAGCAACCGCCCACTCGCGATGCACCATTCAAAGTCACCCCGCTCGGTATTTATACTAAAGGTGGTCGGCGCGCACGCCAATCCCGTATTGCAAGAAACTGATTCGCTGTTTTTTCCAGAGACGGCGACGCCCGCAAGCAGCGCGCCCGCCGTCAGGCTGGCGGCAGCGCCGAGCGCGACACATAGGACGGCGCGGCTTTTTCCCTCGCCGGCGCGCCCCGCAATAGCCCGAGATCGACGACCCGCGCCGATCCGTCTTCGTAGCCGCTGGTCAGGAAAACCAGGACGTCTTCGACGCCATCACCATCGAAATCGGCGCGTGCGAGTTCCGACACCACAAGAACCCGTTCATCGCGCGCGTTCATGGTCCACCGGCCGTCATCGGCCTGGACGGCCTCTGCTTCTTCTTGATCTTTTTCTGCTGACGACGTCGCTTGGCCATCCCGAGGATCGCCAAATGCGACAGCGCGGGCGATGATCTCGACATCGTCGGCGGAGAGGTCCCGACCGCCGAAGAACGGCTCACGCGGCGCTTCGGCTGTCGCAAGCATGTCGATGAAACCGCAGGCCCGTTGGAAAAACGCCTCGCGCCTGATGTCGCGGGTCGTTGGCGCATACCACCCCTCTGCCAGAGACGCGGCGTATTCGCGGCATGTCGCACACGGCGCCGGCTCAAGATCGTAATCGGTCGGGTGCGCCATCATCATGGTTATCTGCGCCCCGCTCGGCGATAAGAGTTTCAGATCGCGCAAACGATCGACGTCATCGCGATCGTAACAACCGGCCGTCTCGTCCTTAAAGAAAGGCGCATCGGCGGTGAGGCATATTTCGAACCCGTCGGCGGGCGGCGTATAGGCCGCCGAAACCGGCAGCGACTTCTCAATCACAGGGTCCGGTTTGTCAGGGATGTCTTTAAAGAGCGGTCCGCCCGTGATCACGGCTGCGCCAAGGCCGCCGGCCGCGGCGGTTGCAAGCGTGACATATTTCAGCGGGCCGACCATCTTTTATAAAAGTCCCAACTCTGCAAGCTCCATTCGAAGCGCTGCGGCCATGGCGGGCCGCCCTTCTCCGCGCAGGTCTTTCGGCGCATCCGCCGGCTGCAGATATCGCCACCCTTGAAATGCGCGGCGCGGCATCGGTTCTGTCAGCACGACCTTCGGGCGCATCACAATTGCACACCGCTCGATCTCGTCGTCGCCTTTTCTGGCATCGAGCCGCAAAACCTCCTGGCGCGCCAAAATCATGCCTTTGATCACCCAGTAAAGCGATCCGCCGTCCATCAATTCTTCTTCCCGGCGCGGACGCATACGGGTCACATGCTCGTGTATGGCGCCGAGACCCGCATTTTTGTTGAGGGAAGACTTCCTTTTCACGCTGCGCTTTAGATCGTCGACCGTTTCGACGCCCACGCACAGCTTCACGATATGTATCGGCATCCGCCCTCTGCAACGGTTCTCGTACTAACCCGCGAGCACTGGCTACTCGGCGACGCGCAGCCTGGCGAGGTCCCGCGCGCGCTGGCGCTTGAGATCATGACGCGCGGTGCGTTTCACGAGGATATAAAGGATGAAATAGCTCATCGCCGCACCAGTGGCCGAAAGCCACATGGGAAGATTTTCAAACACCGCAGCGAAACGCTCATAGGTAAAACCGAGCTTCTCGGCGACGCCGGGCAGCTCCTGCGCAAGCAGCAACATGGCGCCGACACCGGTCAATGCAAACGCGAGAAGCCCCGCAAGCACGGCGCCGACGGTCACGCCGATATCGGCGTGCTCTTCAGCCTTGGAAACAATCATCTTGGACGGGTCGCCGCCAAGAGCCTGCGTCGCCGCAAAAAGCGCGCGCGTGCGCGCCGCACGTTCTTCCGGCGACAGAACGGCTTTCCTGTCCGCTTTCACCTGATCGAAATCCACCAGCGGCCGCGCGTTCTTTTCATCAAGAGAGAAGTAGTCGGGCTCGCATTGCGGCGCAGGCTGAACATCCGACGTCGGCACGACCAGCGACGCATCCGTCGGCATAAGGAACAACGATTTCTCTGCAGCGCGGCGGCGCACAAGCCCGTCCAGCGTCGTCAGTTCGTTGTTCACATAAGCTTTCGACCAAAGCTCCATGGCGTCCGCGGCGCCGAGCTTGTCGCCAGCATTCAATTTACGCAGCACGGACGAGCGGCGCCAGTTGTCTTCGCCGATGTTGAAGATCAAGGATACAAGCGCGTCATGCTCGTTCTGGTTCAGCGGCGCACGCACCGTATCGCCGATGATCGCCTCGATAGGCTTTACATCGTCGGCGAGCAGCCGTTCGGCGTCGCCTTCAGTGACGCTCATCCCATGGCGGGCGGTGCCGGTATGGCCATAGCCAACCGTCCATTGTTCGCTCGGCGCATAATGCGCCGACATGCGAAGGCCCTCATAGCCTTTAATCAGATTAAGACCGGTATCACCCGTTCGCATCTCGGCCCGTCAAACCCCTCTTGACACGCATTGCGGAGTTTTCCCCAACCCCGCAATAAAACAGTTTCGCCAATCCAGCTTCGCCGGCCGCCCCTTGGAGCCCGCGTTAACGATTCTTTAGCACGTGGATCGCCCTTTGGCGAGGTCTTGACGCGTCCATCGGGCGATTGCCCACCCCTCGCGTCTGTATCAATTCAATACCGGTTTTCTCCCGGTGGTTGTTTATGGCACAGGCCCTCGATACTATAATTTGGTGGGCCGCCCCCGCGCTGAAAGCGCCAAATTAAGCCGCTTTCCAGATGAAACGCCGTTTTGCGGGCTTTTTATCGCCGCGATGTCCCTTCAAGGGATCGGGTAACTATTTTGGCATAAGACTTGGGTAGAATTGCCACGCGCCCGTTGCTCGCCCGGCGGCGGGGCGCGTCGTTTTCAGCCGACAATCCGTCTGAAAGCAAGGGGACGCGCTGGGAAAAGAGGTGACGACTATGGGAAATGGACTGGCGAATATCGTAGCAGCGGCGATTGTCGCGCTGGCGATTGTGTATACCGGCGGTTTCGGAGGCCAGGACGGCGACGCGCCCGCGGCGGTCGATGACAACGAGAAATATGCTGAGTGGTACGCCCGCGCGGTCGGCGACATCCGCAATGACATTGTCGTGAACTGCGGCTGCTGCGGCGACGAAGGCCCCAGGAGGGCCGCCAGCAATTCTTTTTGACGACCCGCCCGGTTCCGAAACGCATCGCCGGGTATCAACCCGGATTGATTTCAGAGCCGCGGCGGGTTCCGCAAATGCTCACAGTGGGCGAGCCGCCCGCAGTGCCGACCGCCTCATATCCGCCGGCGAACCCGGTGATTTTCCCGACGCCGTTTTTCAACGCGCCGCCGCCCATTATCGTGCCGCCGCCGGTCATTCCGCCGTGCGACGATATTCCGGACAACGACATCCCCGATTGCGACGGGCCGCCCCCGACACCGGTGCCGGAACCAGGCATCCTCGTCATTCTCTTCACGGGGCTTGCGGCGACCATGATCGCAACGCGCAAACGCTGGCTGCGCGCCTGATTTAAGACAACGATACAATGACCAAAAACCCCGCGCATGACGCGGGGTTTTTCATGCCGGCAACAACACCGCCGCAGCCAGCCCAAGAAAGACGAAGAACCCGACAATATCGGTGACGGTGGTGACAAAGACCGCCGAGGAAACCGCCGGGTCGGCGCCCGCACGCTGCAGCCCGATGGGCACCAGAATGCCGGCAAGCCCCGCGACCAGAAGGTTGACCACCATCGCAACGCCGACAACGACGCCGAGATAAACCGCTTCCTGCGGCTCACCCCACCCGGAAAGGGCGTACCAAACCGCCGCGAGAACACCCATGATCATTGCGAACAAAAGGCCGTTGACGCCGCCCACCAGCGCCTCGCGCATGACGATCCGCGCGGCGTTGGCCGGCGTCAGATCCTTGGTGGCGAGGGAGCGCACGGCGACTGTCAGCGTCTGCGTGCCGGCGTTGCCGCCCATGCTCGCAACGATGGGCATCAAAACCGCGAGAGCGACAATCTGGCCGATGGCGCCGTCGAACAGCGCAATCACGAGCGACGCCGCAATCGCCGTCGCGAGATTGACCGCGAGCCACGAAAACCGCGAGCGCACCGTTTCAAAAACCGTATCGGAAAGGCCGGTGTCGGCCTCGACGCCGCCGAGCGCCAGCATGTCCTCCTGGCTTTCTTCACGCACCATCTCAACGACGTCATCGACCGTCATCATACCGACGAGACGCCCGCCCGCATCGACGACCGGCGCGGAGATCAGGTCGTATTTCTCAAACAGATAACCCACCTCTTCCTGGTCCATAACGACAGGAATGGTGCGCAATTTCTGCTCACTCATGATGTCGGCGATTTTTACGTCGCGCTTCGACTTCACAAGCGTCGACAAAGGCGCGGCGCCGATGGGTTTGAACGCCGGATCGACGACAAACACCTCATAGAAAAGATCAGGTAGATCATCGCTGCCGCGCAGTTGATCGATGATCTGCCCGACAGTCCAATAAGCGGGCGCGGCGAAAAACTCGCGCTGCATCAGGCGACCGGCGGTATCTTCCTCATAGTCGAGCGCGGCGCGCACCGCCAGGCGATCCGCAAGCGGAACATCGGCGAGGATTTCAGCGCGTTTTTCCTCATCCAGCTCTTCGAGAATAAACGCCGCATCATCCGTATCGAGTTCGGTGACCGCCTCGGCGACGTCTTTGGGCGCCATGATCTCGATGACGCTTTCGCGCAGGTCGTTGTCCAGCTCTGCAAGGACTTCCGGCGACAACGCGTCGCCCGCAAGATCAATCAGGTGACGGCGATCGTCATCCTTCAACAAGCCGATCAAATCAGCGATATCGGCGGGGTGAAGGTCTTCGGTGAGACGCGCAAAACCCGGCGCATCGTCTTCCTCGATCACCGTGGTGACCGCGCGCACAAATTCCGGCGTCAGGGTTTGGTCTTCGGCGAACTGAATGTCGGGCGCGCCGTCATCGTCCAGCGCGCGCGCGCCAGCGGGCGGTGCGCCTTTGTCAGGCGCAGGATCGGTTGTTGGCGTTTCCTGGCTCATGGGGACGCCTCGCCTGTTGGAGCGGATTGAACGCGTGGTTGTGCTCTTAAAGAGCTAAAGCGCGTTCGCCTTACGATCAAGCGGAGATATTGCCCGACGGACTATTCGCGAAAGTTAAAAACGCCGCTTAAAATCACCCCAACCGTCAGCACCCAAAGGAAAAACGCCACGGCTGTCGCCATAAGCGCCTTTTTCTTCAGTTGCGGCGCTGTCGGCGCGCCGGGCTCAGCGCCCTTGACGCCGTCGTCTTCGCCTTCCCATCGGGCTTCGACGCCAATGGGCAATACGGCGAGAAAGGCGACCCACCACCAGATAATGTAAATAACAATGGCGCCCGCAACGTTCATGGCTTGAGCCTTTGGATATGGGTCAGGATGACAGACCGCTTGCCCCACGCTTCATCGAGGACGCGCCGCACCGCACGTTTGACAAGAATTTCAAGGGCGCTGTCGTCCTCACGGTCGCGCGCCTTCGCGGCCATGATCGCATCCTCGATCCGGTCCTCCAGAACCGTACTCGTCGCCTGTCCGGGCGCAACTTCCTGCGGCACCCCGGCGCCGATCACGCTAACGGGCCCGGCGAGCGCGTCCGCGCCGTCAAGCACTACGGACACCGAAAGGACGCCGCCCGGGAGGAGCTTGCGCCGTTCCTTCATGGGGCTCGCACCATCTGGCGAGAACACCGCGCCGTCGAGATAAAGTCGCCCGGCGGGCACTTCGTCGAGGAGGGTTGGCCCCTCCGGCGCAATACGGATGAGATCGCCATTGCGCGGCGAAAGCGAGGCTTCAACGCCAAGCTCCAGCGCATAATCGGCGTGTTCTTCGAGGTGGCGCGCCTCGCCATGAACGGGGATCGCAATCTCGGGGCGCGCCCATTCATACATTTGCTTCAGTTCGTCCCTGCACGGATGACCGGATACATGAACGAATTCGTCCTTCTCCGTGATCACCTTTACACCGATATCCACAAGGTCGTTTTGCAGGTTAAAAATATCGCGGTCGTTACCGGGGATGATCTTCGATGAAAAAATCACCGTGTCGCCCTCGCTCAAGGTAAGATCGCGGTGATCGTCGCGGGCGATGCGCGAGAGCGCGGCGCGCGGCTCGCCCTGACTGCCCGTACACAGATAAAGGACATGCTCGCGCGGCAGATGCCCGGCGTCCGACGGCTCCACAAAGGTAAGATGGTCGGGCAAGAGCCCTGTCTCGCGCGCCACCTCGACGATGCGCAGCATGGAGCGTCCGAGCAGGCAAACGCTGCGGTCGGACGCCGCCGCCGCTTCGCAGATGGAAACAACGCGCGCGACGTTAGAGGCGAACGTGGTCACCGCAACGCGGCCCGGCTGTGCGGCGATGAGCTTCGTCAGCGACGCCCGCACCGCTGATTCCGATCCGGATTCGCCCGACGACAGAACGTTCGTTGAATCGCACACCATGGCCAGAAGACCGTCATCGCCGAGCTTTTCAATCGCCGCGGCATCGACCTTTGGGCCTAACGCCGGTTCGGGATCAATTTTCCAGTCACCCGTATGCAGAACGTCGCCGAGCGCCGTGCGCAAGACGACGCCGCTCGGTTCGGGAATGGAATGGGTGAGCGTCACAAACTCGATATCGAAAGACCCGAGCTTAAATCGCGCATCCATATCGATGACGTTCAACTCCACGTCGTCGACGCCATATTCCGCGAACTTACGCTCGACGAGGCCGGCGGTGAATGCGGTCGCATAAACCGGACATCCGAGCCGCGGCGCCATCAGCGCTACAGCGCCGATGTGATCTTCATGACCATGGGTCAACAGCAATGCGTGCAACCGCTCTCGCTCATCGAGAATGTAGGATGGGTCGGGACAAATGACGTCGATGCCGGGCGTCGATAAATCGCCGAACATAACGCCGCAGTCGATCATCACCCATTCGCGTTTTTTCGGCGGACCGAACCCGTAAAGGTTCATATTCATGCCGATCTCGCCCGAGCCGCCAAGGGGGAGAAAAACCAGTTCGCTTTTTGACACTATGAAGATGCTCCGGACACGGTTCGCTTATAAATTTCGAGAAGGCCGCGTATCGTGAGATCAGCGTCAAAGATATCGATTTTCCCGGTCGCTCCCTCGAACAGGGAGGCGATGCCGCCTGTGGCGACGACTTTCATGGGGGCCTGATATTCTTCCTTGATGCGGTCGATCAGCCCCTCGATCAGACTGACATAGCCCCAATAAACACCAGTCTGCATCGCGCCAACGGTGTCAGAGCCGATCACCTTGTCCGGCCTCTCAATCGCGATGCGCGGCAACCGCGCGGCCGCATCGTGAAGCGCCTGCATCGACAGGTTAATGCCTGGCGCAATCACCCCGCCCTCAAAGCCGCCGTCGGCGCCGACAATATCGAAGTTCGTCGCCGTGCCGCTATCGACAACGATGAGAGGCCCGCCATGGGCGGTGAACGCGCCGACAGCATTTACAAGCCTGTCGGCGCCCGCTTCGGACGGTTTGGAAATACGCACCTCAACACCCGGAATGTTGTCCGCGCCCACCACAAAGGGTTCGGCCTGGAAATAGCGCCGCGACAGATTGCGAAAATGAAACAGCGACTGCGGCGCCACATTAGAGATGATGCAATGGGAGACATCCGACAGCTTGTAGCCGGCGAGCCCCATCAGCTGCGACAACCAGACGGCGTACTCGTCGGCCGTGCGCGTGCTCGACGTCGCGGTGCGCCACTGCCCCACCGCTTCGTCTCCATCAAAAAGGGCGATGACGGAATTCGTGTTGCCGACATCAATCGCAAGCAGCATGTCCCATGCCTTTCAATCGTAAAGCCATCACAAAACCTCGGGCGGGCGGCCGAAAAAGACATCGCCCGCGCCGATGATCCGCTTTTGGCGGCCGTTACGCAATATGAGCGCACCGGTTTCGTCAATACCGTCGAAAACGCCAGTGACGGTCTCGGACGGCAGCCGCACCGTGATCGCCTCTCCGAGACCTCGGGCGCAAGAAAGCCAGGCCTCGCGCACGCCGCCGAAGCCGTCCCGCGCCCAGGCGTCATAGCGCGGCCAGAACTGGGCGTCGATTGCCTCCGCGACAACCGCCGGCGCCGGCGGCGCGCCGGCGATGCTGTCCATCAGCCGCGCCGCGCGATAAGCGAGCCCCTCGGGTTTTGAGACGATGTTGACGCCGACGCCGATAACGATCGCGACGCCAGCCTCGGTTTCCGCCGTTTCAAGGAGAATGCCGCTGACCTTGCCGCCATCGGCGAGGACATCGTTGGGCCATTTCAGCGAAATCGAGGCGCCTGCGCCGAGCGCGCCAAGCGCATCGCGCACCGCAAGCGCCACGACGAACGACAACTGTCCGAACACAGATAAAGGCGCACGCGGGCGAAAAAAAAGCGTGCCGGCGAAATCGCCGCTTGCCTGCTCCCAGGCGCGCGCGCGGCGGCCATAGCCCGCCGTCTGCTTTAGCGCAACGACCCATTCGGGCCCTTCAGCGCCGGCGGCGAGCCTGCGTTTTGCTTCAAGGCTGGTTGAATCGAGACTGTCGAAAAGATCGACCGCAGCACCGGAAGGAAGTCTGCTTCTCGCCACGCGCTAGAACAACGACCCGGCGGCGCGTTGCGCGATGGCGAAAACCGGCCCGAGAAAGACCGTCAGTATCGGGAACATCAAGAGCGCTGATCCTGCCGCCGTGATCGCAAGGAACGGCCCCTGGCCGCGCTCAAACGACGGCGCCGGCTCATTGAACCACATCAGCCAGACAATTCGGAGATAGTAGAAAGCCGAAATGACGCTCGCGACAGCGCCAACGACAGCGAGCCAGACGAGATCGGCGTCAACAGCGGCGATGAACACATACCATTTGCCGAAAAAACCGGCCGTTGGCGGCACGCCTGCCATGGAAAAGAGGAGCACCGTCAACACCGCGGCCATAGGCATGTTGGTGCGGGTGAGACCCGCGAGGTCATGGATGTTCTCGGTCATGCCGCCGCGGCGGCGCATCATCAAAATGCAGGCGAAGACGCCGACGGTCATGGCGACATAGATCGTCATGTAAATCAGAACCGCCGCGACGCCAGGCCCGCCTGCGGCGAGACCGATCAGCGCATAGCCCATATGCCCGATGGACGAGTAGGCCATCAGCCTTTTGATATTGGTCTGCATGATCGCTGAAAACGCGCCGACCGCCATGGAGGCGACGGCGAGGATCGCCATAATCGGACGCCAATCGTCGACCACGCCGGCAAACGAGGTCGTCATAACGCGCGCGAAAAGCGCCATGGCCGCAAGCTTCGGCGCGGCTGCAAAAAAAGCCGTCACCGGCGTCGGCGCGCCTTCGTAGACGTCCGGCGTCCACATGTGAAAGGGTGCAGCGGAAACCTTGAACGCAAGCCCCGACACCAGAAACACAAGTCCGATCAGGAGCCCGGTGTTCTGATCGCTCGACGAAGCGATGCGCGCGATGACCTCAAATGACGTAGAACCGGTGAACCCGTAAATGAGCGACGCGCCATAAAGAAGAAGGCCCGACGACAAGGCGCCGAGAACAAAGTATTTCAGTCCCGCTTCCGTCGAGCGGCGGCTGTCGCGGTTGAAAGCGGCGAGCACATAAAGCGCAAGGCTCTGCATTTCGACGCCCATGTAAAGCGCGATGAGATCCGTCGCCGAGACCATCAGCGCCATGCCGAACGCGGCCAGCACGATCAGGATCGAATATTCAAAACGCTGAAACTGCTCCTGCAGCAAGTAGCGGTCGGACATCAAAATCGCGAAGGCCGCGGCGATAAAAATGATCACCTTCGCATAGTCGGCAAACCCGTCGACGCGGAATGCGCCGTCGAAGATGGAAACGTCGCCGCCGCGTGTCATGATGACGGCGAGCGTCGCCGCCAGCAGAAGCGCCACCGACGCGAAAGAAATCCGCCCTGCGGCTTTATCGCCGAGGAAGACGCCAACGATCAAAAGCAGCATGGCGCCGACGGCAAGGATCAGCTCCGGCGCCGTGAAGCTAAGGGTTTCAAAAATGCCCATCTAGCCCACCCCGCCGGCGAGCGCGGCGTTATAATTTTCAAGCAGTAAATCCGACGCTGGCGAAAAGACCGACAGCGCCGGCCCCGGATTAAAACCGAAGTAAAGCGCAAACAGCATCAGGACGCCGAGCAATATGGCCTCGCGCCGCCCGACATCGGGAATCGCCATCAGCGCTTCTTTCTTAAGCTCGCCATACATGACTTCCCGGAAGAGCCGGAGCGCATAGGCCGCAGAAAAGATGACGCCAAAGGCGGCGAAAAACGCAATCCAGCCATTCAGCTTGAACGCGCCCGTCATGGTCAGGATCTCGCCAACGAAACCGCTGGTGCCCGGAAGGCCGACATTGCCCATGGTGAAGAAAAGAAACAGGAATGCGTAAAGCGGCATGCGATGGACAAGGCCGCCATAAGCGGCAATTTCGCGCGTGTGCATGCGGTCATACAGAACGCCGACGCATAAAAAGAGCGCGCCGGAGATAAACCCGTGAGAAAACATCTGGAACAGCGCGCCCTCGATCCCCTGCTCCGTCCCGGTGAAGATGCCCATGGTGACGAACCCCATATGGGCAACCGACGAGTAGGCGATGAGCTTTTTCATATCCTCCTGTACCAACGCCACAAGCGAAGTGTAGATGATCGCAACAATGGAGAGCGCAAAGACAAGCGGCGCGAATTCAAGACTCGCATCGGGGAACATGGGCAGCGAAAAGCGCAGGAAGCCGTAGCCTCCCATCTTAAGGAGGATCGCAGCGAGGACGACCGATCCGGCGGTCGGCGCCTGAACGTGCGCGTCAGGCAACCATGTGTGCACCGGCCACATAGGCATCTTGACCGCGAAGGAAGCAAAAAACGCAAACCACAACCATTTTTGCGCGCCCGCGCCAAACTCGAACTGCTGCAAGGTCGGGATGTCCGTCGTGCCCGCCTCGGCATACATCCACGCCATAGCGACGAGGAGCAGGAGCGAACCCAAAAGCGTGTAGAGAAAAAACTTCACTGCAGCATAGACGCGGCTCGGCATCTCCACGCCGGCGAAGATTTTCGTACCCTTTGAGCCCCATACGCCGATGATGAGGAACATCGGGATAAGGCTGCCTTCGAAAAAGAAATAGAAAAGGAAAAGGTCGAGCGCGGTGAAGACGCCAAGGATCAGCGTTTCAAGCACAAGGAACGCGATCATGTATTCGCCGACGCGGGTTTTGATGGAATCCCACGAGGCGATGATGCAGATCGGCATGATGAATGTCGTCAAAAGCACGAACAGGATCGAAATGCCGTCAACGCCGAGCTTGTAGCCAATGCCGCCGCCGATCCAGCGCGCCTGATCCACCAGCTGATAGCCGGCGACGGATGGATCGTAGAGCGCATAGACAAAAATCGAAACGAGGAAGGTCGCGGCCGTGAAAATCAACGCGACCCACCGCGCGGTCATGTCGACGCGTTCAAGCTCGGCCGGCGCGATCACGCCCTCTTCGTCGGTTTTCGCCATCATGCGGCTGAGCGCGATGAACGCAGCGCCGATCAGGGGCGCAAACACGAGGAAGCTGAGCCAGGGCTGCTCGGCGACGCTAGCGGTCATAATGCCGGCCCTCCCGCTCGGATGATGGTGTATGTGATCAGGATCGCGATGCCGATCAGGATGACAAACGCATAGTGATAGACATAACCGCTTTGCAGCTTGACGAGGCGGCGTGCGCCTGCAGCCACGGTGGACGCAAATCCGTCCGGCCCGGCGCCGTCGATGGTTTTTTCATCGCCGTCTTTCCAGAGGAAGCGGCCGATCATGTAAGCGGGTTTAACGAGGATGAAGTCGTAAATTTCGTCGAAATACCACTTGTTCTTCAAAAACGCGTAGATCATGCCGCCGGGGCGTAAGAGCCCCGGGCGCAGAGGATCGCCCCGCAAATAGTGAAACGCCGCCGCGCCGGTCCCGAAGAGCATGGCGAAAAACGGCGACCAGAGCACCCAGGTCGGAACATGATGCGCGCCATCTCCGTGAGCATCGTCGCCGTGCGCATCATCGCCATGAGTTTCGCCCGCATGGTCCTCATCGGCATGATTTCCGTCAGCATACGCAGGATCGGCATGCGCGTCGTCTGCCGCATGGATGTCCGCAGCGTTTATCCCCCCATAAGCGCCCGCTTCACCAGCGTCTTCCGCGCCATAGTCATCCGCTCCATGATGATCGCCAGCGCCGGCATGCTCGCCTCCATGATCAGCCGCAGCCAGATAAAGCGCGCCATTCCAGAACTCTTCTTTGTTCTTGCCGACGAAGTTCCCGTAAAACACCATTCCACATAGAAGCGCGCCGATGGCGAGCGGGATGAGCGGAAGCATCATCGTATCCGGCACGGCGTGCGGGTGCTTGCGCACGGCCTCGGGCGCACGCGATTTGCCGTAGAAAGTAAGGAATATGAGGCGCCAGGAATAAAACGCCGTCAGCACCGCAGCTGCAAGGCCTGAGACAAAAGCGACGTAACCGAAGGCGCGGCCGACCTCTCCCGCAGCGAAGGCGCCTTCGATGACCATGTCCTTGGAAACAAAGCCTGCCGTCCCGAACGGTGCGCCGAAGAGATAGTAACCAGGGATGCCGACACCGGTAATCGCGATGGTGCCGATCACCATCAGGATATGGGTGGCGGGCATCAAATGACGTATACCACCCATCTTCTTGATGTCCTGTTCGTGATGCATGCCGATGATCACGGCGCCGGAACCGAGAAAGAGGAGCGCTTTGAAAAAGGCGTGAGTGAAGAGATGGAACATCGCCGCGTCATAGGCGCCGACGCCGGCGGCGAAGAACATGTAACCGAGCTGGGAACAGGTCGAATAGGCGACGATCTTTTTGATGTCGTCCTGCAACAGCCCGACGGTCGCCGCGAAGAATGCCGTGATGGAGCCAACAAGCGTGACCATCGCCGCGGCGTTCGGCGCATACTCGTAAATCGGCGAGCAGCGGCAGACGAGAAAGACGCCCGCCGTCACCATGGTCGCGGCGTGGATGAGCGCGGAAACCGGCGTCGGGCCTTCCATGGCGTCGGGCAGCCATGTGTGCAAGAGGAACTGCGCCGACTTACCCATGGCGCCGATGAACAGCAAAACGCCGATCAGCGTCAGCGCATGCCAGTCGGCGCCGAGGATGGATACGTTAAGCTCGTGGATCGGCGCGCCGGCGCTCACGCCATAGGGCGTCACAACGGCGTTGTCGCGCACCGCATCAAGCACCGTGTCGAAGTTCAACGATCCGAAGACGTAGAAAACGCACATGATGCCAAGCGCGAAACCGAAGTCGCCGACCCGGTTGACCACAAACGCCTTAATGGCGGCGTCATTGGCGGACTTCTTTTTGAACCAGAACCCGATCAGGAGATAGGATGCAAGGCCGACGCCCTCCCAGCCGAAGAACAGCTGCAGGAAATTATCCGCCGTCACCAGCGTCAGCATCGCAAAGGTGAAGAGCGAAAGATACGCAAAGAACCGCGGCTGCTCGCCGTAATCCTTCATGTACCCCATGGAATAGGTGTGCACGAGGAACGAAACCGAGTTCACGACGATCAGCATCACGGCCGAAAGCGTATCGAGACGCACCGCCCAGTTCACCTGGAAGGCGCCCGACCCGATCCACTGAAACAGAACTTCCGTGCGCGGGTTATGGCCGAGCGCCACGTCGAAGAACAAGAGCCAAGAATAGATCGCCGCGAGGAGCAAAAGCGCTGTCGTCAGATACTCCGCAGCCTTGTGCCCGAAGGCGCGGCCGACCGGCATCGCGAACAGGGCGCCAAACAGGGGCAGTAAGACGACAAACGGTTCCATCTAGTTTTTCATCGAGTTGGCGTCTTCAACGGCGATATCGCCGCGATTGCGGAAGTAAGCGACAAGAATAGCGAGGCCAATCGCCGCCTCGGCGGCGGCGACGGTCAAAACCATGAAGGCGAAAACCTGACCGGTGAGGTCGCCGAGAAACTGCGAAAACGCGACGAAATTGATGTTCACCGCGAGAAGCATCAATTCGATGGACATCAGAATGACGATGACGTTTTTCCGGTTGAGGAAAATACCCGCCATGCCGATCGCGAACAGGATCGCGGCGAGCGAGAGGTAATGTCCCAGTCCGATATCAACCATCAGGTAAGCCCCTGCCCCGATTTGATGTCCACAAGCTCAACACCCTCTTCACGCCGCCGGGCGACCTGAGCAGCGGGGTCCTGTTTCTTGACGCCCTCCCGTGTGCGGAAGGTCAAGAGGATCGCGCCGATCATGGCGACCAGCAGGATCATACCGGAGATCTGAAAGTAATGGACATAGTCCGTATAAAGGATGAGCCCGATTTCCTCGATATTGCTTGGCCCCGCAGGATTGGAAACGGTCTCGGCCGCGGTTGGCGTCGGGTGCGCGCGGGATAGTTCGTCCTCGCTCGGAAAAACCCACACCGTAACGACCATGATCAACTCGACCACCACCACCGCCGCGATGGCGCCGCCGATGGGAATATACTCCAAAAAACCCTGCTTCAGCTCGACGAAATCCACATCGAGCATCATCACGACAAAGAGGAAAAGAACGGCGACCGCCCCCACGTAAACGACAATCAGAAGCATCGCGAGATACTCCGCTCCCATCAGGACGAAGAGACCAGCGGCGGCGATAAACGTGGAGATCAAAAACAAAACGGAGTGCACAGGGTTACGCGAAGCGATCACCATCACCGCCGACAAAACGGCGGTGAGCGCAAAAATCCAAAAAGCGGCGGCTGCGATCATAGTTTTCTTTGGTTCGACGCCGCCGACGACCATAACCGGCGACGCGAACATGTTAGTCCGTTTGGCGATGAGGCCGACCCAGCAAGAACGCGCTGCGCCGGACGAGGAGTTGGTGTCTTTTTATCGGTACGGGGCGTCAAGTTCCAGATTGCGGGCGATTTCCCTTTCCCACCGGTCGCCGTTCTGCAAAAGACGCTCCTTGTCGTAGAAAAGTTCTTCGCGTGTTTCGGTCGCGAATTCAAAATTCGGCCCCTCGACGACCGCGTCGACAGGGCATGCTTCCTGACAAAAACCGCAATAGATGCATTTCGTCATATCGATGTCGTAGCGTGTGGTGCGGCGCGAGCCGTCATCGCGAGGTTCGGCCTCGATGGTAATCGCCTGCGCGGGGCAAATCGCTTCACAAAGTTTGCACGCAATACAGCGCTCCTCACCATTGGGATAGCGCCGCAAGGCGTGCTCGCCGCGAAAGCGCGGCGATAAGGGCCCCTTCTCAAACGGATAATTCACCGTCGGCTTGGTGCGGAAATAATATCGCATCGCCAGAAAGAACGCAGACAGGAAGTCGAGAAACGCAAACCCCTTGATGGCCTGTGCCACACGAGACATCGGTTTAAGACCTCCAGCTCTGGAACATGTCGGCGACGCCGGGGAATGCGATCATCACCCCCGCCACCAGAACAACATAGACAAGCGAAAGCGGCAAAAAGATTTTCCAGCCAATGCGCATGAGCTGGTCGTACCGGTAGCGCGGAACAATCGCTTTCGCCATGGCGAAGAGGAAGAAGAAAAACACGACCTTTGCGCCGAACCAGAAGAGCGAAAGCGTCTCCAATGGTGCCCAGGGGATCGGCGAATGCCAACCGCCAAAAAACAGGATCGTCAACATCGCGCACATCAAGACAATGTTGAGATACTCCCCGATCATGAAAAGAAGATACGGCGTCGACGAATACTCAACCTGATAGCCGGCGACGAGTTCCGATTCCGCTTCCGGCAAATCGAAGGGCGGCCGGTTGGTCTCCGCAAGCGCGGAGACAAAGAACACCACGAACATCGGGAAAAGCGGAATGAAGTGCCAGTTGAGCATGCCCTGCCCGCGCGCCTGGCTGTTGACGATGTCAGTGAGGTTCGCCGAACCGACAAGCAACAGGACCGTGATGATCACGAACCCCAGCGACACTTCGTAGGAGACCATCTGCGCTGCAGACCGCAGCGACCCGAGAAAAGGATACTTCGAGTTCGACGCCCAACCGCCCATGATAATGCCGTAAACACCGAGCGACGACACAGCGAAGAGATAAAGAATGCCGACATTGATATTGGCGACAACAAGCCCGGGACCCACCGGCACCACAGCCCAACTGATGAAAGCGAGGATAAACGTAATCAGCGGCGCAACGAGAAACACGGTGCGATCCGCGCCCGCAGGGATAACGATTTCCTTAAAGACGAATTTGAAGAAATCGGCGAACGATTGAAGCAGACCGAACGGTCCGACCACGTTGGGGCCTTTGCGCATCTGCACCGCCGCCCAAACCTTTCGGTCGAACAAAAGAATGAACGCCAGCGCCACAAGCAGCACGACCATCAATGCCAAGGTCTGCAGCACCGTCGGCACAAGCCAATTCAACCATCCAGCATCGACCGGGCGCGTCGAAAGATAGGTCCAAATCTCTTCCATCCCTTCGGGTCTTAAAGGGGAACGCCCGCCTAGTCACGAGGATTTGGGAGATTTCACGCGAAAAGTCGGTCGCAGCGTATCAACAATCGCGACGACCGACTTTTAAAGCAATGCGCGTGCATGGCGATGCACGCAGTTCATGCTGTTTACTGGGCGCGATCTGTGTTCACACCGCCGGCGCGGTTGATGAACTGGTCGGCGCCCTGACGCGTCGCAGCTGCCTCCCGTTCCCACTCTTTGCGAGTCTTGCAGATTTTGCGGCGTGCGATTCGCGAGCCCGTTATTCTCAGATTCTTACAAATCACCTTGTCAGGATCAAGTTGCCCATCGGCCGAAGCCGTCTGGGCCACCGGCGCTGCGCCTTCTGCAGCATCGCTTGTCTGCACTTGCGACGCAGTCGCGCTGGTGGCAGCAACGTTCTCGCCGCTTTGCGTGGTCGCGCAGGCGCCGAGCAACAGAATGGCCGCGACTGTGGTTACTTTCAGGTACATTGAACTCGTCTCCCATTTTTTCCAGAAGGTAGGACAACGATAGGCGCCTTAGGCCTCAATGCTCCCTTTTGTCAGCCGCGCGAGAAGATGCAGGAAACCCGCATTCCAGCAGCGTAAGCGGCTTGATCAACTGCAGCTTCAGTGGATCGTTACATCGGCGAAAAACCCGCCGCTCTTGGTGACCTCTTCCGGCGAACCATAGACATCGACGGAGCCCATGCCGGACACGCTGGCGTCAACGGCGTCTTTGGCGAAGACGCTCGCATCCCCGACGCCGGAGACGGAAACACGGACCGTCGCGCATTCAAGTTTCTTGGCGTTCAAATCCCCAACACCGGAGATATCGGCGACCAGCGAACCGCATTCGCCGCTGACGTCGATATCTCCGACACCTGACATCTCAAGGGCGAACCGGCCGGCGTCAATCCCGACGACATCGCCGTCGACCACGCCGGAGGCTTCGAAAGCGACAAGCGACGGCAGCGTGATTTCCGCATGAACAGAGCCGTCTTTTTCCCTGCCCCATTTGACGCCTTTGCGTTTTTTGCGCGACAGGCGCAGCGTGTTCCCGGACACCGACACTTCGATGCGGTCGATCTTCTCCGCCGGACCGTCGAGCCGGATGGAGTATTCCGGCCCCACCGTAACATCAAGATCAAACACGCCCGCGATATCGATCGCTTCAAAACCGGTCATATCATACGTGCGCGTCACTTCGTCATCCGCCAAAGCGGTTGAAGAAAGCGCCGCTGCGCACACGCCGGCAACAGTTTTTTGAACAAGAGTTTTCATTTTCGCCTCCGTCTGACGCTTTTAACCTAGCACTCCGCCGGCGTTGGCGAACAGATCGGATCGCCGCTTGTCGCTCGGCGTTCGTCGCAATTTCCCGCGTCAAAAAGCGGTTAAACACATGGTTTCCGGAAAAATACCGTGCAGCTGTTCAGTTAAGATAGTGAATATTGGAGGGCGGCGGCGGCTCTTGTGGTGCACGCCAGTAAGGCGCAATCGCCCTTACGAACAACGCAGCGATGATCAGCGCAGGAAAGAAAATACCAGCCAGCGCATCGACACCGAACCGGGAAAGCGCCGTCGCCTGCCCTTCCAGCGCGAGCATAATCAAAAGCGACACCGCAACGGCAGCAGCGAAAAAGGGCCATCCACGCCGGTATTGCGCACGCTCCAAAAGCGCGAATAACGGGGTCATCACCGTAATGGAGAAGAAAAACCCCGCGATGAAAACGAAAAAGCCCTTCGCGAGGGAAGAAACAAATGCACCGCCAAGGGCGACAAGCCCAAAGCCGCCCTCGAAAACAATAGAGAAAACGGCAAGCAGAAACGATAGTGCGCCCGTCGCCAGTGCGCCAACCAGGACCGCCGTAATCGCATGCTCAAACGCCACATTGAGGCGCACGTCGCGAACGATTTTTTCGTCATTGTCGCCGCGGTCCATCACCTGTTCAACGTCCTAAAAAAGGCGCGGGGAGCGCGGCGAAGAGAACGCCCGCCAGCCCATACTACTCCGCCGCCATCTTCGCCGCGCCGCTGCGCGCCGCTGAGCACGCCGCCATAGTTTTCGACGCACGCGCAATCGAATTGGTGAAATAATAATCGACCACAGATGAACGAAGGCGTTCCTTTGCAACAAATCCAGGCGCGCCGATCTCTGACAAATCGAACGGCGCGTCGCCAGCGCCAGCATCGGCCTGATCGATCCGCGTCAACACGGGCGCATCCGCGCTCATGGCCTGACGCAGCGCCAGAAGATCGTCATAGGGCAAGGGCTGGCCAAGCCGGTCGGATAGCGCACGCAAAATCGCCCAGTCTTCGCGCGCCTCGCCCGGCGGAAAGACCGCGCGCATCGCCTGCTGCGCGCGCCCCTCGACATTCACGAACGTGCCGTCCTGTTCCGTGTACGCAGCGCCTGGCAACACAATGTCAGCCGCACCCGCGCCGGCGTCGCCATGATGGCCCTGATAGATGACAAACGCGCCGCTCAACCTTCTGACGTCGAACTCATCGGCGCCAAGATTATAGACCACATCGATCTCGCGTTCTTCACAGCCGCGCAAAATGCCGTCCATATCGCGCCCGCCCTCGCCCGGCAGGAAACCGAGATCGAGCGCGCCAACGCGCGAAGCAGCCGTATGCAGAATATTAAAGCCGTTCCATTCAGGGTTCACGGCGCCGACAACGCCTGTGAGTTTCGCCGCTTCGGCGAGGACCGCCCGCGCATCTTCGCGCTTTAAAACGCCCGCGCCAATGATGATCGCCGGACGTTTTGCGTCTTTCAGCGTCTGAAAAAAGCCGCCAACGCCAATCGCCAGTTGTCCGAGCGTGTCGGGGCCTGCGCCCACAAACTCATATTCGTAGGAAAGGTCGAGTTCCTCCCCGATGACGCCGACTTTCAGATCAAGATTTGAAAGCCATGCCTTCCGGATGCGCGCATTAACCATCGGCGCCTCGGTCCGCGGATTGGCGCCCACCAACAAAATCGCATCGGCCTCCTCGATGCCGGCGATCGTCGTATTGAAGAGATAGGAGCGCCGGTCGCCGCCGCCGATTTGCGCGCCGTCCTGGCGACAATCAAGGTGGGGCGAGCCAATGACGCCCATCAGATCCTTTAGCGCCTTAACGGCTTCCGCGGGCGCAAGATCGCCGACAATCGCCGCACTTCGCTCGCCGCCGGCCGCTTTCAGTTTTTCACCCGCCAGCGCCAACGCCTCATCCCAGGAAGCCGCCTTCAAGCGTCCGTCCTTGCGTATATAGGGTCGGTCGAGACGTTGGGCGCGCAACCCGTCCCAGATGAAACGTGTCTTGTCGGCGATCCACTCTTCGTTGATGTCCTCGTGCACCACCGGCAAAATACGCATGATCTCACGCCCGCGCGCGTCGACACGAATATTCGATCCGACTGCGTCCATTACATCGATGGTTTCGGTCTTCCGCAGCTCCCAGGGCCGCGCGTTAAACGCATACGGTTTCGAGGTCAGGGCGCCGACAGGACAGACATCAATCAGATTGCCGGTCAGTTCGCTGTCCACCGTCTTTTCAAGATAGGTCGTGATCTCCGCATTCTCGCCACGATTGACGAGCCCAAGATCATCGACGCCGGCGATCTCGGTCGCAAAACGCACGCAGCGCGTACACTGAATACACCGGGTCATGATCGTTTTAATCAGCGGGCCCATATGCTTTTCTTCAACCGCGCGCTTGTTTTCTTCAAAACGCGAACCGTCGCGGCCATAGGCCATGGCCTGATCCTGCAGGTCGCACTCCCCGCCCTGATCGCAGATCGGACAGTCGAGCGGATGATTGATGAGGAGGAACTCCATCACCCCTTCGCGCGCCTTCTTCACCATGGGCGTGTTGGTGAACAGTTCCGGCGGCTGACCATCCGGGCCGGGCCGAAGGTCGCGGACATTTTGCGCGCAGGACGCCACCGGTTTCGGCGGGCCGCCTTTGACTTCAATCAGGCACATCCGGCAGTTCCCGGCGACCGACAGTCGTTCGTGATAACAAAAACGCGGTATTTCTTCGCCCGCTTCTTCGCAGGCCTGCAGCAATGTCAAATGCGAAGCAACTTCAATTTCTTCGCCATTCACTTTAATCAAACGGGTGTCGTTCATCGACGCGCCTTTTGTCGGCTAATCATCGCAAGGGTGGCTGCGTGAATATTTAGCGACCTTTGATGAGGAGCGCCAGAGCGCGGAGGACAACGCGAGCGCATTCGCATACCTGCTCAAGTGTCAGCCGCCTTTCCTGGCGAGCATTGCCTTGATAAGCGCGATGGATGTCCGACGCGGCGCGGGCGGCGGTGTGTTTGCACGCGCAGACGCAGACCAGCGTTTTTGCGCCAGGTTAATCCGGCGTAACAGCGACGCGGTCTCACGCATTTCTCTGTGCATGACGGTGATTCGCATTTCGAGGTCAGCGACGATTTGCGCCGTCTGGCGCACATCGCACGCTATCTCCCGCCAAATCGCGCCCTCGCCGCCTTTTCGATCGTCGGCCATCGCTTCCCCCCTGCCTTGCACGTCGAAACCTCAACTTAAACCCTGAAAGTTGCGATTTTCTCAACAAATTCAGCGTATTGTTGTGATTTTTAACATCGATTTTAAGCCCAGACCGCCGCAATTATTGGCCATGTCATCCGATTATCAGTGGATTTTCGACGCGCTTGCGCGCGATCGCACCAAAACGCAAGCCGGCCTTGCGGAGGCGATGCACGTCCATAAATCGGCCATCACGCAGCTCAAAAAAGGCAACCGGCAGTTAAAGCTGAAAGAAGCGCAGGCGGCTGAGCGCTATCTCGGCGTCGCCGCGCCGAGCGGCTTTGCGGAACCGGGAACAGGCGGCTACGAGGCCGAACCGCCCCGAACCTCGCAGCCTGCGCCAATTTATGCCGCGGAGGCGACCAAGAACGGTTATTGGCGCCTTGACCGTACAAATGCGCCGCTCGACTATCGCCGGCCTGGCGCCAATGGCGACGCGCCCGGCGCCGTCTTCGGTTTCTTTGCGCCTGACGACGCCATGGCGCCGCGCTTCAAGATGGGCGAAGCGGTTTGGGTCGATGCAGTCAAACCCGCCTCAAGCGGACATGACGCGCTCTTAATCGAGAAAAAAAATGCCGGTCAGGCGCGTCCGGAGCAAAAACGCCACGGCCCCGAACGCGTCATGCTCTGTGTTCTGGTGGCGGCGGAACAAGACGTCTTCCGCGTGATGCAGCATGGCGGCGACGCGACAATCGAGCTTTCGCGCAAAGACTGGATGGCGTTACACGTCCTGCCGCGGGCGTGACACGCGCTGCATGATCCATTCCGGATCGGCGTGGGTTCCGACCATGAACTCATACTCGGCGATCTTTTCAAAACCGAAGCGACGATATAAACGCTGCGCGCCGGCGTTTTCATAGTAGACGCCGAGAAAGACATGCTCGAAATGCGTGTCGAGCCAATCGAGCGCCGTCGTTAAAAGGCGCGACCCGACGCCAGCCGATTGACGCCCTGCAAGCAGATAAAGTCGCTGCAGCTCTCCCGCTTTTTCAGGCATCGATGGGACCGGCAGATCGCACGGGCCTGCCGTTGCATATCCAACCGCATCGCCTGTTTCGGTTTCCGCAAGCCACACGTGCGATAACGGGTCGGTGATCAATCGTTCGTAGACATCGACGCTATGCGACGAGGATAAAAACGCCTCCAGATCGTCGCTGCTATAAAGCTCACCGAACGCGTCGATAAAAGACTGCCGCCCGATGGCGCTGAGCTGCGCCGCCGCCTCAGGATCGACAACGGGCGAAATATCGACGTGCATAAGCTCTTGTGCCCCTCTGGCCAGCAACTGCGTAAAACGCCCGGCGGCGCAGGCGATACATAGCAAAAAACCAACCGGCGCAACACGCCGATTGGTTTCAAATCGTTTTGAATGCTGCGTAAAGCGGTCAGAAACCACCCAGCATCACGCCTTAAAGAACGCGTTCCTTAAGGTCTTTCGCAACGCGGAAGGCGACTTTTTTGGATGCTTTGATGCGAATGCGTTCGCCGGTCGCCGGGTTGCGGCCCCAACGCGCTGCGCGGTGACGCACTTGCAAAATACCAAGGCCGGAGATGCGGATCTTCTGGCCGCGCTTCAAGTTCGCGCCGATCGTCTCGATGAATTCGGAGAGAATTTCTTCCGCCTGCTTCTTCGGCAATTCAAACTCTTCCGCGATATCGGCGGCGATGTGCTTCAGCGTCAGCACCGCCGGCGCTTTTTTTGCAGCGGTTTTGCGCTTCGCCGTGGTCTTGCGGGTTGTTGTTTTGCGAGCGGTCGTTTTACGCGTCGTCGCGGTTTTGCGCTTTGTCGTCGTTTTTTTGGCGGTCGCTTTTTTTGTTGTTGTTTTTTTCGCCGCGGTTTTCCTTTTCGCCGGGGCTTTCTTCTTGGTCGTTTTACGTTTCACGGCCATCAGGGGTTTCCTTTGCAATGATAAAATATCGATGGAAGGCGATAGAATCAGACGTTCCAGAATCGCTTAAACACCGTGATTAAAAATTTCACAAGTAAAAAAAGTACTATGAAATAAGGAAAAGTCGCCTTTCAAGGATGCTATCGACATCGTGAAGGATGGCTTATCCGCGAAAGCAGGATGATTCGCCGCGAACGCCGAAGCAACCCGCAAATTCAAAAAACGCCTATTCTATAAGCACTTCTTGCGATATGCGTGCGCCCGCAACTGTGCGCATCAAACGCGCCGACAAACAAAAATATCACCGCGAAAGGCCTCAAACCGTCGCTCACGAAACCGATAGGCGCGCGGTAAAAAAAGGCGCCCTTCCTGCCCGTTCGGCGCAATTTCAACCGACTGAAAACGAAAAAAGGCAAATGCAGCAGCGCGTTTCGCAAACCGATTCTATCGGCGCCGGATGAAAGACGTGACGATCAGGCGCCGTTGGACAAGATCGCCAAAGACGACAAAATCGCTACTTCCTGACCGCGCGCTCGTCCATCCAGTGAAGCCAATCCCCTGCCGGATCGTTGGAAGTGCGGATTTCTACGCGGCGGGTGAACGCGCCGTCTTCACCCAGGCGCCATTCGGAACGCACCCATTCGCGAACACCGTCTTCAATCAGGAAATCGGCTTCCCAGCGCAGCGAAGCGCCGGGCGCAGCAGGTTCAGCGCGCATCAAAACCTTTATCGGCCAGGTGGCGCTCAACCAAAGCGACTCATAAACCCCATAGATTTCATTGTAATTGAAGAAGACAACGTCGTGGATCGGCGGCTGCTCGGGCCGCTCAAAATAAAAGGCGCATCGCACGAATTGTTGAGACAACGCCTTTTTGCATCCCAAGTCACCCGCAGCGATGCGCTCGTTCTCCGTGCCCGGTTGATAAATCCGCTCGACCGACCAGTCGCCAAGAAGAAAACCGAGATCGTCGACGGTCGGCGTCTCTTCTACATCGCCCTTGGCAGCGGACGTTTCAGCCGCCGCAGTAGCGGGAAAGACGATACAGAGCGCGATAGCGCTGCAAATCGCCGACCATGTTTTGCGCAAACTCATCGAAGCACCATCATAGATCGCCAGTTAGGCCGCAACGCCTCCCGCCATGGAAACGCCGCCCCGGTCGCGACGATAGGTGTTAATGCGCTCTTCGATTTCGCCGCGGAAGTGGCGGATCAGCCCTTGCACGGGCCAGGCTGCGGCGTCGCCAAGAGCACAGATTGTATGCCCCTCAATCTGGCCGGCGACATCGAGAAGCTTGTCGATTTCTTCCGTGGTTGAATCGCCCACAGACATCCGCTCAAGCACGCGCCACATCCACCCCGTTCCCTCGCGGCATGGTGTGCACTGCCCGCAGCTTTCATGCTTGTAGAAGTAGGAAATGCGGGCAATCGCACGAACAATGTCCGTTGATTTGTCCATGACAATCACCGCCGCCGTGCCAAGACCCGACCTCACTTCACGCAGCGCATCGAAATCCATCAGCACGTCATCGCAGATTTCACGCGGCAACAGCGGCACAGACGACCCGCCGGGAATGATCGCCTTCAAGTTATCCCAGCCGCCGCGCACGCCGCCGCAATGGGTCTCGATAAGGCGTTTCAACGGGATCGACATCGCTTCTTCAACATTGCAGGGCCGCTCAACATGGCCGGAGACGCAGAAAACCTTCGTGCCCTTATTGTTGTCGCGGCCGAACTTCTGAAACCAGTCGGCGCCGCGGCGCAGGATCGTCGGCACGACAGCGATTGATTCCACATTGTTCACCGTCGTCGGGCAGCCATAAAGCCCCGCCCCGGCGGGGAACGGCGGCTTCAGGCGCGGCTGGCCCTTTTTGCCTTCAAGGCTTTCAAGAAGCGCAGTTTCTTCACCGCAGATGTAGGCGCCAGCGCCATGATGAACATAAAGATCGAAATCCCAGCCCGAGCCGGCGGCGTTCTTGCCGAGAAGCCCTGCGCGATAGGCTTCGTCAATCGCCGCCTCCAGGCGCAAACGCTCGTCCACATATTCACCGCGAATATAGATGTAACAGGCATGGGCCTGCATCGCGAAAGACGCAATCAGACAGCCTTCAATGAAAAGATGCGGGTCATGGCGCATCATCTCCCGGTCCTTGCACGTCCCGGGCTCGGATTCATCCGCATTCACCACAAGATAATGCGGGCGTTCGCCCACGTCCTTCGGCATGAACGACCATTTCAGGCCCGTGGGAAAGCCCGCACCGCCGCGGCCGCGCAGACCGGAATCCTTGACCTGCTGAATGATCCAGTCGCGCCCAAGCCGCATGAGCGAGGCCGTACCGTTCCACGCGCCGCGCTTTTTCGCCTCTTCAAGACGCCAGTCCTGGAGGCCGTAAAGGTTGGTGAAAATCCTGTCTTTATCTTCGAGCATCGTTTGATCCTGTTGAGATCGATTTATTTTTCGACCAGTTCGACACGTCTGTTTTTCTCGCGGCCGTCTTCCGCGCTGTTCGTAAATATCGGCGCCAAGGGGCCAACCCCCGCCGCCTGCAAACGCTCGGGCGCAATGCCATAATCGCTCACCAGCGCGGCGCGCACCGCCGTCGCGCGATCGGCGGACAATTTCATGTTGTATTCAAATGTTCCAGTGGCGTCTGTGTGACCGACCACGTAGAAACTCTTATCGCCGAGAGCGCCAAGCAGTTTTACGATTTCCAGGAGGGCGGGTTTTGAGGCTTCGGTCAATGTCGCCTTGTCATGGTCGAAGAAAAGACCGTCAAGGACGGTGCGCCCCAGTTCTTCGATATCGCGGCCCATGGCTTCGGCGTTTGCGGCTACCAGCCCGGTTTCAGCTTCCTTCGTCTCCACCACATCGATCATGGCGGCGACTTCATTAGTTGAGTGCTGCTCCAGAGAAACAAGCACATAAAGCGTATCGTCGGCGCGCTCTTTTTTCCCAAAAACGGCGCCCGTGCCGCCGCTTGTGGATGTACCAGACACAAGCTTGCCGGCCGGCCCCGCAGACCAGGGATTGGTCGTATAATAAACGCCCTGCCATCCGCCGCCGCCAACGTCGCCTTTTACGTTCCGCTCAGGAAAAAGGCCTTCGGCGATGATCTCAAAACCGGCCGCGGATAACGCGTCCTTATAGTTTTTCCAGACTTCATTGTGAGTGCGCTCGCCGCCTTTAAACGAATAAAAGTTTCGCGTCACGCGGCCTTCGGTTTCAATCCAGTCGTCTATTTTCCGGTAGCCCGTTACCGGACCGACCGGTATTTTGTAGGGCATGAAATTCTCAATCTGGCACCACTCAAGGACGCTGCCCGGATATCGCGTCAGTGCGCCATGGTCCTCGCACCCCTCCGCGTCTTCAGCAAACGCCGTAAGCGGAGCCGCCGCCACCGCGAACAACGCACTCAATCCAATGATATGCTTCATCATCTCCCGCCCCTTTTGCGTTCGTGGTTTATGTCGCCCGCTTTCACCGCAAGACAATGCAGGCGTTCCCTGCTTCCTTCGATACAAGACCATTTGCAGCGCCTGAGAAAACCGGCGCCGCAACGTCTCTTGAAAATCCTGCCTTTGTCTTCGGGCATGATGCGATACCTTTCCCTGGAAACCTAGGCGCCGCCAGCCGCAAAGCCATCGCTCGCGATAAACAACAACGGAGAAAACGAGATAACACCGGCCGCCGTGAGAAATTTAGCGGGCCCCGCCGGGCCCCACACCCAAAAAGCGACGGCGCCGATGAGAAGAGTAACGCCAGCAATCACCGACCATATGAAGATCGGATCACCGAAACCCTTTTTATGCTTAGCGCTGGCCGGATCCAGTTCAGGGATGTAGTGCGGGCTTTGTGCTCGTTTGTCCGTTTGCGCCGCCGCTCGCTCGGTATCTTTTCCAGCTTCCCGCTTTCGCATCCAAATCGACATGAAAATAATTGCAGCGCCAAAGCCAATAATCGACAGCCCGAGCGCAACCTCAGAACTCGTGAAGAACCACTGCGCAGCGACGCCCGTCGTTATGAGATAAGCAATGCAAAAATAAAAATCAGTAAACCAGTTCCAGTCAAACCTCGATCGCTCCGGATCCAACTCCGGAATGTAATGCGGGCCCTGATCGCGCTTCTCACTCATCGCGGTCTTCCACTGAATTCGGTTTGGCTTTCATGGCGCCGCCATGATTTTTAGCCCAGCGTAAAATTAACGGCCCGAAAAGGAGCGACGATCCGACAACGCCAACGATGAGATGCGTTATATTGTTCGTATTGAGATAAACGCCAACGACCGCCATCAAAACCGCGCCTTCAAGCAGTGCGATGGTAATCAGGCTTTTCACCGCTTCTTTGCGGTTTTGCTGATCGATGGGGTTCATCGCTACTCCGCGCTTGCCGGCGGCTGGGAATTGGGTATTTCGCGCAAGGGCCGCGCCGCAGAGCCGTCATAAAGCGACGGGTCGGTGAGCGTTGTGTTTTCGCCTTCGGGGTCGGATGTATGCCGTCCCGGGTTCTGCGTGCCGGCCTTCACGTCCTCGCCGCGGGCGAGCGCGCCGAGAAGCGCCTCGAACTTTTCGGGCGTCAGGTCTTCATAGTAGTGATCGTCCGTGTTCGTCGATATCTGCACCATCGGCGCATTACAACAGGAGCCAAGACACTCGACCTCAAGCCAGGAGAACTTACCATCGCTTGATACTTCATTCTCAGGGCCGATGACCTTTTTGCAAACCTCGCGCAATTCATGAGCGCCGCGCAGCATGCACGGCGTCGTGCCGCAAAGCTGAACGAAATACTCGCCGACGGGTGCAAGGTTGAACATCGTGTAAAAGCTCGCAACCTCGAACACGCGAATATAGGGCATGGAAAGCTGCGTCGCGATCGTCTCCATCATCGCGACGGAAATCCACCCTTCCTGCTTCTGGCCGCGCCATAAAAAGGGGATCACCGCGGACGCCTGACGCCCTTGCGGATATTTGCGGATTTGCGCCTCGCACCAGCTTTTGTTCTCCGCTGACCATTCAAACGACGCCGGTTGATTTTTCGCAGGCTTTCTTACAGCCATCGCTAACCTCCAGGGGGGCCCATCACATCGACCCGAACAATTTTGTTGAAAGACGGACTGTCCGGATCATCATCAAAGGTAAAAAGCACCGCGCGATCAACACCGTCGCCGGGGATCGTCGCCAGCAAACGCGAGCCGAACGGCGTCGTCGTCACGTCGTCCCGCCAGGCGCCCTCACCCCATTTGAACGCGAGAACGGACGCAACGTCGGATGCGCCCGTAATCACCGGCGTATGATTTGCAATGTTAGTCGGCGGATAAGCGTAAAGTTCGGCGCCGGCTGAAAAGCGCTCCGCCGCCGCCGCGAAATCCGTTCCCGCCAGCGCCGCGAAGACCGCGTCATAAGCGGTTTTTACTGCATCGCTCGGTTCTGCAGCGACGGCGCGATGGACGTACATCGCGTCGATTTTCGACCCAGCCGCATCGAAATCGAACACCGCCCACATCGGCGTTCGCGCTTCGTCGTCGACCAGTTCGCCGACAACCAGCTTTTGGTCGCGCGCCAGACGGAAAGACTGTGCGATCTCCATGCGCGCGTTCGGATGACGGCTAAAATCGCTTTCAAGATCGGCCATCGCTACTGGATAGGCAACAGCCACGGCGCCAGCGCCAAAAAGCGCCGCGACCGCGCCGGCGTCTTTTTGCACGTAGGCATCGATATATTGCCGTATCAGGACGGCCTGCCGGCGCGCAAGCGCGTCTTCGCTGCTTTCCTGCGAAGCATTTTCGGATTGGATGGGTTCGTGCTTCGCTGTTTTTGCAAAGGGCGACTCGACGGTCACATGGCCGCAACCGCCAATAGCAAACACAGCGGCGACGCTGCTGAAAAAGAGAACCGGCTTCATCAAAGCGCCCTTTCGTCTCGCAATGGTCTCAAGCGACGCGCCCCCGAAGCACGGCGCCGACCATGGATTCGCCGCCGCAAATACGTCGCTGCAACCGCGCGGGGCGAGCGCTCACGCCCCGGTATCGCCCTTATGATAGCGCGCGCCGTCAGTCTAACTCAACCTCATTAAGCGCGGCTGCGTCCTCAAAACATCCAAGGCAAATGGCCGAAATATTGCCCGCACCGAGGGCGTCAAACGCCGCCTGATCGAGGTCGTTGCAAAGGTTACAGACCGCATCCCAAACACCGTCTTCGGAACGCGACCACCAGAACCCACAAGGTTCGCCATTTTTCAACGCGGCGACGATGTGGACGCACACAAAGGTCTGCGGTTGAACGCCATGGGTGCCGCATGAGACGGTGGGGATGGTCATCAACCGCTACCCCCCTTAAGCAGCCTGACATAATTGAAACCGTCCGCGCATATGCAGATATAAATGAAAGCCTGAAAGTTCATAAGACACTACAGCACACATCACTCTTCGAGAGCGCTTCGCAGCACCTCTCAATGAGGACCCGCCTTCGCAAACCAGACATAGATTACCGATCAATCTCGCCGAAGACGATATCGAGCGAACCTAAAACTGCAGAGACGTCGGCGAGCATATGCCCGCGGTTGATCCAGTCCATGGCCTGCAGATGCGGAAACCCCGGCGCGCGGATCTTACAGCGGTAGGGCTTATTGGAGCCGTCGGAAACAAGATAAACGCCGAACTCGCCCTTGGGCGCTTCAACGGCGGCGTAAACCTCTCCTTCTGGAACGTGAAAACCTTCCGTGTAAAGTTTAAAATGGTGAATAAGCGATTCCATATCGCCTTTCATCTCGGCCCGGCGCGGCGGCGCGACCTTGCCGTCTGTCGTCATCACGGGGCCCGGCGTTTCGCGCAGTTTCGCAATCGCCTGCTTCATGATCGACACGGACTGATACATCTCCTCCATGCGGCAAAGGTAGCGGTCATAGCAATCGCCGTTTTTACCGATGGGAATCTGGAATTCATATTCGTCGTAGGTTTCATAAGGCTGTGCGCGCCGCAGGTCCCACTGCATGCCGGAACCGCGCACCATCACGCCCGAAAAGCCCCACTGAAACGCTTCTTCTTGCGTGACAACGCCGATATCGACATTGCGCTGCTTGAAGATGCGGTTATCGGTGATGAGCGTTTCGATGTCTTTCATCTTTTGCGGAAACTGATCGCACCACGCGTCGAGATCGTCGATCAGCGCATCCGGCAAATCCTGATGCACGCCGCCAACGCGGAAATACGCTGCATGCATGCGGCTGCCCGACGCACGCTCGTAAAAAACCATGAGCTTTTCACGCTCTTCGAAGCCCCAGAGCGGGGGCGTTAGCGCCCCGACATCAAGCGCCTGCGTCGTTACATTGAGAATGTGCGACAGGATGCGGCCGATCTCGGAAAACAGAACCCGGATATGCTGCGCGCGTTTCGGCACCTCAATACCGAGAAGCTTTTCAGCGGCCAAGCAAAACGCATGCTCCTGGTTCATGGGCGCGACATAGTCGAGACGATCAAAATACGGGATCGCCTGCAAATACGTCTTGTGCTCGATCAGCTTTTCCGTACCCCGATGAAGAAGCCCGATATGCGGATCGACCCGCTCGACAATCTCACCGTCGAGTTCCAGAACAAGCCGCAAGACCCCGTGCGCCGCCGGGTGCTGCGGCCCGAAATTGATGGTGAAAGCGCGCTCCGACGAAGCGTCGGAGGCGGAATCTTCAACTTCAATGACTTTTGTTCCGTCAGCCATCTATGCCTGCCCCTCACCACCGTCGGCGAACATCTCAAAAACCTCTTGCCCCGTCATCTGCTTTGTTTTCTCCGCAAACGAATAATAGCCCGGTTTTTCATCGATAAAGACTTCATGATCGAGCACCATATCACCGGGTTCGTCGAAGAGATCGACAGCGACAATGTTGATCGACTTGTCTTTCAATCGCCAGAAAAGGGTCGAGCCGCATCTGGTGCAGAAACCGCGCTCGGCCCAATCTGATGATGCGAACGCGCCCACATGGGTTGCATCTTCAAACACAAGGCTGTCGCCGCAGTCGATGGCGAAGAACGGCCCCGCCGATTGCCGCCGACAGATGGAACAATGACAGACGCCGACTTCGGCGTTTTTCGGCGTCGCTTTGAACTTCACGGCGCCGCATAGGCACTGGCCGATCTTTTCACTCACGCTTCGGCCCCTTTTTCCAACTGCGCCGTGAAGGCCGCAATCACTTCAGGCCCCGCCTGTTGCTTTGTGACGTTTGCAAATTCGTAGGTTGAAGGCTTTTCATCGATGAAGATTTCACTCGTAAACGCAAAATTTGCCGAATCTTCAAACGCCGCTGCAGAAACCGCCGTGTTCGTCCCGTCGCGCATGCGCCAGAAAAGCGTCGATCCACACACTTTACAAAAACACCGTTCGCCCCAGTCAGACGACTGATAGACGCCGAGCTGGGTTTCGTCCTCGATTTCAACGCTGACGCCGCACGACACCGCCATGAATACGCCGCCCGCCCAGCGCTGGCACATGGCGCAATGGCAAACACCCATTTCGCTTTCCTTGGGCGTCGCTTTGAACTTAACGGCGCCGCACAGGCACTGGCCGGACATCGCGCCCATCGCTTTATTCCTTCTCGGGCTGCTGCGCTTTTTCGTCACCCGGGATGGCGTATTGCGCGCCCTCCCACGGGCTTAGATAGTCAAAATTGCGATACTCCTGCACGAGCTGCACGGGCTCGTAAACGACACGTTTTTGCTCGTCATCATAACGGACTTCCATATGCCCGGTCAGCGGGAAGTCCTTGCGCAAAGGAAATCCCTCGAAGCCGTAATCCGTCAAAATGCGGCGCAAATCGGGATGCCCGGAAAAGAGGATGCCGTACATGTCAAACGCTTCACGCTCGAACCAGTCGGCGCACGGATAAACGCCGGTGGCGGTAGGAATGGCGCCGCCTTCCTCGACTTCGGCTTTCACGCGCACGCGCGTATTATTGTGCATGGAAAGAAGGTGATAGACGACATCGAAACGCCGACCGCGCTCGGGATAATCAGCACCGCAAAGGTCGACCATAATCTGAAACCTGCAAAGCGGATCGTCACGCAGAAATTTCAGCACATGGGTAATCCGATCCGCGCGCGCTGTGACGTTTAGTTCGCCGTGCGCAACCTTGACTGCGCGCACATCACTGTCGATGGCGGCGGCGATGTGCTCGCCGAGTTCGGTCAGTTCTTCAGACACGTTTTTTCACCTCGAGACTTTCTCCGCCGCTCGTGCCTTGCCAAAAAATGAAGAGAACCATTTACACTTAAGAGCCAAGCCGCCGAGAATATCCAAAAATTTCCGTTCCAGAAAAACTCGTTGACGACAATAAGTATCGAGGAGGCGGAGACCATCAAAGCAACCGTCAGCCAAACATTCATCTCACAATCGACCCTTCGCGACGGATCTTTTTCTGCAATTGCAGGATGCCATAGACCAGCGCTTCAGCGGTTGGCGGGCAGCCCGGCACATAAATATCCACCGGCACCACGCGGTCACAGCCGCGCACGACCGCATAGGAATAGTGATAATATCCCCCGCCATTGGCGCACGAACCCATAGAGATCACATAGCGCGGGTTCGGCATCTGGTCGTAAACCTTGCGCAGCGCCGGCGCCATTTTGTTGGTGAGCGTGCCGGCGACGATCATCACATCGGACTGGCGCGGGGATGCACGCGGTGCAAACCCGAACCGCTCCACATCATAGCGGGGCATGGACGCCTGCATCATCTCAACAGCGCAACAGGCAAGCCCGAACGTCATCCACATGAGCGAGCCAGTGCGCGCCCAGTTGATCAGCGCATCGGCAGGCGCCGTAAAAAATCCGCGATCGGCAAGCTGATCGGATAACTCGCCAAAAAAAGGGTCTTTCGCCTGCGGATCGTAGACCGGGCCATCGGCGGAAAAGGCGCCAGCCGGCGGGCGGTTTTCTAACGCCATTCAAGCGCTCCTTTTTTCCACTCATAGAGGAACCCGACGGCAAACACAGCGATGAAGACGAACATCGACCAGAAAGCGAAAATCTGGAAACCGCGGTCGGCGCCAAGCTCAGGATTGAACAGCGTCACCGCCCAGGGAAAAAGAAACGCGACATCAAGGTCAACGATGATGAAGAGAATGGCGACGATATAAAACTGCACGTCGAACTTCATGCGTGCGTCGTCAAACGCGTTAAAACCGCACTCATAGGTCGAGACTTTTTCAGGGTCCGGATCAGCGGGAGCGAGCACCATGGGCAACAGCAAGAATGCAAGGCCCATGACCGTTGCAATGCCCAGAAAAACAATGATCGGCAAATAGTTCAGAAGAAAATCGGGCGTCGCCACGAACGAACTCTCCTTATCAGGCCGGCGCGCCGAGGCGCCCCTCCGCATCCGTTCAAAGACCTCTCCGAACGAGCGCCGGGGCCGGCGCAGGTAACAACAGACCGCAACGCCTCGAATGAGAAGCATCGCAAGCTCGCCTGAAGGTAAGAAGTTGCGCGTCTAAAAGCAACGCGATTCCAAGCATATCGGTGGAAATTCGGAACGCAGAAAGATGCAATCGAGTCGCAAGTTCTCACGCATCTTCGCCGTCAAAAACACTCACGATCCGTCAGGGCAAACCGCTATCGAAGCCAGACAATATCAACCTCATCACCAGCTACTGCGGCAGGCGCGTTGGGCGCGCGCCGGATCAGTGCATTCGCCGATGCAAAAGGCGATAAAAGCGCGCTGTCCTGATTGGGCGCCGGCGTCACAGAAAGAACATCGCCATCGTCTTCCGCCGACGCCCGTAAATAGCTTTCACGCGGCCCGTTGGCGCCAGTATCGACGACAAGGCGCGCGCGCGCCGGCCGCGACGCTGCGGTTTCGTGCCCGCTCATCCGACGCGCCAGCGGCTGGACGAAAAGCGCCGCGGTAACAATCGCCGACGCCGGATTACCCGGCAGGCCGATCACGCGCGCGCCGCCCAGCCGGCCGAACCATGTGGGCTTGCCCGGTCGCACAGCAACTTTTTCGAACAGGATGTCGCCCCCGACAGCGCGGAACGCCGACTTCACGAAATCGTAATCGCCGACTGACGCGCCGCCGATAGGCACGATAATATCGGAACCGCGCGCGTTTTCGAACATCGCCGCGACAGCGGCTTCGGTATCCGCCGCGCATCCGAGATAAGTCGGCGCCGCGCCCCATTGGCGCGCCATGGCCGACACGGCGTAGTGGTTGGAATTGACGATTTCCCCCGGCGCCAGCACATCGCCCGGATCGCGCAATTCGTCACCATTTGAAAATACCGCTAAACGGGGCGCGCGCACCACAGAAGCCTCTTTAATGTTCGCCGCCGCCAAGAGCGCGCCGTGCATCTCGTGCAAGCGTTCGCCCTTCTTTATAAGCGTGTCGCCTTTTTGAAAATCGATACCGGCGGCGCGGATGTTGCGCGGCGATTGTTGTTCAGCATTGACGACAACGACGTCGCCGTCGCGCGTCACATCTTCCTGAATAACGACATGGGTCGCGCCATCGGGCGTCGGCGCGCCGGTGAAAATCCGCACCGCCTCGCACACGCCGACACTGCCGCCAAACGGGGCGCCGGCCGGCGCTTCGCCAATGACGTTCAGCATCGCTCCTTTTACCGCATCCTCAAAACGCACCGCATATCCGTCCATAGCAGAGGCTGCGAAAGGCGGCTGGGTTATACGCGCTGCATGATCACGCGCCGCAACGCGTCCATCGACGGCGTCAAGCGGCATTGCTTCTCCTTCCAGCGTGACCGCATCCGCCAATATTGTCTGCAATGCCTCTTCAACGCTCAGCATGTGGGCATTCTTCCCTTTTTAGCGATTATCTGCGGCTGGCCGGCGTCACCCGCCCGTCACCGACATATGGCGCGCCACCGTGGGTGCATCGCCGCGGCGCGCGATCTCGAAATGATGACGTTCGGGTTTGCGCGCCATCACCCTGTCCAACGCCTCGGCGAGGTCAGCGGGCGCTCCCCGGAGCGCAGCGCGAAAGTCCACATAATCGTCATGACCAAGACAACCGTAAACCCGTCCGGTGCAGGTGACGCGCACGCGGTTGCACCCTGCACAGAAATTGTTCGTCAATGGCGTGATGAACCCTAAATCGCCGCCGGTTTCCGCAACGCGCCAATAGCGCGCCGGCCCGCCGGTGGACCGATCGACTGGCGTTAATGTCCAGCGCTCTTCCAAATCAGCCCGTACAGCGCTTAGAGGCAGAAATTGATCGATCCGGTCTTCGGCAATTTCACCGAGCGGCATTACCTCGATTAACGTTGCGTCCATGCCGCGTCCATGGGCCCACGCAACGGTCTCAGGAATTTCGTTCCGATTGACACCCGCAAGCGCCACCGTGTTTATTTTAATATGTATGCCAACTTTTTGAGCGACATCGATCCCGCGCAGAACGTCGCTCAATACATGTCGGCGCGTCAGCCGTTCAAATGTTTGATCGCACAGCGTATCGAGCGACACATTAATCCGCTCAACGCCCATTGCTTTCAAATCAGCAGCATACGATGCAAGCTGGGTCGCGTTTGTCGTTAGAGTCAACTCCCGCAATCGACCGCTTTCCAGATGACGCGACAATCGCTTCATCAGAACCATCATGTCACGGCGCACGAGCGGTTCGCCGCCGGTGATTCGGACCTTGCGGACGCCGCGTGCGATAAAGGCGTCGGATAAGTCGGAAAGCTCTTCAAGCGTCAGAAGATCCCGCTTCGGCAGGAATTTCATCTTCTCCGCCATGCAATAGCCGCATCGCAGATCGCATCGGTCCGTCACCGACAACCTTAAATAAGTTACGGCGCGCCCGAACCTGTCACGTAGTGGAGAAGGAACAGTCATCGCCCTTTGTTTGCCATGGATTGAAAAACGCCGCAAACGCCGAAATGGGATCGACATCCGACAACCGGCCCCTACCCGCCATCGGGTCCGAAGTGATGCGTCAGATAATCAAGCACCGCTGCTTCATCGGTTGGCGACAGTGCGGCCATGTTCTGTTCCTCCGTCATCCAGGTCAGCAGATAATCCCACCGCGCGCGCGTTGCGCGCTGTTGCATGACGATCTGCAATGAATGGCACGGCGCACAATAAGCGCTGACGAGGTCGCGCGTCTCTTCGTCTTCACCCGCCGGCAATCCGTAGTAGTCGTCATCGGGATCGAACATCGCCCGCGTTATATGCGCGTCGTCGCTAGCTACCGCCGCCGCGCCGTTCGTTCCGTCAAGAGCAACGAACCCGACTTTGTAATCCGGCGCTTTCGGCCAGCTTCGCGCAAAGGATGCAACTCTTGCGCGCCGTCCGGCTTCTCCGGCAGGTGCAGATTTCTCCGCCACGCCGCTTTCGTCCGCATAGGTTTTCTCACCGGAAGGCGAACGCAGACCGAATGAAAAAACACCTGCCGCGGCTGCGAAAAACAGGAGAGAGACGTATGGCGCGCGCTCCATGGATCAGACCTAGACGGCGAACACGGCGACGCGATGCTGCATGTTATTGAGGTAACCGCGCGGGTTCCATCCGGGCGCGATGGGCGGCTGCATGACGCCGGCGTCATCGCGAGCGCGCGCCCAAATTTCGTAATAACCAGGCGCCGGCAACGTCACGTCAGCGCGCCAGCGCGCCCAGGCGTATTTGTTGACAGGCGCCTCAAGCCGCGCGGGCGACCAAGTGGCGCCGAAGTCAATGGACGTTTCAACGGCTGCAATCGACCGCTCGCCGGCCCAGGCATGGCCGCGCGCCTCGAACGCGTTTCCAGGCGCTCGCGACACGCCCGTTTCGGGAAAAGTGATCATCGACTTTACCGGCATCGATGTGATGATGACCATATCCTCATCGGGAACTTCCGTACCCGGCGCAACTGGGTAGGCCGGCACGCGATAAGACTGACCGGTCATTTTCGGCCCGTCATGCTCCCGGTCGCGCAAAGTGATGCGGGTCAGCCATTTATGGGAGCACGAGCCGGGCCAACCAGGAACCACAAGCCGCAAGGGATAGCCATTGGTGGGCGGCAGCGGGCCGTCACCCAGGGACCAGGCGATCAGCGTATGCGGCTCCAGCGCTTTTTCGATAGGCATGCCGCGTGAAATCGGCAGTTTGTCCGGATCACCGGACAGATGCGTGTCAGCGCCATAATGGGCGGTGTAAACGGCGCTTTCTTTAACGCCGGCGCGCGCCAGCACATCGGCGAGGCGCACGCCCGTCCAGTCCGGACAGCCAATGGCGCCGAAGCCCCATTGATTGCCCGACGCCCCCGGCGAGAAATACCGGCGGCCGTTACCGCCGCACTCCATCTGCAGGCGCAAAGTGACGACGTCAAAGTCGCGCTTCAGATCGGCGATGGTAAGCCACAGGGGCGTTTCCACCTCGCCGTCGATGGTCAGGGTCCAGTCCTCGTCGGCAATCTCGGCGACAGGCGGCGCAAGCCCGTTATTGCGTACGAACAGCCGGTGCGCCAGCGTCGCCTCATCGTCGAGAAGATGCGCGGGCGTTTCCATATTCACAGGACGGTCGCTGAGATGCGTCAGCCCCTCCTTGCCGCCCTCGCCGTCCGCCGCATGGGCAAGCAGCAAAACGCCAGCCGGTAAAAAGCGCGCAAACGGGATCGGCAAGCCGACCACCGTAGCGCCGGCGACGGCGAAAGCACCGCCATGCAACAAATCCCGGCGCGTGAGCGGGCGCCGACCGGGCGGTGATGGCAGTTTGGAAGAAGGCGGCATGAACGTTTCCGGATATGGCGAATGATGCTGACGGCGGTCGTCGAGGCAGACTTTTCGTCCATTAGATTTTCTAATGCAAGCCGGAGGAAACCACAGGTTTAATGAAAATCCCGGCTAATGAATAATTTCTTCGCCTGCTGACGCGGATGGCGCGCCGTGGAGGGAACCTGCGCCGGCAATCGCACCGGCGTGCGCGGCCGGGCGGTCGGCCCGTTGCTCGGTTGAACGGGTCGTTTCGCTTCATCGGCAGGACCGTGCGCCATATCAATGCCGGCGCGCAGCCTCTTGCCGGCGCTCACCCCGTCGCGCTCGCCCAAGAGGTCGAACAGGATCGAAAAGTCTTCGATCACGCCGGCGACCACATGAATGACCCTGCCCTCTTTCTGAACTTTGCCGCGCACCCGCAAAAGGCGCCCCTGCATCACTTGCGTACGATACTTTTCGAAGGTGGATTTCCAGACCACCACATTCGCCGAACCGGTCTCGTCTTCCAGCGTCACGAAAATGACGCCGCTCGCCGTCGCCGGGCGCTGGCGCGTGATGACCGCGCCGAGAACCGTCACATAGGCGCCATTCGGCACGTCCCGCAAAGCGCCATTTCGCGTGATCGCATTACCGCCGGCGGCGTCGCGTACAAGCCTGACCGGATGATCCTTTAAGGAAAGCCGCATGGTTATATAGTCTTCAAAGACATCTTCCGCATGGGAAAGAACCGGCAACCCCGTCGCCTCAATAGGCATATCATCCGGCGCGCCCTCTCCTTCGTCACAAAAGGCGCCGTGCAAGAGCGGCATGGGCGCGCCATCGTCCACGGCCTTCGCGCGCCATAAAGCATCCCGCCGCGACATGCCCAAAGAGGAAAAAGCGTCGGCCATGGCGAGTTTTTCAAGGGCCGGCTTTAAAAGACCCGCGCGCGCCGCCACGGAAGCGATATCGCGATAGCCATTGCCGCGCGCCGCAACGAGCCAGGTCGCATCGTCTTCCTTGAACCCCTTGATGAGCCGCAACCCAAGCCGCAAAGCGAGCCCGCCCTTATTGTCCGGCTCAAGGCTGCAATCGAAGGTGCTGGCGTTGACATCGACCGGGCGCACGTCAACGCCGTGACGGCGCGCATCGCCAATCAATTGCGCGGGCGCATAAAACCCCATGGGTTGGGAATTTAAAATTGCGCAGGCGTAGACTTCCGGATGATGATGACGCAGCCACGCCGATGCATAGACCAGTATGGCGAAGGACGCCGCATGGCTTTCCGGAAAACCATAGCCCGAAAACCCTTCAAGCTGCTTGAAACAACGCTCCGCGAAATCGCGTTCATAACCGCGCGCAAGCGCCCCATCGATAAAGCGGTCTTTAAAGTCGGCCACCGTCCCGACGCGCCGAAAGGCGCCGAGCGCACGGCGCAGCGCATCCGCTTCGCTGGCGTCGAACCCAGCCGCCACCATGGCGATCTGCATGGCCTGTTCCTGAAAGAGCGGCACGCCGAGCGTGCGCTTTAAAACCTCTTCAAGCTCTTTCGACGGATAGGTGACCTTTTCCTCGCCACGCCGGCGGCGGAGATATGGGTGCACCATATCGCCCTGGATCGGACCGGGGCGGATGATCGCCACCTCAATTACAAGGTCATAAAGACATTGCGGGCGCATACGCGGCAGGAAGGTCATCTGCGCCCGGCTTTCCACCTGAAAAAGGCCGAGGCTGTCGCCCTCGCAGAGTTGTCCGTACACATCTGGGTCGTCCTGGGGAACAGTCGCTAGGTCGTAACGCGTCCCCTTCCATTCCGCGATAAGGTCGAACGCTTTTCTGATGCAGGTCAGCATGCCAAGCGACAGAACATCGACCTTCAGCATGCCGATAACATCGATGTCGTCCTTGTCCCACTCGATCACGGTACGGTCTTCCATGGCGGCGTTTTCGACAGGCGTCAGTTCATCGAGCCGGCCTCTTGTGATGACAAAGCCGCCCACATGCTGGGACAAATGACGCGGAAAACCGATGATCTCCTTAATCAGAGCGAGCGTGATACGAATACGATCATCGCTCTTGTCGAGGCCCGCGGCCTCAACACGCGCATCGGCGAGCGCGCCTTCGGACCAGCCCCAGACCTGCGCCGACAAGGCCGAAAGTGCATCGTCAGTAAGTCCCATGGCCTTACCGACCTCGCGGATCGCACGCTTTGTGCGATAGTGAACCACCGTCGCGCAGATGCCTGCGCGATGGCGGCCATATGTCTTATAGATATGTTGGATCACCTCCTCGCGCCGCTCATGTTCGAAATCCACATCGATATCCGGCGGCTCGTTGCGTACTTCCGAAACGAAACGCTCGAACACCATGGAAATGACATCCGGCCCGACAGAGGTGATGCCAAGCGCGTAACAGATGACCGAATTGGCGGCCGACCCGCGCCCCTGGCACAGAATGCCGCGCGAGCGCGCAAACGCGACCACGTCATGTACAGTCAAAAAATAACGGGCGTAATCGAGTTTATCGATCAGCGCGAATTCACGCCCCACCATCGCCTGCACGCGCAAAGGAACGCCATCGGGATAGCGTCTCGTCAACCCTTCATCGGTCAACTGGCGCAGCCGCTCCAGCGGCGCCATGCCGCCGGTGATTTCCTCAGGGTACTCATATTTAAGTTCAGACAGGCAAAACCGGCACTGGTTTGCAATCGCCACCGTATTGACGACGCTTTCAGGATAGGCGCCAAAAAGTTTGCACATTTCAAAAGGGCTTTTCAACCGACGTTCGGCGTTCAACAAGGCGCGCGTGCCGATATTGTCGATGGTGCATTTTTCGCGAATGCAGGTGAGCACATCGGCGAGCGGGCGGCGCGCCGCACGGTGCATAATGACATTGCCGAGCGCAACGAGCGACGCGCCGGCCTGCGCCGCATCACTGGCGCGCGCAGCGAAGCGTCGCACGTCGCCGCCGTCATAAAACGGAACAAGTCCCTGATAGACATCGCCCGGGAAACGCTTCGCCAACGTCCTAAGGTCGTTTAAACGCGCATGGACCGCGACCAATATAGACCCCTTCGCCCAGGCCAGCACATCTTTCATATGGAGGGTGCAGGACCCTTTTTTCGCGCGCAGTTTTCCTTTGGTCAGAAGCCGGCAAAGCCGTCCGTAGGCGGCGCGGTCTTTGGGATAGGCGAGGAGCGTCGTGCCGTCCTCAAGCACAAGGCGCGTCGCGACAATGTGTTTGACGCCCTCGTCCCGCGCCTCCGCATAAGCGCGTACAACGCCCGCGAAACTATTTTGATCGGCGACGGCGATAGCTGCGAGCCCCAATTCGCCGGCGCGCTGCACCAGTTCCTCCGCATGGGACGCGCCGGTGAGGAACGTGAAATTCGACATCGCATCGAGTTCGGCGTAACTCACGCAAAAACTCCCGCCACCCGCCAGCGCGCAGGCCGTTCACCCGGCTCCGTCGTGAGCCAGAGCCGCGCGCCCTCGGCGCTCTCAACGCGCCAGTAATCGCGCACCGCATCGCCCGCTTCGCTGCGCCACCATTCATGGCCGATCCGCTCAGGACCAAACGCCCGCGCCGTCGTGTAAACAGTACGGCGCCATTCGAACTCTTTCGGCGGCCGGCCCGGCCGCTTCACCAAAACCGGTTCTCCCCCCGTCATGAACAAGGGCCGCGCGCGGACGCGCGTCCATGATGGACGCGCGTGAGCCCCCACAGCTTCCACAAAGCGAAAACGACGCCCCGGCACATGGCTCGCCTCAGACGTCCAGCGCAAAACCCGGTCGAACCCCAGCTTGTTGCCGAGAGTCGCCACGAGATCGTCGAGCGCATCCGCGCCGCCCGCCTCGGCGAAAGATCTTTGCACCGGCTTGAACGGTTCGGTGCTCACCGCCTGTAACCGCATCATGTCGATGCCGGCGCCGGCGTCGATTTTATCGATCTGCATCATGAACTGACGGATGATGGGCGCAGCTTCCTGCGTCGGGCGTGCAAGACCGATATCGGCGGTGCGCTCTTGTTTATCCGCACGAATAAATGTGAGGCGCAAAAGCCGCGCCCCATAATCGGCTTCGCAGAGCCGCTTGCACACCTGCGCCGCAAGCCGCCTTAATGCTTCGGCGACATCGTCAGCGAGACCAATGGGGTCGGGAAACGACATGCGCGCGGCGAACACAGTAACCGGCGACGTGGGGGTCACCGGGTCCGCTGCGGCGCCGATCAACTTTTCAAAATGCCGGAGAAACGCAAACCCGCACCGCCGCGCAATATCGGAAGATTTCAACCGATAAAGATCGCCAAGCCGTTTAACGCCGAGACGTTTCCAGTCGAACTCGGCGTCGCGGGAAAGAAAAAGCGCTTCTATGGGGTACGCCGCCAACGCGGCCTTGGTCCCGCCCGCATCGATCAGCGTCACTGAGGAAGGACCGAACCGCGCCGCCGCCCGGGCTGCGCCCGGCGTATCGGCGACACCGATGCGCGCATCGACTTTTAAATCCTGCAGCGCCGCTAAGATCTCCTTCGCCATGGCGCGCTCGCCGCCATAAAGATGCGCACACCCCGTAATATTCAGTAACAGCTTGTCTTTTTCATCGGATGCGGACCATGGCGTCCAGCGCTCGGCCCAGCGCTGTAACGCCGCCAGGAATGCATCATCCTTGCGGTCTTCCTTGCTCGCCGTCACCAGCGCCGGCGCAATAGCGCGCGCATTGGCCAATGTCATCTCATGGCGCAGGCCCGCCCGACGCGCATGACCGTTTAAGGAAACAAGCCGGACCGCATTTTTTTCCTCCGCCGTGACTGCAAAAAGGCACTCATCCACCGGCGTCCCGGCCCGGGCGAGACGGTTCACCGGCAGACGCGGCATCCACACACAAAGCGTCCTTTTCCCCACGGACATCGAGTATCCAACTCCCTAATGTTCCTCTTTTGTTCTTATACAGGGAAGCCAGAATGAGAGTCGAGTCGTTTTCGGGAAAATCGCTGAAACCCTTATCAGGCAAGGTTTTATGGACATCAGCCGCCGCCTTTGGCTGGCACCGCCAGCGGGTCTCGGCCGCGCTCGACGCCGCCGGCCGGTCAACAATCATCAGTCCTAATGAGCGCCCTTTTTCCGCCGCCAATTGCAGGCGCCGCAGATTCGTGAGCGAGGGCGTTTTCGGCGTCTGCAGGATCACCGCCGACGCCGCGCGCGAGCGCAACGCCGTTTCCGCCGCCCACAGAGCATCGCCGTCGAGCGGGCAGGAAACATGAAGACATGCATTCGGATCACGGAACTTGCCAACGCCTTCGGGGTTCAGCGCCGCGAGCCAACGCGGCGCACCGCACAAGACAATTTCCCCTTCCTGCGGCGCCATCAAAAACGCAAACGCCGCCGCACTCGGGCCGCTGATTTCGTGCATGCGCCCTTTTTGCAGAGCGGGCATGCCGCGCCTGTCATCCTCTTTCGACATGAGAGCAGGATGCATTGCATGAGAAAGGCGTCAAGTCAGCGAGCAGATCGATATCAAACGTAGCAGGCGAACCCGCCGTCACATGGCGCAAATCACGTCAGTGCATTATGCTGGAGGCTCTGTGCGGCACGATCGTCTTCCGAATCCATGAATGCGCCAAGTCATATTTTGACCATCACACCATAGTTAAAAAAAACATGTCTGATTTTTTAAATACGCTCGGTCGTGAATTCTGCAACCAATTGCAGTATGTCGACGACGACGTGTGCAACCAGGATGCATATGAAATTTTTTCAAATGCACTTGGTCCACGTCTGGCCGTTGAGCGACTGCAAGCATTAACCGATGAAGACTATGATCGGCTCGCATCAGCTTGTGCAAAGCACCTTGAGCATAACCGGGTCAGTTTGGATCATTTGCGCTTGGTGGTGCAGCTGACCCTTGAGCACTGGCGATAGGCTGAGGAAAACCGTGCGTTCGGAGCAACGAGTAACATAATAGAATTGACAAGCAGTGCGCGCCATTGCCCGTCCTTTTTCAGCGTCTTTTTAACGACGTATCGCTACTATTTTCAGAGTTATTCGAAGCTGCGATGAAGAGGCTGCGGGAAAAAGAAGGTCAGCCTCAGGGATAGCTCACCACTCGTTCTGCCCTCTGACGACCCTATCGCGACCGTCTAAAGCGCGCGCCGATCAATCCCAAACCGCTTGCAAAAAGCCAGAGTGCGCCGGGTATCGGAATCTCCGGTATGGCGACGGGGGTCAAATCGCTTCGCAAGCTCGCAAGAACGTCAGCACCAAGCGAGGAAGAAAGATCGACAACAAACGTATTCGACGCATCGGCGAAGCCACCACGGTTTGAGAATGACTGCGCGATAGCGCCGACGAGGAAGCTGTCACCGGGATTAAGCGTTATCGGATTGCCAGCGCAATCGTTGCCAAGGCTGATGGATAACGATAGGGCGCCAGCGGCGCCAGGCGATCTGGCAAACGAACGGCCAATAACCCCTGCATCGCCGCAAGACGCATTAACGAGCGCAAACGCGTCTCCAACATCACCGTTCACAGGAAAAAAGTCGGCATCCAATAAGGTAATCCACGCCCCCGCGAGCGATTCTCCAGCTTCATTGTTGTAGGCGCCATTTGATCCCGATGAATTGAATGTAAACGCGCCTTCGAGCGCAAATTCCGTCGATGCAGCCCCATTCCACGTGTAACCGATAGCACCGCCGGTGGTGGAACCAACACGAGTGTTGGATGCGCTTTGAGACCTGGTTCTAATGACAGGCAAGCTGATATTTTCCGAATCGAATTCCACCTCCGCGAACGCAGCTGAGCCGGATGGCAAATCGAAGCTTTCACGCAGACTACCAACCCCAACGCCCCCCTCAAAAATGAGCGCAGAATAGGGGTTTATTGTGCAGGGCTCCGTAATCGCGTCAGTACAGGGGCGCTCCGTCAGGATTGCTGTGGTCGATACGGTCGCAGCTTCGGCGCCGAGGCTCGTACAAAGGAAAAGGACAAAAGATATAGACGCCAAACGCATTACTACTCACCCTCAGTTACTCTACTTTGAGGGTTTGTATATCAATATCTACCACTTGAACAGCAAAATGTAGATTTCACTTGAAAAAGAACCGCCTTCCGAGCTTACGGCTTTGACCGCGCCCTTTACCGCAAAAGCGCCGAGTTTTCTCCCCCCTCAGAACGACAGCTCAATCCCGCCGCCGAACAGTTGCGGTTCGTTGACGAATGCGCCGAAGCCGGTGAACTCGAATTCGATATAGCGTTCGTCAAACGCATTGCGGGCAAACAGAAACACCTCCCAGTTGTCATAGGTGAGCCCCAATCGCGCATTCACGAGGGCGTAATCGTCGCCGGGAACAAGATTGGCGACATCGAAAAAGCGTCCGCTGACGCCGTTCGCCGACACATTGCCGGTAAGGCCGAAAGGACCAAAAAAGTCTTCATCGTCATATCGGGCGAATACGCTCCAGGTGATTTCCGCGCCGCCGGCGACGCGGTTGCCGGAAAAGTCAGCGCCGGAAATCAGTTCGATGAATTCATCATACTCTGCGTTGGCGTAGCCGAACGTGCCGCCAAGCTCCCAGTTTTCCGCCGGGAAGAAGCGCGCCTCGATCTCCGCGCCGATGCTGGTGGCGGCGGCGGAGTTGGTCCGGAAGTCGATTAAAGACCCGGGCGCAATCTGTTCCGCCTGCAGATCGGACCAGTCGATGTAGAAAGCAGCAACGTCGATGCGCCCGAGCCCGCCGGGCAATCGCCATTTGGCGCCAAGCTCATAGTTCCAGGTAAACTCTGGACCAAACGACGTCGGGATGCCGGTGATCCCGATCCGCTCCGCCGTCAAGGCCGTGGCGTTAAAGCCGCCGGCCCTGAAACCGCGCGATACCGACCCATAAAGCTTCAGGCCATCCGTCGCCGCGAAGGTCGCCGCAAAGCGCGGCAGGACCTCATTGTACTCTTCTTTGCCCTCAACGACCGTGACCGGGAGGAGCGCCGGGGCCGACGGTGTTACTGGAAGCGCAAGGATCGCGTTGGTGTTGTCTGTACTGACTTCTTCGTACTGATATCGCAACCCTGCGACAAACTCCCATGGGCCGGCGATATAGTTCACCTGCCCGAACGCGGCGAGCGATTTGTCGCGAAACTTGACGAGATCGTTGATTGCCGCCGGTGCGCCGATCATGCTGGCGTCCACCAGATCGTTGATAAAGACGTCAAAGTCGTTCTTGAGGCTCAAGCCGTAAACGCCGACAATATAGTTGAACGGCCCGTCATTCTGACTGACGAGGCGCAGTTCCTGCGTCCATTGTTGGATGTCGCTGTCGGCTGTCGCCGTTAGAAAAGGGAATGGCGTAAAGTCGAGATCATTCTGGGTGAAGCGATCGATTTTACTGAACCCGGTCTGTGATTCCAGAAGGACGCCGCCAAAATCATACGCCGCTTTCAGGCCGACGATATGCGACAGCGTATCTTCCTCCGTAGGCGCATCGTTAGAGATGGAAAAAAGATCACCTGCCTGCGGGAATTGCGCCAGACCGTCCGCGCGATCCTGCCCGAAATAATTCAAATCGATCTGTAAATTGTCTGTCGGCCGCGCCACGATAAAAAGACTGCCGCCCAACGTCCGCTCATTATTTTGCGGTTCGCCGGTTGTGGTGTTCTGGATAAAACCGTCCACGTCGTTCCAGAAAAATGTCGCCGCCGCCTTCAGCCTGTCGCCGGCGATAGGCCCCTCGAGACGCACGGCGCTTTCACGGTACCCGCGCTCGCCTGCGAGAAAATCCGCCGAGCCCGAAAACACATCGCTCGGCTCCTTCAGGGAAATGTTGATGACGCCGCCAAGGGTGTTTTGGCCGTAAAGGGTCCCTTGCGGCCCGCGCAGGAACTCGACTTGCGACGCCGCATCGAGATCGAGCCCGAAGAAAGACGGGTCCGGCAACGCAACGCCATTCACGTTCACGGAAACAATCGGAAAGTTCAACTCGCTGCGGCCGATCCCGCGGGTGTAAAAATATGTGCCCGTGCGCCCGCCCTGATTTTGCACGATGACATTCGGCGCAATCGTCGCCGCATCAGCGAGAGACCGGCCCGGCAAAAGATCGAGATCCTCTTCGGTCACGACCGAAATACTGGAAGGAACGTCCTGCAGGTTCCGGGCGCGCTTTTCACCGGTGACGACGATCACGTCGAGCACTGGCGCGCCCTCAAAAGTCTCGGAAGGACCTGCCTCCTGCGCCCACGCGCTCGCCGCTGCGGTAAGCGACGCCGCAAACGCCGCTGCAGATGTCAAAAACAGATTTCTGATCGCTCTTGTGTTGAATGTCTTCACTTGGATACCCCGCTTCATTTTTGCGACTGCTTACCAGTCGCAATGCGGGCGCGCCGCTCCACAGAGCACGAGATCGGCTCCGGGAAGCACAGCCTCCGACCGGCGCCGGACGGTTCTAGGATGCGTGACACGTCTTTAATCGCAGCGGTTGCTTTCCGTCCGCAAACACGAGATCAATTTCCAGTCGAGACAAACACGGGGGATCACAATGACCACTGACAATCCGTCAGAAGCATCACTGAAAACGGCGCTGCAAACACTTGGACTGGCGGCGTTGACTGCGGGCGTCGTTGCGTTCGCAGATAGGGCGAAGAACAACCAGGGCGCTCAGGCGCTTTCCGAAACCGAACTGGCGCAGCTGCAAATCGTGTTGATGCGCGAAGCCGCCCGGGACGCGGGCCTTGACTTTCCCTCCTCCGAAGACGCCTCGCTAAAAGATTTCCAGGAGAAACTGAAATTCAAAATCCTGAAAACGGTGAAGGGTGGCGAAGATCGTTTGAAAGAGCTGGTCTGCGACCAGCTTAACTATTGCGAGCGGGTTGGCGACAATTGGCGCGGCAAGCTGGCCTTTGCGGGCGTTTTGGCGATGTGCACCGCCATCGTCGATGTGTCGGGCCTTACCCTGTCAGCAACCCTTTTCCTTCTTTCCATCGGGTATTTTGACGAACTTTGCGAGTGTGCAAAGGCGCGCGCAAAATCAACCTGACACACTGCACTTAGCTATCAGACGGATTGCGGCCCGTTTCCTTGCGATAAGCGGCGGAAAACTTCGAGGGGTTCGAATAGCCGACCTCCAGCGCCGTATCCGTCACGCTGACGCCGCTCCCGAGAAGTTCGGCCGCGCGCCGCATCCGCCAGTATCGTAACCGTCCGTAGACGGTGGTTCCATATACCCGGCGAAAGCCGCGTTTCATGGTCATGTGGTTGAGGCCGACCAGGTTCGCAAGAGAAAGCACAGCCGGCGGCGCCGCGAGGTGCGTCTTGAGATATTGATCCGCCGCTTCAAGCTGCGCGTCGCCGCTATGGCTTTCCGCGCCCTGCCCGCCCGCCTCGGTCGCTTCCCAGGCCGACAAAACATCGGCGACAATTCCATTAAGATCGGCGAGCAGACCGAGTTCGCCCGGCAGCGTTGTGGGTCGGACCGGCGGCAGAGATGCAATACGCGCAAGAGCGTCTTTGCCGATCGGTGTTTCGGCGAAAATCATGCGTTGCGGATGCTTGCAATAGCTGCGCGCGGCTTGCGTTTCCAGCTGCGCAATCGCATCCGCATCAAAAAAAACCTTGAGCCCCGAATAGGCGCCCGGGTCGGTAAACTCAGCGAAATACGATCCGGCCTCGGCGGAATAGAAATACGCCTGCCCTGGATAAATACGAAGCAATCCGGGGTAGGTCGTAGCACTCACGGTCGTCACGCCTGAACTCGGCGCATACATGACAAGCCCCGGCATGGGTTCGGTGAAAAGCTGTTTTATGGACGCGCGCACGTCAAGCGCACCGTAAACCGCCGTCATGCCCTCACCCAAGGGCGCACCCCAGCCGTTTAGGACAGCGTCTTTGTTGAGGTCTATCGGTCCAAAGTCGTTGAAACTCATTGGATGAAAATAACAGGCGTTTGCCGGTTTGCCGAGAATTTTCACTGACCGAACGCAACGTCGCTCCCCTTACCTGACATTACTGCAACTACGACGGCGCGCCATATTCGTCTTTGAACGCCTGGAACGCCGCTTCAAGCGCAGCGGCGTCCGCGATGGCGTCGAGATTTTCCAGCAAGATCGTCAGAAGATAATTATTGCCATAGCCATGTTCGGCGTTGAGCGCGCGCAACCGTTCATAGGCTTTTTCCGACAAGGCGGCGGAAAACCGCTTGGGCAATGGGTATCGCTTTTTGCGCGCTGTCATCGTCTTCTCCAATGCTGATCCTGTTCATCTGTAAACAGATAAAATTTGTAATCGTGATCGTTTATCGCCCTCGCCCGGGCGAAGAAGAACCAAATCGATCCCCAAAAAGCGACAGGCGCAGCATCTTGCCCAGCCTCGCCGGCCGAGGAGGTCCTCGGAAACAGGCGGAAGAGAGAAACTGACATCCCACTCATTGATCGGGCCTTTTCCCAAATTGGACGCCAGCGTTCACACCGACTTCCGAAACGCGCGTCCTCACGCAGCGTCCTGCGTTTGATTTTCAATAGCCGGCAAAGCCCCCTTTATTGAAGCGTTAAAAGATCCTGCCAAGCCGTAAACGGTCATGCAGCGCGATCCGCTCCTCTCCGATCAGCTGACTTTCCGACCGGCGGAGACGCGCAAAATCGATGGACGATCAGAATTTCTCAAGCCAACCGACGGGTTAGCGCGTAAACAACCGTTAACCACGGAATGCGACGGTGCATGCGTCCCGCAGGCCCTCAAATGGCGCAGATTTCGCCGGCTCACCGCAGCCGACCACCTGTCCGCCGCGAAACGCTTGCGAGACGCTGAAATTCGAGACAAGGAAAAACTGGGACGCGAAACGCTGCATTCACAGACAACCCAATGATTGGCTCTGGGTTGACGCGGCGGTCCCATAAAATGCGAAGACGGCAGTCAGGAGAATGCGATATGCGACTCGGGGGCGCGGCGGCGATAGTTTTGGTGACGGCTGGATGCGCAACCGTCGATGATGAGTTACTGGATGCGCAGTTGCCGGAACCGCCTACAGCATGGGCGGCGACAGAAGAACCGGCGACGGCGCCGACGGGCGACTGGGTCGCCTCGTTTAAGGACAACATTCTGCGCGGGCTCATCGCTGAAGCGCTGACGCACAACAATGACCTTATGGCGGCGGCCGCCAATCTGGAACAGGCGCGCGCAAATACCAAAATGACAAGAGCGGGGCTCTTTCCCACGCTGGACACCCGCTTCAACGCCGGGCGCAACGCCATCGTGACCGACCCCACATTCGCGGCCCAGGCGGGCGGCGGCGGTGGTGGAGAAACCGATATCAGCGGATTGCGCGCCCGCGATCTGGAAGATCGCTTCGGTGTCGACTCCAATAATGATGGAAAGCTAGACGGCCTGGACCTTGATGGCGACGGCATCGCCGAGCGTGATCTCCCCAACCGCCGAATTTACGTCAACAGCTACCAACTCAACGCCGACATACGCTGGGAGCTCGATGTCTGGGGCCGCCTGCGCGATCAGACAAAAGCCGCCCATCTCGACGCCAACGCCGCTCTTGCCGACCTCGCCGGCGCGCAGCTTTCACTTGCCGCGTCCGTCGCACAGTCCTGGTTCGCACTGATCGAAGCGCGCCAGCAGCGCGAGCTCTCCGAACGCGACGTCGATGCGCGCAAAAGCAACTTGCGTGTCACCGAACGACGCTACGAGCGCGGTGTCGCCTCCAGCCTCGATGTGAGGTTATCGCGGTCGGCGCTCGGCTCTTCCGAAGCCAGCCTCGCGCTTCGCGAACGCCTTGAGCAGGAGGCCTCGCGCCGCCTTGAAGTGCTGTTGGGACGCTATCCGGCAGCCGAACTTGCGGCCGCTGAAAGCCTGCCGAACCTGCCCGCCCTCAGCGGCGCCGGCGCGCCTGGCGACCTTCTGGCGCGGCGGCCCGACCTCATCGCCGCAGAAGCGCGCATGGAATCGGCGGGGCTTCGCTCACGCATCGCCCGCAAGGAAATGCTGCCCCAGCTTACGATTACGTCGCGCCTCAACACATCCGGCCCCGTGATCTCGGATCTTATCGACCCCGAACGCCTCGCCGGCAACGTTTTCACGGGCATCGCACAGCCCATCTTCCAGGGCGGACGGCTCCGCGCGAACTCAAAACGCGCCCGGGCCGCGGCCCAGTCAGCGCTCTTCGGTTATGCGCAGACGGTGCTCGCCGCCTACGAAGAGGCGGAAAACGCCCTCGCCGCAGAGCAGTTGCTCGCATCGCGCGAAGACGCTCTGCGCCTCGCCTATGAAGAGGCGGCGGCGGCTGAGGACCTGACGGAACGGCGCTATACAAGCGGCGCAGCCACGATTTTTAATCTTCTCGACGCACAAACCCGTCGCATTTCCGCGGAAAGCCAATACATTCAGGCCCAGCGGGAGCGCGTTTCAAACCGCGTCGTATTGTACCTGGCGATTGGCGGCGATTTCCTCACGGATGCAAAACTCGCCGTTCTGTCGCTCGACAACCAGGAGTAAGTGTCCATGTTACGCAAGTTCGCCACCGTCTTTGGGACATTCGGCGTATTGGCCGGCGGCGTTTTGCTCATTGGTTTCATGGGACAGCTGCGCCCAGACGTCGAACGCCAGGAACCGGACATCGCGCCGCCGACCGTATTCTTTACAACCGCGACGCCGCAGAATGTTACGCTGGATGTTTCCGCTCAGGGCGAAGTGCGTCCGCGCACGGACATCGCGCTGACGGCGCAGATTTCCGGCATCATCACGGAAACGTCGCCCGTCTTTGTCAATGGCGGCGCTTTCGAAAAAGGCGACCTTCTGATCCAGATCGAAGATCAGGATTATAAATACGCCGTCACCAGCGCCGCATCGCAAGTAGCGCAGGCGCGCGAGATCCTCGAACGCGAAAAAGCCGAGTCAGCGCTCGCCGAGCAGGACTTTAAGGAACTCGGCGGCGAAATCTCAGCATCCGAACTCACGCTGCGCAAACCACAGCTGGCCCAGGCTCGCGCGAACTATGACGCCGCGCGCGCTAATCTTCAGGCCGCGAAGTTAAATCTTAAACGCACCAACATCACGGCGCCATTCGCGGGCCGCGTGCGCGAACGCCTCGTTGGTCCGGGCCAGTTTGTCAGCCCCGGCGCGCAACTCGGCCGCGTGTTCGCGACCGACGTCGCGGAAATCCGTCTTCCCCTCAGCGATGACGATATGGCCAAACTCGGCTTGTCCATCGCCTTTGTCGAAACGGATGAGAGGCCCGGCCCCAAGGTGGAGCTTTCCACCGTGCTGGCAGGCCGGTTTCACACATGGACCGGGCGCCTGACGCGCACTGATGGCGCGATCGATCCGGCGACGCGACAGATCTCGGCTATCGCTGTGGTCGAAGACCCGTATGGCGCCGGTTCCGATAATGGCGCGCCGCTCGCGATTGGGCTTTTTGTGGATGCGAGCATTAAGGGACAGCCTTACGAAAATGCATTCATCCTGCCGCGCACGGCGCTTTACGGTCGCGACCGCATCTATGTCGTCGACGCGGACAACACACTCAAAGAGCACACCGTATCGGTCGTCGCCGCTGGGCGCGACACCGTCACCGTCGCCCGAGGCGTCAGAGCAGGCGATCACATCGTCACCTCGCCCCTGCGCGGGGCCGGCGATGGCGACGAAGTCACGCCGGAAGCTGCAGCGCTTCCGCTTATCGCAGGCTCGGTACAGTCCATTCAAGGAAACGCAACGCCCGCCGATCCGGAAGAAGTCGCCCGCGCGCGAGCGCGCGCGCAAACGGGCGCGGCCAGCAGCGGCGCGTACCGGTTGAATAACGACCCGGAAACTGATCTCGCCACCCCCGACGATGACGCATCCGCCTCTGGAGACACGCCGTGAACGGATTAATCGCCTGGTGGACGAAGAACTCCGTCGCCGCCAACCTTCTTATGGCGGCCTGCATTATCGCCGGCGTCATGGCGTACTTCACCCTGGAACGGGAAGTCTTTCCCTCCGCGACGTTTAACGGCGCGACAATTGTCGTTGTCTGGCCGGGCGCATCGCCGCAGGAAATGGAAGAACAGGTCGTTCTGCGGATCGAGGAAGCCGTCGCCGACATCGATGGCGCGGAACACATCGAATCCACCGCGCGTGAAGGCTATGCAAATGTCAGTGTCGAAGGCAAGCCCGACGGCGACCAGACCAAGTTTCTCAACGAAATCAAAAACCGCGTCGATGGCATTTCAACGCTGCCGCAAGGCGCCGAACCGCCAATCGTGCAACAATGGCGCGCCGACACGCCCGGACAGTTCATCGCGTTTTATGGCGAAATGGATGAGCGCGAACTGAACCGTCTTGCGCGATCCTACCGCGACGAGATTTCACAACTGCCGAACGGGTCGTCCGTCATCGATCTTTGGGGCGAGAAGAAAGAAGAAGTCGCCATCGAGGTTTCCGAAAGCTCGCTGCGACGCTACGGCCTGACCTTCGACGACGTGGCGCTCGCTGTTCGCGGATCGTCCATCAACCTTGCGGGCGGACAAATCCGCACCGACACAGGCAACATTCAGGTCGCGACCAGAAACCTCGCGGATACAGCCGAAGAGTTCGAAAACATCGTCGTTCGCCAGCTTGCGGACGGTTCGTCCATTCGCGTGCGCGACATTGCGACCGTGATCGACGGTTTCGAAGACGTCAAACAACGCCGGGAAACCAACGGCAAGCCTACCGTCACCATCGCCGTTCAGTCGCCTGAAGAGGTCAACATCGTCGCGCAGTCAAAGGTGCTGGAAAAGTGGATTGCGGAGAAAAACGAAGAGTTGGACGGCCGCGCTGAGCTTCTGGAATGGTTCGACTTCGCAGATGTCTTCCACGAACGCCTGGAGCTCGTCTCCTCAAACGCCTTTATCGGGCTGTGCCTCGTTATGGTGCTCCTGGTGCTTTTCCTGCGCCCGACAGTGGCGTTCTGGGTGACCATCGGCATCGCTGTTTCGTTCGCCGGATCGTTCATCTTCATGCCGACCGCGGACGTCTCCATCAATATGCTGTCGCTGTTCGCCTTTCTCCTGGTGATCGGCGTCGTCGTCGACGACGCCATCATCGTCGGTGAGAGCATTCACAATCAAGTCGAAGCGGGCAATGAAGGTCTGTCCGGCGCAATCGTCGGCACGCAGCTCGTCGCCAAGCCGGTATTGTTTGCGGTTTTGACCACAATGATTGCGTTCGCGCCCTGGCTTTTCATTTCCGAGGCGGCGGAAATGACGAAGCACATCGCTTATACGGTGATCTTCGCCCTGACATTTTCGCTTGTGGAATCGTTTTTCATCCTGCCCGCGCACCTCGCCCATATGAAGCGGCAAAACAAAGAGGGATGGTTTTATCGTTTTCAAGGCAACTTCGCCGACGGGATCGTGCGATTTGCAGAGACGTACTATCGCCCGATCGTACAACTCGCTATCAAAGGGCGCTATATCACGGTCGCTGGCTTCGTCGTCGCGTTCATGATGTCCGCCGCGCTTCTTGCGCAAGGCTGGGTGGCGTTCAAATTCCAGCCAGAGGTGCAAGGCACCTTCCTGCAGTTGACGGTTAACTTTCCTGAGGGAACACCCTATTCGCGCAGCGAGCAGGTATTTGAAGAAATTGAGCGCGCGGCGGAAAGACTGAAGGCCCGCCTGCCCAAACCGAAAAACGACGACGCTTACATCAAGAGCGTTTATATCAGCGCGCAGCAAGACAAAATCTCTTCCTATCTGACAATCACGGAAGCCGGCAACCGCAAGGAATCGACCAAGCGCGTCGCCGAAATGTTCCGTGATGAGCTTGGACCTATTCCGGATGCTGAAGAAATCAATATCGGCTATACGTTAAACGACGACGGACCGGACTTCGAATATGGCATCGAAGGCGTCGACCTTGAAGAGCTTCGTCTCGCAACGCTGGATGTGCAGAACTTCCTGCGCACGCTGCCCGGCCTTTATGATGTTCGCAACAGTCTACAAACAGCGACGCCAGAATTACAGATCGAGCTGAAACCCGGCGCGGAACGCTTTGGCCTCACCCTTGCGCAAATATCCAGCCAGGTGCGCCAGGCGTTTCATGGCGAGGAAGTTCAGCGGCTTCCCCGCGGCGGTCAGGACGTGCGGGTGATGGTGCGATATCCGCGTGCAGACCGCGAATCCCTGTCGACCATCGACACCATGCGCATTCGGACAAGCGACGGACGCGAGGTGCCGCTAAACGCCGTCGCAGACGCCAAATTCGCGCAGTCCTTCAAGCGCATCAAACGGCGCGACCGCAAACGCTCGGCCGTGATCAGCGCGGAAATGCTGGAAGGGTACGACCGGGAGGCGCTCAAGGAAACGTTCCGCAACGAATTCATTCCGGTTTGGCAAAGCCGGCACCCTAACGTCCAGCTGGCGCAGCGCGGCGAAGCGGAAGATCAGGCGCAGTTCATGACGGAGCTTGTTCCGATCTATGCGGTCGCGATTTTCGCCATGTACATGCTCCTGGCCATCGCTTTCAGCTCCTACTGGCAGCCGGTGCTCGTTATGTCGGCCATTCCGTTCGGTTTCATGGGCGCAACGTTCGGTCATGTGATCTTCGGGCTCGATTTTGCGATCTTCTCCTTCTTCGGCGTCGGCGCCGCGGCAGGCGTCGTCATCAACGACAATCTTGTGCTGATCGATTACGTCAATCGCCTGCGCGCATCGGGCGAAGGCGCCATGTCGGCGCTCGTTAAAGCCGGCGTCGGTCGCTTCCGCCCGATTGTGCTGACCTCTTTTACAACCTTCGTCGGCTTGTTGCCGATCATGTATGAAAAGTCGACCAACGCGCAGTTTCTGAAGCCCGTTGTTGTTTCGCTCGCCTTCGGCGTGGGTTTTGCGGTCTTCGTGACATTAATTTTCGTGCCGGCTATGTACGCCGTGGGCACCGACATCGCGCGCTTTTACCGCTGGGCGTGGACCGGCGAAAAACAGGCCCGCGTCGGCGCTGACCAGAAGCAAAACGGCGACGTTTCCGGAAAAGAAACAGGCGACACATTTAGCGAATCAGGTCAAAAAGGGTACGGTCCGGCGGAGTAAATTTAGTCGTGTAGTTTTCGCAGGCGTGTTAACCTAATATTAACATCTTGCTGAAATATTAAGATCATCTTCTCCCGAGAAGATACCCCACCATACCCCACGACAGTGAGTAAGCCGCCGCGTTTCCCCAAGACGCGGCGGTCTCGCATTGTGGGGTCTGTTTTTATCGAGACTTGTTTTTGTTCACTGAGCGCATGCCGCACAAAAGTGGTCGCCGGTTGGCGGTTCCCCTCCGCCAACATGGTTCCACCTCCATCAACTGCGCATAAGGTCGAACAATTGTTCGACCGCAAAAAACAAAGATCGAAAACACGTCGACCTAATCCGATTAAATGAGACTTGCTTTAGGGTATGTTCGCGCCGCCCTCGGCGCCTGCTCGATCCGGATAAACGACAAAGGCGCCGCGAAGGCAGGAAGTCAGTAACGCAAAACTCCACCGCCAACACTTCTTCAATCGAATAGATCGAGGTCCGGCGCGTCGCGATCATCAAACAGGTAGGCATCGAACGATCGCCCGTTCTGCTTCAATGCCGTGCAGCGAGCGTCTGTATCGACACTGTACATCCGAGTGCGCCATCATCGCCGCGGTCGATTAATTTTCGGAAATTCTCAACGCTGCTCACCGATGAAAAACATGATAGAATTTCAACGCCAGGGCCTACAATACGATGCCGTTTCATTATTCGTCTTTAGTTGTCGCCATCACTATGCGAAGAGTGTTGCCGGTCAACGAAGAAAAAAGCGCGTCGTCAAACTTGTTCATGTGTAAGACCATGACGGTGTCGGCGGCGGGTATGTAAAACGCTGCGGTGAGGTAGCCGTCGATGGCGCCGGTGTGGCCGACAACACGGGCGCCGCTGCGTGAGATCAATATCTCGGCTCCCATGCCCTGTTCTTTACGCTCGCGTTCCTTGACGGGATTGGCGGTCATTACGCGGCCGGTATCCGCAAAAGCGCCTTCTTCAGAGAACAGCGCGCGTATCCATCGCGCGGTATCGGCCGCAGTCGCAAACATGCCGCCATCGGGCCCGGAGTTTTCGCGGAACTCATAAGTATCCTCCCATTCGCCAAAGGGAGATCCATATCCGTGGATAACGTCGCCGGGGGGAAAGGCGCTGTCGTAATAAGTTTCTTCGAGCTCGAGAGGTTCAAAAATGATCCCCGCAAATTGGTCCTTAATCGGTTTTCCCGTAACTGCCTCGAGGGTCAACGCTGCAAGATGATAGTTGGTGTTGGAGTATGCATAATCCGTACCCGGTGTTGTCGTCGCTTCCAGGCCGCGAATGGCGTGCAGCACAAGGTCGGGCGTCAAGGGCTCCGTTCGTTTCCAGTCGGTTTCGTAAAACCGCTCGCTGTAATAGTCCGGCACGCCGGATGTGTGGTTGAGAAGCTGGCGCACTGTCGGGTTTAATCCGCTCGGCAACTTCGCCATCACGTCGGCATCCAAGTAGGTTCCGATTTGCGCGTCGAGGTCGAGGAGGCCCTGCTCCGCCGCCCTAACCGCAAGGGCCGCCACGTAGGTTTTGGTGATGGAGCCCAGACGCAATGTCGACCCGATCTTGATGGGCGCACCAGTCTCCCGGTCGGCGACGCCCGCCTCGCCCAAAAACGGATCGCCCGGCGTATCGAGATACAAAAGAACACCATGCGCCTTCGAGCCCACCGTATCGTTGAGAAGCTGGGTCAGCTGCTCGTCCCGCGACAATCGGCTTTCAACTACCGAGCAGCCGGCGAGAAAAAGCCCCGCGTACACCGCTAGAACTGCGGCGCATAGCCGGAAAAAAATCAGAAAAAATTGCATTTCCGTGTACCCTTTATTGAAAAAGCATGTTGTCTTTACTTGGAAATTGCCGTCGCTTCCCGCGTATTTTCGTTGGGAATATCGCGCTTTTCGGCGTATGAATGAGCTGTTATGACGAAAAACGCCGACGCTCACCTTAAGGAACTCGATGACTTTGACCGCCGCCTTTTGGCGCTGGTACAAAAGGACAATCAGAGCACACATGCCGAACTTGGCGAAACAGTCGGGCTCTCACCGTCAGCGGTACGACGACGGTTGAAAAGGTTCCGAGATAGCGGCCTCATCATGCGTGACGTGGCGTTGCTCAATCCGGACAGTATTGGTGTTCGGCTGGTGATCACCGTCTCATTCCAGAACGAAACTGTTGAAACGTTGGAGGCATTCGACCGGCAAATGCAAGACCTGCCGGAAGTCTCACAGTGTTATCACGTATCCGGCGCGACCGACTATGTGCTGATCGTCCATGGCCCTTCCGTTGATTGGTATGAAGAATGGGGAAAGCGCGTCTTTATGGGCAATCCCGATATTCGGCGATATGATTCTCACGTCGTTTGGTCATGCAAGAAGTTTGAAACGGCGATGAACATCTGATTGCGATCAGACAACACTTTAGAGAATGTTGACAAGTCCTTAACAGCGCCCCCGCACGGCGTTTCAAACTCTTGCAAACCGCGCCCAGCGACAACCACCAGAGTTTTGCAAAATATCCAACTTCGCGCTTTGCAAAACACGCCGTAGGGCCCTTTTCATTTCAACATTTACCAAATCTACAAGAGGATAGGATGATCTATCGCTAAACGGATGATGCAAACAACGGCACGACGATGACCCTCTGGCGACGTCTGGGCGAGATGATTGCGACGCGCACTAACCTTCCGCGCGTCGGCGTCGCCATGACGCTGCAGGCCTACGCTCTCCTGGGCGCCGCCACGTTGCTTGCGGCAGGCGTTTTTCTGGCGCCGGCGGCGCCCTTCGGTATCGATAGCGCCATCTACTACGACATGGCCCGCGCCATGGCGGACCACGGCGCCTTGCATATCGCATCGAGCGGTAAAGTTCCCGGCGCGCCGCCCCTCACAAAAGATCTCACCGTTGTGCATAACGGCATGGTCTATCCGCAGTTTCCAGGCGGCTACGCCTTCATCGCGGCGCCTTTCTACAAAGCTTTCGGCATTCGCGGGCTGATGGCCATCAACGCAATCGCGGCGGGCTTGTGCTTATGGATCACCTACCGCCTCACCGCGACGCTCCTTGACCGCGCCGCCGCCATTTGGGCCGCATCGATTCTTGGCGCTGCGACCTATATCGCAAACTACGCTTTCGGTATCTGGCCGCATATACTGGCGCTTGCCTTTTGGCTGACCGCTGCATGGCTTGCTCTCACCGGCGTCGACGCTGTCGAAAAACGCCGCCAGTTCGTTTTTTGCGCCGCCGCCGGTTTTCTTGTGAGTGTTGGCGCAACGGTCCGTGTCGATACTATCCTCGCGGCGCCGGCGATCGTCCTGTGGATGCGCCTCGTCGCGGCGCCTGAAGAAAAATCGCCCGCTCTTGCGTTCCTAATCGGGCTTTTGCCGGGCATCGCCATGGCAACGCTCCTAAATCACCTGAAGTTCGGTGTGTTATCACCCTTCGCTGTAGACGCCGACGGCGCCGGCGACCTTCTCTGGGTCGCCGCAGTCGTTCTCGGGTTCATCGCTCTCCTCTTCACCGCCGATCTTCGCGAGTTCGCCCTGGAGGTGATCGAAGAGGCCGGGCGCGCGAACGCCGCCGCGGGAACGGCTATTTTCGTGCTCCTCGCGGTCCTGCTTGTGACGCCCCTGCGCGACTTCTTTTATGGCGCTTATGTGCTCTTGTTCAATTTTCAGGCGCATGCCGCTTTTGCGCAGGAAAGCGTTCAACCGGACGAATACGGACAATTGATGTTTTTTGGAAGCCCTAAACGCGCGCTCGTTCAAAGCCTTCCCTTCGCGGCGCTGATCTGTATTCCGCTGATCGACTTCTTCCGCGGGCGCGACACATTCGCGTACAGCCTGTGCCTTCTCGCCATCGCCGCACCGATCGCCTTCTACTCGGCGGGACAGTGGCACGGCGGCGCTTCTTACAACATGCGGTATTTCATCCCTGCACTGCCGTTTATCGCGATCCTGTGCGCCGGGGCCATACGCAGTCTGGAAATAGCAGGCGGCGGCGTTTCGCGGCAAAGCATGCTCGCAATCTTTTTCGTCGCGGCGCTCACTTTCCTCGCCTCGGACACGCTAGGAAGCGCCGCAGAGCATCTCCGTGCGCCTCTTGCGCTTTACCCTCAATGGATACTCGCCGCCATCGCCGCCGGTGGCGCAATCAGGTTCTGCTGGCGCCCGCAATCGAGACGCCTCGCCCGCTTCGCCTTCGGCGCCGGTCTTTTTGCACTCGCATATGGCGGGGCAATAAATTTCACCGACGCGGTTTCAACGGAAAAAACCCGCGCCGCCGGGCGCGTCTTGTCGGCGGACATCGCAGCGGCTGTCTTCAACAAGCGGCGTTCATCTGACGCCGAACGTCCGTCACCGCTCATCGTCACTCAGAACACGGTGACGACCATCGCGGCCGAAAACGCCGGCGCTCATGTGATGACGATCAGTGAAAAGAACATCGCCAAGATACGCCAGGCCGTAAACGCATTCGCCGGCGCCGGCGCTTGTGTTTATATTCAAAATATCACGGCGCGGGATTTACTCGCGCCCGCGGTGCCGACGAACTCTATCCTGCGCACGCCCTACTGGGCGCCGAGCGATGCGACGCCATTCCATCCGCTTTTGGCGTTTTATGGCCTCGCCCGACAAACTGAAGCCTGCGCGTTTTAATGCGCTTCATCCCAGTTCTTGCCGGCGCGCGCATCAACTTCCAGAGGCACCGACAGGGAAAGAGCCGGCATGGGCGCAGACCGCATCACCGCAGCGACAACTTCGCATGTCTTGTCAGCTTCAGCTTTTGGCGCTTCGAAAATAAGTTCATCATGAACCTGCAACAGCATCTTCGCCGAGAGTTTTGCCTTTTTTAACGCCGCCGGCATCTTGATCATCGCCCGGCGAATAACATCGGCCGCAGAGCCCTGAATGGGTGCGTTGATGGCCTGGCGCTCCGCATAACCGCTCATGGCGGGATTTTTGTCGTTGATGCCGCCCACATGGGTGCGACGCCCAAAAATCGTATCCACATAGCCATTCGCCTTCGCCGATACGATTGTTTTATCCATATACTGACGGATACCGGGAAACTTCTCGAAATAGCTCGTAATGTAGTCTTTCGCCTCGCCGCGCGAAATCGCCAGCTGATTGGCGAGACCGAATGCGGAAATCCCGTAGATGATCCCGAAATTGATCGCCTTCGCCCGGCGACGCACCATCGGATCCATACCGTCGATGGGAACGCCGAACATCTCCGAGGCAGTCATGGCGTGAATATCGACCCCGCCGGCAAATGCGTCCTTCATGGCCGGAAGATCGGCGATATGCGCCAGAAGCCGCAATTCGATCTGACTGTAGTCAGCGGATATCAGCACATTGCCTCTTTCAGGAATGAAAGCCGTTCTGATCTTGCGGCCATCGTCCGTGCGGATCGGGATGTTCTGCAAGTTAGGGTCCGTCGATGAGAGGCGCCCGGTCGTGGTGGCCGCGAGCGCATAAGACGTATGGATACGTCCTGTCTCAGCATTGACCTCTTCCTGCAACGCATCCGTGTAGGTGCTTTTCAGCTTGGAAAGACCACGCCAGTCGAGGATCGCGCGGGGCAGCGGATGGCCCTCCACCGCAAGCTCTTCAAGAACGTCGGCCTTTGTGGACCAGGCGCCTTTGGCGGTTTTACGCCCGCCCGGCAGGCCGAGTTTCCCGAACAGAATTTCCGATATCTGCTTCGGCGACCCGAGATTGAACGCCTCGCCTGCAAGTTCGTGCGCCTCGGCTTCATGGGCGGCCATGCGCTGAGCGAAATCACCGGAGAGTTTTGCGAGCACCTTGCCGTCGATCTTGACGCCCTCCTGCTCCATGCCGGCGACGACTTGCGCAAGGGGGCGGTCAAGCGTTTCGTATACGGTTGTTTTTTGCTCAGCCGCGAGGCGCGGTTTTAGCGCCTCATAGAGCCTGAGCGTAATATCAGCGTCCTCGGCCGCGTATTTCGCTGCGTCCCTAATCGGGATCTGATCGAAAGTCTTCGCCTTTTTACCCGTTCCCGCAATCTCAGAAAACTTGATCGTGTCGTAATCGAGATGCCGTTTGGCGAGATCGTCCATGCCGTGATTGCCGCGCCCACAATCAAGCGCGTAGGAGATCATCATCGTGTCGTCATAGGGCGCGATTTTGACGCCATAGCGTGCGAGCACCAGCGCATCATATTTGATGTTCTGACCGACCTTCATAACGCCCGGGTCTTCCAGCATGGGCTTCAGACGCTTCAGCACTTTTGCAATCGGCAACTGTTTCGCGACGTCCTCGTCATCAAGGGCGAGCCCTTCCGCGCCATGACCAACGGGAACATAAGCGCCCGTTCCCGCCTCGCTGGAAAGGCAGACACCGACAAGGTTTGCGCGCATCGCATTCAGGCTGTCGGTTTCGGTATCGACCGCGACAACGCCGCGTACATAGGCCGCGTCTACCCATTTCTGCAGCGTTTCTTCGTCGAAAATCGTTTCGTAAGCCCCCTCACCCAGATCAGCTTTCGGCGCGCTCGCCTCCGACAGATCGCTGGCGCCGTGGTCTGACGCAACGCGCTTCGTCAGTGTGTTGAATTCCATCTCGCGCAAAAATGTAATCAGCTTTTCTGCATCGATGGGCTGAAGGCCGAATCCATCGATTGTTTCTTCGACGGGCGTGTCGTCTTTCAAGCTCACCAACTCTTTCGACACCCGCGCAAGATCGGCAAACTCAATCAGGTTCTCGCGACGCTTTTTCTGCTTAATGTCTTCTGCGCGCGCAAGAAGCGTTTCCAGATCGCCATATTCCTCGATCAGCTGCGCTGCGGTTTTAACGCCAATGCCGGGAACGCCCGGCACATTGTCGGTGGAGTCTCCCGCAAGCGCCTGAATATCGACTACATGTTCCGGACCGAGACCGAATTTCTCGACCACTTCCGGCGCATTGATCTTTTTGTTCTTCATGGTATCGAGCATGGAGACCTTGTCGGTCACAAGCTGCATCAAGTCTTTATCAGACGATACGATGACGACCTCGCCGCCCGCTTCTTCCGCCTGGCGCGCGTAAGTCGCGATAAGATCGTCCGCCTCGTATCCGGCGAGTTCGACGCACGGCACGTTGAAAGCGCGCGTCGCATCGCGCACCATGGCGAATTGCGGGCGCAAGTCCTCCGGCGGCGGCGGTCTGTTGGCTTTATAGTCGGGATAAATCTCGTTACGGAACGTTTTTGACGAGTGATCGAAGATCACCGCGAAATGCGTCGGATCGAACTCATCCTTTGCATCCGACAAAAGCTTGTAGAGCATGTTGCAAAAGCCGGATACGGCGCCCACGGGCGCGCCGTCTGACTTGCGCGTTAAGGGCGGCAGCGCATGATAGGCGCGGAAGATATAAGCCGACCCGTCGACCAGATAGAGGCGCATGGGGTCTTTGTTTTTTGCAGGCATGACGGTCCTTGGTCGCGTTTCAACAAGCCAAAGCAACTTGCGCTCAATCGGCGCCGAGAAGCGGCTCTAGCCTTTTTGCTTAAGAGAAACACGCAAAAACCGCCAGCGCATCTTTTCGATGCACTGCGCACGATAAGCGTTCCTGTGGAAAACTGAAGCGCTATTCCGCTGCAACACGTGCAGCGACATCCTTGTGATGCTTGCGAATGAACGCCGCGACCTTCGGCTGGATTTCCGAGCGCCAGCGCGATCCGTTGAAGACGCCGTAATGACCGACCTTTGGCTGAACATGGTCCATCTGCATCGCTTCCGGCAGGTTGACGCAAAGATCGTGCGCCGCCTGGGTTTGACCGATCCCGGAGATATCGTCGTTCTCGCCCTCGACCGTCAAAAGCGCGATGTCGGTGATCGCCGATGGCTGCACGAGCCGGCCGCGATGATGAAACTCGCCCTTCGGCAGGGAATGCTCCTGAAACACGTCGCGGATGGTCTGGAGATAGAACTCCTCCGACATATCGAGAACGGAAAGATACTCGTCATAAAACTGGCGGTGTTTTTCCGCGCTATCGCCGTCGCCTTCCACGAGATGATTGAAGTAATCGTAATGGGCGTTGAGATGTCGGTCGGAGTTCATGGCCAGGAACGAATAAAGCTGGACGAAGCCCGGATAGACACGGCGCATAACGCCAGGATAGGGCGCCGGCACCGAGTAGATCATGTTCTGCTTGAACCACTCATACTCACGCTCCTGCGACAGGAGGTTCGGTACGGTCGGCGACTTACGCGTATCGATGGGGCTGCCCATAATCGTCATGGTCTGCGGGCGCGCGGGGTCGTTGTCCTCGGCCATCACCGATGCAGCGGACAAAAGCGCCGGCCCCGGCTGACAGACCGCCATGGCGTGCGCACCCGGTCCAATGGCGCGCAGAAACTCGATGATGTAATCGATATAGTCGTTGAGATCGAAGCGGCCCTGATTCACCAGCACATTGCGCGCATCGCGCCAGTCGGTGATGTAAACATCGTGCTCTGGGAGCATCGCCTCGACAGTGCCGCGCAACAGCGTTGCATAGTGGCCGGACATGGGCGCAACGATGAGAACGCGCGGGTCGACCTCACCGGTTTTCTTTGCGCTTGCAAGATGCTCTGCGTCGCGGGTGAACCGGACGAGCCCGCAAAACGGTTTCGAAACGACGGTGTCGATCGACACGGGCACTTCTACGCCGTTGACGACGGTTTTATCGATGCCCCATTCCGGCTTGGGGTAGCGACGCATGGCATGTTCCATCACGTCAAGCGCGGCCGCCGTTGACCGGCCCATCCAGGTGCTCGAAACCGGATTGAAAGGCGAGCGCCAGAATTGCGCTCCCAGCCCTGCCGCCATTCTCGCCGGCGCAGCCGCCGAATACGCAAGTTCATACGCCGAATAAAGCATTACGTCGCCTTCGCAATTACGCCACTAAGACCCACACTAGCGCGCAGATGATAATGAAGAGGTGCGACTATGTGACGATTTTGCAGTGCGATGCAATCAATTGTTAACGCTGCGTCATCTTTCAGCGCACGCAACAACGCCCTAAAGCACTGGAAAGTATATACTTTCCGGAAATTCGATCAGGATTGCGATAAGCTGCGGCGCAGCACGGCGGCGATCTCCTGTGGGCTGGCGCCGCCCAGGATTGCAATCTTGGGTTGTCCCTTGCGATCGCTTACAAAGTAAAAACGCTGATGATTGATCGTATATTCTAGCGCGCTGTCGGGCAGCACCTGTTTTTGCGCAACGACCTTGAACGCCTGACGTGCTGCATCCGCGGCGGCGCGTGCGCCGGTGAGCGGGATCAACCGGTCGTCGAACCCAAAATAGTCCTTCAGCGCCTGCGGAGAGTCCCGTTCCGGATCAACGGAAATGAAAATCGGCGCGACCTCTTTCACATCGTCGCCCAGTTCATTGAGCGCCGCACTCATCGCGCCGATATCGCCCGGACATACATCGGGACACTGGGTGAAACCGAAATAGACGATCATGATCTTGCCGTTGAAATCTTCATCGACGACGCGCGCGCCGTTTTTGTCGATCAGGTCAAACTCGCCGGTAAACTGCTCGGAAAGTGCGATCACGCTGTCAGCAGGAATAGCCGTATCGCCGCCGCCCTGACCGCACCCTGAAAGCAATGCCGCCATAGCCGCCAAGGATGAAGCTGCAAGGATGCGAAAACGGTTCTTCATATCGGTATTTCCCTTTGCGTTGCGCGCGCGCCTTTTAGTTCGGCTCGGACCATTGGCGCCGGTGTCGCTTCGGTTCATTACTATGTCCCGCTTCGACAGATTGCCAATCGTAAAAAGGCGCGACAATGCCGCACGCCCTCATCGACACGCAAGGCGCCCTCAACTCGCTTCGAGGACCGGTGCGGCTGCGTACGCTGACGACCATCAGGTGGCTGGCGGTCGCCGGTCAGACGTCGGCGATCATCCTGGTGCATTTCATTCTGGGGTTTCCGACGCCACTAGGCCTTTGCCTCGGCGCCGTCGCCGCAAGCGCCTGGCTCAACCTCTTTACGGTGCTACGCTTTTCGCCGCAGCGGTTTCTTTCGGACCGCGAGGCGGCGGCCTATATCGCCTTCGACATCGTCCAGCTTTGCGTATTATTGTTTCTCACCGGCGGTCTTCAAAACCCCTTCGCGGCGCTGATCATTGCGCCGGTCACGATCGCGGCGAGCATTCTGCCCCTGCGCCTGACGGTGCTTCTGGCCGCGCTCGCGGTGGCGGGCGTTTCCATTCTCGGCCTTTACCACATGGCGCTGCCGTGGCGGCCGGGAGAGTCGCTCGTTCTGGCGCGCACCTATCTCGCGGGCGTCTGGGTGGCGCTTTCCCTGTCCACAGCGTTTTTTGCTGCATACGCGCATCGCGTCGCTGCGGAATCGGCGCAGATGCGCTCCGCCCTTGCCGCAACGCAACTGGTCCTCGCCCGCGAGGAGCGCCTGGCCGCCCTTGGCGGGCTCGCGGCCGCCGCCGCCCACGAACTCGGCACGCCCCTCGCCACCATTCAGCTCACCGCCAGCGAGATGGCCGACGAAATCGACGAAGACGATCCCTTGCATGAAGACGCCGCGCTCCTGGTCGGTCAGGCGCGCCGGTGCCGGGATATTCTGGGCCGACTTTCAAAAAACAGCGATACGGGCGACGCCGTTCACGACCGTATCGACATCGACGCCCTTCTGAAAGAAGCCGCCGGTCCGTTCCACGAAGATCCGGCTGGCGCCAATTTTATCTTTGAAACCAAGGGACTGAGCGATAACCCGCCGCCGGTCCTGCGCCGGCGACCGGAAATCATTTTCGGCCTGCGGAATTTCATTGAAAACGCTTCCGGCTTCGCCCGGGACACCGTCGCCGTCAGCGCGCAATGGGACGATAAAACCCTTGAAATCGCCATTCACGACGATGGACCCGGCTTTCCGGCGGATGTTCTGCCCCGGCTGGGCGAACCTTATGTGGGCTCCCGCTCGACCCAGGGCGTCCGCGGCGCGCGCAAAGGCGGCATGGGTCTAGGTTTTTTCATCGCCAAGACCCTGCTTGAAGCCACAGGGGGCGCAGTTTCGTTCTACAACAAGCCGTTTCCGCACGACCCGGCGCGCCGCGGCGCGTGCATCCGCATAAACTGGGCCCTCAGCGATGTTTTTGCCGACCCCATTTCTTGAAAAGTATACCAAAAACCGGCATTTATGCCGTAAGACTGTAACAGCTCACAAAAACGACGACGGGATCAAGAAGAATGACGCTCGAAGACGCGCGCGCGGACGATCAATCATTACCGGAAAACGCAACGCTCCTGATCGTCGATGATGACGAGCCGTTTCGCACGCGCCTTGGGCGCGCCATGGAAAAGCGCGGCTTTCAGCCTATCCTTGCAGGCTCCGTCGCCGACGCCGGCGCCGTCATCAAGGAAATCGCCCCTGCCTATGCGGTCGTCGATCTTCGCCTGGAGGATGGCGACGGCCTGCAGGTCGTCAACCAGATTCGTGATCGCAATGAGAGCTGCCGCGTCGTGATGCTGACCGGCTACGGCAACATCGCCACGGCGGTCGCCGCCGTAAAAGCCGGCGCCATCGACTACCTCGCGAAACCGGCCGATGCGGACGACGTCGAAAAAGCGCTGCTGGCGAAACCGGGCGAGCGGCCCGCGCCGCCAGAAAACCCGATGTCCGCCGATCGTGTCCGCTGGGAGCACATTCAGCGCGTATACGAATTATGCGATCACAATGTCTCGGAAACCGCACGTCGTCTCGGCATGCACCGGCGCACCCTGCAGCGCATCCTGGCGAAACGCGCGCCGCGCTAAAACCCACAACACAGCGCCGAAAAACTCTTCACGATAGCGTGTCTTCGATGCGGCTACAAACGTCGCATGGACAGGGCGATACGGATTCGCGACGAGCGGCCTCGCGGCGCCTTGACGCTTTGGCCGGCCCCGCAGATTGTGTCTCCCTTGCGTTCGCTCGCGCCCTTTCGGAGACCTCACTCTTATGCGTTTGCCTTACCTCCTCATCGCCGTTTTCCTGTTCACTCTGACACCGGCGCGCGCCGCAGATATCGATTTACCATATGAGCAATTCACGCTCGACAACGGCCTGCGTGTTGTCGTCCATGAAGACCGCAAGGCGCCGCTCGTCGCGGTGTCGATCTGGTATCACGTGGGCTCAAAAGACGAACCGACAGGCCAGACGGGCTTTGCACATCTCTTCGAGCACATCATGTTCAACGGCTCCGAGCATTATGACGGCGAATGGTTCGTTCCCCTTGACGAGGTTGGCGCAACCGACGTGAACGGAACAACCTGGTTCGACCGCACCAACTACTTCCAGACTGTCCCCACCACCGCGCTTGAGCGTGTCCTTTGGATGGAGTCCGACCGGATGGGCCACCTCCTCGGCGCCGTCACGCAGGAAAAGCTCGATAACCAGCGCGGCGTCGTTCAAAATGAAAAGCGCCAAGGCGACAACCAACCCTATGGCAAGGCCGAATATTCCGTACTCGCAGGGCTTTTGCCGGCGGCGCATCCTTACCGCCATTCCACCATCGGCTCCATGGAGGATCTTGACGCCGCCTCTCTTGACGACGTGAAAGACTGGTTCAAGAAATATTATGGCGCGGCGAACACAGTCCTTGTTCTCGCGGGCGACATCGACGCCGCTACGGCGCGCACGCTCGTTGAAAAGTATTTCGGCGATATCGCCGCCGGCCCGCCGCTGACACGCGTCAAGGCCAACGCGCCCAAGCTCGATGTCAATAAGTTCGAAGTTATGTATGATCGCGTCCCCCAGGCGCGCATCGACCGCAACTGGGTGGCGCCCGGTCGCACCACCCGTGAGGCAGTGCTTCTGGAACTCGCCGCGGCCGTTCTCGGCGGCGGCAAAACTTCTCGCCTTTATCAAAAGCTTGTCTACGACCTTGAGATCGCCACCAGCGCAAGGGCGAACCTGCAGACACAGGAATTAATGAGCTTTTACTCTGTCACCGCTGACGCAAAGAAGGGCGTCGACCGCGCTATCGTTCAGGCGGAAATGGAGAATGTCGTCGACGCCTTCCTCGCCAGGGGACCGACGGCGGCGGAGCTGCAACGCGCAAAAACCGCCATCAAGGCGAGCGTCCTTCGGGGACTTGAAAAAGTCGGCGGTTTTGGCGGCAAGGCCGTCACGCTCGCCGAGGGCGCACTCTACGCAGGCGATCCCGCATTCGTCCTGACACAGCTTCAATGGCTGGAAGACGCCAAACCAAAAGACGTTCTCGCCGCCGCACGCGATGTCATGAATGCCGGCTTCTTCCAGCTCGATATTCTTCCCTATGAAGATTATGAAACAAAACCATCGTCGGTCGACCGGAGCGCCGGGCTCCCCGCCGTTCCGACATCACCGGACCTCACCTTTCCGTCTGTCGAAGAGGCGACCCTCGCCAATGGCGTCAAAGTCGTCCTTGCACGGCGCACTGCTGTGCCGGTGATCAACATCGCGGTTCAGTTCGACGCCGGCTATGCCGCTGACGCCGTCGCGGGCGGGCGCCTCGGCGTCGCTTCTTTTACGGGCTCCATGCTCGATGAAGGCACAAAAAAACGCACCGCACTGCAAATCGCCGAGGAAGTCGAAAGCCTCGGCGCCACTCTCGGCGCGGGCTCGTCTCTCGATACAACGACGGTGAGCATGTCGGCGCTGAAGGACAATCTGGCTGCATCGCTCGGCATCCTGGCCGACGTGGTGCGCAATCCCGCATTTGACGACGGCGAAATCGAAAAACTGCGCAGCCGCTGGCTCGCCTCCATCGAACAGGAAAAAGCAAATCCCGTTCAACTGGCGTTGCGCGTTCTGCCGCCGGAGATTTACGGCGCCGACCACGCCTATGGCGTGCCGTTCACCGGCTCCGGCACCACCGCGTCCATTACTGATTTGACCCGCGACGATCTCGTGCGCTTCCACGAAACGTGGGTGACGCCCAACAACGCAACCATTTTTGTGGCGGGCGACGCCAGCATGGCGGAAATCAAACCGCTCCTTGAACGGACCTTCGGCGACTGGCGCTCAACTGTCGAAACCCCGGAAAAGAACATCGCAACGGTCGAACGGCCCGCGAAAGGCAAAGTGATTATTGTCGACAAGCCGGGCTCTCCGCAGTCGCTCATCCTCGCCGGTCATGCGGCTCCCCCGACCGGCGCACTGAACAATGTCGCCATCACCGCGATGAACGACATCGTCGGCGGTCAGTTCACGGCGCGGGTCAATATGAACCTGCGCGAGGACAAGGGCTGGGCTTACGGCGCCTACACCTTCCTCCAGGGCGCACGCGGCCAGCGCCCGTTCATGGTCTACGCGCCAGTTCAGACGGACAAGACAAAAGACTCCATCTCCGAATTGCTGCGTGAACTGAACGCCTACAAGAACGACCGGCCGGCGACCGACGCAGAACTACGCCTTGCGGTATTAAACAACACGCGCTCCCTCCCCGGCGCCTATGAGACCGCCGGCGACGTTCTCGGCAGCCTCCTTTCCAGCGCGCGATACGGGCGTCCATGGGACTATCCGACGACCCTCAAAGACGCGTTTGAAGGACTGGATGGAAACGACATCACCGCCGCCGCCGATGAAGTCTTGAAACCTGAAAGCCTGATATGGGTGATCGTCGGCGACCGCGAAAAGATCGAGGACGATCTTCGCGCGCTCGATATCGGCGATGTCGAGGTCCGCGCCCTCGACGCGCTCTGACAAAAAATATATTGTAAAACAATGAATTAACCACGGGGGCGGCGCAAAATGAGCGCCGCCTTTTCTTTTCGCGGCGCCGCACGCGCGAGAAAATCAAGTTGTCACAGGGCGCAATTGGCTTAGACTATCTCCGTCGATGCAGCGCGTTTTCGTCCAGCCTTGGTTAATAAGGGTGGCACAGATCACAAGGCGCTCGCGCGGCGTGGCGGGGCAGTTCGGTCGAAGAGGGTGGATTATGGCGCGGTCGCTGGAACGGTCGGTGAAGTTTGTCCGGCCCGGGCAATATATTCTCAATATGCTGATCTTCCTGTTGGCGGTCGGCGCAGTCATTTATTATCTTTCGCCCTGGAGCCCCCAGCCAACGACGCTGCTTCTTGACGCGTTCAACGCCAATCAGGCGCTCAACGGTCTTATTCTCGGCGTCCTCGCCATCGGCGTGATCTATAATCTCCGGCAGGCCGGCGTCATCTCGCCGGCGGTGCGCTGGGTGGAAGCGTTCCGCGAGTCCGTCGATCCGTCACGCTCGCGCCTGCCGCGCGCGCCCGGCCTCATCAACGCCATGGCGAAACTTCTTCTCGACGCGGATACCCGCTCAAGCCGCCTGTCGCCTGAGTCGTCTCGCGCCATCCTCGATTCCATCGGCACACGGATGGATGAAGGCCGCGAGATGGGTCGCTACATCATGAACCTGCTCGTCTTTCTCGGCCTCCTCGGCACCTTCTGGGGCCTTCTGGAAACCGTGAACGCCGTCGCCGATACGATCAACGGTCTCGCGTCAACCAACGGCCCGGCCGAAGACGCTGTTAGTCAACTCATCGCCAATCTGCGCGAGCCCCTCTCGGGCATGGGCACGGCGTTCTCCTCGTCCCTCTTCGGCCTTGGCGGTTCATTGGTGGTCGGGTTCCTCGACCTGCAGGCCGGGCAGGCGCAAAACCGTTTCTACACAGACCTTGAGGACTGGCTCGCGGGCATGACCGAAACCGTGCGCGCGAAAGGCGGTGACAGCGCCAAATATGTCAGCGATCTTGCGGACGGCGACCTTGCTGCGGCGATTTCCGCGCTTGAAACCGCGCTCGCCGCCAACACCGAAACGCAAATCAAGGCGCATGCCGGCCAGACCGCGGAACTGAAAGACGAAATTCGCGCCCTCAACCGCACCCTCATCCGTTTCGGCGGCGGGGAGTAGCGCGAGATGGCGCGGCGGCGCAGCAGAAGCGAGGCCAATATCTGGCCGGGCTTTGTCGACGGGCTGTCGACATTGCTTCTGGTGTTGATGTTCGTCCTGTCGATTTTCGTGGTGGCGCAGTTTTACCTCGGGGACCGGCTTGCCAGCGTCAAGGACGAACTCGCCTCCAAAGACGATGAACTCGCGCGCCTGATTGCGCAAATCAATTCGCTGAACGATCAGTTCGGCCTCGCCCAGCGAGATCGCGAGCGCCTGCAGGCGCAGCTCCTGTCGCTGGAAGACACCATCGCGCAGAAGGATCAGGAACTGGCGGGCCTCGCCGCGGCGCTGGCCGCCAGCCAGGCCGCCGTCGCTGCGTCGGCCGAAGAACTTGAAGCGGAAAAAGCCCTCTCCGACGAGCAGAAAAGCGAGATCGCAACGCTCAACGCACAGATCGCCGCCCTGCGCCGTCAGCTGGCGAGCCTGCAGGAAGCACTGGAAGCCGCCGAAGCGAAAGACCAGGAACAACAGGCGCAGATCGAAAATCTCTCCAAGCGCCTCAACGCCGCCCTCGCCCGAAAAGTGCAGGAACTCCAGGAAGTGCGTTCGCGCTTCTTCGAGGCGCTGCGCAAAGCTCTCGGCGACCGCACCGATATCAAAGTCGTCGGCGACCGCTTCATCTTCGAAAGCGACATTCTGTTCGGCTCTTGCTCGGCGACCCTTGGCGAGGCGGGCAAACTTGAGTTGAACAAACTCGCCGGCGCATTAATCGATATTCAGGGCGATATCCCGACCGAAGTAAACTGGGTGTTGCGCGTCGACGGCCATGCGGACGCTGCGCCCCTCGGCCCCTCATGCCGCGCGGTGTTCGCCTCCAATCTGGAGCTTTCTGCGCAGCGCGCGATTTCAGTTGTGGATTATCTGAAGGGCCGCGGCGTTCCGGCACAGCGCCTCATGGCGACCGGATCGGGATCAACGAACCCGCTGGTCGCCGGCGCATCCTCAGCAAGCCTCGCACAAAACCGGCGTATCGAATTCAAACTGACAGAGCGATAACGCCGGCAGATCAGCGCCGCTCAAGCTCTACGAGTTCGTACCAAGTCGCCATATAACCGCCGACGCCGCCCTTCACGAAAAGGAAGTCGTCCTTCGTGACCCACATGTCATAGGTGGGATGCTGCTTGCCGCCCATGCCGGGGCCGGAATCGTCCACATACCGAAAATGGTGACAATCGAACGTTCCCGCTTCCACGGTCTGGGTTTCATCGCCGACATATTCAAGGCCGATGGAGACTTCAGACACCATCGGCGGCGTGGCGCCCCGATGATCCGGTGACGGAAGAAAGACGCGAATGTTCCGCCGCGTCGGCCCGCCGGCGCGGTCAATCACCTTGCACATAAGCGCGTCGCCGATAATCGGATGCGTGCCGAAACCGTCAAAGGGCCCTCGCGTCGGCATGGTTTGAGACATCCGGCCGATGCTCGGGCCATAGCTTTCACACTCGATGACGCCATTCCGGTCTTCATCGAGATCGAAGCGAAACCAGCCGGAGCCCATAAATTCATCGCCCACGACAAGGCGGACATGACAGTCGAGCGGGTTCAGGTTCTTGTCCATGGAATAGACGATGTCTCGCAAGACGGTCGGCGCTGGCTCGTGAATCTCACAATGGGCGCGCACGGTGACGGCGCCGTCGCTGTGGCGGGTGATGTTGAAAATCTCGTCCCCGCGCACCTTGTCGAGCATTTCCGGCTTCTTGGACGTATATCTGATACGGCCGCGCAGGCGTTCGTGTTTCATGGGATCCGTCATCTTTATCGCCTCCTGTCGCCGGGCGCTGCGTGGCTCGCTGTTACCCCCGCACGGTTCATAATGGCGTGATGAGTAAAGGCCCGTTTCAGGGTTCGTCAATGCGGCGTTATCGCCAGCGGCGCGCAACGCAACGCGAAATGCGCTCCTATGCCTTGCCGGCCAGAACGCGTTGACCGGCACCCCAAACCAACGCCGTATGTAGAAATTTCTCCCGCGCCAGCGATTTTGATATAAAAGAAAGTCGCCGCAAAACAGCGTCAAGATAACGGCTTCGGGAAAATGCGACCGACTGCGGTCAACGATGTCCGCCGGAAAAGACGCCCGCCAGAAAAGCCGATGGGAGGAAATAATGCCATACAACGACAAACCGCTTGATGCAGAAATGCAGGCGACGCTTGAAACTCAGCGCACCGCTCAAATCAAGAACGGACCGCCTTCGCCGGATGTTCGGCTCGACCGCCTCCAGCGCGCTGTCGATGTTCTGGTGGGCAACAAGGACCGTTTTATCGACGCCATGGCGGAGGACTTCGGCCACCGCTCCAAGGACGCATCCGCCATGACGGATATCGCGATATCAATCGGCGGGCTGAAATTCGCAGCGAAAAACCTCCGCAAATGGATGCGCGCAGAGCGGCGCGCAACAGAATTTCCCCTCGGGCTTCTCGGCGGCTCCTCGCGCGTTGAGTTCCAGCCCAAGGGCGTCGTCGGCGTCATTTCGCCCTGGAATTTCCCGGTCAACCTGACTTTCGCGCCCCTCGCCGGCATCTTCGCGGCAGGCAACCGCGCCATGATAAAGCCGTCTGAGTTTACTGAAGCGACGTCGGACCTCCTGAAGTCTTCGCTCGAGGCGGCTTTCGATGAGGATGAAGTCGCTGTTTTCACCGGCGGACCGGAGCTTGGCGCAGCTTTCACACAGTTGCCGTTCGATCACCTTGTTTTCACCGGTGCGACGTCCATCGCGCGTCACGTCATGCGCGCAGCAGCGGAAAACCTGGTCCCCTTGACCCTGGAACTCGGCGGCAAATCACCCGCTATCCTCGGCCGCTCGGCGGACATGGAAAAAGCCGCCTCGCGCCTCATGGCGGGTAAGACCCTCAACGCCGGCCAGATTTGCCTCGCACCGGACTATGTCCTCGCGCCGGAAGATAAGGTGGACGCCTTTGTGAGCGCGGCGAAAGACGCTGTCGGCGCGATGTATCCGTCGGGCCTTAAGGAAAATGGCGACTATACGTCTGTTGTTAATGCGCGCCATTATGAGCGCCTGCAAGGGTATCTCGAAGACGCCCGCGCGAAAGGCGCTGACATTCTTGAAATCAATCCGACGAACGAGAGTTTCGATCAGCAGCCCCATCACAAAATACCGCCGACGCTGGTGCTCAATCCGACTGACGATATGACGGTGATGCAGGATGAGATTTTCGGGCCCATCCTGCCAGTGAAATCATATCAACAGGCCGACGACGCGATCGATTACATCAACGCCCGCGCCCGCCCTCTCGGGCTTTACTATTTCGGCTCTGATAAGGCCGAAGAAGAACGGGTCCTCAACCGCACGACCTCCGGCGGCGTCACCGTCAACGACGTCATGTTCCATTCCGGCCAGGAGGACCTGCCCTTTGGCGGCGTCGGTCCGTCGGGCATGGGCGCCTATCACGGGCGCGACGGATTTATGGAATTCAGCCACAAAAAGGCGGTCTACCGACAGACCGGCAGCGAAATCCTAAAAATGCTGAGACCGCCCTATACGGATGCTTTCCGTAAACAGATTAATGGGCGCATTAAGCCGTAAACAGCGGTTTGGATAGATTAATGCCTCTCCGGCGCGCTTTTAGCGTTGGTTTTTGAGGCCGAACGAAGGCTTGGCCACAAGCCAACCTTAAAACGCGCCTGCGATACGGCGGTCTGGGCGTCTGCGCCTCGAGGGCGGCACGGAGGCAGCCACACACGCCTCGCTCCCAATCGCGCTTGCAGGACATGTGGCCGCCCAACTCACAGCGAGGGGGGCATCCACAACCGCATGCGCGACCGCTGCCGCCGCAACATGAGCGTCATGATATAGAATTCTTCTGGTACCAACAGCTATGTTAGATTATCGAGCCCGACTCACCACCGCTTCGACGAGCTTCATATCTGCGGCCGTCGAGAATTTCGTACCAAATTTCATATGTCTCTCGCGTCATGGCGTCGAGCTCTTCAAAGTCAAACAACTCAAACTCTTCGTCAAAACAGAAGCTTGGCTTTCGTGGTACTTCTTTCTCAGAAGAGAATTGAACAATTGCGAAGGCGACTTCATCAAAGTCGGGATCTGACGCTCTGATGCGCTCGTGCATGGCTGAGAACGCGAATCGCTTCCCTAGCTTTGTCATCTTGTGGGACTTGCGTAGATCAAAGAACGGCACACATGCACGGCCTTCAAGCGCCACCACAATCGGCGACCAATAAGTGACCTTTTCAGTTGTTCCTAAAGACAACGGATAGAAGTCGTGATGCCGACCACGAACCGAGTGTTCTTCGGCATAGATATAGAGCCCCCTCGCCACTTGTAAATTTGCCCTCGTACACACCTCTGAGTTTGGTCGCCGACTACTCAGCCTACGAATGTCCCTCTCGATCTGACTCCATGGCGTTCTAGCGCCAACGGCCAGTGGTCCAGCGTCAGCATTCAATATGTCCAGAATCGACCTACGCATCGGTGCGTAGGTTAAAGGTGGAAATTTGGTATTTAGTTCAGATAGGCGTTCATTTTTTGTCGCGAGGCAATGGCGCGCTCTGCGGCGGCCCAAGCCTCCGTGAAGCGGCGCTTAGCCTCTTCCTCAGTCGCGGGCGGCGGAAGGCGCGGGTCGGTGAACATCAATTTAGCGTGCACCTTGGAAAGTAAATAAAGCTCCAATGCGGCCTCCCAGAACCAGAATAATCAGCCGTTAATCAATCCGTTTACCAGCCGGGTCTTGAATGATTTTATAGCAGTCCCCAAGTCCTCCAGAACTGAAACGAGAGGAAGGCGAGAATCGATGGCGAGAAAATCGGGCTCTAAGACGCGAAACTATCCGGTTCACACGCTGGAAAAGGCACTGGTCATTATTCAGGCTATTGTAGACCAGGGTGCCGGAACGCAAATGGATCGGCTTCTTGTCGCGGCCGCTGTTGGTCGAACGCCGAGCAGCAGCGAATTCAAACGCCTTCTAAGTTCTTCGCGCCAATATGGATTAACAACGGGGACCGAAAAGGCGGATTACATTTCGCCCACAGAATTGGGATTACGAATTACAAAGCCGCTCGATGAGACCGAAACTAAGGGTGGTCTTGTTGATGCCTGCGTTACACCGGATTTATTCAACCGGGTTTGCCAGAAATTCAATCGTAACAAATTGCCTGAACAAAAATTCTTCCAAAACACTCTCGAAAAATCATTTGGAGTAGATCCGAGCCTAGCAGAAGAAGTCGCTGCTATAATTAAAGAGAATGCAAAATATTGTGGCATTCTGCAGAAAATATCTGGTGCCGACTATATAAGAATTGAAGACCCCCAACCGGCCCACAATGAAGGTCAAACAAATCAGCAAGAAGACAGCTTACCGTCTGAAACGATTGAAGACGACGCTACTGATTCAGACACTCAGACCGCACGTACGACGCTGACGCCAAGCTCGGCTGAAAACAGTCGCGTATTCATCACCCATGGGAAAAATAAAGAAATACTTGAACAAATAAAGGAAGTGGTGGAGCTTGGAGGATTTGAGCCAATTATTTCTGTCCGAAAAGAGACCATGGCCAAGCCTATTCCGGACAAAGTTCTGGACGACATGCGAAGCTGCGGTGCGGCTGTCATTCATGTTGGTTCTGAGGGTGTTCTTACTGACGCTGACGGGAATGAACACCCCAACATCAACCCAAACGTTTTGATTGAGATTGGAGCCGCGATGGCGCTTTACCGCGGCCGCTTTATCCTAGTGGTGGAAGAAGGCGTCACGCTCCCATCTAACCTGCAAGGCCTCTATGAGTCTCGTTACTCGGGAAAGTCTATTGAATTTCAGGCTGGCATGAGGATCCTGAAAGCTCTAAGGGGCCTGAAAGGTGAAAGCTAAGCTCGTTGTTACCGACGGTGGTCTGTAACCTCACGCGTACGACAAGCACATAGTTTATATTTAGTTTCCCGCGCTCCACGCCAGAAACTAATCCATCACCTAACTCACTGTTTTCGCTGGAGCGGGTAGCCGGGATCGAACCGGCATCCTCAGCTTGGAAGGCTGCTGCACTACCATTGTGCTATACCCGCGTAAGGCGGCGAACCTACGCTATTTCACCCGAATTTCAAGCGTTGTAGTGATCTCCCCGGGAAAAAGCCGGCGCCGCACGCTGCGCCCATTCTGACCGGGTGGGAAATACAGAAATTTCGCCGCACGATGCCCCGCAACGCGGGTCTTGAGAAGCATCACCATACTGCGCCGCGCCTTAGATGGGCCCTTTCGACGATCGGCAAGCGGCTCCATAAGACGACCGATTGAGCATCAACAAAGCCGCGGGGGTCCAAAGACCAGATGCCCCGCGCGCGTTCCTGAAAACCGCCGCCGCCTCGGTAAGCCAAAGCCAGACAAGCGCTCAAGATATTAATCTGTATACAGTTATTTTTTGCAACCGCATGGCGCTGGCGCCAGGTCAAAAACTACGCCCTCCTTGCCCTGATGAAAAAAAGGCGTGCAATTGCACTTCTCCCGAGTAATTCCCTGAACCGAGAACGCCCCTGAAAACAAAGCCTTTTGAAGGCCGCTTGATTCGCGGGCGCGCGCCCAACATACTATGCGCTCGGGATGCGCATTGTCGGGGCTGGCGAGCGCATCACCCACATTCAATCATAGGGTTCGCCATTTCCGGCGCTTAGGGGGCGTTATGAGACTTCTCACAGATAAAAGCCTTTCAAAAGGCGGTTCGTCATTTTTGTGCGGCGCGATTGCAGCGCTGACCATGGTGGCTGCGGCGCCTTCAAGCGCCAGTGCGGCGACGCTTTTCCTTGAACGCATTATGACCGGCGCCGATGTCGCACGCCCCATTCATGCCGCCGCGCCTCCCGGGGACGATGAGCGCCTCTTCGTGCTCGATCGCGACAGCGGCGCGATCAAGATTTACGACCGTGCAAGCGAGAGCGTTTTATCGACGCCGTTTCTGTCGAACGTCGCCGGCCTTGGGTTCACCCATCCGGAAGAGGGCGCGCAATCGATCGCCTTCGCCCCGGATTACGCGACCAGCGGGCTATTCTACGTGAGTTTCGTCAATACCGAGGGCGACCATCAGGTTGTGGAATACAGCGTCAGCGCGTCCGACCCCAATGTCGCCAACGCATCGAGCGCGCGCTCCATCATCACCGTCGACCACCCGGACGATGGCGGCAACGGCCATTTCGCCGGCTGGATCGGGTTTGACCAGACGGGCGCCCTTTTTGTCTCAACGGGCGATTCGAATTCCGATCCAATTAATGACGTTTCGCAGGAAATCGAAAACCAGCTCGGATCGATCTTACGCATCGACCCGCGCGCGGACGCATTCCCCGGCGACGCGGCGAACAACTACGCGCCGGCTGCAGGCAATCCGTTCATCAGTCAGCCCGGCGACGACGCGGTCTGGGCGTTCGGCCTGCGCAATCCTTTTCGCCCGAGCATCGATCCGCTGACGGGAACCCTCTTTATCGCCGATGTGGGCGAAGATATGCGCGAAGAAATTAATATCGGGGCGGCGGGCGCCAATTATGGCTGGCCCGGCTATGAAGGAAGTGCGGAGTTCGACCTCAGCCTCCTCACCGGCGCGACGACAGACCTTACCTTCCCGATTTATGAATACGACCATGGGACAGGCGCATTTGAAGGGTTTTCCGTTACCGGCGGCGGCGTTTATCGCGGCCCGCTTGCGGAAATCAACGGCCTTTACTTCTTCGGCGATTTCGCCACGGGCGCCGTCTGGTCGTTCCGCTATGACGACATCGCCGGCACGGTCAGCGATTTGATGAGCTGGACGCTTTCTCTCGACGCCGGGGCGCTTAACAATCTGACCTCGTTCGCCTTCGACAGCGACGGCAATATGTATCTCATGGACATCGTGACAGGCGACGTTTTCGCGGTTGCCGGCGCAGTGGCGGAAATCCCGATTCCGGCTGCTTTCTTCCTGATGTCGGCCGGTCTCGCCGGGCTTTTCGGCGCCGCCCGACGCCAACCCCGCTGATAACGGGCGAACATGTCGCGTCGCGAGATTGACCTAAATCAATAAACCGTTTCGCCAATCTTGCCATGGTCCTAACAGCCCGTTCGGAAACTCTACTCTGGTTTGCTGCAAATAGCGGTTTTCTGCGCTTCCGTTGCTCATGTACCGGCACGTACACTGCGCGCCGGTTCTCGAAATCCGCCATTTTCGCTGCCCAGAGCGAATTTCCAAACGGGCTTTACGAAAAACGGAGACAAAGACCATGGCGCACACGCCCCACGAACTTGCCGAGGAGTTTCCCGGCGACGCCGATAAAATCCACGATCTGAAAGCTAAAGATGCGCATTTTGCGCGGCTCGCGGACGAGTATCATGAGATCAATCGTGAAATTCACCGCCTCGAAGAGCGCGTTGAAGCTGGCAGCGAGTTTCGGGAAGAAGAGCTGCGCAAGAAACGCATGCGCCTGAAAGACGAAATCGCCGCAGCGATCGCCAAAGCGTAAAGTGCTCGCGGCTAGCGCATTTTATAGATGACTACGCGGCGCGCCGCAGCTTCAGCGCGCGCCACACATCGTCCAGAGACCGCACAAGCGCATCCATATGACCGTCATGGTGGAGCGGCGTCGGCGTCAGTCGCAGCCGCTCCGTCCCCTTGGGCACCGTCGGATAGTTGATGGGCTGAACATAAATATCATGCAGCTCTAAGAGCGTGTCCGTTACTTTTTTGCAAAGCACCGGATCGCCAACGTGAACAGGCACGATATGGCTCTCTGACGGCATCACCGGCAGCGACGCCTCGGCGAGGATGGTCTTCAGGCGCTGGGCGCGCTCCTGATGCAGGACGCGCAGCTCATTAGCGGCTTTCAGATGCTCGACACTCGCCAGCGCGCCGGCGACCAAGACCGGCGACAGCGCCGTGGTAAAAATAAATCCTGACGCATAGGAACGAATGGCGTCGACGATGGCGCTCGACGACGCGATATAGCCGCCCATAACGCCGAACGCCTTGCCAAGAGTGCCTTCGATAATGTCGATGCGGTGCGCAACATTATCGCGCTCAGACACGCCGCCGCCGCGTTGACCGTAAAGACCCACCGCGTGGACTTCGTCGAGATAAGTAAAGGCGTTGTACTTTTCAGCGAGATCGCAAATCGCTTCAATCGGGGCGATGTCGCCATCCATGGAGTAGACGCTCTCGAACGCAATCACCTTCGCGCGCTCGCGCGGCAGCTCCGACAGCAGTTCTTCAAGATGCGCAAGATCGTTGTGACGCCAGATGCGTTTTACCGACCTGCCGCCGCGGATGCCCTCAATCATCGAGGCGTGATTATATTCGTCAGAGATAATCACACAGTCTGGCAGAATGCGGGCGATAGTCGACAGCGTCGCTTCATTGGAGACGTAGCCGGACGTAAATAAAAGCGCGGCCTCCTTACGGTGAAGATCCGCGAGCGCCTCTTCCAACAGGACGTGGTAGTGGGTCGTACCCGCAATATTGCGCGTACCGCCAGCGCCGGCGCCAACTTTCTCCACCGCAGTTTTCATAGCGCCGGTCACGGCGTCATGCTGGCCCATGCCCAGATAGTCGTTGGAGCACCAGACGGTGATCTCGCGGGGTGCATCGCCGCCATGGTAGATCGCCCGGGGGAAACTGCCGCGGATCCGCTCGATATCGGCGAAAACGCGGTAACGCCCTTCGGTGCGCACCGCCGAAACGGCCGCTTCAAAAGCCTGATTGTAATCTACCATGATCTTAAGGCCGCACCTTGCCGAAATCCGTTACGTCTAAAGTAGATACACAATAGATGGGCGCAAGCGCCAGTGCTGCATATCACGAAAATGTGGACCGAACGCCGCACAGACGACCATAAAACAACGGCGGACCATAGGCCCGCCGTGATTCTTTAAGAACGGTTCTTAAGATTTAGGGGAAAAGCGCAGTTGATGGTTTTCTCGCAGGCCGATCACAGCCGGCTGTTAACCATTCGTCAGGCCGTCGTCCTAGAGGCGGAAACGCACCTGATCGGCCCAGAAACGCTCAAGACGCTGCAAGGCTTTGTTGGTGGTCTCGATCAATTCCTGATTGACGCCGCCGACCTGCTCCACAGAGGCAAGCTGACGATCGAAAAGGCCGGCAAGACTGTCACGGACGTCGAGACCGGACTGGGTGAGAGATACACGCTTCGAACGACGATCGGTATTGGAGCGCTCGTCCTTAATGTATCCTTTCTCAACCAGCTGTTTCAGATTGTAAGAAACATTCGATCCAAGGTAGTGGCCGCGCGATCGCAACTCGCCAGGCGTCAGCTCGGCGTCGCCGATGTTGTAAAGCAACAGCGCCTGAACGGAATTGATATCCGTCTGGCCGAGGCGCTCAAGCTCGTCCTTGATCACGTCGAGGAGCTGGCGGTGCAGCCGCTCCACGAGATGCAGAAGCTGCAGATAGCCGGCTTCAAGAACGGACGGATCGCCCTCGCTCACAGCGCTCTCATTATGCCCGATGACGTCTGACTGTAAGGCCCCATTGACCGACATAATACCCATCTCACTCAAAACTGATTTTCATAAAAATTACCCCGAACCTCTAAAAGCCGCGTTAAGCGATGCGTTGCAATTTGAAATCAAAGCCGAATATCGTTGAAAAACCATGTAATTCTTCAAAAATGTGCTATCGATCGTCATCATGAAGAGTAAAATGCCGCTTGCGTCTTTTCCCGATTTGAGACTGCGCCGTCCACGAATGGCGCCATGGTCGCGCCGCCTCTTCGCCGAGACTGGCCTTACGCCAAGCGATCTCATCCTGGCGATGGTTCTGAAAAAGGGCGAAGGCGTACGCGAGCCTATTCCGTCGATGCCGGGCGTTTTTCGTCTTTCTCCGGACGAAGCGGTGAAAACGGCGCGCGAGGCCGCAGGCCTTGGCGTACCCGCGCTCGCGCTTTTCCCTTATACGGAAAAATCCGACCGCACGCCGCGCGGCGATGGCGCCCTCGACCCGGACAATCTGATGTGTCGGACGGCGCGCGCCATCAAGGACGCCGTCCCCGATATCGGGCTCATGGCTGACGTCGCCCTCGATCCTTATACCGATCACGGCCATGATGGGCTGATGTCGGACGGGGTGATCCTCAATGACGAAACCGTATCGGTCCTGGTGGAGCAGTCCGTGCTCCAGGCCAGGGCAGGGTTCGACATCATCGCACCCTCGGACATGATGGACGGGCGCGTCGCTGCGATCCGAAAAGGGCTCGACCAGGACGCAAAAGAAGACGTTCTCATCCTTTCCTACGCCGCCAAATACGCGTCCGCTTTTTATGGCCCCTATCGCGACGCCATCGGGTCTTCGGGCGTTCTGACGGGCGACAAGCGCACCTACCAGATGGACCCGGCCAACACCGACGAAGCGCTGCGCGAGGTCGCCCTCGACCTCCAGGAAGGGGCGGACGCGGTCATGGTCAAACCCGGCCTCGCCTATCTCGATATCGTGCGCCGGGTGAAGGACGCCTTCGCTGCGCCGACTTTTGTTTTCCAGGTCTCCGGCGAATTCGCCATGATCAAAGCCGCCGCACAGAATGGCTGGATCGACGGCGACGCCGCGATGATGGAGGCGCTGACGGCCTTCAAACGCGCCGGCGCGGACGGGATCATCACATATTACGGGATCGACGCAGCGCGCGCGCTTGGGGAATAAAAGCAAAAAAGCCTTATATCCCGCCGAAACCGCGCGTCGGCTTCAACGGCCGGCGCAGCATGCCGTAGACAGGCACAAACAGGAATGCGAGCACGGCCTTGATCGCCATATCGCCAATCATCCAGTTGAGCCAGGGCGCGCCGACGCCAAAATAAATCCCCGGGAAATAGATAAGCCCGTAGGCGATGTATCCCCCGAGAGCGCCGTAGAGCGCGGCCCGCCACCAGTTCTGACCGCCGCGGGCGACATCATAGACCCCGACGGCCACATATTGCGCCGCCATGGCGCTCGCCACGAACACCATGGAAAATCGAACGGTCGGGAAATCGCCCGCCTCCAGCGCCGGTGCGAGATAGGTCAGCTCCGCCATCACCGCGATGGCGGCGACGCCCCAGGAGGCAGTGATGGCGCGCGACGCCTCATCGCCGCCGACCCGGCGGGCAAACAAAATAGCAATCAGCGGGGTCAAGGCGATCAGCATCCCGCCCCGGGACAGCCAGTTCGACGGACGCACCGCAAGGTCCGTCCCCACAAAACCATCAAAGAGGCGCATGGGGATATCCACAGTCAGAAAAGCCGCCAGGAGAACAGGCGTCAAAATGAGGCTCAACACCGCCATGCGAATGAGCCCCGCGAAGAATTCCGCCGTCTCGCGCGATAGTTTTTCCGCCGCCGTTTCGCGAACGGGACGTCTTTTTTCAACTGCGTAATAGCCTTCCATAGGCGCTCACACTTTCAAGACAGCGAGGCGATCCGCCAAGACATCAGGCGTCGTCAGGCGCGGATCGATAAGCAGTATAAGGGTGTTTGCCCGAATGAGGACAAATCTCCGCAAAATCGCTTTTAAAGACGCAAATACCGCGCCCACCTAAAGGGACGCGCGTCGGTATAGGCAATTAACACCAGAAATGGCCGGCCTCGCCCGCAAATCGGAGAGGCCTCAAAAAATGAAAAATCAAAATCCGAAGCGGGCTCAGGAAGCTTTCGCCAGCTTCCGTTTCACCTTGAGGGCTGACGGCGAAAGAACGTCGTCGTCGGCTTTGCGTAAAAATGCGTCGAGACCGCCCATATGATCGACGGTGCGCAAGGTCGATGCTGCAATGCGAAACTTAAAGCCCGCATCCAGCGTGTCCGAATGCAGCGTCACCTGGCAGAGATTGGGCAGGAAACGGCGTTTCGTGCGGTTTTTCGCGTGAGAAACGTTGTTGCCCGATTTCGGACCGATGCCCGAGAGTTCACAGCGGCGCGCCATGGATCTGACCTTTGCTTGCATGCGCCTTTTCCGGGCGCTGCGTTGTTCCTGAAAGCCGCGCTCTATAGGCGAGCATCGGCGGAGCGTCAAGGCGGCGATGCGTGCTCATGGAAGATATATGATGCAGGCCGACCCCGAGATCGATTGCACCCGGCCACCCTCCTAGATTGAGCCGCGCCGTCACCTACATTATATATAGCGACGTAGACATTTATAGAGACGACCTCGGGCGCTGCTTCGGAACGCCCCCTTCCAAAGAACGCGCTTCCGGTGACGGCAACTTCCTTCTCCATCGACGACGTCACGCCCGCCGCCGGCGGCGCTGTCACCGCCGTGCTCGGCCCCACCAACACTGGCAAAACCCATTATGCGCTTGAGCGCATGCTCGCCCACCGCTCGGGCATGATCGGCCTTCCCTTGCGTCTCCTTGCACGGGAAATCTATGACCGCGTCGTCGAGGCCCGCGGCCCCCGCGCCGTCGCCCTCGTCACCGGGGAAGAAAAGATCATCCCGCCATCGGCGCGGTACTGGGTCGCGACCGTCGAAGCGATGCCTCTCGAACGGGCTGTCGATTTCATGGCGGTCGATGAAGTTCAGCTCGCGGCCGATCCGGAACGGGGACGGATATTCACCTCACGGATTTTACACGCACGCGGCAAGAGCGAAACACTCCTTCTCGGCGCCGACACCATGCGCCCGGTGCTGAAACACCTCTTCCCGGATATCCAGTTTTTATCGCGCACGCGCTTTTCAAAGCTGAGCTATGCGGGCCCGAAGAAAATTTCCCGCCTGCCGAGACGCTCCGCTGTCGTCGCTTTTTCCGCGGACACTGTCTACGCCATCGCAGAACTCATCCGCCGGCAACGTGGCGGCGCCGCTGTTGTCCTCGGCGCATTGAGCCCGCGTACGCGCAACGCCCAGGCGGAGCTTTACCAATCGGGCGAAGTCGATTTCCTGGTTGCAACCGACGCCATCGGCATGGGACTTAATATGAGCATCGACCATGTCGCGCTCGCCGCCCGGCGCAAGTTCGACGGCCGCCGCCCCCGCGATCTTACTCACGCGGAAATCGCACAGGTCGCCGGGCGCGCCGGACGCCATATCAATGACGGGACCTTCGGCGTCACCGGCGACTGCCCGCCGCTCGATGAAGATACGGTTCTCGCCGTCGAGGATCATCAGTTCGATCCGGTGCGCCTTTTACAATGGCGTACGGAACAAATAGACTTTACGTCCCTGCCGGCGCTGACGCGTGCGCTCGACACGCCGCCGCCGCGGCCAATGCTCATCCGTTCGCAACGCGAAGACGACGAAGACGCCCTCCACCGGCTCTGCGCGATGAATGACATTCGCGATATCGCGCGCGGCGGTGCGGCGCTTTCCACATTGTGGGACGTTTGTCAGATCCCGGATTTTCGCAAAATCTCCCATGACGCCCATGCGCGCCTTCTTGCGGACATCTATCTGACGCTGATGCATAAGGGGCGCCTCTCGGATGCTTTCATCGAGCCGCATATCTCCCGTCTCAACCGTTTCGACGGCGATATCGACGCGTTGTCGGCGCGCATCGCGCATGTGCGCACCTGGACGTTTCTTTCCCACCGTTCGGCCTGGCTGGAAAACGCCGCTTATTGGCAAGAGCGCGCGCGCGCGATAGAAGACAAGCTTTCCGATGCGTTGCACGAAAAACTGACGCATCGATTTGTCGATCGGCGCACCTCGGCGTTGCTGCAGAAACTGAAAGACGACGCACCGCTCCTGGCGGGCGTCAATGACGACGGAGAAGTGATTGTGGAAGGCCAATTCATCGGCCGCCTGTTGGGGTTTGAATTCATCGTCGATCCGCGCGCTTCGGGCGCGGAGGCGAAGTCGCTCCGTGCGGCGGGCGAGAAAGCGCTAAGGCCGGTCCTCGCCGCGCGCGCGGGCGCGCTCGCCAACGCCGACGCCGATGAACTGTCATTGAGCGATGACGGCATAATCCAGTGGCGCTCGGCCGACGTCGCCAGATTGAAAAAAGGTCCCGCGCCGTTACGCCCCGATGTCCTCATCACCGGTCTCGATCAGATCACGCCCAATCTGCGCGGGCGTGTCGAGGACCGCATCAAGGATTTCGTTACAGCAAAACTGGAAGCGCAATTAGGCCCGCTTATCATGTTGCAGGCGTCGGCGAACGCCGGCGAAGGCGACGACGCGCTCAAACCTCATTCGCGCGGCGTTGCGTTTCGCCTGGTTGAGAATTTCGGCGCAACCTCGCGCACGCAGTTCGGCGACGAGTTAAAACAGATCAGCCAGGACGAACGCGCGAAACTACGAAAAATCGGCATGCGGTTCGGCGAATATACGCTGCACTTGCCGGCGCTCCTCAAACCCGCGCCGGCGCGGCTTTTAACCCTGTTGTGGTCGCTTTGGGGCGACAAGAACCCGAACGAAGCGCCACCGCCGAAGGCCGGCCTCGTTTCCATCGAAATGAGCGAGCAGCTGCCGCATGCCTATTACTATGCTGCGGGCTACCGACCGTCGGGCGTGCGCGCCGTGCGCATCGACATGCTGGAGCGGCTTGCGAGTTTGATCCGTACAGCACGCAATAATGCGTCAGCGCGCGAAGGCTTCGAAGCGACGCCGCAAATGATGTCGCTCGTCGGATGTTCCGGAGAAGACTTTGAAGCCATCCTGCGGTCGCTCGGTTTCAGAAAGCAAACCATCAAGCGCAAAGTCGAGACGCCAGCGCCAGCAGCACCGGACGCATTGGCAAAGAAGGACCCATCAGAGGCGAGCGCTTCAGAAACAAAGCCCCCGCAGGAGGATACGCCAGCCGCCTCTGAAAACGAGGTGCAGACGGAGAATGCGACGCCCACGCCGGAAAACGCGACAGACGCCCCAACGGAAGACGATGGCGCGCCGGCAACGACGAACGACGCCGTGAGCGAAACGGCATCCAGCGCTGATACGCCAACGTCATCCGGACCCTCGTCAACGGCGCCCGAGGCGCCCTCGCCCGGCGAAACGGCTGAAGGAGACAGCGCTGCAACAAGCGAAACACCCGCGGACGCCGCCTCCGACCAGACGTCTAACGAGGCCGAAACAGGCACGGACGCCGACGCTCAAATCGATGAAATAGAAGTCACGGTCTGGCGCATGGCGCCGCGCAAACCCCATGCGCGCCCAAACAACCAGCGACAAAACGCCGATCAGCAGCAGCGCGGCCGCGGTAAGTTTAGAGGCGACAAGAACGCCAAACCCGGAGGCGGCAAACGCAAGGGCGGCAAACATGGCGGCCAACGCCCGCCCGGGCAGGCCCCACGCCCGCGCCGCGAAAAAAAGGCGGACCCGGATTCACCCTTCGCCGTTCTTGCGGGCCTTAAGGCCGAACTCGGCGAATCGAACGACAAGCCAAAAGCGAAAGCGCCCGAGAAAACCGAATGACGGACAAAGCGCCGCCGGATACGCAGCGCATCGACCGATGGCTCTGGTGTGCGCGATTTTTTAAAACGCGCACGCTTGCATCCAAATTCATCGGCGACCAGAGCGTGCGCCTGACGCGGGACGGCGATACGACGCGGATTGAAAAGCCAAGCGTCGCGGTGCGCGCGGGCGACACCGTCACCTTCAGCAGGAATGAATGCTTACGTATCATCGACGTCGTTTCCTGCGCCATGAGACGAGGGCCGGCGAGCGAGGCCGCAACGCTTTATATCGACCGCTCGCCGCCCGCTGTCCGTAAAGAGCGCGAGCCCGCCCCCTTCGAACGCGAAAAAGGCGCCGGCCGACCGACCAAAAAAGATCGCCGCGCGCTCGACGCCATAAAACCCGACCTGTCCTAGCGACCGACATCGCTATCTACCTTCAAGGAACCGCCGCCCATGTTTGACAAGTTACTGACTATGTTTCGCCCGAAGACCGCGGCAACAGCGGCGCCCGAAACCTCAGACGACGAACGCGCGCTCGCGGTCGCCGCACTTTTGGTGGAAGCAGCGCGCGCGGACGAAAACTACGACGTTAGCGAAAAGGCGATTATCGATGGCGCGCTCGAAAAAACATTCGCGCTCTCGGGCGATGACGCCGCCGCCCTACGCGCTCGCGCAGAAGACGCGCAGTCGAACGCCCTGGACATTCAGCGCTTCACGCGCCGCGCCAAGGAAATGCCCCATAACGAGAAACTCGCCTTTATCGAAACGCTCTGGGAAATCGTCCTGTCGGACGGCGACCGCAACCCGTATGAAGACACGCTCATGAGGCGAATCTGCGGTCTGATTTACGTCGAAGACCGCGAAAGCGGCCTGGCCAGGGCCCGCGTAGAAGAGCGCATCGAAACATCGTGATCGATTGAGCGAACCGCTTGCGAAGCGGCGTTAAGCGCGTATGTAAAGCCTTCGACGCGCGAGTAAGGAGCATTCCGCACGATGACCTATGTGGTGACCGACAACTGCATCATGTGCAAATATACCGATTGCGTGGAAGTCTGCCCCGTGGATTGTTTTTACGAGGGCGAGAACATGCTGGTGATCCACCCCGACGAATGCATCGATTGCGGCGTTTGCGAGCCCGAATGTCCGGCTGAAGCGATTTTTCCGGACACGGAAGGCGAAGCAGACAAGTGGCTTGAGCTGAACGCGAAGTACGCGGCGGAGTGGCCGAACCTGACAGTGAAAATTGACGCCATGGACGACGCCGACAAATACGCCGAGGAAAAAGACAAGCTGGAGCGATACTTCAGCGAAAAACCCGGCAAAGGCGATTAACCCGTTTAAATCGTTAACAGAACCCGATCTGTGAATGGCGCGCTAGCGGCGCGCCCCGTAGCGAACCATGAAATTTTATGCTATAGTGGTGGCAATTGTTGTCTAGAATCACCGCCGAAAGCAGGTAAGGTCACAGGTTCGAAAAGCCGTTTAACCCAATGGAAATTAGGGCATTTTGGCGGCGGCGCTTATTGCTATCACCAAAGTCCGGCATTTCGCTCAGGCGGGCTGTTTCACTGATTTCACGCTTTGGGTGTGCGGAAGGGGAGCCGCGCAACCGCCACCATGTGCATTAAGGGACGACAACAGGATTGACCGCCGGGTTCAAGCGGCGCCGCCCTCGCAGCGGCGCTTTGCGTGAATGCGGGCGCATTGGAAAGTACGGAAAATGGCGACCAAGAAAACGACAGGCGCAGCAGCGAAAAAAACCGCAAAGAAAACGACCGCGAAAAAGGCCCCGGTGAAGAAAACCGCCGCCAAGGCGACAAAAAAGACCACAAAGGCGAAAGCAACGACAAAAACGGCGGCAAAGTCAAAAACAACGGCGAAGAAGACGACCGCGAAAAAGACAGCGGCGAAGAAAACGACCGCTAAAAAAACGGCGACCAAGAAGGCGGCCCCCGCGAAGAAAACGACGCCGAAAGCAACCGCCTCAAAAACCACGACGACGAAGGCGCCGGCGAAGAAAAAAACCGCCGCCAAAGCGACCAAAAAAACAGCCGCCAAAAAAGCTGTAAAAGAGGCTGCGCCGAAGCCGGTAAAGCCCGCCAATGTGGGCCAGGCGCCGCGCCGGACGACCAGCGCCGCCTCAATCCCCACGCCGACGACGATTATTCCACGCGAGGCGCCGCAAGCCGACAAGCAAGCCTCGGAGGATAAGGAAGCCTCATCAGCGGCGAAGCAAAACTTCAAGGTCAAAGATAAGATCGTCTATCCGGCCCATGGCGTCGGCATGATCGCCGGCCTTGAGAAACAGGAAGTGGCGGGCATCCCGATTGAGCTTTTCATCATCGATTTCGAGCAGGAAAAGATGAAACTGCGCGTGCCGACCGGCAAAGCCAAGGCTGCCGGCATGCGTCCCCTGTCGTCTGACTCAAAGATCAAAGACGCCATCAACACGCTAAAAGGCCGCGCCCGCATCAAACGCACCATGTGGAGCCGTCGCGCTCAGGAATATGATGCAAAAATCAACTCCGGCGACATTATCCTCGTCGCCGAGGTGGTGCGCGACCTCTTTCGTTCCGCGGACCAGCCAGAGCAGAGTTATTCCGAGCGCCAATTGTTCGAGGCGGCCCTCGACCGCATGGCGCGCGAGGTCGCGGCGGTGAAGAAAGTCGATCTCGGCGCTGCTATTGAAGAGCTTGACGGAACGCTGCGCAAAAAAGCGGCGACGGCTGCATAGCGTCGGTCTAACGCCTTACATCGTAAGTCGCTCGATCTGCGCGGGATGCGTCACCTCGACGGACGGACCGTTGATGCTGGCGACATAGCCGCGAACGCGGACCATCGCTCCCTCGAAAGACGCCGGATTGAAGGGCGTCTTTCGCCATTTGCGCAACGTTCCATTGGCGATAGTCGCGGTGAAATCGGTGCGGTAGTCTTCCCCGAAATTCAAAAAGGTCCGGGAACGCCGCGCCGACGCGCCAAGAACCCGGCCCTCCGTCAGGTGATAGGCGCCGAGATCGCGCACGCGAAAAGCGTCAGCGCGCCGGATGCGATAAGCAGGAAGGGTCCAAAGACCCGTTTCCGTCTCACGCGCTTCTTCTTCCATGGCGAGAAGCCGGCCGATGAACGCGATATCGTCTGTCTTCGGATAAACACGGGCGGCGCCAAGGGCGATCAGGCGCTCCTGTAGAACAACGCCGCCTGTAAGACGCACTTTGACGAGCCCCGCCCCCCAGCGCGTTTCTTCACCAAGGCTTTCAATATCCTGAACGCCGCGCGCCAGAAGGTCATCGAGAATGGCGCGCGCCTTCACCGCAAAGGGCGCGTGCGATGCGCCAAGGGCGTAGACCGAAGGCGCACCAATATCGGCAAGCTGGAAAACGCGTTGCCCCAGGGTGAACCGATCGCCGGCAAGCGCCTGCGGTCTTCCTTGCGACGATGGCTCTTGCGTAGATCCTGCGCACAGGCCGCTCACAACGGCGGCCTTTAAAAACATGCGCCTTCTCATCCCTGAAAATGAACGCGCACTTTGGACGTCGCGGCGCGCCCCGCCGCATCAACCACCGTCACATCGTGAAAGCCCGCCTCCTCGGGACGCCAGACTGTGCGCCGGTCCCCAAGCCGCGCGACAGCGGCGTCGCCGGCGACAGGTTTTCCGTTGACATACCATGTGTAGCGCGCCACGCCGCCTCTCGCTGCAAAAGCATATCCCCTTTCGCTCCCGGCTTTGTCGACAAAGATCTCAACGCCATCTTTCGGAAATACAATCACGGGCGCACGCTCGCGCGCCGGCGGCGCGCGATCGATCCGGGCGATCATCGGCGCCGGTTCATCTCCAGTTGTTGGCGACAAAGCAGGCTCGGCGCCCCCCTGTCGCTCGAGCATATCAAAAATATCGAAGAGAAGCGGCGCTGCGGTTTTCCGGCCCGTGGCGCCGGGGCGCGGCGCGCCGTCAGCGCGGCCAACCCAAACAACGACCGTGTAACCCGCACCATGACCGGCCGCCCACGCGTCACGATATCCATAGGACGTACCCGTCTTAAATGCGACACGAGGGGCGCTCGCCGAGAGCCGCGCCGGCGCGCGCCCATGGAGCGATGGCGCATCGGCAAGGATCGCGCCGATCCGCGCCGCTGTCGCAGCCGACATCAGACGCGCCGCGTCGTCGTTGCCTGTTTCATCAGCTTGCGCATCTTTCAGCCACCGTAGCGGGCGCGCGCGCCCCTCATCGGCGAGCCCGGCATAGAGCGCAGCGACCTCAGAAGCCGTCACACCGGCGCCGCCCAGCGCAATGGCAAGCCCCGGGCGGCCATCAGCGGTCTTTTCCGTCTTGAGCCCCACCCCTGCAGCCTTCAGAAGGCCGACAAAGCGCGACGCACCGACCCGGTCGAGAAGCGCGACAGCCGGCAGGTTCAAAGAGTGCTGCAACGCTTCGCGCGCACGCACATCTCCGCGGAAAGCCCGGTCAAAGTTTTCTGGCGTATACCCCCCAAAAGAACGCGGCATGTCCTCAATCACCGTCGCGCCGGAAATGAGACCGTCATCAAAGGCGGCGCCGTAGATAAAGGGTTTCAATGTCGATCCGGGCGAGCGAACCGCGCGCGTCAGATCGATCCAGCCGCCGGGCGCATCGAAGCCGGACGAGCCGACCGCCGCGCGTACGGCGCGGCTTTCATTTTCAACAATCAACACCGCCGCCGTGGCGCCGTCGTCAAACCGCTCTACATAGTGCGCAACCATCGCTTCCGCAGCAGACTGGAGAGGCAAATCAAGCGTCGATCGGACTGGCGCTCCACGCGCCTCTTTCGCAAGCCGTGACGTGGTGTGATAGGCGTAGGCGGGCAATGGCGTGCGCGCAGCAGGAAGCCGCGCCTCAGCCGCTTCATCGGCAAGGCGATGGCCGATAGCACCGGCCGCTGCAAGGCGGTTCAGAATTTCTTGGCGCGCCGCATGAGCCGCCCTTCGCTTTTTACCAGTATGCCCCTTCGTGAAACGGTCTGGACGACGCGCCTCCGGCGCCTGCGGCAAGGCGATCAAAAGCGCCTGTTCTGCATCGGTCAGACGCCCCGGCTCCTTATCGAAATAAAGAAGGCTCGCGGCGCGTACGCCTTCAATGTTGCCGCCATAGGGCGCAAGCGTAAGATAAAGCTCCAGGATTTCTTTCTTCGAAAGACGTCGCTCGATCTGTAAGGCGCGGAGCATTTCGGCGAGTTTTGCGCCAAACGTCCGCGGGCGCGGCTCCAAAAGACGCGCCGTCTGCATGGTGATGGTCGAGGCGCCTGATACGATGCGCCCTCTCTTCAAAGACGACAGTGACGCACGAAGCACCGCAGCGGGGTCGACGCCCATATGCGACCGAAAACGCTTGTCTTCAATCAGGATCAGACGCTCGATAAAAGCCGGATCAATATCATCCGTACGTGTCTTAAACCGCCAGCGCTTTTTCGAATTGGCGAAGGCGTGCAGCATTCGCCCGTCGCGGTCGGTCACGATGGTCGCCAGGTCTTCCGCACGCTCCAACGGGGGCGGGAAAAGCCGGTCGGCGAGTAAAAGCACGGCGAAAAAAACAAGCGTTGCTACGCCGAGACGCCTGTAGGTTTTGTTTCGCCGCACCATTGCCTATTGCGCCGCTTCAATCTTGATGCGCCCGACGCTCGTGCGCGCAAAGACGCCCGGTCGATACATATCCTCAATGACCGCACCCGGCATCACGAAATCACCCGGCGTCACGGCGCGCGCCACATAAGCAAGCGTAAACCGCGAGCGACGCACATCAATCGCCGCAACAAAACGGTCGTCGCGCGCCTCGGCGATACGCGGCCGCGAAATCTCGCCAATCCAGCTATAGGGCCCGTTCGCGCCGCCCTGACGGTCGCTTCCAGAGCGGGCGCCATCCTCAGGCTTCAGAACAGCTTCGATTTCAAACCCGGCCGGCAGCAGGTCGGCGATCACCGCCGGGTGCAAACGATCGTTTTGCCCGGCGCCGGTGATGACAACGACCACCCGATCGTTCTGGCGCAGGGACGCGAGATCGACGGCGCGCCCTTCGCGCGAAACGATGCGCTTTGTCAGCGTGAAGCCGCGATTGGCCGCCGGCGGCGCGGATCGGGGCGCGCCCGACACCGTCACGGAACGGAAGATCTGCCCGTCCCCGACATTTGTGTAGGAAACGGTCTCATCGAGCGCCGCCTCGGCCGGGGAAAAGGACGGCGCCGGGGAAAGCCCGTCCAGCGTTTCACCGTCCACGGACAATGCAACGGGGCCGGCCGCACGCAACAGCGCCTGTGACGCAAGCAGCACATAGGCTTTTTCCTGCGTATGCATCGATCGAGGCTCCTTCATCACTTCAAGGAGGTCTTCGCTGAGCGGTTCAATAAGACCAGCCTGCCCGGTCTCGGCCGCAAGTGCGAGAACGCCCGCAACATCGCGCAGGGGCGACTGATAGTAATCGCCGGTATTATTCCAGCCGAGGGTTTCAATCGCCTGGTCGAACGCGCTTTTCGCGCGCGCACGGTCGCCCATCATGGCGAGGGCGGCGCCGATATGCGCCTTCGCGAGAGGGCTCGGCGTGTCGGCAAGAAGCGCATCGTGGAAATAGCGAAGATCGGACAAATCCGCACGGCCCGCACGCGCCAGGACAAAGAGCGCATAAGCCGCGGCGCGTTTACGTAAAAACTCCGTCTTGTCGTTCGAGCCCGGTCCTTCATAGGCGCGCATGCGGTAATTCGCGGCGACCCAACGGTCAACCCGCGCAATATTGCTGAGCGATCCGTAGGCGCGCTCCAACGCATCCGCCGGCACGCCGTATCCTTCGGCCCGCGCGCGGTAGAGGAAATCCGTTGTATAAGCGCCGAGCCAGGGAGATGCGTAGCCATCAGCGATCCGCCACAAGCCGAAAGACCCGTCCGCCCCCTGACGGTTGAGAATTTTATTGACCGCCTGTTGAATGCGCGGGCGCACCGCGCGCTCAGGATCGCGGCCAACCTCGCCGCCAAGCACATCCACAAAGAGGAGCGGCATAGCCGACGACGTTAATTGTTCCGTACAGCCATAGGGATATCTGTAGAGCGCATCCAAGAGCGGCCCCGGCTCAACGCCGCGCAGCCGCGAGAAGGACACCGTGACATCCGCTGAGCCCGGCACAAAAGGCTCGATAACCGACTTGTTGAGAACGAATGTTTCGCCAGGCGCGAGCGCGGCGGTGCGCGTTTCCGTCACTGGGAAATAGGGCGTGCGCACCTCAATGGGATAATCACGCGCGACGGAAAATCCGCCCGGCCCCGCCACCGAGAGCCCGACGGCGCCGATCCCTACATCCGCACCCGTGAAGTCGGTTATCGCCGTTTCCTTTGCGGACTGCGCAAGCGCATAGGTCGATGTCTGTTCAACACCGACGGGCCCGTCGCCGGTGATCTCCACCACATAGTCGCCAGCGGCGCCATCGACATTGTCAATCAGCAAGGTTGCGCTCGCTGTGTCGCCCGGCGCAAGGAACCTCGGCAGGGCAAGCTCGGCCGGGACCGGATCGCGCACCGTTAAGGGCTCGCTCGCCGCGCCAACTTTGTCAGCACTCCATGCAACCGCCATAAGCCGCAGTTCGCCATTAAAATCAGGCACATCAACGGGCAAAACGGCTGAACCATCAGCGGAGAGCGTTACCGGTCCGGAGAAAAGCGCGACCGACTTGGTCGGCACCACAGTAAGCCCCTCGCCGCCGAGCTGGTCGCCGCCAAAATGCGCCGCTGCGCCAAGATTGGCGTGCAAGATGCGACCGTAATCGTCCCGCACGTCAACGCCGAGGCGCTTCTTGCCATAGTAGTAATCCGCTGGATCGGGCGACGCGAATTTTGTCAGGCGCAAGATGCCTTCGTCGACCGCCGCCAGCGTCATCATCACCGTTTCACCGGGATTTGCGCCGTCGACCGCGACCGGCAAATCAAGGCGTTCGCGCGGGCGCATAAGGTCAGGCACATCGAACGAAACAGAAAGTTTGCGTACTGACATATCGAACGGCACATGCGCGACCGCCATAGCGCGCCGCGGCACCGGGCGGTCTTTGGCCTCGCGCGGCGTCACCACCGTCGCCATCACATAAAAGCCTGCGCCCCAGTCGGGATTGGTGTCGACGACAATTTCGCGACCTTCTGCGCCGACCTTCACCCGGCGCACCAGGTGAACGCGGTCGGTCGCAATCACGACTGTCGCCTCGCCGGCGTAGGGGGGATTGAGGAAAAGCCGCGCGCGCGCGCCCGGCGTCACGCTCTCAGCGTCGAGCGTCAGGGCCGCCTGATCCGGCGTGTCGGCGCCGGCCGCGTAGGAGCGCCATCCCACATAAAAACGGATATCGCTCACCGCGCCGCCGCCTGCTTTCGTGGCGGTGAGGCGATAGGCGCCAGGCTGCAACCGCTGGCTGACGATCTGCGCACCGCCCGCCGCCGACGTTTCAGCGCGCCCCTCGGCCACCAGAACATCGCGATAGGAACGGCGCCAACGCCACTGCCCGCCTTCTCGGTACCAGTCGAACCAGTAGTCTTCTTCCACAAGGCGCCATTCGACCTCGCCGGCGACCGCGTCGCCCCGCCAGTCGACCAGCACAGCATCGATCTCGGCGGGATCGTTCTGCCCGAAGCTGTGCACATCGCCCGAAAGTTTAAGACCGAGATAGTGCTCCGCAGGACGCACAGGGATGCGCGCGCTTTCGCGCACCGCGCGCCCGCCGGGCTCCACCACGCCGACGACGACATCAGCGCGCATGGGCGCGCCATAGTCAGCCGGCGCATCATCGACATTGAGCGGAATGCGCGCCGCGCCATCAGCGTCGGTCGTCGTGTTCGCGAGCTTCAGGAATCTCTCGTCGAACCTGCCATTGACCGGCCCATAGCGAAACCCCGGATAGTCCGGGAACGGATTAGGATCGAGCCGGAGGCGGGCTTCCGCTTCAACCGCAAGACCGCTCGCCGGCGCACCATAAAGATAGCGGCTTTCCACATCGATCATCCGCTCTTCGCCGGAGCGAATCGCGGTTTGTTCATCCGTATCGATCTTAACTTCCAACCGCTGCGGAACGAAGTCCTCGACCGAAAAGCTTTCCGCGCCGATAACCGCATCGTCGCCATCGGCGCGCACCTCAATGCGCCACGCGCCGCGGGGCGCGGCGGTTGGAATCTCAAAGTCAAACTGAACCGCGCCGATATCCGTTTCTTCAAAGCGGCGCGCGTCCGCTTCTGTGTAGTTCGGTCGTCGGATCGTCACATTAATCGGTCGGTCAGAAACAGCGCCGCCCGCGGCGTCCCGGACGAGACTCGCCACATGCACCGTTTCCCCCGGCCGGTAAATGCCGCGGTCGAGATAAACGAAAGCATCAAGCCCCGCCGGCGCCGCGCGGCCCGCAACATTGCGATCGCTGAGATCGAGCGGCGCGCGCTCCAGATCGAGCGCGGCGAAGTCGTCCTGTGGACCGTACGCCATAATCATCCGCGGCGTGAGCGGATAATCGCCATTGACGGCGCCGGCGCCGAATTTTGCATGGCCGTCGCTGTTGGTAATCGCTGTCGCGAGTATCTCGTTGTTGACCGCAATCAACGACAGCTCCGCGCCAGACACCGGACGCGCCGACGAAATGGACCTCACAAACACATCGACACCATCCGCGCCTGTATAAGTTGTCACCGCCATGTCGGTGAACATCACCCAGCGCCAGGACTGGGCGGTCCTGTTTTCGTCGGCGCCGGGCGAAACATCGCGTACACGAATAAAATAAGCCCCGGGCTTTAACTCTCCGAGCGCGGCGCCCAGCGAAAACACCGTCGTCGTCGTCTCGTTCTGCTCGCCGGGCGTTGCGATCTTGCCTTTCCAGACCTCGACGCCGACGTCCTCGCCGCTTTCACGGTCCCACACATAGAAATACTGCTCGTCGCTAATCGCCTCGCCGGCAACGATATTCTTCTGCGCCAGCGCACGATCCGACACGCGCCGGACGGAAATCTCGACCTTGTCGACATTCACCGTCTCAATACCAATGCCATCGGCCTCAAGACGCGGCAGGATCACGCCGTCGCCGGCAAACCCCACATAGGCGGGCTTGTCGCCGAAGGCGATGACCACCTCTTCGGCGCGCGCAAGCCGTTCATTTTTTCCGCTAGGCAAACCGACCCGCAGCGTTGCGCGATAGTCCTTATCGAAGTCGAGCCCAGCGACGCACAAAGAAGATCCGTTCACGTCAAACGCCGGCTTTACATCGGGTTCAACCCGCACAAAATCGGCGTAATTTACATCGCCTGACGTATTGAGCGGCTCGGAAAACTGAAAACACGCACGAGGCGTGTCAGACTGCGTATCGATGACAAGGCGCTGAAAGCTGAACCCGTCGGCAACGGGCGCCGCCGGGCGCGGCGCGCGCTCAGATCGCCGCTCCTGAAACGAACGACGCGGACGCACGCCGCCTGCGTCTCGCGGCCCCGCCGCCGTTACGATGGACTGATTGTTTCCTGCGCCCGCGGCGCCTGCATCCGGCGCCGTCGTTCTCCCCAACAAAAGACCGACTGCGAACGCCCCCAATATCGCCGCCGCCAAAATCACTGCCTGCTTTCGCGCCATGGACCTCGTGCTCCCTTGGTCGTCCCGCCCCCAATGCGGGCAATATATCGCGGGTAATTATGGCCCCTTATGAGCCGAAGGAAAACGATTTGACGGCGAATTCAGAAAATTAGGCCACAGCAGCGTCAGAAAGCGCGCCAAACGCGCCGCCATAGCGGGCGCAACACAAGCGAAAGGACGCTCGCTGCGCCGCACCAGCTCCGCGCCGGCATAAAAGCGCCTCGCCCCACTGGATTCGAATCACACGGCGACGAAGCGGGCGTGCGTTTTAAAAAACACGCCCTCCTCACGCGGCGGCGTTGCGGACTTTCATTTCCGGGTGGACTGAGTTTCCCCTTTCTCTCAAGGGCCCGAGCTTGTATGATCGCACTCCGGCGACAAAACACTCGTTGCGGCGCGTTGCTCGACAAAGCATCATATCCGTCCCCGTAGCTCAGCAGGATAGAGCATCAGATTCCTAAAGTTTCTGCTTGTTTAATAAGCCATTGTTTATAATTGTTATTTTCGATGGCTCATGTGAATGTGCAAGAAAATGTGTAACTTAACGCCGATTTTTCATCGCATAATGATGTTGAAACGCCGCAGCAAAAAGGGCTTGTTGGACTGAAGATTGGCCCTGTAGCTCAGCTGCATAGAGCAACCGCCTCCTAAGCGGTAGGTCCCAGGTTGGAATCCTGGCAGGGTCGCCATTTTTTTCTCTATAATGATGTTTATCTTGGAGCGAGCCATCTTCTCTGGTCGCTAACGTTTGAGCACTACGAGGACAGTCGCAAATCGCAATTAAATTCTTCGCAAACGTTACGTGGCGATTTCTTCAACAGGCGCTATTGCCACTCTGCCGTCGATTGTGCCAAGCGCAATTCTTTTTTCGAATACGTCACATGCGCAAACGATTGTAGGCAAAGAGCCGGGAGTGAAGCGAGCTTCCCGAATTATCCGGCCGGAAGATGCGTCAATCACCATCTGGTTACCGTTCAGGAAGAAGGCAAGAATTACATCAAGTTCCGGAGCGTATCTCAATACGGTAGGCGATGCCGTGGTCTTATGACGCCACATCTCCTTTCCGGAATTTAGCTCTTTCCGGTAAATGAAGCCGGCAAATGGTTTAGATGGGTTAGGTTCATAGTGTTTGCCGGCAACAACCATTGCTTCTGATCCTCGGTTTGAGATCAGTGCATAAGCGCACTCCATGGCGTGACTTGCATCAGTACCGTCATCGCGAAGTATTCGCCACATGCGCCTGATTGAACCATCCGGTTTGAGGATGCACAGCCATTTTTTTTCACGCACGTTGAAGTCGTCAAACGGGTCGCGTTCAGGATCGTCGTCTTGAACAAAAAACAAGTAAGGCGAGTTATTAACACGAACGTAGTGATTGAATACATCATAGCGGCCAAGATTGACTTCATGCCAAACGCCGTCTGTATAGAGACGGTCAAATGATGGTTCGTTCGCGGGCGCCCATGATTTATTTAGCCGCGCCAAGATTCGACCATCTGATGATACTGAGAAAGTATGCGAACCGATAAATGTTTCCTCTTTCTTCAGTGTGGTGTTTTTTAATCGATACAGCGTTGAAGCATATTCTGTATGCCAGTTCTGATTGTCTCGAGCTGTGGAAACGTGAATTAACGGTTCAGGACCTCCAAAAAGTTCGCAACCGTGTCCTGCGCCCGAGAATGATTGTGTAATCGTACCGGACGTATTCAATATTTCCAACTGACAGTTATCGTGCACAATACCAATTTGTTCATTGCTAAACCAAGCCACATCCCAAATTGGCGAGCGCGATAGAATTGGACCAGTCTCACAATGCTGCGATATAGTATCCAGAAAATTTGAGTCTTGTGACGCAAAACGTTGGTCATTCTTTACTTGCTCGCCCGAAATTGGTGTTTGTGAACTGAGCTGCTCGGTGACCTTCTCTTTTCCGGCAAGTCCGTTGCCAAGTGCGGGCAAAAATGTCGCCTTAATCTCAAAAAATATGTTAAAAGGGTCAGCTTCGGACGAAAGGTCCTCCACCATCCCCTCATCCCATGGCCGAACAAGAGCGACGATTTTTTCGCCCTCGACATCAAATGCTACTCGAATCACTTCGGGTATCGATTCTACGACCGATCCACTTTGTCCCGTTTCCCAGTTCCAGAGGAGGAGTTCCCCTTCAAACGTCCACCCGCCATCGTAACTGCCGGTCGCCAAAGCAGCTACGGGAAGCGTCGGATGAAAAGCCACGTCGTTTATGGGAAAACGTAACTTATCAAAGATCGCCAGCGGCTGGCGCTTTCTTTGTTCGTAAAGCGCAACTCGGTATCTTGGATGGTGTCCCCCGTAAGATGCCCGAGCGCGAGGTTCAGTCAGCAGTTGAAACGAACACCCTGCGGCGAGCAGTCCACGCTGGCGATCGAGAAACGCCCCTGTAATATCGCCCATGCCGGGCAGTGATGTTTCCGCTAAAAATTGCATGGATCGACCCTAGGATACATCCCAACCAGTGTCGATTTCCACTGTTTGCGAATATCTGTTATCGACAACAGGCCAAGCTGCATCACTCGGCGTTATCTCGCAAGAAAATCCCCAAACTTGAACAAACCGAGAATAGTCATGCCTAGTCCTAATCTGAGGGCCAGAGGTTCGAATCCTCTCGGGGACGCCAGATGGCGTTCTGCAAAAAATCGTTGGTTTTGTTTGAGCGTTCGATCTTCGCCAAAAGCAAATATCGAAACTTGACTGCAACATCGCAATGAAACGGGCATGCGCCGCCGCTTCCGCCACTGTTGACCGGATCGGAAAAAGCTAGCTGTGTTGGACGGCACGCGTGCGTTTTCTCCGTTTGCGGCCAAGCAAAAAGTTTAAGTACGACCATGAAGCAAGGAGCCCCAAGAGTGTCAGGGCAATCCCTGTGAAAACACCGATGACGTCATAAAATCGCCCGCCTATTCCCATGGAGTGGAGAGGGTAAATGGCGTTGGTCGCGCGCTCTCCGCGACTTAGCTCGTGACCGTTTCGAGAAGCAATAACGGCATTCGTCTGCGGGTCGATATAGGCATAGGTGCGCCCGTTCTGGTGCCATTCACCCGGAAGTCTTATCCTTATAGACGCCGTCGCCGTGTCCGTTCTCGGCCAACTTACGATACGAAACTGACCGCCTGGAAACTCGTGACCGGCGCTCGCCAGCGCTTCTTCCCAATTGATATCGCCGGGATTGCCTGCAGGCCGCTCAAAAGCAACCGGCGTCGACATAGTGACAAAAGAAAGAATGGCGCCCGCCGGCCGATAGAACACCATCGCGGCGCCGGTGAGCGTGATGAGTATAATCGGTACAGAGAATATAATGCCCAAATCGCGATGATGGGATAGCAAATCGCGCCGGCGAAAGGATCTCGGCCAAAGGCGGCCGCTGAAGGCCTGCAAAAATGGCAGAACGAGATAAATTCCGGTTGCAGCCATAACAACCGCAGAAATCGCCGTGACGCCAGCAGCGTATTTTCCAAATTCACCCAGGAACAGATAGTGATGCAGATGAAAAATCCACTCTTCCGCGCGACCGTTTTTATTCCAGGTTTCAACAACCTCGCCATTTTGCCGAGCATACGCCGCTCGTCCGTCGCGAAAGACGATACGGTGCAGGCTCATATTTTTGCGCGCGAGCGAAACGTAAGCGAGCTGCTCTGCGCCAAACTCATTTTCAATGGCGTTGACCGCTGCGCCGACGACAGCCGGGCGCAAGTCAGCCGCCAGCCTTGCTTCGGGAAAAACCGCTCGGAGGTAATCATCCTTGAGAACTAGGAGGCTGCCCGACAGGCTCAATACAGTCAGCAACAAGCACAGAATGAGCCCCGCCCAGGCATGGACGAGTCGTATGGTTCTAAACATCACAAGTCTCTTTGCCGCGCAATTTCTTGTCGATAGGGCCCTGTCCCAACGAGAAATATGCTAACGGGCGACGCCGCTTTTCCTTGCGCAAAGAACCGCGACGCAAAGTCGAAATGCATGATTCCAGGTTCATCAAACACCCCGTTTCCGACGTAAAATGCAATTGACAATGATTATTATTTGCGATTTGTTCCCAGCTTATGGCGTGGGGGCGTTTTTCTCAACGAAAAATCACGGTGAAGCCGCGCCCAATACAGGAGAGGCATCAGCGATGACCATAAAATCAATTCTCAAGGCGAGCGCGGCGCTGGCGATTATTCCATCCAGCGCGATGGTCCAGGCCCATGCGCAGGAACCAATTGAAATACAAGACGAAATTATCGTCACGGCACTTCGCACCAACAAGCCGGCGTCGTCCATTCCGGCGCTTATCACGATCATTGACCAGCAGTCGCTTCAGGATCAGCTAACCATCGCGCAGGATATCCAGGCGCTGCTTGGAAATCTCGCGCCAGGTTTTGCGCCAAGCCGACAAAAACTCTCCGGCTTCGGCGAAAGCTTTCGCGGACGCAGCCCGCTATACCTCATCGACGGCGTCCCGCAATCAAACCCGATCCGCGACGGCTCACGCGATGGCTATACCATCGATATCAACGCAATCGAGCGAATTGAAGTGATCAACGGGGCCAACGCCATTCAGGGCCTCGGCGCCACCGGCGGCATCATCAATTATGTGACCAGACAAGCGAAAGAAGACGGTAGTCTGACGATTGGCCTCGACACATCGATTACGGCTTCAGACGGTTTTGACGGGGATGGATTTGAGTATCGCATCGGCGGCTATGTGGGGCAGGACTTCGGCGCCGTCGATATACTCGCCGCCGCGAGTTATCACCGCCGCAATCTCTACTTTGACGGTGATGGCCAATCGATTGGCGTCGATGGCGTTCAGGGCGACCTCGCCGATTCAGACCAACGCAACTTCTTCGGCAAAATTGGTTTTGAACCTGACGAAAACCAACGTTTTCAGGTCATGGTCAACGACTTTCGACTTGCAAGCAATGGCGATTTTTCAACGACGGCGGGGGATATAGCCAACGATATTTCGGCCACCGCGTCTGATATCGATCTCATGGGCGTTCCGCCTGTAAACGACGTAACAACAATAACCGCATCCTATTATCACCAGTCGTTGCTCGGCGGACGTTTGGATGCACAAGTCTACTATCAGGATTTTGAGGCGGTTTTTGGCGGCGGCGTCTTTGCGACATTTCAAGACCCGGCAATCGCTCCGGTCGGCACTTTGTTTGAGCAGTCTTCGAACCAGTCGGAAAAAATCGGTTTCCGCTTGTCGCAGACATATAACGACATCGCAGGCACAGGAGCGACGATCATCGCCGGCGTCGACGGGCTGCGCGACGAGACGCAACAAGCCCTCGTTCAAACGGGACGAAACTGGGTGCCCACAACGCAGTACAAAAACCTGGCGCCCTTTGTCCAAGTTACGACTCCGGTTTTCGAAGGCTTCACCCTCGCGGGCGGTCTTCGTTGGGAGATCGCTGAACTTCAGGTCGATGACTACAACAGCATCGCCGGTAATCGCCGAACAACTGATTTTGCGGAAACACCCGTCACCGGTGGCGCTCCAAGCTTTGACGACCTCCTTTTCAACGCGTCGGCAATCTATGCGCCCGTCGAAGATTTGTCCTTTTACGTGAGTTTTGCCGAAGCATACACAATTCCAGATGTTGGCAGAGTACTCCGCGGCATCAACCAGTTTGGCGTGGTCGTCGATGACCTTCTCGCGCTCAACCCAATCGTCGCCGACAATCTGGAGTTTGGCGCCGAATATGACACGAATTGGCTGTCTCTTCAGCTTGCCTACTACATCTCCCGTTCGGATGAGGGTGCACGGCTCGTTCCGGATGCGGACGGTATCTTCAGTGTCGCTCGTGAAAAAACCCGAATCAATGGCTTTGAAGCGTCGGCGGAGGCCGCGCTGAGTGATGCGTTCTCGCTGGGTGGAAATCTGTCTCTGCCAACGGGACGGGTCGATACCGATGACGATGGAGAGTTGGATGCAGATTTGGACGGCGTCAACATCGCGCCTAATCGGCTGAATATGTATGCTGCGTATCGCGAAGGCGCCTGGAGCGGCCGTCTTCAATCTTCTACGCAATTTGATCGCAATTTTGAGGATGCGGTTGGCGCAGTAACGCGCAACTTCGACGGCTATACGATTGTGGACGCCGTCATCAGCTACGATCTTGGGATCGGAACGGTTTCGCTCGCCAGTCAAAATCTCTTTGACAAGCGATTTGTCACTTATTTCAGTCAAGTGACGCCGTTTCCGCGTGACGATAGATACTTCACAGGGCGTGGCCGAACATTCACGTTGCGTTGGCGAAGCGATTTCTAGGGCGTCGAGCGAAAAGCATGCAGCGGTTGGCGGTTCCCATCCGCCAACTGCATCGCAACCCAAGCAATCAAATACTGAGCACCATTAGCGAAACCTCGCGCGCGTCAAAATGACGGAGCGCGAACTCGCTCTTTCCTGCCCTCGCCCCTTGCGAGTGCAGCGACAACCTCTTTCGTATGGCTAAGCGAGATGAAGCGATTGGCGCCGACGATCTTCCTGACCGTCGCGCCGGGCAGCTTCTTGCGCCAAAACGCCAAAATCTCGGCCGGATCATGGATAGGATCGTCTTCACCGAGGAGGATGGTCCAGTTTTGCGCGCAGTGCACGCCCTCCACATCGGGAAGCGTGGCGTATCCGCGCTGTTCTCTTACGAAACCGTTGATGCGCCCGGTCGAAAACGCCATAACGGAGCGGCAGTAGTCATCCATATTCTCCCGGTCCTCAAAACTTCCGCAGTCGACGTCGCTACCTTCAATTCCCATACGGATGATCGTCCTGGCGCGCTCAGGCGTCAATTGCCGCCCCACCCATTTTGCAATTTCCTCGATCCGGCCCGGATAACGATCGAAAGCAGCGCGCACGACGCCAATATGGCCTTTGCGCTGTGAGCAATGCTCCTGCAGCAGGTCCGGATTGATGACGACGACCCGGCCAATCAGGTCGGCGTATCGCCGCGCCAGGGCCAGGGCGTGAAACGCGCCGCCGCGGGTCAAAACATCGATCTTCTCAAACCCGAGCGCGGCGCAAACAAGCGCAACATCATCGGCGCCGGCTTCAAAAGGGTCCGGCGGCGAAGCAACGTCATCCGACAAGCCAAACCCCGGCCGGTCGATGGTGACGGGCCGGAACCCCGCATCCTGCAACGCCGTGACAACCTTGCGAAAGGGGTGGCGGGTCGACACGCTGGAATGCACAATCAGAACAGGCTGGCCGGCCGGCGGCCCATAATCGCTTGCGGCAATCAAGCCATGGTCTGTACGCTGAAACAGCCGCAAAGGCGTTTTTTCTCTTCTCATGTGAAAAACCGGCGGCGCAGCCGATCCGGCCAACATCGCAGCAGTGAACGCCTCCATGACGAGACGCGGAATATCCGCAGCACTCTCCACACTGAGTTTTTCAAAAATCTGTGCAAAGTGATCCTTCGCCACCGCGTAAGATATGCCGAGCGCTTTGGCGGCGCTCGCCCGCGTATGTCCTTCGCACAACAACAGCGCGAGGCTGGCTTGCCTGCCCTTCAAACCGAAAATATCGATAAATATGCGCTCAACGTCATCTCTCGACGGCGCCGACGCGGTCGCCAGCTCCGCAAGCTTGCGGACAAGAGCCGTTTTTCGGGAAATATTCAATTTCGACATGGCAAGGGCGAGCGCCTTGCGGGCGGTGTTGTACGTAACACCCGCATGCGCGGCGGCCCGGCGGGTCGACCCACATGTGAATAACGCCGTGCAAACGCGCGCTTCAAGATTGCTGAGCCCAAGCGCACGCGCCGCATGATGCAGTTCATCAGACAAATGCCCGAGAGAAACGGCGCACACGACGACGGCGCCGGTTTCCAGAACGCCAACGTCAAGTGCGGGAAGGACAGATAACCAGGCCTGCGCGATAGACGTCGGCGCGTATGTGAGAAGAAGCGGGCGGTTTTCGACATCGTCGATGAGAGCGTGTTCAACAACGCCCTGGGAACGGACGCGTTCGCAAATAGCGCCACTCAGTCGGTCAGCATCAATCCACGTTTTCAGTTTCGCATCGTGCCACACAACGTCGTTGTTACGCCCCAAAACACCGCACGCAACAGTCATTTCATAAAGAAACGGACGAACAATACTCTCGGACGATGGCTGAGCCAGAATCGTTTCGAGCCGAGTTTCAAACTCGGCTTCGAACCGCTCTTCCTCTGTCAATCGCGCGCTCATCCATTCCCCACCACAAGCGTCGCCGCATTCGGGCTGCAGATTCTACACGGTCATGCGCGCACCGCGCCATAAACATCATGCGCACGATCAATGAAGGCTTCAGACATCTGCAAAAACTTCCGCTCAAAGAAGAGTTGCGCCGCACGTTGAAAAAGAAGGTTCTTCAGTTCGAACGTAATTTCAAAGTAGACAACAGACCCGCTGTCGGCGTTTGTGTCGACGCCAGTGCTATCGGCAAAACGCCAATCGGTGCGCAGGGTGCGGAAAGGTCCGTCCATGCGATCGACGCAAACCGTTCCCGCCGCCCTGTCGAGGATCACGCGGCTCCTGAACTTCTCCCGAAACACTTTATACGCAACGACCATATCAGCGATGATTTCACCGTGATCCTCGTCGCCCGTCCGCTTGACGATGCGCAAGGCCGAACACCAGGGCAGGAACGCTGGATAACGTTCAACGTCGGAAACAAGGTCAAACATTTGCCGCGCGGTATAGGGCACGGCGATCTCGGTCTTTCGATGCATCATGAGGAGACAAACGCCGCCTTACGCCGGCTTATGCGTTCGCGCATAGCCGTCAAACAAATCCAGCATCCGCTCGATCCACGCTGCAACCGGTTGCGGCGTTTCGTAAAGAGCGTCCGACGTGGTCATCAACTGCCACAGCAATGGGCTGAAAACGATGTAGTCGGATAAGTTAGGCGTTTCCCCGCCCAAAAACTTGTGCCGCACCAACGGCGCGCTCAGTGTTTGCAAAACAGATTCGGCTTTTTCGGCCGCCCCCGGCATCGCCGCCAGTTCCTCAAGAGTGACGCCGAAGCGCGCCTCGCGCGTTTCCCTGAAATAGGCCTTGTCACTTGGGTCAACGAGCGCATACACCCGCCCCATAAGCATCGGCGCAAGCGCCGAAAAAAGCGTCCCCATCACCCACGCATTATAGAAATCGGCCGCAGCCGCCTCCCCGGACGTCGCCGTCAATGGCGTCTCGGGATGTTCTTTTTCAAGGAAAGCAACGATCTGTGCGCTTTCCCGGATCAATTCATCACCCGCCTTGAGCACCGGTAGCTTCCCATATTCCGGGTCCGGATAATTTTCTTTCTCCGAAAAACAAAGCGGCGTCGTTTCAAACTCGACGCCCTTGTGCAGCATCGCAAACTTAACCAGCCAGCAAAAAGGGCTAATGCGCAAATCGCGGTCGGCCATCGCCAAATCGAAAAGCTGATACGTCATGAGCGTCCCTTTTCGCGCGCCGCGCGCGCTGCCTTCAGTTTGGCGAAGTCTTCGCCCGCGTGATGGGACGAGCGCGTGAGCGGCGACGCCGACACCATCAAAAACCCTTTGGCGCGCGCCAGCGCCTCGTAAGACTTGAACTCGTCAGGATGCACAAAACGATCGACTGCAGCATGCTTGCGCGTCGGCTGCAGGTACTGGCCGATCGTCAGGAAATCGATCCCCGCGGAGCGCATGTCGTCCATCACCTGCATGACTTCCTCGCGCGTCTCGCCGAGCCCGACCATGAGACCCGACTTGGTGAAGATTTCAGGGTCCCGCTCCTTGACCTTCTCCAGAAGGCGCAGCGAATGAAAATAGCGCGCGCCCGGCCGGATCGACAGATAAAGCCGCGGCGTCGTCTCAAGGTTATGGTTAAAAACGTCCGGTTTCGAATCGATGACGATTTCCGCCACACCGTCCTTGCGCAGAAAATCAGGCGTCAGAATTTCGATGGTCGCCTGCGGCGCCCGTTCGCGGATCTCGCGGACAGTGTCGGCGAAGTGCTGCGCGCCGCCATCTTCAAGATCGTCGCGGTCAACAGACGTAATCACCACATGAGTGAGGCCCATTTCCGCAACAGCATCGCCTACATTGGCGGGTTCCTCCAGGTCGAGCGGCGCCGGCAGGCCGGTTTTGACATTGCAGAAGGCGCAGGCGCGCGTGCAGGTGTCCCCCATAATCATCATGGTGGCGTGCTTTTTCTCCCAGCACTCGCCAATATTGGGACACGCCGCTTCCTCACAGACCGTATTCAGCCTCTTGGTCCGGACAATATCGCGTGTCGCACTGTAGCCCCGCGAGACCGGCGCTTTCACCCGAATCCATTCGGGTTTGCGCAGGACAGGCGTTTCCGCGCGCCCGGCCTTTTCCGGATGGCGCGGGCGCTCAGTCTTTTGCAGGTCTATCAAGGTCGCCATGACCGCTCATGTAGCAAGGGCCGCGCCTGAATGTAAGGGGCCAAGGGCGCAGGTTTAACGGCTCCGCGGGGGCTAAAGCAGGCGCTCCACAGCCTCGGCGAGTTCATCCAGTGGGCGGTGCACAATAGCGCCGTCGAGCGGCTCCCCCAGAGCAAGATTAACGGCCTCCCACACCTCTATGGAATCGATGATCGGCGCCTCGCCGATCTGCGCGAGCTTCGAGCCCTCTGTCGAAAACCGGACCACTTCGCGCGACACCGGCAGACGCAGCCACCGCCAAACCCGGCGGTTGAGTTCGCCGTTGATGTAGAGCGACCATCTCGGGTCGTCTTCGTCGCTGGGAATGTTGAAGAACAACGTTTTCAAGTCGCCCGCATCGGCCAGAACGAGCACGCCGAACTCATATTCAAAGAACCGTGGAGACCGGCCGTTGGACAAAAAGGAAGACTCCCCAAAACCGCACCGCAGATCGGCAATCGCCTTTTTCTTTGCATCGGTGCGCAGCTGGAATTCATCGACGATACGCGGCCATTCGCTTGCGCCCACGTAAACGGTCGCCGCAATCGTCAGCACCACAACCAGTGACGCCGTCTGTGTCATGGCGAGAAAGCCGGCGCTGTTATAGACAAGCGCCACGGTGACAGGCGCCACGAGCGCAAACACCGCCGCGATGGGGCGTTTAAAGCCAACCAGATCTTCCCGGGCAAAGTCGTTCACATTGTCGACAAAGACAGCCGCCTGGTTCAGGCGCGCCGCAATCGGCGCCGGCAAATCGACACGCGCAGTCGTGAGCATGGCTGTTCTCCACCTGGCGGCGCAACGAAGACAGGATCGTCTCGATCCCGTCACTTAAGGCGATATTGTCGCGGCGTGGCGTTAGGAGTTTGTTAACAGGCGCATCGAGGTTTGAGACGCTTTTAGCGAAAATGCCCCCCTGCGGACTGCGCCTAAAACACGTTTTACGAGCCAGCCCCGTCAATGCCCGCCTAACAACACCGGCCTTAGTAAGCCGGATGCGTTTGCAGGGCGCCGATAAGCCCGCGCGCCAGCACGCCCATGCCAAACGCAGCCGACAAAACCACCGCAAGCCATCCAACGACGGGCGCGGCGGATGCGATTAAAACAATTGCAAGTCCCGCGGCAAACAGAGAGAGCTTCGCCGATGCATCGCCCGATCGGTCGAACAACAAATGACCGAGCCCGAGCCCCGCGCCAATGAAACTCACAAACAAAAGCGCCCCATAGGCGCCAAGGAGCAACACGCCGAAAGGCAGCCCAAGGACAATCGCCATGGAAAGCGCCGCAACAATCGGCGTTAACACAAGAAGCCCCAGACCGATCGCCATCGATCCGAAGGGCCCATCCCGTCCATGAACCGCCGCGCGCGCCATCCAACCGGGAAACAGGACGCCCATCAGCGCGCCCGATGCGCCGAACGCAACAAACCAGAAGAGCGCCCCATAGGCGCGCTCGACCCCAAAGCGCCTTCGCGCCTCTGACCCCTCCTGCGGTTGCACCGGTGCAGCCTCACCCGACGACTTAACCTCGCCGGCGATCGCGGCGCCGGGTTTGATCTCCGGCGCCGCGGCGCCGCCGTAGATAAGATCGCCGGCGATCCGTGCGTTTTCGCCAATGCTGATTTTCGTCCCCGAAAGAATTGCATCTCCCGCGACAGACCCATCGAAATCGATGGTTTCCGCCGCAATGCTGAGATCGCCGGCGATATCAGCAAACGCGCTCACCTCAACCGACCCGCCGGCGGCGCTCATATCGCCGGCCGCGGCGCCGGCGATCGTCAGGGCGCCCCCTGTCAGGCGCACGTCCTCAGCTGCGCCCGCAAAAACAACATCGCCGCCAGCAAGCATCACATCGCCATTGATAGTCGCATCGACACTGACCGATCCGCCGGCCGCAATAACGGCGGGCATCAGCGCGAAACCGCGTTTCACGTCGCCGGTGACGCTCACCTTGCCGCCAGCGGCGATGACGCCGCCGCGCGCGCCATCGATATCCACCGCAGCGCCGCTCCGGACCGTCTGCGCCACAGCCTGCCCGCTAAAGAGTAACAGCAAACTGCAAAATATCGCCGCGTATCTTCTTTCACTGGACTTAAACGACATTATCCACCCCGCACGTTGACCTTTACGCATGATTATATCGCGTTGATGCGGCTGCGAAAAGCACGTCGATATGGCCTATGAATAGTGGCTTTTCTTGGCCGTACGATGTGCTAAATGACCCCGCATGCTAACGGGACAAAGCGCAGCGCGAGCCTTGCCAAACGCAAGAACGACGACGCGCCCCAGCCTACACATTGCGTTTAAAAAGTTCCGAACGTCATCATCAGGGAGCCTCTATCATGCGCGTTGGCCTGCCAAAGGAAATCAAAAATTCAGAGTTTCGTGTCGGGCTCGTTCCCGGCAGCGTCCGCGAATATGTTGCGCACGGTCATGAAGTGCTGGTGGAAACCGGCGCCGGCGCCGGGATCAAGGCGAGCGACGCGGACTATGAAGCCGCCGGCGCGAAAATAGCGCCTGACGCCGCGTCCGTCTTTTCCTCATGCGACATGATTGTCAAAGTGAAGGAACCGCAGCCAAGCGAATGGGCGCAGCTGCGTGAAGATCAAATTCTGTATACGTACCTCCATCTCGCGCCCGATCCGGAGCAAACCAAAGGCCTTATCGCGTCCGGCGTTACCGGCGTCGCTTATGAGACGGTTACGGATGATTTCGGCGGTCTGCCGTTGCTTGCCCCCATGAGCGAGGTTGCGGGCCGGCTTTCCATCCAGGCCGCCGCCTACGCCCTCACCGCCCACCGGGGCGGGCGCGGCCTCCTGATGGGCGGCGTTCCGGGCGTTAAACCGGCGCAGGTTTTAATCATCGGCGGCGGCGTTGTCGGCACGCACGCAGCGCGCATGGCCGTCGGGCTTGGCGCCGACGTTACGATCCTAGACCGGAATGTGCGGCGCATGGCCGAACTCGACGAACTCTTCAACGGCCGCGCCAAGACCCGCTATTCGACTTTCGAAGCGCTTGATGAAGAAACCGACGCCGCCGACGTCGTGGTCGGCGCTGTGCTGATCCCCGGCGCCAGCGCGCCAAAGCTCGTAACGCGTGAGATGCTGAAGGGCATGAAAGACGGCGCTGTCCTCGTGGACGTCGCCATCGACCAGGGCGGGTGCTTTGAGACATCGAAAGCAACCACCCACGAAGACCCGACGTTCGAGGTCGAAAACGTCCTGCATTACTGCGTCGCCAATATGCCCGGCGCGGTGCCGCTAACGTCGTCCCATGCGCTCAACAACGCGACGCTCGCCTACGGCCTGATGCTCGCCGATCACGGGCTGGACGCGCTTCGTCGCAACACGCATTTGCGCGAAGGGCTCAATGTGCACCGCGGCAAAGTCACGTATAAGGCCGTCGCAGACGCCCTCGGTCATGATTTCACCCCGGCGGACGAGGCGCTGGGATAAAAGGAAGCAGAAAACTGGCCGGCTTGGCGCACGCACGATTTCGTGAGCGCCGCGCCGATTCCCGCCAAAAACGGCAAGTTTCGGCCTGTTTTTGGCGGCGTTTGTTAATTCTAAGTAACGTGTTTAGGCGGAAATTAACCGAATTGGTGCTTGCTTTGCGGGCTTGATCCCGGGCATATTGCTGATAGGAGAATCCGACCATGCGAAAATCCATATCGGTTGCAATTTCCGCCCTCGTCGCTGGCGGCTTTCTGGGCGCTACGTCTGTGAGCGCGGGCGACGGCCATACTAAGTCCGACAGCTACTCGTACTACTACTCGACGTCGCAAACATGCGACCAGAAAGAAGCGATTGAGGACGAAAAGCGCGCGGAACAGGCGAAAGCCGCCAAAGCGGCCCCGGTCGGGCCTGAGCCGATGTATTTCGGGTTTTAAGCTCAGACCGACACAATAAAACTGATTTGATGAAGAACGCCGGACATTGGTTCGGCGTTTTGTTTTGGGCGCGTTTCCAGAGCATCCTGATCGCTGCGCGATTCAATCGGATGCCCTAGGTTCTTAGTTGCGCGTGTCGCGCAAAAGTGGTCGCCGGTTGGCGGTTCCCGTCCGCCAACATGGTTCCACCTCCATCAACTGCACATAAGACATGCGATGAAACGACGTCATCCAAAACCTTAACCTCGCTGACGCCGACGAAAGCCGGAGATGTCCGAAGACGTAAAGTTGCACTTCGCGCGGCATGTATAGAATTTGGGCTGCCCCCCCCGCGGCCGCAGGGATGATCGACGGCGATTTGTCGCCTCATGCTATGGCAAGCACACCGACCGGACGAAATATCTCAATCGTCGCTGGCGGCCTTTCGCTTTTGCCCCGGCGCCAAACGCCTGACATCGCGAACGATTTTCCGTCGCCCATTTCGCATGACGACAAGCGCAAGCCCGGAGACGGCAAACACCAGCCCCGCCGCGGATGCAGTTTTCACCAGCGGATTGTTAAAGTTCTTGCGTTCGCCATAATCCATGATGTGCAGCATCCAAAAGAAATCATATAGTCTCCAGACCGCGTTACGCCGGGCCGCAATTTCTCCCGTCGCTGGCGAAACGTAAAGACGCGTGCGCAATCGGTCATCGAAATCGGCCCGCCACACCGGCGCGGCGCCGCGATATTCCTGAGGCGGATCATCAAGCAAAGCGATTGACATGATTTCGGCGTCGCCGACAAAGTCGTCCTCAGCGACATTGCGCGCCTGTTCCTCGGTGATGGGCGAAATGCGCGCGCCCGACCGCGCGTCGAACAGCGCCTCGCCATCGACGTCTTCAACCTCGTAGACAGGCCGGCCTAGGAACGTCCGCAATTCGAGACGCGTGGCCCCGTTCGATTGCGCAATAACACCGCCGGGTGAGGCATAACTCGTGGTTTCCAGTTCAATCGGCGCCGGCGTGAATGCACCGCGCTCGCCTCGCACCAAGTCGAGGTCGAACCATGTCATCACGACGCCGCTCAGCATCCAGAGAAAAAGCTGCACGCCGAGAAGAACGCCGGCCCACAGATGAACCCGCAACAAAAAGCGCCAGGCGCTCATTATTCCTTCTCAAGATCCGACGCGGCAAGCGGCGTCGTCAGGAGCGTGCGAAACGCCTCCCAGCGGGCGTTGCCATCATCACCCGTGCGTTTGGCGATATACTGATCCACCAGATCGAGCCCGAGACTGTAGTTGAGGACATATCCGCGATACGTCTCCATAAAACGCACCGTCTGATCGGCGCGATCCGCTGTTTCAAGACGGTAGCGCATCGCAAGGCGCACGGCGTCATCGCGGGTGATGCGTCCATCGAGATATTCCCGCGCGATATGATTGCGCACATGGGAGAGCTTGCGACGCGCCGCATTCAATCGCCCAAGCGTTTCAGCCTGCGCGGGATCAAGCCCGGCCAGCGGAAACAGAACGTCACGCTCGAAGGCAATTTTTTCTTCGCCGGGAAACGCGAGATCGATGCCATAATTCGCAGACCCTTCGGCAATCAATGACAACGCGCTGAAAAGTGGGTAGACGGAGTATTCGATCCACCCTTCCCGACCGAGAATATCGCGCTCCAGAAAGACATTCCACGTGTGGTGTCCGGGATACCCCTCGTGACACCCGAGATCGATCGCGCGGTCGATGAAAATGGGAAAATCCGTATTGACCTGGATGAGGCTCTCGAAGTCGCCCTGATACCAGTTATACCCGCTCCACGGTTTGTCCGTGACGAACTCAAGCGAGAAACGCTCTTTTTCCGGTAAATCGAAGTGGGCAAGCGTGCGGCGGCGGCACTCGGCGATAGCAGCATCGAAAACCGCCTGTAACCGCTCTGCAGGGATTGCTATTTTTGCATTGAAAGCTTCAACGCGCGCCGCCAGGGGCTCATCGCCGGGCAACAATGCATCGATTTCAGCAAGCGCCGCATCAAAATCTGCCAGGTCGTAGCCCGGCGCAACAGCGTCATAAAGGACGCGCGTTTCCTCGTCGAAAGCAACCGTCTCGCCTTGGGTCATGCGAATGCGCATGAGCGCGGCGGCGGCAAGCTTTTCCTGCATGGCGCCGCGCACGCTTGGCGAGGCTGCATTAATCGTTTTGATTTCCGTCAAAAGATCGCGCGCGTCTTTTTCAAGCGCGTCGATCTCAGGCGGGTTTGCGTCTAAGGACGCCGCCCATTCGGCGGGGCCGTGATAGGCGTCAACAAAAGCAGTATCATGATGGCCGAGCCCAAGCGCCAGCTTGACGAACCGCTCGCCTGTCGCGTCAAGCGCCGCAGGCCCGGCGAACTGCGCCGGTTCATCATTTGTGGCCGCAGCCGCATCGGCGTTGGAAACCACAGACGACGCGTCATTACCGGCAGAGGCGGCGCCGGGCGACGTGCCGGGCGACGTGGTTGTATCGGCGCGCCCGCATGCGACCAGCGCAACGGCGCATGCACCGGCGAACAACGACGCCCAGCCCCGCATCGTTTTTTAAGACCGTGCGGCGGTGAAGGTCGACATGCCGAACGCGCCGAGTTTGACGTTGCCGTTGATGGCGTCGCCCTCAAGCTGGCCGTCGAATTCCAGCGTCATGGGCATCGGCGTCGTGATTTTGGCTTCCCAGGTGAGCTTGTCACCCTCGACCTTGCCGTTTTCAAGCGCCGTGGAATTACCCTGGGCGCTCATTTCGCCGGTCAATGCATCCCCTTCCTGCTTCAGGGTGAGCGTACCGGTCTGGTCGCCCATGGGTGTTTTCATCGTGATCGCATAAGTGCCGTCAATCGCCATTTGGGGATGCTCCTTCTTGAGAGGTAGGACGGGGTCGTTACTGCGCGGGACATTAGCAATTACACCGACCAGTGCAAGGCCCGCGCGCAGCGACGCGTACGCGCGGAAAAGGCGTGTCGATCCGCATCGCCCTTGCGGAGCGTTAGATTCATCTTGCGCCCGGCGTCAGGCGGAGGCGGGTTTTGTCAGCGCACCAATTTCGCGCGTTCACCGGGCTCAAGCCGGGCGCCGTTCTGGAACCCGTTCATAATCTGGAAGCGCTCGGTCTTATAGTTCGGAAACGCCATATACCCCGACAACCGCTCGACCGTATCGCCCGGCTGGACTGTCACGACATCGACGCGCCGCGCCGCCGGTGCGTTGGCGCTGCGTGCATCGACCGTGCGCAGGGACTGGACAGTCCGGTTCATGGCGCTTTGCAACTGGCGGGTCTGGTTGGCGGGCGTCACCCACAAGAAGATGTAGTTCGTCGCAACCTGCCACTGGATCGCGTAAGCGGTCACATCGACCTGACCGTTGCGCGTGTTGGCCCGCGCCTGGCCGACGGCGCCGCGACGCCCGTTTACGGTGATGCGCTGGGCCGGCGATAAATCGATTTTCAGCGATTGCGAGATCGCGCCGTTGATAAGCGCATCGGGCCCTTCCTGGGAACTTGCGCCAGAAAACTGCATTTGCGCGCCGCTCGACGAACGCGCCGTAACGGCCTGGGAAGAGTTCCGCAATTCAAAGCCGGACGGGGCCGTAAAAGCGAACCCGATGCTCGGATGGACGAAATCGCGCCCGCGCACAAAACCTTGCGTAATCGGATCATCGCCATAGATAATGCCGTCAATGGCGTTCAGATAAACGTTGCGATTGCGCCCAGCATTTTGCGCGCCACCCTGCTGCAACACATTCGCTTCCTGCGCGGCGCGGCGCACGCGTGCGGCCGAGTTCGGGTGGCTCGACAGATATTCCGGCGGACGCTGAACACCTGCAATCTGCAGTTCAAGGTTCGACCACGATCCAAGCGTGTTCAGAAAATCAGCCTGCGCGACGGGGTCATAATTCGCACGCGCCAGGAGACGCACGCCCACCTGATCGGATTCAAATTCCTGATCGCGCGAATAATTCAAAAGATAAAGCTGCGCGGCCTGCCCGGCCAATTGCGCCGTATCCTGATCACCGGTGAGGATCGCGACCGCGACGGCGCCCAGTTGCGACAGGTTGCCGCGACTGACGCGCTTGGCGATATGCCGCTGGAAGATATGCCCGATCTCGTGACCGAGCACGCCGGCCAGTTCCGCCTCGGAATTCGATAAGGCCAGCAACCCGCGCGTGACGTAAACATGCCCTGGCAGCGCCATGGCGTTAACGACCGGGCTGTCGAGCACGGTCAGTTTGATCTGCGCATCGGGCTGATCGGACGCAGCAATCAATCGGTCGAATACGCGCTGCACATAGGCCTTCAACTGGGGATCATCGACCTCGCCGCCAAACGCCGCCAGAATCTGCGGGTGCTGCTGCTCGCCGATGGCTTTTTCCTGCGCTGGCGTCAGGCCGAGCGGCCCACCAGTTGACGCGCACGCCGCCAGCCCAAGCGCCGCGATAGCAAAAAGCGCCCTCGGCGCCGCGCGCACAATCCGGCCAGATATTTCTTTCAATGACCCCAATACTTCTTTCAATGACATTGTCCCACTCCCGTCGAAAGTTCGCGCCCGCAAAAAGGGAAAGCATTGTCCACGACGCACGTCCCCCAACAACCCTTTCCTATTGTTAACAGAGCGGCGGCCCATCTCAAAATGCCCGCCAAGAAAAGCCCGCACCGGTTTTCCGGAAACGGGGTCGCTTTTTTATTTCCAATGCGGCGGACGCCGCGCAATCGCTGGCTTTCTAGTTCGCCAAGGGCCCCGTTTTCTCAAGGCGATGTGTTCGAAACGCGCTCAAGATCGGAGATATACTGGCTTTCCAGCTCCTCAAAGCGGAAGCCCGACGCCTTGCCGGCGGTTTGCGAGCGCGTCTCAGCAACGTACGTCCGCCCATCGGGACTGCGCTTGCATACGACGTCCATCGTAAAACGGTCGACGCGGATCATGCGCGACATCTTGAACGGCGCCCGCGACGACAGGACATAATGGAGAATTTCGCCGTCGTCGTCGCTACGCGTCACACGCCCCTCCAGATGCGCCATGACCAATCGCTCCTCGGGGTCGTCGCTGAGGATGATTGGATCGAACGCATAGATCGCAACGCCGTCGGTTTTACGCTCAATGACAGCGCCTTTCGGAATTGTTTCTTCGTAGCTCGAACACCAGAGCGCCGGGTCCGCTTCGGCGTCCAGTTCAGCCACAGCGTCGCTGAGCCAGCCAGGCTTTTTGCGTTTGCGCGGCGATAGGATCTCTACCCGCTCGCCCGGAGGCCTGCTCGGATCGACCCTGACGGTCGCGGTTAAACCATCTTTTGAATAAGCGAGCCGATACGCATAAAGCGGCGCATCGCTTCCGACAAAGGGCTGCGCATGTGCAAGTGCGACGCCCGACACCGACGCCGTAAAGCTAAGAAGAGCCTTTTTCATTTTAATGTCCTTTCGCCTGAAAGGCGGAGCGCGCACAGATCTGCGCAGCTCCGCCTGCGCCGATCAAAAGCGGACATTGAGTCCGAGAACGCCCTGATTGCTTTTCACATCGCCGTATTTTGCCCGGCGAAATTCCGCGCGCAGCGCCATGTTTTCGCTGAGCGCGAACTCGGCCCCGGCGCCATACATCAAGCCGCCCTTGCGCCGGTTTAAAAACCGCTCGCCCGACGCTTCGGTGATGGTTGTTTTGAGTTTTGCGTTGGCGTAGCCAGCGCGCCCGTAAAGCAACATGCTCGGCGTCACGACAACGCCGGCCCGCGCGGAAACGTCAAACGTAAGACCGGGATCGGTCGCAACACGCGGCGGCGCGCCGCCGCTGTCGACGTCGGGCCCGCCGCGGCCGAGCCCGGCTTCAAGGCCCACGAGAAAACTGTCAGCCATAACGGCGTCATAGCCGAGATAGCCGCGCAAATTATAACCTGTTTTCTTCGCCGTCACCGTCACCGCATCGGTGATGTCGGTCTCGGCTTTGTTGCGCTGAACAGCCGCTTCGACGCCGACTTTGAAGCCGTCGAAAGCGGTTGCAGATTGAGCCATAGCAGGGCCGTAAAAAATAGCGCCGGCGGCGACAGCAGCGGTGAGGGAGAGGTGCTTCACAGAAAATTCCTTTCAGATTGGAGTGCGGGCCGACCGTTCGGCGCCGCCCCCGACATGGCCGGCCCCGCCACAGCACGCGCCCATATCTGCAGGGAAAGACACGAAAACATGTCCTCCCCTGATGGACAGGACACTTTCAGCAAGATAGCGCTCGCCTTTTCCGACGCCGCAGCGTCAAAAGCTGGAAGCATGCGCGCCGCGCCCTCGCCTATGCGGATCGTGCGCACCCCCAAATGGACGCCATTTTCATCATGCCCGACCCGCTTTCGCTCATTATCGTTTCACTGAATATCGGACAGGCTTTGTTGTGCGCATCGCTACTTGCGGTGCGCGCCAGGCGGACGGCTGTCTACTGGCCGCTTGCGGCCTTTTTTGCAGCGAACGCCATGACGGAGGCCGAAACGATTGTCGCCGCGATCGCCCCGCAACACAGTGCGCTCTTCACCGCCATTACACTCACATTCCTGCTAACGCTTTCGCCGTCTTTATGGCTTTATGTGTCGGGGCTCGTGTCGCAAACCCCATGGCGCCTCACGCGCGCTCACGCCCGCCACTATATCGCTGCGATTTTCGGCGCATTAACGATCCCCATGGCCGTTATCATCGCGCCTGAAGCGCGCGTCGAAATTTTTGGCCACGGCGACTCGAACATCGACACATCGACCACACTTGCGGTCGCATTCTATGTGATTGCATTGCTCCTATTCTGGATCGGGCAGTCCGGTTACTACCTCACTCGGTCGCTGCGCACGCTGATCCGCTATAACAGGCGCCTGAAAGACCTTTTCGCCAGCACCGAGCAACGCGAACTCACCTGGCTCGTTTATCTGAGCGTGCTCGCGGGAATGATCTGGGCGACCGTTGTCTTTTCTTTCTTCGTCAACATGTTTGCGGAAACTGAAAGGCCGGAACCGATCTGGCTCGATGTCCTATCGCTTGCGCTGACATGGACGCTCGCGCTTTGGGGGCTGCGCCAGGCGCCCGGTTTCGAAGGCGCGTTCGACAGCCTGACGGAAACGGAAAAAGCGCCGGGGAGCGCAGCCGCCGAACAGCCAAAGCAAAAATACGAACGCTCGGCCCTTCGCGCCGAACAGGCCACGAGGATCGCCGCCAAGATCCACGACGCCATGCAGCGCGACACGCTTTATCTCGACCCGGCCCTGTCGCTCGGCAAACTCTCCGAGCATCTCGGCATATCGCCCAACATGATTTCACAGACGCTCAATGAAACCATCGGCGAGAGTTTTTTCGATTATGTGAACCGCTGGCGCATCGAAGCGGCGACGCCAAAAGTGCTGTTAGCGGATGAGACAATTCTCGAGATCGCGCTTTCCGTCGGCTTTAACTCAAGGTCCGCATTCTACAACGCCTTCAAAAAGCAAAAGGGCGAAACGCCAAGCGCATTCCGGCGCGCGCACGCATCGCGGAAAAACGCCGGCGGATAAAAGACGCAGCGCCCGTTTGACTCTCCCGTTGGGGGAGACACTACACTGCGGCGCTATGAAGAAACTCCTACAGATTGGCGATTTTGCGCGTCTCGGCGGCGTCTCGGTGAAAGCGCTCCGGTTCTACGACGAACAAGGTCTTCTGCGACCCGCTCATGCCGATCCGCAGTCGGGCTATCGTTACTACACCCTCGCGCAAACAAAGACGCTGGCGCAGATCACCAACCTGCGCGCGGTGGACTTTTCCATCGCGGAAATCGCCGCCCTTCTGGAGGCGGACGCCAGCGCGCCCGACCGAGCGGAAAGCATTCTTCAAAACGCCCTCGCCGAAAAGCGCCGCACCCTCGCAAGCGAGCGCGACGCCATCGACCGAAAAATTACAGCGACGCATGTTATGAGCCGGTGTTTCGGTGAAAACTTCCGTCTGCGCGACGACGAACGCATCGGCGCGCCAAAACTGACCGCCATCGCCGATGAATGGGTATACGCGATTGCCCGCGACGTCCCCAGCCTCGGCGCGCCGGTGACAGAGATGTTCGAACAAGCCGAGGCGGAGGCCGCCGGCGCTCGCGCAGACCGGCCGCCCTTTCTCCTTTTCCACGACCGACCGACAAAACCAGGCGCGCTCTCCGTTGAGGTCTGCATTCCGGTGAAGACGGGCGAGCCAGCGCCGCCCGGCGCAAAAAGGGTCATGGGTGCGCAGGCCGCATGCGCCGTCGTCTATAGTGGGGATTATTCGCAAACAGACGATCTTTTCACCGCCATGACCGACTGGATGACGGCCGCCGGCCTTAAAAGCGCGGGGCCCTTGCGCGAGGTTTATCACCGGTTCAACGCCGCGCGCGAAGACTATCGCCTGCCGGCGAAGATGCTCGCCAACCACAAAGACGATTTTCTCACCGAGCTGCAGATCCCGCTCGACATGCCGTCACAACCCAAGGAGATCACTTAAATGCCCGCCATCAGACGACCCTTCGCGCACTCGTTAGCGGCGATATCGACGCTCATGCTCACGGCGCCGGCATGCGCTGCGGAAACCGCGCCGACGCAAACAATAGTCGGCGGCCTTGCGCGCGCCGCAGATCGCCCGCTTGAAGAAATCGAGGGCGTTGCCTCTCACTATGGCGTCTTCGAAACCACCGACGGCGCGCAGCTGCGCACAATTATCGCAATCCCCGAGAGCGCCGCTGAGCCCTTGCATCCCCTTCTGTTCACGCAATGGGTTTCGTGCGGCTCCATCGAGTATCGCGAAGGGTCGGAGGCGCGTGAAATTCTCGCCGCCCTCGCGCGCTCATCCGGGCTCGCGCTTGTGCGCGTCGAACGCGCGCCCGACGGCGACAGCGTCGGCCCTGCCTGCAACGAACTCGACTACGACACGGAAGTCGCCCATTACATCGAGGCTTTTGACGCGCTCCTCAAAGACCCCCGCCTCGACGCGTCGTCGGTCTTCCTTTACGGCTCAAGCCTCGGCTCAACCACCGCGCCCCTCGTCGCGGAGGCGCTGCAAAGCCGCGGACATGCTATCGGCGGCGTCGCCATCCAGGGCGGCGGTGCAGAAACCTATTATGAGCGTATGCTGACGTTTGACCGGCATTATCTGGAACGTCGTCCGGGCGCGGTCGCGCCCGCCGATATTCACGACGAGATGATCGCCCGCGCGCGATTTCACTACGAATATCTCATCGAAGATCGCCTCCCTGATGATATCGCCAAGGACAGCCCCGAGATGGCCGCCGTGCGCGCCGATGTTCTCGGCCTTGGCGAGAACGATCATTACGGGCGTCCTTTTGCATGGCACCAACAGGCGGCGAAACACAATTTCCTCGCGGCCTGGGCGACGGTCGACGCCCCGGTTCTGGTTGTCTTCAATGAGTTCGACCAGTTCGAGGCGCGTTATGGGCACCAGGTGATTACCGATGTCGTCAACCGGTTGCGCCCCGGCACAGCGACATTCATCGAACAAAAAAACATCGGTCACTCAAACATGCGGTATGACGATATCGTGGAAGCCTATCCGCGCGAAGGCGGCGAACCGGCCTGGCGCGAAACCGCCGATGTGATGGTGAACTGGTTTTCAAATATCGTTCAGTGAGGGGCTGAACGCCACTTTCACGTTGGATTTCACGTAAGGAAAAGGCGTCCCCGCGGGGACGCCTTTTTCTTGATCGGTAAAACGCCTAAAGCATGTCTCATTTTATCGGATTCACAAGACATGCTTTAGGTTTTTGTTTTTACGCGTGTCTTATGTGCAGTTGACGGAGATGGAACCATGTTGGCGGATGGGAACCGCCAACCGGTGACCACTTTTGCGCAACACGCGATAGCTACGAACGCGTTTCTTCGTCCGAAACGACGTCATCGCGACGCTCGTCGAGTTGCGCCTGTTGAAGCGGTATTTCCTTACGCACTGTCTGCCGAGGGCCGACATACACCACCCTCACCGCCTCTTCCGACGCTGCAGATCGTTCCGCACACGCTTCTTTTTCACCGGCGCCGGCAAACGCGGCTCCGCTCAGGGCCATCACCGCGGCTGTTGCGGCAACCAAAGAATTCTTCATTGTGCACGCTCCTTACTCTTTACAAACCATTAAACTGGATATGGAGAGACTACGATTTCGCGCAAGCGTTGAGCAACAAAATTCGCTCAATTTTTAATTGAATTTTCCTATCTCTTCGAAAAATGGTCTGCTTACGGTGCAAAATTTCGCAGATGCAGCATCTATTAACGTAAACAAACACCGCGCATCTTGGTTAAATCGTCAACGCGCTTCAAGGCTTGAAGCGCGAAGACAACCGGTCAGTTATCCAGGAAGCTGCGCAGTTTGCGCGACCGGCTCGGATGTTTCAGTTTACGGAGCGCTTTCGCTTCAATCTGGCGGATGCGTTCGCGCGTCACCGAGAACTGCTGGCCGACTTCCTCCAGCGTATGGTCCGTATTCATACCGATGCCGAAGCGCATGCGCAGAACACGTTCTTCGCGGGGCGTCAGGGACGCAAGCACCCGCGTCGTCGTTTCGCGCAAATTGGACTGGATCGCTGCATCGATAGGCAAGATTGTGTTTTTGTCTTCGATGAAGTCGCCGAGATGGCTGTCTTCCTCGTCGCCAATCGGCGTTTCCAGCGAAATCGGCTCCTTGGCGATCTTCATCACCTTGCGAACTTTTTCGAGCGGCATGGAGAGCTTTTCCGCAAGCTCCTCCGGCGTCGGCTCGCGGCCGATTTCGTGAAGCATCTGACGCGACGTGCGCACGATCTTGTTGATCGTTTCGATCATATGCACGGGGATGCGGATCGTGCGCGCCTGATCCGCAATGGAGCGCGTGATCGCCTGGCGAATCCACCAGGTCGCATAGGTCGAGAACTTATAGCCGCGGCGATATTCGAACTTATCCACCGCCTTCATGAGGCCGATATTGCCTTCCTGAATAAGGTCGAGAAACTGCAGCCCGCGATTGGTGTATTTCTTGGCGATAGAAATCACGAGGCGCAAATTCGCCTCGACCATTTCCTTCTTCGCAATGCGCGCTTCGCGCTCGCCTTTCTGCACGGTCGATACAATCCGGCGGAAATCGGCGACTGTGAGGCCCGTCTCAGTCGACAGATTGCCAATCTCGTCGCGAATGCCCTTGATCTGTCCTTCGCCACGCTCGGTGAAGCTCTTCCAGCCCTTGCTGGTTTTCGCCGCCACCCGCTCGAACCACTCAGGATCGAGTTCCGCGCCGATATATTCAGCTAAAAACTCTTGTCGGTTAACACCGTGTGTATCCGCAAGGCGCACCAGCTTGCCTTCAAGCGCCATCAGCCGGCGATTGATATCGTAAAGCTGTTCGACCAGGGCTTCGATCCGCTGGTTGTTAAGCCGCACAGAGCGTACGCGTTCGACAATATCTTTCTGGAGCTTTTTAAAGCGCCGTGTCTGAGACGCCGTCAGATCGTCGCCCTTCAGCTGCTCTTCGATCATGATGTCCTGAAGACGGCGCAGCTTTTTATAGTCGGACGAAATCTCTTCGAATTTATCCATGACGCCTTCGCGCAACTCCGCCTCCATGGCGGAAAGCGACAGGGCGCCCTCGTCGAATTCATCTTCGTCGTCGGCCTGCTCGGCCTTTTCGGCTTCTTCCTTCTGGACGCGCTCGGCGACTTCCGGCTGGGTCATGTCGGGGCGCGCTTCGGGCCCGCCGCCATAGGTTGCATCGAGATCGATAATATCGCGCAACAGGACCCGGCCTTCGTTAAGTTCGTCGCGCCAGACGGTGATGGCCTCAAAGGTCAGGGACGATTCGCACAAGGAGCGGATCATGGTCTCGCGGCCCGCTTCGATGCGTTTGGCGATGGCGATTTCGCCTTCCCGCGACAAGAGCTCGACCGTGCCCATTTCACGCAGATACATGCGCACGGGATCGTCGGTGCGGTCGCCTGAGGAACCGGCGTTGGTGGTGACAACGCCCTTGCCGGTTTTGTCGTCTTTCTTGACAACCGATTTCGCATCGGACGTTTTCGCCGCCGCGTCGTCGCCTTCTTCCTCTTCTTCTTCGTGCTCGACAACATTGATGCCAATTTGCGACAGCTGGGCCATCAGATCTTCAATCTGCTCGGACGAAACCTCTTCCGACGGCAGCACTTTGTTAAGCTCGTCATAGGTGACAAACCCCCGCGCCTTCGCCGTTTTCAGGAATTTTTTGACGTCCGCATCCGTCAGATCCAGAATAGGCCCGTCGCCCTCGGCCGCCGCTTCCGGTTCTTTTTTCGCCGTCGCTTTTTTCGCCATTCGTCGTGTCGCCTTATCGCCCGGACTTCTTGGCAATGGTGTCGCGCATGCGCTCTAGAGCGTCATGGAGCGTCGTGGAATTGCCGTCGTCGCCAGTTGTTGCGCCGTCTTCCGGTTTGGTGTTGTTGATGAGCGCTTCCCGCGCCGCCGCCGCTTCTTTCCAAGCTGTATCGCCGTCGGTGAAGATCATGGATGCAGACCTCGCGACCTCCTGTTTGAGGGTAGAATCAAACAGATGGTGCGCAAGGGCGTTGCAAAACCCTAGCTCCACCTCGTCAATCTCAGCATCTGGGCGAATGAATCGTTGTTTCGAGAGCTCGGCGTCGTTTACGACCCGCTCCAATGCTCCATTCGCACGCGTGCGGGTGAGATGGCTCTTCAATTCAGCGCTGTCAAGGCCCGGATTGGCGGAAAAAGCAGTTAATATCTCAGATAGCAGCGTTTTTAACCCCTGATCGTTGAGATCGAGGTCAAAAAGAGCCGCTTCCTGACGCTCGATCAGCGCCGGATGATTGAGCGCCGCCAGAATAAGCGCGGCCTCACGCATCCACTCGGAAGGCGCGCCGCGGCGTTTCAGCTCCGCCGTCGGTTGCGCGGGAGGCGAAAACCCGCGTCCGCCGCCGCCGCGCGGACTGCCCTTTTGCCCCCCACGCCACGGACCGCGCGCCCGTCCCGCAGAGCTTGCAGGCCCCGCACGAAAATCACCGCCGGATTGAGGTTTGCGGCGCGGCGCAAACGTCTCATCAAGGCGGCGCGCAAACTCCCCGCCATAGGCCTCGCGCACATCCTTGTCGGCGATGCCTTTAACGAGGGTGCGCAAATCAGACTTTAGGGCGGCGCGGCGCTCCGGCGTATCGAGGGCATGCGCGCCGGTTTCACGATCCCATAAGACATCCGCAAGCGGCTTGGCGGCGTCCAGAACGTCGCGAAAGGCGCCGCCGCCCGCCTCGCGCACCAGATCGTCAGGGTCTTTGCCTTCCGGCAAAAACGCGAACCGTAAGGACTTGCCAGGCTTCAGCATGGGTAGCGCCCGGTCGATCGCGCGATAGGCCGCGCCCGTTCCCGCCTTGTCGCCGTCAAAACACAACACAGGCTCATCCGACGCACGCCAAAGCAACGCAAGCTGATCTTCCGTAAGCGCTGTTCCGAGCGGCGCAACGGCGCGCTTCACGCCCGCCCCCCAAAGGGCGATGACATCCATATAGCCTTCGCAGACAATCATCGCCGCCTTGTCGTCATGAGCGGCAGCGCGTGCAGGCCCATACCGGTAAAGCACAGAGCCTTTATGGAAGAGCGGCGTTTCGGGCGAGTTCAGGTATTTTGCACGGGCGTCGGCGTCGAGCGCCCGTCCGCCAAAAGCGATCACCCGCTCGCGCACGTCGAAAATCGGAAACATCACGCGATTGCGAAACCGGTCATAGGAGGCGCCGCCATCATCCGGCTTGATGACGAGCCCGGCGTCGACCAGAATCTGCTCCGAAAACCCCTTATTGATGAGGTGGTCCTTCAGGCCCGCCCGCCCGCGCGGCGCATAACCGATGGAAAACGCCGAGATCTGATCGTCGGTCACTTCCCGCGAAGCCAAATAGTCCGCAGCATGACGACCGTCGGTGCGCCCAAGCATTGCGCCGAAGTAACGCGCCGCCGCCGCACATGCATCGACGAGAGTGCGTGCTTTTTCCGCTCGCGCTGCGTCCGCAGGCGTGTCGCGCGGCAACTCAAGTCCCGCCTCTTCGGCAAGCCGCTCCACCGCTTCATGAAATGTCAGGCGCTGCGTTTCCTGTAGGAATTTGATGATGTCGCCATGCTTGCCCGACGAAAAGCAATGGTAAAACCCCTTCTGGTCATTGACGAAAAAGGACGGCGTTTTTTCCTTGGTGAAGGGCGACAGGCCCGCCCATTCATTGCCCTGTTTTTTGAGCTTCACATGACGGCCCACCACGTCCGACGGACGAAGGCGCGACTTTAGCTCATCCAGAAACTCAGGCGTAAAACGGGGCATTTAGATCCGAACAAAAAAATCTTATAAGGCCGATAGCGTCGGCGTGTAAAACAGAACCAAAGTACGTAATAGTGTCTGTCCGAGAATTCGCTTTGGGCAGACGAAAACACGATTTTTGAGAACCGGAACGCAGTGTACATGCGGTACATGAGTACCGGAAGCGCAGAAAATCGTTTTTGCAGACGGCCAAAGTAGAATTATCGGATAGACACTTAGCTGCAGGTGAAGTCGTCGTCGCCTAAAACGCGGCACTGCTCAGGAAAGCCGACCTCGCGCCAATAGTCTATGAGCCCGAGATCCGCCGCCAGCTTTTTAAACGCATCCGAGCTCCGATAGTGCGCATAAGCCGGCAGCCACAGATCTTCATAGTCATTATCGAACGTCTCGACATTGATCCTGTCATAAGCGCGCATCGCGAGAAGAACGTTGGTCTGATCGGCGATATCAACTTTTTTCTCTGCTCCCCAGTCAAACAGTTTCTCAATGCGCGCCTCGGGCTGGTCTTCCGGGTTCTCCAGCGCGTTTATATAGTCCGTATGAGGAAAGCCTCCCCACCAATAGATATTGCGCGATACGGTGAACGCCGTCAGCCGGTCGCCGCGCGCGAGAAACACCGGCACATAAACGTCGAAATCGCTGAAATATCCGTTCTCGGCATTAGTTTCGGCGTCTTCCAGCGCGCTGTCCACATTGCCTTTAACAAGGTTCGAAATAGAGCGATATTTGCGGCAAAGGCGCGCGGCGGCGTCAATCTCAAGACACTGATCGAAGGCTTCGATGGCGCGGTCAGGATCGCCGATCGCCATCATGTCCATGCCGAGCCAGAGCCACGCACTTGAGTTTTTCGGATCGCGCTCAATCGCCTTTTCAAGGTTGGAGATCGATTCCGCCCAGGGCGTCGGATAGTGCGTGCGATATGTGAGTCCCATCACCGCATAGGGCATTGAAAGATCCGGGTCAGCATCGAGCGCTTTCTTTGCCGCGACGAGTGAGAGCGCAGAATAGTCGCGATCAAGAATACCCCAACTGGTGGCGATCGCGTAGACGGCTGCAAGGCCTTCCCACCCGCGCGCAAAATCCGGATCTTCCTGCGTGATCTCTTCGAAGAGGGTCAGGCTCTCACGCACATTGGCGCGCCCGCGCGCAATGAAAAGCTCACGCGCCTTCAGGTATTTATCATAGGCGTTCAGATTGTCGGTCGCCGGTTTGATGACGATCTCCGGCTTTTCGTCCATGCCGAGCTTGCCGCGCAGCTCGCCCAGCACCGCCGTCGCGATTTCATCCTGTATACGGAAGATATCCGACAGATGCCGGTCATAGGTCTCGGACCATAAATGCCGGTCATCCCGGGCGTCGATCAACTGTGCGGTGATCCGCACACGGTTGTTCATCTTGCGCACCGAGCCTTCGAGAATATGATTGACCTGAAGACGCTGGGCGATATCGCCGATGGATGCGACTTCGTCTTTCACCGCAAAAGAAGAGGTGCGCGAGGCGACCTTGAGGCCGTCGACCCGCGCGAGGACATTCAACAACTCTTCGGATAAACCGTCCGCAAAATATTCCTGATTGCCCTCCGGCGACATATCAGCGAAGGGCAGAACAGCGATGGAGACTTCTTCCGGCGCCGGCAGTCGTCCGGCCGCGACTTTCTCCACATCTGCGTCCGGCTCACCGCCCCCGCGCATAAGGAAAAACGCCGCGGCGACCAGCGCCAGGATCGCGCCCCCAATCCCTGCAAGGATCGCCGGCGCCGGCGCCCTTGCCTTTTCAACCGGCGGCGGCGTCACCGACGGCGCATCTTCGCCGTCCAGCTTTTGCGCCAGCGCGCTCAAAAGGCCCCGAAACTCGGCATGGTCCGGATCGCCCTTCCACCGCTGAAAGTCGATCATCTGGTATTGACGAAACCCGATAGGCGCCTCGCCGTCATAGAGCGAAATCGGGATCAGCTTGCCTTTGTCGCGCGCAAAAACGGCTTCGTCTTTGACCCAGTCGGATTCAACGGCGTTGGCCGACCAGACCACAATCACCGCATCGGACTTGTGCAGTTGCGCTTCGATGTCCTTCGCGAAAGCCGCGCCGCCGGTGATGTGCCGGTCCCACCAGACGGAATGGCCTGCGCTTTCCAGCGCGTGCGAAAGCTTCTCGACCACCGGCCGGTCGGCGCGCGCATAGCTGATAAAGATGTGACCCATTGTTCGTTTCGCCCGTGGCTGGCTTCGCCTGTTGGCCGGTCACCCGGCGTCTTTTAGGGCGCGTTATGCATCAAGACCGCGCCGTGCGCCAAACGCACGCTTTCCCCGGACATCGTGAAAGCCGTATCGCGGCGCACGCACCCGATCAGCGCCCCTCGTCATTCTTACCCGATCAGCCTCGATCAGCAAAGAAAGCACCGCGATTTTAAACCTTCTCTTGCATTGCCGCAAAAAACCGCGCACGAGCCCCTTCCATGACCCAGGACCACACACCGCTTCGCAATATCGCCATTATCGCCCATGTCGATCACGGCAAGACGACGCTCGTCGATGAAATGCTCCGCCAGTCGGGCGCCGTGCGCGACGGCGCGGACACGCCCGAACGCGCCATGGATTCTAACGACATTGAGCGCGAGCGCGGCATCACGATCCTGGCGAAATGCACCAGCGTCGTCTGGGAAGGCGGAGGCGAGCCCGTGCGCATCAATATCGTCGACACGCCCGGCCACGCCGATTTCGGCGGCGAGGTGGAGCGCATCCTGTCCATGGTCGATGGCTGCCTTCTTCTGGTGGACGCCGCCGAAGGCCCCATGCCACAGACGAAATTCGTTCTCTCCAAGGCGCTCGCGCTGAACCTGAAGCCCGTCGTCGTCCTCAACAAGGTGGACCGGCCGAGCGCGGACCCGGACGCCGCCCTCGATGCGGCGTTCGATCTTTTCGCAGCCCTTGGCGCGAGCGACGAGCAGCTCGACTTCCCGGTGCTCTACGCCGCCGGCCGCGACGGCTGGGCCGCAAAAAGCCTTGATGACCCACGCAAGGATCTGGCGCCGCTGTTTGAAACGGTGATTTCGCATGTGCCGGCGCCGACCATCGCCGACGATGCAAATGACGCGGGCTTTCAGATGCTGGCGACGACGCTTGAGGCCGACCCGTATCTCGGCCGCCTCCTCACAGGCCGGATCGTCTCCGGCGTCGCGCGGCCCGGCGTCACCATGCAGGCTCTCTCACGAGACGGAAACCGGATCGAGCAAGCGCGCGTCACCAAAGTGCTCGCCTTCCGCGGCCTGAAACGCCAGCCTGTGGAAAATGCAGAGCCCGGCGATATCGTCGCGGTCGCCGGTTTTTCCACAGCCTCGGTGTCGGACACCATCGCGGACGTTGACGTCAGGGACGCGCTGCCGGCGCACCCGATCGATCCGCCGACCCTGTCGGTGACCATCGCCGCGAACGACTCGCCCCTTGCCGGCCGCGAGGGCGACAAGGTTCAGTCTCGCGTCATCCGCGCGCGGCTCATGCGTCAGGCCGAGGGCGACGTCGCCATCACCGTTACGGAAACCGAGAACAAAGACGCCCTCGACGTCGCCGGCCGCGGCGAGTTGCAGCTTGGCGTCCTCATCGAAAACATGCGCCGCGAAGGCTTCGAACTCGCCGTCTCGCGCCCGCGCGTCGTCACGCGTACGGACGAAAACGGCGTTCTCCTTGAGCCCATTGAGGAAGTCGTCATCGATGTGGACGATGAATATTCCGGCGTCGTCATCGAAAAGCTCTCGCAAAAGAAAGCCGAGCTTGCGGAGATGAAACCGGCCGGCGCAGGCAAGGTGCGCCTCACCATGCACGCCCCGGCGCGCGCGCTCATCGGCTATCACGGCGAGTTCCTCACCGACACCCGCGGCACCGGCGTCATGAACCGCTCCTATCTCGAACACGCGCCCCATAAGGGCCCCATCGGCGGGCGGCGCAATGGCGTCCTCATCGCCAATGGCGACGGCGATGCAGTGCCCTACGCGCTTTGGAACCTCGAAGAACGCGGCGTCATGTTCATCGCGCCGGGCGAGAAAGTTTATAAGGGCATGATCGTCGGCGAAAACGCCAAGCCTGACGATCTCGACGTCAACCCGTTAAAGGCAAAACAGCTCACCAATATCCGCGCCGCCGGCAAGGACGACGCTGTGCGCCTCACCCCGCCGCGCCGCATGAGCCTTGAAGAAGCCATCGCCTATATCGATGACGACGAGCTTGTGGAAGTCACACCAAAAACCATTCGTCTACGGAAAGTTGAGCTCGAGCCGCATATGCGCAAGAAAAGGGCGAAAGACGCGGCGGGTTAAGCGCGGGAGAAGAGATACCGCCGCAGCCTAGAGATAGTGGACAGAGGGAGGGTTTGAGCGTCCATATTCAGGCACTTATAATTACTTTCGCCGCGCTCTTTTTTCTTCTCTGCGCCAATGCGGCGCGCGCCGGCGAAACGGCGCATGTCGCGGTCGCGTCAAATTTCAAATCCGCCATGGATGCACTCGAAACAGCGTTCGAAGAACAGTCCGGACACGAGCTTGTGGTGACCGCAGGCTCAACAGGAAAGCTCTACGCACAGATCGTCAATGGCGCGCCGTTCGATGTTCTGCTCGCGGCGGACGAAGCACGCCCGCGCCGCCTGCTTGAAGGCGGTCTCGTCCATTCAGACGCCGTCTTCACTTACGCCACTGGCAAACTCGTCCTGTGGGACCCGGCGGGCCGCGCTGTCGGACCGGATCGATTGCAAGGTGGCGCCTTCAGACGGCTCGCGCTCGCCAACCCCGACCTGGCGCCCTATGGCGCAGCGGCGCGAGACGTGCTTCCGGCGCTCGGCGTCAGCGGTCTTCCCCGCCGTAAACAAGTCATGGGAGAAAATATCGGCCAGACCTTTGCATTTGTAAAAACGCAGAACGCCGACCTTGGTTTTGTGGCGCTGTCGCAGATCCTGTCCCTGCCACCGGAAAAGCGCGGCGCGTACTGGGCGCCGCCGGACACTCTTTATACGCCCATCCATCAGGACGCTGCGCTTTTAGCTCGCGCCGACGGCAACAGCGCCGCATTCGATTTTTTTGAGTATCTGAAAAGCGATGACGCCGCGGCGGTCATTCGCCGTTTCGGCTACGAACGGGAAGAATCATGACGCCCGATTTATCCGCCTTATGGCTGACGCTGCGACTTGCGCTTCTCGTTACCGTAATCCTTCTTGTCATCGCAACGCCAATCGCCTGGCGCCTTGCGACTACACGCACACGGATAAAACCGCTGATCGAGGCTGTTGTGGCGCTCCCGCTTGTTCTGCCACCGACGGTGCTCGGCTTTTATCTCCTTGTCGCTTTTAATCCGACGGCGCCCATCGGTGCGTTCTGGCTGACCCTGACCGGCGATACGCTGGCTTTTTCCTTCGCCGGTCTTGTTATTGCCTCGGTCATTTACTCCCTGCCCTTCGCCGTGCAACCGCTTCAGGCGGCGTTCGAGGCTGTCTCGGACGACATCATGGAAGCAGCGGCCAGTTTGCGCGCAAGCCCCATGGACGCATTCTTCACTGTCGCCGTCCCCCTATCTGCGCGCGGTTTTTTAACCGCCGCCGTTCTTTCTTTTGCGCACACGCTTGGCGAGTTCGGCGTCGTCCTTATGGTAGGCGGCAATATTCCGGGCGAAACCAGGCTCGTTTCCATCGCCATCTACGAGCATGTGGAAACACTGCAGTATGGCGAAGCACACGCCCTGTCGCTCATTCTGCTCGGGCTTTCGTTTTCGGTTCTCCTGTTCGTCTACTCCTTCAACCGATGGCGGCCGTCGCATGCCCGATAGCGTTCTCGACATACGCACACGGATCGCTTTCGACGGCTTTTCACTCGATGTTGCGCAGTCTATCGAACTCAGCGGCTGCACCGCGATTTTCGGCCCGAGCGGCGCCGGCAAGTCAACTCTCTTGAGACTGATTGCGGGTTTTGCAAAGCCCGATCGTGGCGCCATCAGGTTTCAAGATACAACCTGGTGCGATACCGAAGCGCGCATCTTCGTTGCACCGCATGAACGCCCGATTGGCATGGTGTTTCAGGACGGCCGGCTTTTTCCGCATCTCACCGTGGAGCAAAACCTTCTCTATGCGGAAAGGCGCAGCAGCATATCGGAAAACGGATATAAGCGGGCGGACATAATCGACGCGTTCGATCTTTCGCCCCTCTTGCACCAACGCCCGGGCAAGCTATCGGGCGGCGAACGCCAGCGCGTCGCGCTTGCGCGCACGCTGCTTACACGCCCGCGCCTTCTCCTTCTCGACGAGCCGCTTTCCGCCCTCGACCGGGACCGCAAGAGCGAGATACTCCCCTATCTCGAAGACCTGCCTGAACGGTTCGGCGCGCCCGTGATTTATGTCAGCCACAATGTTGAAGAAATCATCCGCCTTGCAGACAGAACGCTCATTCAGAAGGACGGTCGGATCGTCGCCGCGGGCCCGACCGCCGATATCCTAAGCGGCCACGCTACGGATCCGCCCTTTCATACCGGCTCGGTCCTGCGGGGCGTCGTCGCCGCGCACGATGAAAAATACCTGCTAACCCGTGTCACTATCGGAGACGGCGTCCTGTCGCTCGCCCAGAACACCCGCAAGAAGATTGGTGACGCCGTGAATATTCACATTGACGCTCGCAATGTCGCCATCGCAACCGAGGCCCCGACCGGGCTCAGCATCCGCAATGTGCTGCCAGCGACGGTGCGCGAGATCGGGGAAGCGAGCGACTCGCCGTTTGTAGACGTCATCATGGACATATCGGGCGCCGTGTTAAAAGCGCATGTCACGCGGGCGGCAGTTGACGATCTTTCCCTTGCGCCCGGTCAATCGGTGTTCGCCTTGATCAAGAGCGCAAGTTTCGATTCCTGAAGAGCGCCAACAAAACAGCCGATTTAAAGATCAAAAACGACGCCCGGATTGAGAATATTATTCGGGTCGATTGACTTTTTCAGCATCTTCATCATGGCAATTTCGTCTTCGGAACGGGAAACGGAAAGCCACTCCTTCTTCTCCCGCCCGATGCCGTGTTCGGCGGAAACCGACCCTTCGATATGGCGTAAAGGTTCGTATACGCACTCTTCAACCGCGCGCCGCCTCTCCGGCGCAGCGGCTGCGCCTTTGCCGGGATGCGCAAAGAGGTGAAGATTACCGTCACCAATATGGCCGAAGACGTGTAACACGGCGTCGTCCGCCAGCACCGTTAACGCGCGGCGCACTTTATCGATATAGCCGTCCATATCCGTCACAGGCATGCTCACATCGAATAGATAGACCGGCTTTTCCCGCAAAATCGGCTCAAAATCGTCGCGGATGCGCCAGATCTCGCGCCGCTCCTGTTCCGACTGCGCGATGACGCCGTCTTTCACCACGCTGCTTGTCATAGCTTCTTCCAAAAGCGCCATGAACGCTTCGCTGTTCGCGCCCTGAGCGTTGGCTTCGGTTTCGATCAACACATAAAAGGGATGCGCCCGGTCAAGCGGTGCGCGCAGACCGAGGCCGTCGCAAACTGCGCGGTAATAGTCGCCCCACATCAGCTCGAATGAGGTCAGCGCCGCCCCGAGACGCGCCTTGGCGAGAGACAAAAGCGCCGTGACGTCGGCATAGGAGGATAACGCCGCAAGCGCTGTTTCGCGCTGCGATACCGCGGGTTCGAGCTTCACGATGGCGCGCGTCACAACGCCAAGCGTGCCTTCACTGCCGATAAAAAGCTGCTTCAGATCATAGCCGGCGTTATCCTTCAGCATACGTTTCATGGACGACAGAACGCGGCCGTCGGGCAGGACAACTTCAAGGCCGAGAACAAGATTGCGCATCATGCCGTAGCGAATAACATTCACGCCCCCGGCGTTGGTGGCGATGTTGCCGCCAATGGTGCAACTGCCCCGCGCGCCGAGATCCATGGGCAAGAAGAGCCCGGCGTCGGCGACCGCGTCCTGCAGTGTTTCCAGAATGACGCCCGCTTCTACGACCGCCACATGGCCGATGGGGTCGATCTCTTCAATAGCGTTCATCTTCTCAAGCGACAGGACAATATCGCCAGCGTTGCTTGCAACGCCATCGGCGCAGCCCGTGCGACCGCCATGCACGACAACCTTCCGACCGGCGTCGTTGCAAGCTGCGAGAATACGAGAGACGTCAGCCGTAGAGCGCGGCAGGTAAATCGCCTCTGCCTCCATGGGCGAGGCGTCCCAATAACTCGTCGCCCGCGCCGAAACCTCCGCGCCTTCGAGGCGATCAATACCGCTCAACACTTCCATCAGCGCATCGCTCATTTTCTGATCCCGCATCTTACAGACCCGGCATTTTTACCGGAGGACGGCGCGAGGTCCAGCGGGTTAAAAGACGCATGCGAGACCAAAAGCGTAGAACGGCGCGATGAGTCGGTTTAGGAAGGGCGAGATGCGTCCTCAACGCGTTAACGGATTGCTGATCCGCATCGTTTTAAATTGCTCGCCGGACGGGAAGAAAGAAACGAAACCCAATGCAGCATGAGTTGATCCGCCATCCAGATTCGCCGGAAAACGCCATGAGCGTTACCGCGACCTGCACCCGCGAGGGCGCTGGCGAGCTTGCTCTTCGTTTTACCGTCAAAGGCGATACCACCCGCCTCCGTCTGCCGGAACGCAAAGCGCCGGCCCGTCAGGACGGCCTCTGGCGCACGACATGCTTTGAGGTTTTCGTTCATGAGAGCGATGGCTATTGGGAGTTCAACGCCTCCCCGTCCTCTGAATGGGCCGCCTATCGCTTCGCCGGCTATCGGCGCGGCGGCGAGGACGATCCGGGCGCGACGGTGAGAAATATCGAAACCGCTCTATCGCCGGAGACGCTTGAGGCGACTTTCGAAATAGCACATCCGCCCTGCGCCCGGAACGCCGCGATCCGCATCGGTCTCTCCGCGATTATCGAAACCAACGAAGGCGCGAAATCCTATTGGGCGCTTGCGCATCCGCCGGGCGATCCGGACTTTCATCACCAAACGAGTTTTGCGTTCGCCCTCGAAGAGGCTTTTCAATCATGAAATTTGGCATAGATCGTCTTTTAACGGATAAACGCTTACGCGCGCCCCTCGCCGGCAAGCGCGTGGCGCTGCTTGCGCACCCGGCGTCGGTGACCGCCGACCTCACACACACGCTCGATGCGCTCGGCGCGCTGGACGACGTTATGCTTTCGTCCGCATTCGGACCGCAACATGGTCTGCGCGGCGACAAGCAGGACAACATGATCGAGTCGCCGGACTTCAAAGACCCCGTGCACAAAATTCCGGTATTCAGCCTCTATGGCGACGTGCGCCGGCCAACCGACAAGATGATGGAAAGCTTCGACGTTATCCTCATCGACCTGCAGGATCTCGGTTGCCGTATCTATACGTTCATCACGACACTGCGCTATGTTCTGGAAGCCGCGGCTAAGCATAAAAAATCCGTATGGGTCCTTGACCGTCCTAACCCCGCCGGACGCCCCGTCGAAGGGCTGACGCTGCGCGACGGATGGGAGAGCTTTGTCGGCGCCGGCCCCATGCCCATGCGACACGGCATGACCCTCGGCGAAATGGGCCGCTGGTTCATTGCGCATTTAAATCTCGACGTCGACTACCGCGTCATCGAAATGGAAGGATGGCGCCCGGAGGAAGCGCCGGGCTTTGGCTGGCCTTTGCTGGAGCGAACATGGGTCAACCCCAGTCCCAACGCGCCGACGCTTTCCATGGCCCGCGGCTATGCGGGAACCGTGATGCTGGAGGGCGCAACGCTTTCGGAAGGACGCGGCACAACGCGCCCGCTTGAACTCTTCGGCGCGCCGGACATCGACGCGCGGGCGGTCCTTGCCGATATGCAAACGCTCGCGCCGACATGGACCGAAGGATGCGGGCTGCGCGAATGCTGGTTCGAGCCGACCTTTCACAAGCATGCCGGCGCGCTTTGTCATGGCGTCCACATCCATGCGGAAGCGCCGCTTTATGACCATCACGCCTTCAAACCGTGGCGACTGATGGCGCTCGCGTTCAAGTCCGTTCGCCGTCTCTATCCAGGTTACGAGATATGGCGCGACTTTCCGTATGAGTATGAACTGGACAAACTCGCCATCGACGTCATCAATGGCGGCCCGATGTTACGCGAATGGGTCGATGACGACGCAGCCGCGCCAGGCGATCTGGAAAAAGCCTGCCAACAAGACGAAGCGGCCTGGCGCGACGCAAGCGCGCCATTCCGGCTCTATTAAGCTGCGGCCAAAACGCAAAACGCTACATTCGCATTGACTTTGATAATCGTTCGCATAGCTTGAACGATGTATCGGGGATGATGAGAAACCAGCAATGCACAACTTTCGTAGAACGACAGCGAGCACAGCGATAGCCGCCGCGCTCATCGCATCGGCGACGGCGCAAGAACCTGCGCCGTTGGTTAGCGACGAGATTATCGTCACCGGCACAAAGCAAAATCTTACGCTGCAGGAAGCGGAAGTCTCTGTTGAGGTTTTCAACGAAGAGCGGCTCGAACGGGAAAACCTGTTCGATATCGACGATGTGCTGTTGCGCACGCCCAACATCTCCACCAACGGATCGACGGCGGCGTTCTCCGTCAGGGGCATCGCCCGCAACGGTGTTGGCGGCGGCCAGGGCGTCACATCAAACGTTTATCTCGACGGCGCGCCGATCACGCAGTTTGCGCTGACCTATGGCTTCGACACCGTGTGGGATGTCGGGCAAGTGGAGGTGCTGCGGGGCTCGCAATCGACGGTGCAGGGCCGCAACGCCCTCGCCGGCGCAGTCGTCCTGCGCACCAACGACCCGACTTATGAGTGGGAAGCACGCCTGCGCGGCCGGTACGGAGATTTTGAAACAGCACAGGTCGCAGGCGTTATCTCCGGCCCCATCATTGAAGACCAGCTCGCTTTCCGCATCGCCGCTGACTACCAAACGACGGACGGGTTCGCGACCAACGGCTTCACCGGCGTCGACTATAACGCAAGGGAAAACATATTGCTGCGCGGCAAGCTGCTTGCGGAGCCGGCGTTTGCTCCCGATCTGCGGGTGGAAATGACGGTCGACTACAATAATGGCGAGAGCGGCCCGCAGAGCAATCGCATCTTCTCCAATGTTCCGATCACGGACCCGGAATTTGCGAATTTCGATTTCAATGACTACGTATCGTTTATTCCGCAGGAGATAACCGATATCGAAACGGTTCGTCTACTGACGGATATTACATATGATCTTACGCCCAATCTGACGCTGCATGCGATCGGCACCTATGAAGACAACGCCTATGACCGCATTCTTGGCGATCCTGAAAACCCGGGCCAGATCGACAGCCCCGTCAACGAAGACGTCATCAACGATGGCGACGCAACGACCTATTCGGCGGAACTGCGCCTCGAATATGCGTTCGACAGATGGTCCGGGGCGTTTGGCGCTTATTACTTCGAGGACGAAGATACAACCGACACAGTTTTTTTCTCACCGCTCATAAACGACGTTTTCTTCCCAATCGATCCCATCAATACGCAGATCACAGGAAGCAATTTCACGCTCACCGAGACACAGAACTTCGCTTTTTATCTGCAAACACGCTTTGAGTTGAACGACTTCTGGACGTTCGATTTTGGCATTCGCTATGACAATGAGGAGTTCGCAACCACCGGCACACAGGCGGAAGAGCCCGGCGTTACTCCGGAAACATGCGTCGCGCAGCTGCCGGACTTCGTCCGCGACCTCCTCGGCTTCACCACGAACTCCGTTTCCTGTCTCGATCTCGTTCTGGCGGCGACACCGCCCCAGATCGCGCCGCCGCTTCAAACCAACACGTTCGACCCGATCTTGCCGCGCGGCGCCATCACCTTCAATTTCAACGAAGATCTCGCGGTGTTCTTTTCAGGCCAGCGCGGCTATCGGGCCGGCGGCGCCTTTATTTTACCGACCGCCGAAGCGCTTGAAATCAGAACATACGCGCCTGAGTTTCTGACAACATTCGAAGTCGGTTTCCGCTCCGCATGGTTCGACCGCCGTCTTACGTTCAACGGCAATGTCTTTTACAGCCTTTATCGCGATCAGCAGGTTGTTGTGCCGGGTCCGTCCGGCACTTTTACCGATGCGCAGACAATCAACGCTGGCGAGTCGACCCTTTACGGCGCCGAGTTTCTTATCGACTACGAAGTAAGCAATAACTTTGGCGTCTACGGATCGCTGGGCCTCTTGCAGACGGAGTTCGATGACTTCCAGTTCGCAGGCAGAAACCTCGCAGGCAACAGCTTTCCTTTCGCGCCCAATGTCACCTTCACGGTCGGCGCAGACTACGAACACTCTTCAGGCTTTTTCGGCAATGCAAGCCTTAGCTACACCGGTCCGCAGTACAGTCAGGCGCTCAACCTTGAAGAGGAAGACCTTGCCGTGTTCGGGCCCGGTCTATCCGAACGATCCAACGGCCGTGCGATCGTCAATGCGCGCGCCGGCTTTAAACACGACAACGTGACGATATTTCTCTACGCCACCAATCTCTTCAACGACACGACGCCCATCGATGCACTGTTCACCACGGTGCAGCTTACTGGCGGCGATGTCGTCCCACGCGAGGCTCCTTTAAGAAACGTCACCGAACCGAGAAATTTTGGCGTCGCCGTCGATCTCGCTTTTTAAAGAGCGCGGCGGCGCCCCCCGCCTTTCACGCCGGTTCTATCCACTGACGCGTTCGGATTCTCCGCTTGCGAAAGACGGCGCTTGCCCATTCCCAAAAGCGCTTCGGGTGCGATTGGCGAATGCGACGAGCGACAGCATGACGGGTACCTCAACGAGAACCCCCACGACAGTCGCCAGCGCGGCGCCGGAGTTCAATCCGAACATGCTGATCGCCACGGCGACCGCCAGTTCGAAAAAGTTGGACGCCCCGATCATGGCGCATGGCGCAGCAACATTGTGCGGCGTTTTCCATGCCCAGGCGGCGCCATAGGCGAGCGCGAATGTGCCATATGTCTGAATAAGAATCGGCACAGCGATCAGTGCAATGATTAATGGCCGATCGAGAATAACCTGCCCCTGAAAACCGAACAGCAAGACAACGGTCGCCAGCAATCCGAAAATCGAAAAAGGTTTGATCTTCGCAAGAAACGCATCAAGCGCCTGGGCGCCGCCCTTCTTCAAGAGCGCGCGGCGGGTAAGGTATCCGGCGATGAGGGGGATCACCACATAAAGCCCGACGGACATCGTCAACGTCGCCCAGGGAACCGCAATGTCGGTGACACCAAGGAGCAACGCCACAATAGGTGCAAACGCAACGACCATAATCGCGTCGTTCACGGCGACCTGCGCAAGGGTGTAGTTGGGATCGCCCTTTGTCAGCTGCGACCACACAAACACCATCGCCGTACACGGCGCCGCGCCAAGCAGGATAAGACCGGCGATGTAACCGTCAGCTTCGGCAGGCGGGATCAAACCGGCGAAGACTTGTTTGAAAAACAGAACCCCGAGAAACGCCATGGTGAAGGGCTTGATCAACCAGTTCACCGTCAGCGTTATAATGAGGCCCTTTGGTTTGTCGCCGACGCGCTTCAGACTTTGGAAGTCGACGCCGATCATCATCGGCCAGACCATCGCCCATATCAAAACAGCGACAGCGAGATTGACATTCGCGTATTCGAGCCCCGCCAGCGCAGAAAACAGGCCGGGCGCCGCCTGCCCGGCGCCGATCCCGACCAGAATGCCCAGCCCAACCCAGACCGAAAGATATCGCTCAAAAATTCCCACGTCTTTCACCGTTTTTATTTGTATGCATACTTAATTGAAGAAACTCTATCGATGCGTCGCGACGCGTGCAGCTCCTCGCGCCCGACCGCCGCTCCTCATCGTTTTGGGTTTTGCCGCATCTTGTTGCGAAGCGCCGGAATTTGCCTTATTTCATAGGTCATGGATTTATCGGACACGATTTCTTCTCTTTCCGCTCTCGCGCAGGAAACCAGGCTGCGAGTCTTCCGTCTACTGATGGAACAAGGCCCTTCAGGCATGCCGGCGACGGAGATCGCCGAACGCCTCGGGGTCAGGAAAAACCTCATGTCGACGCATCTGGCGACCTTGTCTCAAGCGGGCCTGACCACGTCGCGCCGAGACGGGCGACAGATTTTTCACGCGATAGACATCGAGGCGACGCGCGCGCTGCTTTCCTTTCTTGTGAGCGATTGCTGCAAGGGCCACCCAAGCAAATGCGCATCGCTTCTGGATGAAATCCTGCCGCTGGAAAGCTGTAGCGAAAACAGTTCAATAGTTCAAGATATATCGAATAATTAGATTTGGCGAATGGCGCTGCTAGCGGCGCTTAAGTCCCTGAGACCGCCGGCGCGCCGTCTGCGCGCCCTTTGTGACGCAGCAAGTTCGCGGTTTTGCCGTTGCTGGCCGAGAGAACCTCCGGCGCCGGGCAAATCGTCGCCGCAGACACAAACGAACAAAACGGCCCTGCGCACAAAAGGGGTCCTATGAAGAAAAACCGGAGTTTGATAGACAAATCAGATCAACCGATAATCGGAGCCGCCATGGACAAGCCCGCCATCACGCTAAAACAACTCCTCTGCTTTCTGGCGGTCGATGAAACGCAGCATTTTCGACGCGCCGCAGAACGCCAGGGCATCAGCCAGCCCTCCTTGAGCGCGCAGATCCAGAACCTTGAACAGGTGCTCCGGGTGCAACTCGTCGAGCGCAGCCGGTCGGGCGTCGCCATCACGCCGATCGGCCGGGAGGTCGCGAACCGCGCGCGCCGCGTGGTGGAAGACGCGCAAAGCATCGTGGACCTCGCCGCCGCCTCGCGCGGCGGCCTCATGGGCACCATCCGCCTCGGCACGTCGCCAACGCTTGGGCCCTATCTGTTGCCACATGTGGTTTCAACGTTGCACAAACGTCACCAGGAACTCAGCCTTTATGTACGCGAAAGCCCGCCGCGCGATCTTGAATACGATCTCGGCAAGGGCGTTCACGATGTCATTATCACGCAGCTTCCTGCGGTGAGTACGGAACATGTCGCCGTACATCTCTTCCGCGAACCGCTCTATCTTGCAGTCGCCGTCGATCATCCGTTAGCAGCCCATGACGCGTTAACCGTAAACGCGCTTAAAGGTCTCGATATTCTTTCGCTCGGTCCGCAATATCATCTCTATGAACAGGTAAACTCAATCTGCCAATCGGTCGATGCAAGGCTCGTTCGCGATTATGAGGGCACCAGTCTTGACGCGCTTCGGCAAATGGTCGGCATGGGCATGGGCGCATCATTCCTTCCTGCGCTTTATGTTCATTCTGAAATCCGCGCGCGCAGCGAAATCGTCATTAAAGAAATAAAAGGCCGCACCATCACGCGTAGCATCGGTCTTGTCTGGCGCAAGAGCGCGGGCCGTGCGGAGAATTATAAAACGATTGCTGAACTGATACGCGAAGTCGCAGTTAAGCGATTTAAAGATTTAAAGTTTTGACGGCGCCGCTGCGGTTTCTGCATTTTTTTCCCGGTTTCACCTGAATGTGATCGAATTTCCAATAATAGCTAAATCCTATCAAAATACTCAACAGCCACCGGTTGGACAAATCATCTTTCGCCCTATCTTGCCGATATCAAACAACAACGGCGCGTCCGTAAAAAAGGGACACCTCCGAAAACAAAGCGCTTCTTTCGCCCTCCCTTCCCCTGCCTAAAGAAGCGCTTTCAGGCTCCGTCCCGCCCGCCCGCGGACGGAGCCATTTTTTTGGAGACGCCTTATGCGCTTATTCCTGACAATCGCCGCCGCTCTTACAGCAACGTCGGCGACCGCAGAATCAAACACCCCAATCTCTAAGGCCGCGACAGCACAAATCGACATCGCACGCCCGGCGCTTGTTCTTTCGGCCGAAGCGTTTGTCCTGCCGGCAACGCATGGCATGGGTCTCAAACCGCTCTTAGAAGCTGCAAAGATCACCACGATGACAGGATTGATTAAAATCAACTCAAGCGCCGCAGGGCGCGCTCCCCGGATCGAAACAAAGAACATCGCGACAAACCGCGCACCCAACGAAATCCCCTTTCCCGACGTTCTCGAAAGCGTCGCGGCGCCAACCGCCGGATCCGCCGCATTGGTCGATGACAAATGGAAGATGACGGAAGAGTTTTACGGCGCCGATTTTTACAAAGCCCATCAATAATAAAATAACGTTTGCGTGAGCTCTGTCGCTGATTTTAAATTCCTATCAAAAATAATATTCTTGATTGTATTTTCCTACTTGTTTGTAAAGGCGCCGCCCCTACTTTCTCATCCAAGTTCAGTGGATGAAGAGGGCGGCGCGCCCGGTAAAAGAAAGCGCGCCGAAAGATAATATGGGCGACTTTACCCGGGGCGAGCCGATCACGCTCACGCAATTGTTCCGATTTTTTGTACGTATTCTCGCACCGGAAAAAAGCTTCTTCGCCCTTGCGGTCATCTATGGCGTCGGCATCAGCCTTTTGTCGCTGGCGACGCCGATCTCGGTTCAGATGCTCATCAACACCGTCGCAAACACCGGGCTTGCAATGCCGCTCGTTGTTTTGTCGTTAACGCTGTTCGGGCTTTTGTTGTTGTCGGGCCTTCTCAACGCCATGCGCGTACATCTGATGGAAATTTTTGGGCGGCGCTTTTACGCGCGCATGGTGTCGGAAATCACGCTGCGTTCGATCTACGCGCAGAATCCGTTCTTTACAGACGCAAACCATACCGCGATCTTCAATCGTTATTTCGACATCATCACCGTTCAGAAGAATATCCCCGTCCTCCTGATCGGCGGCTTCACGCTTATTCTGCAGGCGGCGGTGGGTTTTGCGCTGGTCTCATTTTACCATCCGCTTTTTCTCGCCTTCAACCTCGTCGTGATCGCGTTTATCTGGGCGGTATGGTTCGCCTGGGGGCGCGGCGCGGTCCGCGCGGCGATTGATTTGTCTCATAAAAAACACGCCGCCGCCGCGTGGCTGGAAGAACTCGGCTCATCGAACGGGTTCTTCAAGTCCGAACGCCATATCGCGCACGCGCTCGACAAGACGGACGCCGCAACTGCGCTATACGTCGATCAGCACCGCAAGCACTTTCACAAGCACTTTGCGCAGACGGTAAGCTTCCTGGTGATCTATGCCGGCGCGAGCGCCGCCCTGCTCGGTCTTGGCGGCTGGCTCGTTATCCTTGGACAGCTCAGCCTCGGACAGCTTGTCGCCGCAGAGCTCGTTCTGTCCGCCGCTTTCTTTGGCGTGTCGCAACTCGGTACGTATCTCAACTATTTTTACGACCTTTGTGCGGCAATTGAAGAATTGTCCCTGTTCTACGACATCACGCAGGAAGAGCCATCAGGGTCGCATCTGCCAAACCGCGAAGACGCAAGTCTTGCCTTCTTCAATGTTCGCGGGAATGCACGCGGCGGCGCAGCGACGCTCGATTTCACCATCGATGGCGGCGCGATGGTCATGGCGGCTGCGTCCAATCACGGCGTACAACGTTTGCTGACCAATCTTTTAAAGCGCCACGATGCGCCGCAAAGCGGTTACATCGCCTTTGGCGGCGTCGATATTCTCGAAACGGAAGTCAACGCGCTGCGTCAGGAAATCATCGTTCTCGATCGCCCGACGATCATCGAAACAACAATCCGCGACTTTCTCTGGCTGAGCAACAGCGGCGCGTCGCCCGAGCGCGTTCTCGACGCCATTCAGCATGTCGGTCTTGAGCCGGTGATCGCCGAACTGGAAGATGGGCTGGACACCAAGCTCGCCGCGACAGGCTGGCCGCTTTCCATTACGGAAACCATGCAGTTGAAGCTCGCCGCGGCGATGCTCGCGAAACCGCGGGTTCTCATCCTGAACCAGCTTTACGACCTCATGTCGCCGAACTGTCTTCGCCGCGCCATTGACTTTCTGCGGAGCGACCCGTCGCTCACCGTGATGTACTTTTCGAACCGCCACGAAAATCTCGGTTTCGAACAGTTCCTCTATCTCGGCCGCGAAAAACAGACCGTACACAAAACATTCGAAGATTTCCGCCGCGCCGCCTACGGGCGTGGCGGCGCGCCCCGCGCGATGACCCCGCCAACTGCGCGCGCGCCGCATCTTGTAAAGGTTTAAACGATGCCGTTTCGTGAAAAACACATCAAACACTTCCGCACGCTCGACTCCATAAAACCGCCGCGGCTCATGAAGGTCGTCTGTTGGGGGTTTGTCGCGGTCACGGTTATGACAACAGCGTTTCTCGTCTTCACGCCTTGGGTGCAAACCACCGCAGGCGGCGGCATCGTCACGGCGCTCAACCCCAATGACCGCTTGCAGGAGATCAATGCGCTCGTACCAGGCCGCATTCAGGAATGGTATGTACGCGACGGGTCGAAAGTCGCCGCGGGCGACCCCATCGTCAAAATCGTCGACAACGACCCGCAACTGCTCGACCGTCTGCGCGCAGAACGCGCGCAAGTCGTCGTCAAGCTCGACGCCGCCAAAAATGCAGAGAAAACCGCCCGGTTCGACCTTGCGCGCATGAAAGACCTCTACGATCAGGGCCTCGCCGCGCGCCGCGATTTCGAACAGGCGCAAATTCGCACAGACGAGTTGCGCGGGCGTGTGGCGGAAGCGGCGGCGGAACTCAACCGTATCGACGTCAATCTTTCGCGGCAATCCGTACAGATTGTTTCTGCGCCGCGCGACGGCGTTATACTGCGCGTCAATGCAGGCGATGCGGCGACCTTCGTCAACGCCGGCGATGTCATCGCGACTTTTGTGCCGGAAAATGTCGAGCGCGCCGTCGAGATCTTCATCGACGGACGCGATGTCGCCCTCGTCAAGCCCGGCGCAAAAGTGCGGCTTCAGTTCGAAGGCTGGCCCGCCGTGCAGTTCAGCGGCTGGCCGTCTGTCGCTATCGGGGTATTCGGCGGCGAGGTCACGGCCGTCGATCCCTCCGCAGACGCCGCCGGCAGGTTCCGCGTTCTGATTACAGAGGACAAGTCCGATCCGCATCCCTGGCCTGATGAGAACTTCATCCGCTTCGGCGCAGCGGCGCGCGGGTGGGTCCTCCTTGAGCGCGTATCCGTCGGTTTCGAGCTTTGGCGCCAGTTAAACAACTTCCCGCCCGAGTTTCCCGCCAACGCTGGAACGCAAGCCGGAAACGATACGGCGACCGGAGCCTAGACTGTGACGACATTTCAGGTGGTTTTTAAAAGGCTGCGCGCCGCGCGGGTCATGGTTTGCATTGCGCTTTTGGCGGTATGCGCCGCGCCGCAGGCTTCGGCGCAAGACAGCGCCCCCGCCTTGAGCGCCGATATGGTGCTGCAATCGTCAGCGGCGCATTTTCCAGCGATCCTTGAAAGCCTCGCGAGGCGCGAGGCCGCACAGGGCGCGGTGGTTGCCGCCGATGGCGCGTTCGATCTCGTTTTTTCCGCCGACGGTTTCGACCGTCTGAGCGGAACCTGGAACGGGGGCGTCGTCAATACGCAACTCAGTCAGAACCTGCGCGCCCTTGGCGGCCGCGTTTATGGCGGCTACAGAGTATCTGACGGCGCCTTCCCGATTTATGAGGATATCAACTTCACCAATACGGGCGGTGAAGCGAAAATCGGCGCGCTTTTTTCGCTCCTGCGTGACCGTGCTATCGATGCGCGCCGTTTTAATGTGGCCGACACGCGTCTTGCGCTGCGCCAGGCGGAACTCGACGTGCTTCTCACGAAAATCGGCGTGCAGCACAAAGCGCTCCTCGCCTATTGGCGCTGGGTCGCGGCGGGACGGCAATTGGAGATTTACGAAGACCTCCTGCGCATCGCCGAAGAGCGCGAGGCCGGCCTTACGGAACAGGTGCGGCGCGGCGCCCGTGCAGCAATCTTCATCACCGAAAACCGCCAGAACATCACGCGCCGACAGCGTCTCGCGACCCAGGCGCGCCGCGACTTCCTCACGGCGGCGAACGCGCTTTCCTTCTACTATCGCGGCGCCGATGGCGCACCGTTGATCCCGCAGGAAGAGCAGCTGCCGGCGCTGGAAGATGTCGATCTCGTCATCACGCCGGTGACCGCCGACCAATCTGTTGTCGCAGCCATGGCGAACCGGCCGGAACTGGGAATTTTAAAGACAGCGCTAGAGCGTGCGCGGGTCAGCGTTGAGCTTTCGCGTAACGAAATGCGTCCACGCTTTGATCTGCGTGCGGAGGTGTCGCGTGACTTCGGCGCCATCGCCGAGGGCGGCTCGTCGCGCGATTCGACAGATGCGATTGTCGGCTTCCGCTTCTCCGTACCATTCCAGCAACGTGAAGCGCGCGGGCGCCTGCAATCGGCGCGCGCGAAGCTGGAAGCTGCAAAACAGGAGCGCCGCCGCACCGAAGAACAGATCGAACTTGAAATTCGCAACATCCTGATCAATCTGACAGTTTCTGAAGAACTGGTGCGCATCGCCGGACAGGAAGTCGAACAGTCTGAGACCATGCAGCGTGCGGAGCAACAACGCTTCGCCAGCGGCGCCAGTGACTTCTTTCTTGTGAATGTGCGCGAAGAAACCGCCGCCGACGCTCGTATCCGCCACCTTCTCGCACAACTGCAAATCCAGATGGCGCAGGCGAATTTCGACGCGGCGACCGTTAATCTGGAGCGTCTGGGGATCGGCGGTTAAAAGCCTTCACGCAAACACGCGATGAAAGCCGCAAAAGCGCGCTTGTCGAATCATTCGCCAGAGATGCGCGCCTCGAAGAAAGGAACAAGCTCCGGCGCAATGGCGAGCACTTCAGGCTTGTCTTTTCTTAGAACCACCTCGCCACCATTGAAAACCTCCCAGTCTTGAAAGACTTTTTCAGGGGCGCCAAAGACTGCGATCAAGGACCGGCGAACCCGTTCTTCTTCCGCCGCCCCGGTCAGTATCCAGGCAAGCGCGAGCTTTCCGTCGCCGAAAACCGCTTCGATTTTCCGCGGGAAGCCCGCATATTCGTACCCGAAGCAATTTATCTGCGTTTGTTTTTGCGGCTTTGAAGGCAGCCAGACGCGCTCGCTTTCCTCTACCAGCAACAAGGGGCACGCTGCTTCCATCTGCGGCCTTAGGGTTTCTATATCGCCGCCAAAGGAAAGGAATGCCGGCAAAACCGCCGAAGCGTTATAGCGCGGCATCTCCGCTTGCGGATGATCCAGCAGCGGATTTTCCCACATGAACAAATTTGGATGCCGCGCTTCATCGCTCAGGAGCCAGACGATATCGTTTTCCCGGTCGGCGAAGATCTCTCCCGGACCGTAAACATCGAAATCGATATATTGACTTGGCTCGTCGCTTCGATCCCCGGTCACCGCCTCGACGGCGCCGCCACGCAATTCAATCAACTTCAGTTTGTCGTCCGCAACAACGAAGGCGGCTTTCGCGACTTTCTTGTCCGCGAGCGTCAGTCCGTCACAAAGGAGGTGCTGTTCCCGCGCATTCGCCAAAGGAAACTGCGGCGGATCAATGGTCTTCTCCGTCGTTGCATCGCATGCGTTCGCCAACACCGCCGCGACGGTCTCGCCATCCGCGTCCCAATCAAGGCCTGCGACAACAGTGCCGGCATGCGCTGACGCAAAGACCGCCACAAAAGCGCACATGGCGGAACATCCGTAGACCATTAGCATTTTAGTGAGCGGCATTGCGCGCCTCCCGAAGCCGACGTCGTCTCCCCGTTTAAGGCCGATCCTCTTAAGGCGGAAGAGCCGCCGCGCTCACATGACAGCGCTGCGAGGCGAAGCGTTACTCGAAACTCGCCGGTTCCGCGGCAGGTTTGCCGTCGCCGCCCACGACAATTTTCTCGATCTTTTCCTGCGCGGATTTGAGCTTCGCTTCGCAATGGGCTTTCAACGCCGCGCCGCGCTCATAAAGCGCGATGGAATCTTCCAGCGCCGCCTGCCCGCTTTCCAGCTTGCGCACGATCTCTTCCAGTTCGCTGAGCGCCTTTTCGAAAGAAAGGGTCGCGATGTCGTCGGGTTTCTTCGCCATTCGTTGCTTTTGGAACGGAATGAGCCGAAAGGCAAGATCGCGGGCGTTAGAGACGTTCTGCGATGATCTCCATCACCAGCGGCGTCGTCATGATCGTGTTCGGGTCCGCTTCGGCGGCGCGGAAAGCCGACACCACATCGTCAGCCCATTCCTGCGTCACCGCACCCGCGGTCAGCAAGTCCTGCGCATGCCGCGGAATAAACGTCGCCGGCCAGCGCCACACGAAATTATCCGGCTGCACGGCATAGATGATCGGGCGCGCCTCCTTGAGACGCAAGCCCGCCTCCGGCAACATGGGCAGGAGCTGCACAGCGATATCCGGTTCGCCGCCGGATGCGCGCCACTCACGGATCGCGACCTCCACAAAAGACGTGAGCGCCTCGCGCCGGGGCGTCCAGTTCATGGTCCCCCAGTCCATATATTCGTGAATGATAAGGGTTCCGCCGGGGCGAATGGCGGCGGCGAGCTTTTTCAGGACCGCGCCGGGGTCCGACAAAAACGCAAAAACCCAGCGCACCCAGGCCGCATCTGCCCCGCTCACCGGCGCAGCGTCGCTCACCAGGTCGACATTGTGGGTTTCGATGTTGCGAAGCCCGCGCCGGGCGGCGGCGTCTTCCAGAACGGCGAGAAAACGTTTCGACCGTTCGAGCGCAATGACTTTACCGGCGCCTTCAACGATTTCCGCGAGGTCGAGACTGGCAAAACCCGGCCCTGCGCCTGCGTCGATGACGCTGGAGCCGGTCGATACGCCCGCCCGCCGCCAGGCGTCGAGAACCGCCGGCCGCCAGACACGGTGCTGGAGACCGAGCCGATCGATCTCTTCATCGCCCGTGCCGAGATAGTAACTGCGTTCTTCGCTCATAGCGCACCTCCTGCGAAGGCGATTTTAGCGTTGAAGCAAAACAAAAAACCGCCCGAAAATTGCGTCAGGCGAATAGCGGTTTTTCGGGCGCGCGCGGCCCGGTGAAAACCTATTGCGCGGGCGCCGGCGCCTCCGCGCGCTCAGCAAGACCCGCGGGCGGCTCGTAAATCCGCCAGGACCAATAGCGATTGCCGCCATCGCGCTGAACCCGCGTCCAGTTCTCCTTGCGAAGCTGGCGGTCGATCATCCAGTTGAGATAACCATGGGCGCATAAAAGAACGTCGCCGCGCTCAGCCTCTTCAGCGAGGAGCGCCGTGACCTGACGCACACGGTCCCAGGCCTGGCTATGGTTTTCAACACCCGGCGGCGCGAACCCGCAAAACCATAAGGTGCGCGATACGACGCCCCAAGCGCCAGGCCGCAGCTTCATCCATGACGGAAAAGGCGGCGGCGGCAGCGGCGCCTCAACAAAAAGCGCGTTCGCCGGCACGTCCCGCTCGCCCTTTGTCGCCTGAGACGCAGTTTCAATGGCGCGCGGCAAGGTGGACGACAACACTTTTTCAGCGTTTTTGGCGAGGTCGATCAACGACGCCGGCGGACGCTCATCGGGGTGCAGCCCCGACGCGTCATAACGCGTCCACCAGTCGCCATATTCGCGCGCCGAAATCCACGGATCGCGCGAAAGATCGGGGCGGCCGTGGCGCGCCGTAATGATGCGTCCAGACATGAAACGTCGGTACCCTCTAACCCACGGCCTTATCGCCCAATTCGCCGCCTCGCTTCAAGCGGTTCCGGCGCGCCGCCGCCCCGCACCATAGCGATCGCGCGACACCGGGCAACCGCCTCGCCCGCGACTAAGCGTCTGAAAAAATTCATTTTTCCTGAAATCGGATAGCGTATTGGCACGCTGAAGCAGCGACCTTATTTTTGTTTCCCGATCCGCGCCGCTCAACGGGGCGCGTCACGCAACACCCTGAGATGGGCCGCAGCGCTCGCGGCGAGCGCCGGCAGATCATACCCCCCTTCGAGCACCGAGACCAACCGTCCTGACGCTGTGTCACGGGCAATACTGAGGAGTTCGCCTGTGATCCACGCATAGTCTTCCTCCGTAAGCTGAAGACCACCCAGCGGATCGGCGCGATGGGCGTCGAACCCCGCTGAGACAACGATAAAATCCGGCGCGAAATCGGCGAGCGCGGGCAGCAAATCATCTCCCCACGCTTTCGCGAACACGTGGCTGTCTCCGCCCGGCGCAATCGGCGCGTTGACGACGTTGTCAAAGGCGCCGCGTTCAGACGCCGCGCCGGTGCCGGGATATTGCGGCCATTCATGAGAAGACGCGAAAAACGCATCTTCATCGTCCCAGAACGCGGCTTGCGTGCCATTGCCGTGATGCACATCGAAATCGACAACGGCGACGCGCTCAGCGCCCGCGGCGCGCGCCTCCATGGCGGCGATGGCGGCGTTGTTAAAAACGCAAAACCCCATGGCGCGCGCAGGCTCCGCATGATGCCCGGGCGGGCGGCACGCGACGAAGGCGTTTTTCGCGGCGCCGTCCATCACGGCGCGCACCGCCGCAACAGCGCCGCCGGCCGCGCGAGACGCCGCCTCCAGAGAAGAAGGCCCCATGAAGGTATCGGCGTCGAGTTGCGCGAGCCCCGCCTGCGGCGCCTTACCCTCTATTTCCTCGCGATAAGCGCCGCCATGAACCCGCTCAACATCCTCATGCTCGCATATCGGCGCATCGCGACGCTCCAGATCTGAAAATTCGTCCGCCTGCAACGCTTCTTCCACCGCCTGGTATCGGCCGGGATGCTCTGCATGCCCTGGCGGTACTTCATGGCGGGCGAAAGACGAATGACTGAAAATGAGCGTGCCGGACAACAAAACCTCCATGGTCAAAACGCTGCTTTCAAAGAAAGGCGAGCGCTTTGTCCATTTTAATCTTAACGCCGCCACAAGACAATGACGGCGAGAATCCATCGTGCGGTTTTCTCTTTGCGGAGACTTTGAAAAGTATTCGTCCGTATACTTTTTTTCAATCAACCTGACGGATGGCGCCAACGCGCCGACCGAAGAAATGGCGACGCAGGTTTTTCTTCCAAATCACACTTCCCGTCCCGCGACACTGTTTACGTTAGCGCCGACGCGTCCATTGCTATATAGCGAAAGCGCCGCTCCGCCTGATCGTATTCTATTCTGCCAAGGGATCGCCCAATGATGCGTTACTTAAAACCGGCTCTTATCACCTTCATTTGCGCTGTAGCTGCACTCACTGCAATCGTTCTCGTCCGCGCGAGCCTACTCGGCGCCGGCGGCGCGACGCCGCCCGCGCCGCTTGCGTCCGTCAGCGACTATGACGGCGATGAGATCGCCGCCCGCCTCGCCGCCGCCATTCGCTTCCGCACGATTTCCTATGGCGATGGCCGGCCGCAGGATGACGATGCTTTTCGCCGCCAGACCGAGTTTTTGGAGGCGACCTACCCGGCCGCGCACGCCGCGCTTTCGCGCGAAATGATCAGTGGCAAGTCTCTTCTTTTCCGCTGGGCGGGAACGGACACGGGCGAAAAGCCCATCGGCCTGATGGCGCATCTCGATGTGGTTCCCATCGAGGCTGGCACCGAGGACGCCTGGGAACAGCCGCCCTTCGACGGCGTTATTGAAGACGGCATCGTTTGGGGGCGCGGCGCGCTCGACAACAAACATCAGCTGATCGCCATTATGGAGGCGGTGGACCATCTCGCCGCAGAGGGCTTCACGCCGCGGCGCGATATTTATCTGATGTTCGGTCATGACGAGGAAATCGGCGGTCCGGAAGGCGCAGCCGCTATCGTGGCGACGTTGAAATCCCGCGGCGTCAGCCTTGCCTGGACCCTCGACGAAGGCGGCGGCGTCGCGCAGGGGCTTATTCCCGGCGTTGAAAAACCGGCAGCGCTGCTCGCCGTTGCGGAGAAGGGCTCCATCACCTTGAAGTTTACGGCGACGACCGAAGGCGGACATTCCTCCACGCCGAACAAGGACACCGCCGTCAGCCTCATTTCCCGCGCTATTGTCGCGGTGACCGACAATCCGCATCCGCAAACAATTGACGCCCGCATGGCGTCGTTCATGAAAGCGCTGGGCGGCGAGTTACCCTTCGTGCAAAAAATCGGGCTCGCCAATCTCTGGCTTTTCGGTCCGGTGGTCAAAGACGGTCTCGCCGCCAATCCGACAACGGCGGCGGCGCTTCACACCACCACGGCGCCGACAATTATTTCTGGCGGCGTTAAGGAAAACATCCTGCCGCAACAGGCAAGCGCCGTCGTCAACTATCGCATTCACCCGAGCGATACGGTCGAGGGCGTGCGCGCCCGCGCCATCGCGCTCATCGACGATCCGCGCGTCACCGTCGAAACGCTGAACTCATCCGATCCCAGTCCAGAAAGTTCGAGTACGAACGATGCCTATAATGCATTCACCGCCGCCACCCTCGCACAATTCGGCGACATCCCTATCGCGCCTTTTCTGACATTACAAAATACCGATACGCGCCACTACATCGATATCGCCGATGACAATTACCGGTTTGCGCCGTTTATCTTCGAGCCCGCGGACCTTGAACGGATCCACGGCACCAATGAGCGCGTTCGCGTCGACACGTTGCCGCGCGCCGCCGCGTGGTATGAGGAAATGATCCGACGCACGGCGGGGAACAAGGAGTGATAAGTGGCGGCGGCATGTCATCTCGACCGTTTAGTAAATATCGCTTTACGGAAATGAACGCCAAAGCAGGATGTAAAGTGATGGAAAAACTCACCGCCGCTCCGATACTCGCACTCGTTTTTTTTGCAACCTCCTGCGCAAGCGATGATGCGAAAGGTGCTACCGCTCGGTTCGAACATAGCGTTGAAGTGGTGACGCCGGACCAAGTCGCCTATCAGCCGCTGAACCCGGCCAGAGGCGACGCCAGCCCGCAAGCAGGCATCTTATGGGGCGACATTCGTATAGACGAACCGTCTGGCATCCTACTCAGGTTCGCAGACGGCTTTTCTTCTCCGCCCCATATTCACAACATCACCTACCGGGCGGTCGTCATCAGCGGATACGTCCACAATGACGACCCAAACGCAGAAGACTTATGGATGGGTCCCGGTTCCTATTGGATGCAGCCGGCAGGCGAGGTACATATTACATCCGCC
>JBCCXE010000005.1:0-179051 GCA_039192395.1 Pseudomonadota bacterium
AAACGCTTGGTCGGCGTCTCGCCCATAAAGACGGCGCGGTCGGCGGGCGCGTGAAAAATCAACTCCCCATCCCGCCGGTAAAGTCGGCATCCCTCCAGGGGCGCGCTCGCTTTCGGCGACAGGGACGCAACAAACCGCATAGCAAGGCCGGCCCGGGTGATCCGCTGCTGTTCGTCCCAGGGAAGCAGGCCAACGACCTGCTCCTGCGCCAGATCCTCCATACGGCCATTGTGACGGCGATAGAGCATAAGCGCAATCGCAACGCGGTCTTCATGGCTGACGCCCACCAGGGGCGCGCGCAAGGCCGTGTCGAACGCCTGACGCGCCCGATGGTCGGGATGGAAATAGGCGCCGACATCGATCATCAGCGCCGCAGCGTAGGTGACGCGCTGCTGGCGCGCATTGTCGTCCGGGAAAAGCGGCGCGATCACCTCATAGGCCGCCGCGCCGAACGCCGGATCGGGCGACAGTTTGCGCGCATAAAACGCAGCCGCCGCCAGAAGCGGGTCCTCCTTGCGGTCCGCGGGCGAAAGCTCGCGATAAAGAATACCTTCGCGCACGCCGCCGGACGAAACAACGATCTTCTCAACCCCCGCCCGCTCAATAACGGTTTTCAGAACAATCGCCGCATAGGGCAAGGTATCGATGCGCCTGCGCGGGATGCCGGGGATCTCCACAAGCGACTGACGGCTCTGGCGGGAAATTAGCTCGCAAATATCGAAAACCTGCGCACGCGTCATTTCATAGCGATGCAGAACCGATAACGGATATTTGCGCAGCCGCATATGGATCTTAGCAACCGCACGCCATGCGCCGCCAACGGAGTACAGAGTTTTCGACTGACGCTTTTCGATCCACGCGACGCGGTCAACGCCCGCCTGAATGATTTTCCTGGCGCGCGCCATGTCGCCGCCGGATTGCGCCATAACCGTCAGTGGACCGATGGAAAGACTGGCGGCGTCTTTAATGTCGCCGTTTTTGAGCGCGATCAGTTCAAGACTGCCGCCACCCATATCGCCGACAATGCCAGTCGCATCGGGCTCAAACGAGACAACGCCATAGGCTGCAAGTTCCGCCTCCTGCGCGCCGGACAAAACCTGTACATCAAACCCGAACGACTTCACCGCATCGACAAAACGCCCGCCATCGCTCGCCTCGCGGACGGCCGCGGTCGCGAGTACATAGGTCGGCGGACTTCCGTGGGCCTGCAACAACCGAGCAAAGCGCGCCAGCGTGGCGAGCGCCGCTTGCGCCGCATCCGGATTAAGCGCACCGTCGGCCGTCATGTCCCGCCCGAGGCCGCAAAGCGCTTTTTCGTTACAGATTACGGCCGGCGCCCGCGCCGACCCTTCGTAAATAACGAGACGCACGGAGTTTGAGCCGATATCGACAACGGCGCGCCGCTCTTCGCTACGCATCAACGCCGCCCGCATAACGCACCGTCTCTGGCGCTTCGCCCCTCAAAGAGAAAATTTTCCTGCCCGCCATCACTTTTTTAGTCCGAAGCCGTCAAATCCGTGCTTTTTGTATCCCCAATGAGAATTTTAGCAACGATTCGCCTGCGCTTCAGGCGTTTTACTTGCGGTGTTTCAGCGCTTCCGGCGCATGATACTCAATCGCAGCCCCGCGCCCGGACAGACTCGGATTGGTCATCATATAGGTATGAACGTTGAAGGGCTCTGCGTCTGGCGGCGTTTCGGCGCGCTGATAGGTCCCGTCGGGACCGAGGGTCCAGCTTTGCGCGTTGTCCTTCAGATTTGCGAGCATGATCTGATCGAGGATCTGGCTGTGCACCGTAGGGTTCTCAATCGGGCAAAAGACCTCGACGCGGCGATTGATGTTTCGAGGCATCAAATCGGCCGAGGCGACATAGACATGCGCCTGCGGGTTCGGCAGCGCCTTGCCGGCGCCGAAACAGTAAATGCGTGCATGCTCCAGAAAACGACCGATAATGCTTTTTACACGAATGTTTTCCGAAAGGCCGGGCACGCCCGGGCGCAGGCAACAAATCCCGCGCACAACAAGATCGATTTGAACGCCGGCATTCGACGCCTCGTAGAATTTATCGATCATCTTGCCGTCGACAAGCGCGTTCATTTTCGCCCAGATGCCCGCCGGTTTACCGGCGCGCGCATTGGCGATTTCATTATCGATCAAATCGTAAATCCGCTCACGCGCATTCAGTGGCGCAACGGCGAACTTTTCAAAATTCTCCGGCGCTGCATAGCCCGTGATGAAATTGAACACTTTTGCAGCGTCGCGGCCAATCGCCGGATCGCACGTAAAGAGCGATAAGTCCGTATAGATGCGCGCCGTGATCGCGTGATAGTTCCCCGTGCCGACATGGGTGTAGGTGCGCGCACCGTCCGCCTCCTGACGAACCACGAAAGACAGCTTGGCGTGTGTTTTATACTCGACAAACCCGTACACCACATTGACGCCGGCGCGCTCAAGGGCGCGCGCCCAGCGAATGTTCGCCTCTTCATCGAAACGCGCCTTTAGCTCGACGACAGCGGTGACATTTTTGCCGGCTTCGGCGGCTTCGATCAACGCCTCGACGATAGCCGACTGTTTCGATGTGCGGTAAAGTGTTTGTTTGATCGCAACGACCTTGGGATCGGCGGCGGCCTGTTTCAGAAACTGAACGACGACATCGAAACTCTCGTATGGGTGATGAACGATTATGTCTTTCGCGCGAATGGCGGAAAAACAGTTGCCGCCATGATCGCGGATACGCTCGGGAAAGCGCGGCTCGTAAGGCTCGAACTGCAGGTCCGGCCGGCTTGCGGGAATAAGCTCGCTGGTTTGGGCAAGGCCGAGAATACCGTCGATCACGACAACATCCTGCGGCGCAGCGTTCAGCCGTTCGCCGACCAGGTCTCGCATGTGCTGAGGCGTCGATGCATCGATTTTGACACGGATGACATCGCCGCGACGGCGGCGTTTGAGCATCGTCTCGAAGACGCGCACAAGGTCTTCCGCCTCTTCCTCGATTTCAACGTCGGAGTCCCGCAAGACCCGGAACGCGCCATGGGCGACGAGCTCAAAATCAGGAAAAATCAGGTCGATATAGCGGACAATCACCTGTTCAAGCGCGATGAAACGCACCGGCGCACGCCTGTTGTCGCGCGCAGTCGTCGCCGGCAGCTCGATAAACCGGCTGATTTTCACTGGCACCGGCAACAACGCCTGCATGAGCGAGCCGTCTTTGCGCCGCAGCTCAAAGCACAGGACAAGGCCGAGATTTGGCACAAAAGGAAAGGGATGCGCCGGGTCGAGCGCAAGCGGCGTGAGGATCGGAAAGATGTTCTTTCTGAACTCGTCGCGCAGCCACTGATCGTCCGTATCAGTCAGTTCGTCATCGCGCAGGACGAAAACGCCCTCGCCGCGCATTTTCTCCTTCAGAACGCGCCAGCAGCTTTGCTGTTTTTCCATCAGCGAAATCGCTTCAGCGTTGATGAGCGCAAGCTGCTCACTCGGCGTCATGCCCTCCTGACTCATGGCCTGAACGCCTTCGCGGACCTGACCGCGCAGGCCCGCCACGCGCACCATGAAAAACTCATCGAGATTGCTGGCTGAAATCGATAAAAACCTCAGCCGCTCCAGAAGCGGATGACGCTCATTGCCCGCCTCTTCCAGAACACGCATGTTGAACGCGAGCCAGGAAAGCTCGCGGTTCATGAACCGGTCAGGGGATTTCAAAAGCGGCGACCCGGCAGAAACGTCAGCACCCGCGATCGGCGCCGGCAAGGGCGTTTCACGGCTGATCCCATCATCTGCGCTAGCGGTCACGTGTCGATCTCCTTCCAGGTTACGCGGCTCTTCAGCCGCCATTCTTAACCCGGCGAGCCCGCTTCACAAAGTTTGCCAACGATGTTTTGCGCGACCGTTAATGAAATTCGCCCATTCGCCGCCATGGCCGCTTCGTCAGTAAGCGCAACAAATGCGCTTGCAGCGCCGAATGTCCGTTGCAGGCGCGGCGCTGCGTAATCGATGATTGCGGATTTCACGTCGATCTGCCGGTCCTTGAAGAGCTTGACCATCACCGCGCGGATGAGCGCCTCGTCGGGGTCGTCCAAAATCGCTCGCGGCATTGCCTGCAGACGCGTTTCGAGATCCTTGAACCCGCCGGCCCATGCAGCAGGATCGCCGGCGCCCACAAGGATCGTTCGCGCGCCGGCGTCGCTGCGCACCGTCAGCGCGTCGAGGATGGCGCGCGGGCTCGCCTCGCCGGGCAGATCATCCACAACCACAACCGGCGCGCTTCGCCAGCCCGGGTGGGTTTGCTCGGCGAACGTCGCCGGCGACAAAAACACCGCCTCTTCGCCGGCGGCGATATGCGCAAGGTGGGTTTTGCCCGCGCCGTTCGGTCCGCAAATGACAAGCGCCGGCTCGTCAATCTCCCGCCAGCCGTCAGCAATTTGTAGCGCCGCCCGATTGGCGTCGGATAGCATAAAGTCGGCGCGCTTGTAGGACGGCGCGCCCAGCGGCAACGCAAGAGGGATTTGCAAAGCGGGCGCCGGCGTTCCCGGCGCCGCGCCTGAAGCGGCCGCCCCAGCCAAACCCAAGCGGCCTGAAGGGTCTTTAGTATCGCGATTCAATCTTCGTTTCCGCACCGTCGGCGCGCTCAAATTCTGAGGCTGGCACAATCGCCTCGTCGTTATAGGTCGGTTCGCCTTCGCTGTACCGGTTTCTTCCGCCGCGACGACGGAAGGTGCGGCGAACGGTTTGCGCCGTCGCCGGGGTTGCGATCATCCATGTCTCGCCATCGTCGGACCAGAGCGCAAGCCCCTGCGCTTCCATGGCGACAATCAGCTTGCCGGGGTCGCCATAGGCGCGGATCAGCATCTCCGCGCCGCGGCGCGACAGGGACCGCACCTGCACCGAACCGATCAGCGGCGTATCGACGAGCGCGGCGCGGATCTTGGTCCATTCGCCAATGGAGTCGAAAAACGCGGTGGTTTCGATGACCGACGCTGCGGAATGATCGATCAGCGTGCGGGCTTTCCAGGAACTGGCGTATTTCGCGATGGCGCTTTCGATGGACGACTGCGCAAGCATGGGAAAGTTACCGGACGCCTGTTTGAAGAACCCTTCCGCCAGAACGTCGCCCACCTTCGCGGAGGAAGCAACGTCGTCGCCGCCGAATTGCGGCGTCGGCGCAACGGATTGAGACGGTCCGTCAAAGCCTGCGTCGGCGCCAAGTTCTTCGATCGGTTCAAGAACGCCGCTCTCGCGATAGCCGTTGATCAACCGCACGCGCAGCTGGTCCTCGCCGTCCACCTGATTGAGAAACGCATGAGCGACGATCACCTGGGAAACGCCATAGCGTTGCGCCAAAAGTTCCAATTTGTTTCCGTGGAGCGACAGCGCGTCACGCGGCGAGATCGCAGCCTGATCCTCCAGATCGCCCAGAGGCGCCGCCATGGGGGTCAGTTCGTTATCATAGGGACGCACTTTCCAGGCGGCCATCCACGGATTGTTCTCTTCCCACAGATAAAGCCCGTTCCGGGTTTGCAGCACCGGCAACACAAGCGCAGTGCGGGTCTGCGCTTCGCTGTAAGGAATGCGCGCGTCTTTCAGAAGGCGACGAACCGCAGCCGGTTTAAAACGATAGGTGATATAAGCACGATAGGTTTTGGGCGAACTTTTTTCGTTGTTGACCTCGAAGCTCGATTCCAGAAGTTCGAGATCGCGCGGCGACAGAACGACGGCGTTCTTGCCGTCAACGCCGGCGCTTGCGGGCGCTGCCTCCCCGCGCGCAAGACGCGGCAGGTAAACCCAGTCTTCTTCCACCGTGAGACGGCGCAGAAGAATATCCATCGCGCGGCGCCGTCCGGCGTTTTGCGCCGCGTTTTTCGCAGCGGTGGCGCTGTCGGCTTCCGCCTGCACGGTGACGCGCGGTACGACGAAGACATCGTCGCCAATCGCCAGCGCCGGGCCCGCCCAGCCAAGCGCGAACCCAAGAAAAATGATCTTCAAAGCAGAAGAAAGCGCTCTTAATTTTGTCATGTCGCATCCCGCCATGTTCAGCCGCCCCAGCGCCGCTATCTGGCTTATAATGCGGGCCGCGGCTTCAGGTCACCCCTAAATTTCGCGCGATGTGGTTCAATGAGGCGCTTTCGGTTGCCACGCGCCGCCGGCATCAAGTAGGAGGTCGCTCATGAGCGACGCATACAAAAGCGCCGGCGTCGATATCGATGCGGGCGACCGACTTATCAAGGCCATCGGGCCGCTGGCGCGCGCCACCGCCCGGCCGGGCGCAGACGGCGCGCTGGGCGGTTTTGGGGGCCTTTTCGACCTCAAGGCGGCTGGCTTCACCGATCCCATCCTGGTCGCCGGCGCGGACGGCGTCGGCACCAAGCTGAAAGTCGCGTTTGAGACCGGCCATCACCATGAAATCGGCGTCGACGCCGTCGCTATGTGCGTCAACGATGTCTTAGCGCAAGGCGCTGAACCCTTGTTTTTTCTCGATTATTTTGCAACAGGCAAACTGACGCCTGAAGTTGCCGCCGCCGTCGTCGAAGGCGTCGCCGACGGCTGTAAACAGGCCGGCTGCGCCCTGATCGGCGGCGAAACCGCGGAAATGCCCGGCATGTATGACGCCGGCGAATACGATATCGCAGGATTTTGCGTTGGCGCGGCGGAGCGCGGCGCGCTGTTGCCGCGGCCGGTGGAAGCCGGCGACGTGATGATTGCGCTCGCGTCCTCAGGCGCCCACGCGAACGGGTTTTCGCTAATCCGCAAGATTGTCGCTGACACGGGCGCCTCCTATGACGCGCCCGCGCCCTTCGACGAGGGCGAGACGCTCGGACAAGCGCTGATGGCGCCGACAAAAATCTACGTAAAACCCGTACGCGCGCTCTTTCACGATGCCAGCGTGAGGGGTTTCGCCCATATTACAGGCGGCGGCCTTACAGAGAATGTTCCGCGTGTGATCGGCGACGGCCTCCGACCCCTGTTCGACGACGCTGCGCTCCCCTTGCCGCCATTGTTTGAATGGCTCCGCGATGAAGGCGGCGTCAGCGACGCAGACATGCGACGCACCTTCAATTGCGGCGTCGGCGGCGTCGTCGTCGCAGCGCCCGACCGTGCGGACGCCGCTGTCAGCGCCCTTGAGGCGGCGGGCGAGCGGGCGTGGCCTATCGGCGAGATCGGGAAGGCTTAAAGCATGGTGCGAGCGAAGGTCGGCGTCCTCATCTCCGGGCGCGGCAGCAACCTGAAAGCCCTGATCGACGCCGCAGCGGCGCCGGATTTTCCAGCCGAGATCGCGCTCGTGATCTCCAACCGGCCGAAAGCGGAAGGCATCGCCCATGCAAGCAATGCGAAAATCCCGCTTGAAGTGATCGATCACAAGGATTTTCAGAGCCGCGAAGACTTTGACGACGCGCTGACCGCCGCTCTTGAAGCCGCCTCAGTCGATTACATCTGTCTCGCCGGCTTCATGCGCCTTTTAAGTAATGGCTTCGTTGAGCGGTGGCGCGGCCGGCTCATCAACATTCACCCGTCGCTCCTGCCCTCGTTCAAAGGCATCAATGTACACGAGCGCATGATCGACGCAGGCGTCAAGCTTGCGGGGTGCACGGTGCACTTTGTCACCAGCGACGTGGATGAAGGACCGATTATCGGACAAGCCGCCGTACCCGTAGCGCCGGGCGACACCGCCGAAACCCTCGCCGCGCGCATACTGGTCGAAGAACACAAGCTCTACCCCGCCTGTTTGCGACTGATCGCCGACAACAAGGCTCGCGTATCGGGCAACAGCGTCGTTATTGATACAGACGCCGCCGCGAGCGATGGCTCGCTGTCAAATCCCGTTACATAACCGTTTCGCAAAGCCCGCCTGTTTTACTTCTTTGGCCAAAGAACCATCTGTGTACATCTGAATAAGGCGAGCGTTTTGTCCTCACCCTTACTCTTGACGACCGCATCCCAGATCTGCGTGGTGCGGCCAAGATGCTGCGCGTCGGCGCGGCATACCAGAACGCCTTCCCTCGCCGTTCCCAGAAAGTTTGATTTCAGTTCGATTGTGGTGAAGCCGGCCGCGCCTTCCGGTAAAGCGCGCGTGCAGGCGTAACCGCATGCGGTATCGGCCAACGTCACCACCGCCCCTGCATGCAAAAAACCGTTCGGCGCCATCAGCGCCTGCCGCACAGGCATTTCTGCTTCCAAAAATCCGTCGCCAACATTGAGAATATTGACGCCGACGAGGCCTGGCAGAAACGAGGTCCCCATTTGATTTAAGTGATCTGCAGTCAAGTCGCGGAATTGCGAGGGCATGGACGACTTTCCTTATTGATGCTTTGTCAAATGAGGAAAGTAGCGTCCGTCCTATAGATCACGCAATCGCCGTCAGCAGTTCTCCGCGCGGCTGCGAAAAACATCTGGCGCCGCCTTCAAAGGAAATGCAAATGTCGTTAGCCTGTCGCCGACTGCATGCGCTCCAGAAAATCACGCACGCGCGTCGCATTGGCGCCGAGGTCGGATAACCCAACCCGCGATTTCGACCGCACGTCGATCTCCGTCTGCGCGCCGGCTGGTTTCAGGCGCACGACAAAATCGTCGACGAAGCCGAACCAAAGACTGGTCGACGCCGCCTCTACGCGCCAGCCATCGTCAGTCGGTCCCTCTTCGAGGATTTCCATCCCCATATCGTTTACAACGCTCATGACGACTTCAGCCGTTTCATCGATGCTGCCGGCGACCTTGATGGTTTCAAGGTCCGGAAACGCAGCGCGCTGCGCATCGGCGATGGTGATGTTGGAGCGCGGCGCAAACTCCGCACCGACGTAATCCGCCGGATTCTTCCTTGGCAGGTCCGCTGCAGCGACAATCTGCGGCGGTTCCTCGAAGTCCGTCGTGATGTCGTGAATGAACGGGTTTGCATCCACAAGCTGCTTCATTTTGATGGGCGCATAGGCCGCCGCGCCGGCGGCGACAGTCGCGAGCGCCGCGTAAAGAGCCATGCCTCGCGCGCCGATCAAAGCGCCGACAAGCGACAAGGCCGACAGGCCAGCGGCGATCATCACCGGCAGCGCCAATTGTCTGATAAGAGAAAGGCCGACCCCGTAATCCCAAAATCCAAACCGCGTCCCCGGTCCGGCAACGCCAATCCCCACCGCCAGCACAATTGCTGTGGTGCACACAAGAAAAATCAACTTACCCATCGCTCTCCACCCCTGGATGCTCAAGCAGGTGTCTTAGCACATTCAAGCCGGATTGGGCGACAACACCTATGAATTTTCAGGCAAAAGTTGCGACGCCCATGGCGCGAACTTATCTAAGGGGCAAGAACGCGCGCCCAGAGCGAGCGACGCAGCGCAGAACACCCGGAGGCGCTTCCATGCCACGTCCCGTCACCATCACCGTCTCCCACGACCTCGGGAAGGACGAAGCCAAATCCCGTATCAATGAGGGCTTCGGCAAGCTGAAATCTCATCTTTCCGGCGGTTTGCGGTTCAAATTTACCGAAGAGTGGACGAGCGCCGATCGCTTTTCATTTACCGCTCGCGGCCTCGGTCAGTCGATTTCCGGCCATATCGATGTGTTCCCGGCGCATATCCGCATTGAAGCAATACTGCCCGGTTTTCTCGCCGCCATCGCCGAGACCATTACCGGCAAGGTCGAGAAAGAAAGCCAGATACTTCTGGAAAAGAAATAGTAGGCGCGCGCTTACTCCGCCGGGGAAGACTTCGCAGCAGACATTTCCGCAAGCTCGGCCTCCACCAACTGCCCTTCCGCCGCCCGCGGGCGCGACAACCCGGCAAGAAGCTTATACGCCACCGGCGTCAGGAAGAGCGTGAACAGCGTCGCAAAGCCGAGACCGCCAACCACGACCCAGCCAAGCGCGGCGCGCGCCTCCGCCCCGGCGCCCGATCCAAGGATCAACGGCGCACCGCCGAGCAGTGTCGAAATCGCGGTCATCAGAACCGGGCGCAACCTTGTGATCGAGGCGTGTTCGATAGCCTCTGAAACGCTTTCTCCCTGATCGCGAAGCTTGTTCGCGAACTCGACGATGAGGATGCCGTTCTTCGCCATAATCCCGATCAACAACACGAGGCCAATCTGGCTGTAATAGTTGATGGAGCCGCCCGTCAACTGGATGGCATAGAAGGCTGCCGCCAGGCCGAACGGCACGGTCACCATGATAATCAATGCACTGATAAAACTCTCAAACTGCGCCGCGAGGACCAGAAAAACGATCAATCCCGCAAACCCAAAAACCATCAGCGTCGCATTGGAAGAATCATCAAGAAGCCGCGCCTCTCCCAACAACGCCACCGACAAAGATCCCGCCAGAACCTCCGACGCAACCTCACGCATTTCGACCACCGCATCACCGAGCCGCGCGCCGTCCGTAAGGCTCGCCGTCACCGGCACCGCCCGCCGGCGCTGTTCGCGCCGCAAATTCGACGCAACCGCCTCCTCGCGCACCGTCGCCACGGACGACATGGGGACAATGGAGCCGTCACCCGTTCGGACAAAGATGTTTTCAAGATCGGTCGGGTCGTTCACCGGCTTGCCGGCGCCGGAGACGAGAACATCGATAATGTTGTCGCCAACGAAGATTTCCGCCGCGCGCACCTCATCGGCCATCGCCTGGATCGCCGTCGTGATATCGGGAATGGGAACGCCGAGTTGCGATGCTGCATCGCGGTCGACATCGATGGTGATTTGCGGCTGCGACGTATTGAAATCCAGCCGCACGTCTGAAAACGTATCGCTCTCAGAAAGAACATCGGCAATCGCCTGCGCGGCGTCGGCGGCTTCGCCATAGTCGTCGCCCATGACCGCAAACTGAAGCCCCTGGCCGGCGCCGCGAATGCCGAGAGAATTGCCGCGACGCACGATTGCTGTCGCGCCGGGGATGCCGCCGACAAGCGCGCGAAACTCCCTTTGATAGTCTGCTTGCGACTTATCGCGTTCGGCCCAGTCATTGAGACGCAGAATAAGAAAGGACCGCGTTCGTCCGAGCACGCCGTTGATCGACATCACGTCCGTCGCTTCGCCTGCGTCCAAGAGCGTTTGCAACTGCGCTTCCATCTCCAGAACACGGCGGTCGAGATATTGAAAGCTCGCGCCTTCCTGAACGGCGACGATAGAGAAAATAACGCCGCGATCTTCCTGAGGCGTCAGTTCCTTGGGCACGGTTTGAAAAACGATGAACGCGCCCGCTGCGAAAGCGAGCGACGCCGCCGCCGGCGCGATGGGAACCCGCAGGCAAAGCCGCAATATCTTTGCATAGGCCGCCGACAGTGGGCCAGCGGGTTTGCGTTTGTGGGCCGGCAATGTCGGGTCCTCCGTCGCGGCCTTGCGCACCTCGCGCCCGAACCGCACCGTCAACACGGGGCACAACGTCAGCGCAATGAACGACGACACCATGACGGCGAACGCGAGAACGAACCCGAACTCGGAAAAAAGCCGCCCCGCCTGCCCCGGCAGAAACGAAATCGGGATAAACACCGCCGCCAGCGTCGCCGTGGTCGACAGAACGGCGAAAACGATCTCGCGTGCGCCGATGACCGCCGCGGCGCGCTTGCCGGCGCCTTTAAACCGCCAGCGCTGGATGTTCTCGGTGACGACAATGGCGTCATCGACGACGAGCCCCGTCGCCATGACGAGCGCTAACAGGGTGATTAGATTAATCGAAAATCCGGCGAGCCAGAGCGCCGCCACCGTACCGAGAAGCGACACGGGTATCGTGACAGCTGGGATAATCGTCGCGCGCAGGCTGCGCAGAAAAACGAAGATAACTAGGACGACAATCGCCGTCGCCATGAAGAGGCTTTTAAAAACCTCCTGAATAGCGGCGTTGATAAAGATGGAATCGTCCATGGAAATGCGGATATCGACATTCGTCGGCAGTACTTCTTTCAAATCATCGACCGCGGCGCGAACGCCTTCAGAGACCGCCACCGTATTCGACTGCGCCTGGCGGATGATGCCAACGCCGATACCGGGAGAACCATTCACACGCGCGGTCGTGCTTTCGTCCTCAAAGCCCCATTCAACGATAGCGACGTCCGCAAGCCGCGTATCGGCGTCAAGCCGCAACGCCGCGATGGCTTCCGGCGTCGTCGCCTGCGCGTCCGCGCGGATCAGGATCTGCTGCGTTGAATTGCGCAAGCGTCCGCTCGGCGCATTGGCGCCCGCCGTCGCGAGCAGCCGGTTAACGTCCGCGACCGTAAACCCTCTAGACGCAAGCGACACAGGCACGATGCGTACACGAATGACACGGTTTTTGACGCCATAGTCATTGGCCTGCGCGACGCCTTCTACGGATTGCAGTCGCGGCAAAACAACATCGTCCACAAGGTCTGCGAGGTCGCCGGGATCCATACCGTTTGCCGATATATATAGGCGCATGATCGGCGAAGCATCGGAATCGGCCTTGCGCACCTGCGGTTCTTCAACGTCGTCAGGCAAATTGCGCGCAGTCGCCGACAACGCGTTCTTCATGTCCGTCGCGGCGATATCGATGTTGGTCGAATTGGTGAATTCCACATTGATGCTGCTGCGCGCGAATGTGGACGACGATGAAATCGACATGACGCCATCGACCTGCGCGACGGCGCTTTCCAGAACCGACGTCACCTCAGCATCCATGGATTCGGGCGATGCGCCAGGATAGTTGGTCGTGATGGAAATCACCGGCTGATCGACTTCCGGCAACTCGCGTACCTCGATGGCGTTCATCGCCGCAAGGCCCGCCAGAACGATCAGGAGACTGACGACGGCGGCGAGGATGGGACGGCGAATGAAAACACCGATTACGCCGCCGGTATCGCCGTCGCCGGACGCAGCGCCATCCTCAGGATCTTTATGGACGGGGCCGGTCATGAGCGCTCACCCGGCGCCGGCAGGTTTAACGCCTCAATCATGCGCGCCAGCGCCTGCTTGCGCGCCGCCGCTTGAGGACGCCGGCGCGCCGTAAGCGCCCGCGACCGCCGGCAGCTTCAACCCGGCGCGCACGCGGTCCGCACCGTCGGCCGCAATCGCATCGCCAGGCTCGATATCGCCTTCAACGAGGACTTGATCATCGGTGCGCTGAAGGATCCTCACCGACGCGCGCACCGCAACGCCTTCATCGGTTCGCCGCCAAACATAGGCGCCCTCCCGATCCCACTGCACAGCCAACCCAGGTACGGAAATCGCTTTTTCGCCGTCGCTTGTCGTCGACACGGCGAACACCGCCCCGGGCAACAAAAGCCCCTCGGCGTTGTCGACGGTCGCTTCCACGCGCAAAGTTCTGGACGCCGGGTCGATGCGGCTGTCGATGGCGCTGACAACGCCGGCGTGCGCGCGCGCGGCGTCCGATGTCAGTCGCGCTGTCACCGCCTGATCGAGCGCGACATAAGCCGCCGCCTCCTGCGGCACTGAGAACTCGACCACAATCGACGAGGTGTCATCGAGAGTTGTTACGACATCGCCGGAGCGCACATAGTCGCCCGCTTCGATGGTCGTTATTCCTGCAATACCGTCAAACGGCGCCTTGATGACGCGTTGGCTGAGCGCAAACTCCGCCGACCGCAAATCCGCTTCCAGCGTTTTGAGGGCGTTGAAGGCCTGCTCCGCCTCCAGCGCTGACCCGGCGTTTTCCGCCTCGAGGGCCCGGTAACGTTCAGCGTTCGACTTCGCGATGGGATATTGGGCGCGCGCGCGATCAAGCGCGATGGCCTGCGCTTCGTGGTCGATTTCGAGAAGAACGTCGCCTTCCTTCATGCGCTTGCCCGGCGCGACATTGACCACTTGGACAAGGCCAGTCACTTCCGCGGCGATGGCGACACTTTTAAGGGCGCGCGCCTCGCCAAGAACATCAATCGTTTTCGCGACCGCCGCCGATTTTGCGCGCACCATGGCGACGTCTGGGGCATAGGCGCGGCGAGCGCCGCGCCCGCCAGGACCACCGCCGGGACGCGTATTTTCTACGGCCGGCGTCTGGCTTCCGCTTGAAACCATCCAGACGCCGCCAATGATCGCCGCCCCGAGGACGCCGCCAACCGCCGCGCCAGCCATTAATGGGCCGGAAAATTTCATCCGCCGCTCTCCCAAAAGCGATGTGTTTAGCTGATCTCGGCCATTATATAAGCGAACCTTACGTAAATCCCTACGTTTTGGCGATCAGTGTAGATTTCGATAGAATTTTAAACGGCTTATGCCGGAGAATCCGTCGCGAAAATATAACTTTACCGTTATCGCTATGGCGCTGCGGCAAATAGACAACCTGTCGGAGGTTGGACGCCAGCCACACACATTAGGCTAAGCGGCTGTTTTGAAAAGAATTTAAGGGGCGGCAGCGGCGCGACAAAGGGAATTTGAACGCCAACGAAACCGTCGGGAGAGCTAGATCTCGCTTGGTTTCCTTCGCTTCGCGAAGGGACGCAGTTTTTGGCGAAAGGCGTTGCTTCTACGACAAATGCCGTCAGTTGTAGAAAGTCACTGATCTCGCCGAACTTCCTTGGCTTCGCCAAGGCACGAAGTTTTTAGCGGAACGCCTTCACAGTCCGATAACTGGAATGGATCGCTTAAAAGCTGAGATCTCGCTCGGTTTCCTTCGCTTCGCGAAGGGACGCAGTTTTGGCGAAAGGCGTTGCTTCTGCGACAAATGCCGTCAGTTGTAGAAAGTCACTGATCTCGCCGAACTTCCTTGGCTTCGCCAAGGGTTTCGGCTCGTGGTGCCGCAGGAGAGACTCGAACTCCCGACCGCCTGATTACAAATCAGATGCTCTACCAACTGAGCTACTGCGGCTGATCCATGAAAACCGGCTTCTAGGCGTTTTTGGACCCGCTAGGCAATATCAAAAAGGTGAAAACTGCGATAAATTCACGGTTTCAGGACGCAGGTGCGCTGACAGCGCACGATGCGTAAGAGGCCAGCCGGTTTTGAACCGATTTTCGAAAAACCGTCTTGTTGCAAAAAACTGGGAGTATAGGGGAATGGACGATTAGGCCGTGATAGGATCGAAGCCGGGCACGGCAATCAAGCTTGCCCGAAAAAGCATAGGGGAGAAACATGCTAAAACGATCCAACATCCTGACTATGTGCGCGTTAACCGCAATGAGCGCTATAATAATGAGCGGTGCGGCGAATGCGCAAGCGGTGAGTCTCAATGCGAAGGCGGCGGATGGGTTATGCGTGGGAGAAGATCACGAACCTATAGGTGAAAACTCGACGTTGCACGGTTTTCTGCCGTGGTTTTTGGATAGTACGTCAAGCATAAGCACGCCCCTAGTTGATGGGCCTTCGGGGAAGCAGTATTTGGCGCTAATTTGCACACGTACAAACAGCTCGCCAAATCTCACTATTGAAATAGAAGGGACCAATGGAGATCGTTCGCTTGTACGGGGTAAGTGTTTCCACTATGAGATAAATGGAAACTCAAGAATAAAAATATCTGCAGGCCCTGGCACATCCGGACCGGCTGGCGGGTGTTACAAGATTATTCGATAACGAAACCCACGCATGGGCGATCATCATCGATCGCCCATGCTTTTAAAAGCAGCAAAACAAACGTCGTTATGGATTTAGAAATCGCCGAGCATCAATCAAAGATGGTTAGGGTGGCGGACCGTCTCGAAGCCGCAGGTGATCGTGAAGGCCGCGATACAATCGATGACGCTGTGCGGATCATCAATCATTATGATGCAAGGCTACGGGAGGCCAGAAAGGTCATCCGACAAATCCAACGCCTGATTGCAGACCAAGAAAAATAGACGCCTGCTGGTGCGACGTTTCAGTAATTCCCCGATACAAAGGTCAGCAGGTCGCGAAAAACGACCGCCCGGCCATCCAACAAGCTCATGCCGCGCACAGCTGAACATGCAATCGAGCTGCTATGCGATTGCTTTTGAAATACCTAAGTCATTCATTTAAGTGGCAGGGGCGGAGGGACTCGAACCCACGACCCTCGGTTTTGGAGACCGATGCTCTACCAACTGAGCTACACCCCTAGGGCCACTCTCTGCCTTACCGGGGCCCGGCGGCGCTTTCAATAGAGGGGCGGCGTTTATTGGCATTTAATTGCCGCCGCGGCCCTCTTTTTGCTCAATCCAGGCCAAAATCGCTTCCGCTGCCCGCGTCGCTGCCGGCGGGCCGCCAATGCCGAGATCGGCCAAAACCGGCGCGAACGCGGAGATTTGCGCCTCGCGCCGCGCCGGGTCGGCCAAAAGCGCCGAGAGTTCCGCCGCGATCGCCTCGGGCGCGCACGCCTCCTGCAGGAATTCAGGAATGATGGGCGCATTGGCGGCGATGTTGATAAGCGAAATGTAGGGCGTTTTTATTACCTGTCTCACCCAATAGGCCGTAAGCGGATGAACTTTATACGCGACAGCCATTGGCGTTCGGTTGATCGCCAGCTCCGTCGTAATCGTTCCGGACGCCGCGAGCGCCGCATCAGCAGCAGCAAACGCGTCGAACCGACGCGTCGCCGAAACGAAAATCGGCTCCCCAGGCCAGCCGCGCATCGTCGCGCGCACCCGGTCCTCCGTACCCGGCGCAAGGGGCGCGACGACGCGTATATCAGGGTGCTCAGTGTAAACGCGCGCCACCGCCTCGCGAAACGGCGCGGCGTGCCGGGTGATCTCCCCGGCCCGACTGCCAAGCGCCACCGCCAAAAGCGGCCTTTCTCCAAGATTATGAACCGCCCGAAACTCCAGCGCGGCGCTGCGCGGCCGCGCCGCCGCCTGAAAACCCGGATGCCCGCCAAACGCAACCGAAATATCTTCAGTGTCAAAAAAACTGTTCTCGAATGCGAACAACGTCACGACGCCATCGAACAACTGCGCAAGATCACGAGCGCGGTGCGCGCGCGAAGCCCACACCTGCGGCGCCACATATTTTAACAGCATGGTCTCTGGCGCGCGGGCGGCGATTTTCTTCGCCGCCATGTGAGAAAACGACCATGCATCGATCAACACGGCGGCGGCGGCGTTTTCATCCGCAGCAAGGCGCGCCAGCCTGTTCGTTGCTTTCATGGCGGCGGGCGCGGCGCGGAGCGCCCCAACCGGTCCGATAACGGAAAATGCGTTTACCGGAAACGCGCTCTTGAAGCCCTTACGCGCCATCGCTGCGCCGCCGCAGCCGATAAAGGTCAGCTTACGGTCTGTTTTTTCCCGCAATGACGACATAAGCGCCGCGCCCAATGCATCGCCCGACGGCTCGACAGCACTCATGAGGATCGTCAGATCTGCGCGCTCGCCGGACGCAGTCATGGCGCCTTAAGATCCGCATCATCAAACCCGTAGACGAACAGCTTCGCCGCGTCCGCAAGGGCGATCACCTCCGACCTGTCGATGACAATGGCGACACCCGCCTCAATCGCGACGCCGGCGAGCCCCGCCGCCGCCGCGCACCGCACAGTCTGCGGCCCGATCACCGGTAAGTCTACGCGCAGCTCCTGCCCCGGCTTCGGCCGCTTTACGAGGACCCCACCCGCCGCGAGCGAAGATGGCAAGTCTCCGCAGCGCGCGAGCATCGCGTCTGTGCCTTCCGCCGCCTCGACCGCCAACACCAGCCCGCGCGCCACCACCGCGCCCTGCCCGATGTCGAAGGCGCCAAGGGCGCGCACCACGCTCGCGGCTTTGCGCATATCGTCAAGATTTTCCGGGCTGGGCACGACAGCGCCAAGGGCGCCCGCCGGCGCCGCGAGATCGCCCATGGCTTCCTCAGCGCCAACGACAAACATGCCCTCGCTTTCAACCGTTTCCACGAGAACGTTCAGAAGAGCGCCGTCGCCCCGCGCCGCCGCCGCCACAACCTTCGGCAACATGGCTGCGCCACGCCAGTCAGCTTTCAGTGTTGAAAAATCAGGGCGTTTCACAACGCCGGCAAAAACCACCGCATCGCAATTCTGCTGCTTGAGGATGCGTAAAATCTTGCCCGCCTCGCCGATCGCACAGTCATCGCCGGGAATATGCTCTGCACGGAGCGCATCATCAGCGCCGTCCAGGCGAATGACATGAAATGACGAACCGGATCGCTCTGAAAATGCGGCGATGCGAACCGGCAGGTCGCCGCCGCCCGCGATGATGCCCAGTTTCGACCAGCGCATAGGGCGAACGGCTCCTACCGAACGGGGCTCATCAGGGAGCGTGAGGCGTCTTCGTTGATGAAATCAACGATTTTCATCACCGGTGCGACATCCGCATAGGTTTTCGCGACCGAGCCAACGCGATCTTTGAAATGACCGTCACCGAAAAAGAGTTCGCGGTAGGCGGCGCGCAGCGCATGGATGGTCCCACGCTCAACGCCGCGGCGTTTAAGGCCGATGACATTCAGCCCCGTGAGGCGCGCCCGGTTGCCGACGGCCGAGGCATACGGAATAACGTCCGTTGTCACCGCAGCACAGCCGCCAACGAACGCATAGGCGCCGACCCGTCCATTCTGGTGCACAGCGCAAAGACCGCCGAGGAAAACGCCGTCGCCAACCACCACATGTCCGCCAAGGGTCGCATTGTTTGCAAAGACAACCTTATCGCCGACCTGGCAGTCATGCCCCACATGCGCGCCAACCATGAAAAACCCGTCGGCGCCCACGCGCGTGACGCCGCGCCCGGCGCTGGTGCCGATATTCATGGTCGAATGCTCGCGAATGATATTACGCGGACCGATTTCAAGCGCTGTGTCCTCGCCTTTATAACCGAGATGCTGCGGCGGAGAGCCGAGCACCGCGAAGGGATGGACAACCGTTCCGGCGCCAATCAGCGTGCGCCCGGAAACGGTCACGTGACTGAGTAATCTGACGCCAGTCTCCAAAACGGCGCCGGCGCCGACACAGCAATAAGGGCCAACCTCGACATCGTCCGCGAGAACAGCGCCAGCCTCAATGATTGCAGTCGGGTGGATGCTCACGCCGGGCGACCTTTAAAGAGCCTGCGACAGCATGGCGGAAAACCGCGCGTCAGCGACCTTTTCACCATTGACGGTAGCAACGCCGGCAAATCGCCAGACCGGCGGACGGCGCTGCTCCGTTGTAACTTTAATCATCAGTTGATCGCCGGGAATAACAGGTTTTCTAAAACGCGCCTTATCAACGCCCATGAACAGGACAACCTTGCCCTCCACGTCAAGTTCCTCCGTATAGGAGGTATACGCAGCCGCCGCTTGCGCCATCGCTTCAACGATCATAACGCCCGGCATCACCGGCTTTTGAGGAAAATGCCCCTGAAAAAACTCCTCATTATACGATACATTTTTAACACCGACGGCGCCTTCGTTGGGCGTAATATCGATCAGACGGTCTATCAACAGCATGGGATAGCGATGCGGCAGTATCTGCATCACTTCGTGTACTTCCAAAACCTTCTTACCGGGTTCAACTTTCGCCATCGTTCTAACCGTTCTTTTTCTTCGCAAGTTTCGACAAGGTCGCCGTTTCCTTCAGCCAGTCGCGCGCAAGCCGCGCCGGGCGCCCGCCCCATTTTTCGCCCGCCGGCACATCGCGCATCAAGCCGGCGCCAGCGGCGATCTGCGCGCCCGCGCCAATAACGAGATGATCCGCCAGACCAACCTGCCCGCCCATCATCACGCCGTCGCCAATACGGCAGCTGCCCGATACGCCCGACTGCGCCGCAATCACGCAATGACGACCAACACGCACGTTGTGGCCGATTTGAACAAGATTGTCGATCTTCGCGCCGTCGCCAATTACCGTATCGGCGAGCGCACCGCGATCGATGGTGGCGTTGGCGCCGATCTCGACATCGTCGCCCACAAGAACACGACCGAGCTGCGGCATGCGGTAAAGGCCTTCCGGACTTTCAACGAAACCGAAACCGGCCTGACCGATTTTAGCGCCGGGGAGAATGTGCGTGCGCGCGCCAATCTCACAATGGGAGAGAACGACGCCTGCGTCGATCACTGCGCCATCGCTAATCTGCGCCGCCTCGCCGATAACCACATGCGGGCCGATCACGACGTTTTGACCAGCGGAAACATGAGGCCCGATAACCGCCGACGGGTGAACGGCGCCGCCGCGCGCCGAAACGTCAGCGCTCCATTGTTCGCGGACCTCGCCATCGAGGTAAGCTGTTGCCCTTGGGCGATGAAGACGCCCCGCGATCTTCGCAAAGGCGAGCCGCGGCGATGATACGCAAAGAACGGCGAGCCCGCTCGGGGCGTCGCCGCCAAAAGCCGCGGTCGTGACACAAAGGCTGGCACCCGCCTCCGCGCTCCGACGTACCCCATCGGCGGATGTTGCAAAAACAATCGCACGCTGAAGAGTTTCGGCGTCGAGCGCCGCGACATGTTCAATGGCCGCATCACCGTCACAGCCCGAAGGCAGCGCACCGCCGGCGACCTCAGCCGCCTCGGCAAGCGACAACGGTCCGAGATAATCGAAGAACCGTTTGTCTGGTATCATCCGTTATCACCCCGCCCGCTCATCTGGCCGAAAGCAACGCCTCCATCCAGGCGGCGCCTCAACTGCTTTTTCAAAACATCCGCACACGCCATATCACGGCGCTGGTTCCTGCAGGTGTTTGCCGTCTATCACCCGGCACATGCAACAAAGGCCCATGCCCGTCAATCGCTTCTGGAACATCAGGCGTTTATTCCGCACACCCCCATGGTCCAGTTTTTTTGCGCTCGCGCCGGGACTGGCGAAAAACCGAATGCCACTTCTTCGCCCGACACTCCAAAACGTGAAACGGCCAGCGATAAAACGCCGGCCGTCCAATCCGTTAAAGCGGTGATCTCACCACTTACTTTTTCTTCTTGTTCGCCGCAGCAGCCGCCTGTTTCTGAAGCTCCGCCAGGTCGACCTTTTCGACCTTGACCGACTTCAACTTTTTGTCGAGTTCGGAAATCACTTCCTGTGTGATGTCGTTATCGACGGACGCAAACATCACTGCCGAGCGGTCGAGCAAAAGCGTTGCGCCGCGATCCTTGACGATTTTCTCGAGGATCGGCTTCATCACGTCAGAGATTTCTCCGAGCGCTTTCTGCTCGGCGATGGAAAGCTCGCGAACGCGCACTTCGCGCAGAACCGGCAGGTTGTTTTGCTTGACCGCGACCTGCTTGGCTTTTTCGAGCCAGACGTCCTCGGCCATCAGTTCTTTTTGCTTTTTGAGATCTTCGCCTTCCTTGACGATCTTCTCAGCTTCAGTGTTCAGTTCCTTGTTGGCCGCTTCCTGTAATTTTTGCAGCTGCGGCGCCATGGACTGGCCGGCCTTGGATTGGGCAATGACCTGCGCCTGATTGATGATCAGGATCACCGGCTGGGATTGCGCGACCGCCGCGGTCAGGGCCGCCTGGCCTGCAAACGCCCCGAAAGTGAGGGCCGCAGCGCCGATAATCGCTTTGAGATGTTTCTTCATGACTACGTTAACTCCTTGATATTTCAAGCCGCCCGGCCTCTCCAACCGCGCTAGAAATTCGTCCCGGCGCTGAAACGGAAACCTTCCGTCTGATCATATTCTTCTTTGCGCAGAATGCGCGCAAAATCAAACCGAACCGGTCCAAAGGGCGAATCCCAGCTGACCGAGACGCCCGCCGTGACCCGCAAGGATAAATCGTCCTGAATTGGCAAGACGCTGCGGGCGATAGCGGGGTTGGGCGTTCCATCGGTCAGGGTCGCCGACACCTGGTTGCCATCGGTATCGAGGTGCACAAGGAAGAGCGGATTATCGTTAAGCGCGAGATCCGCGTCGTTCAGCATTCCTACGGTTCCAAAATCAGAGAACAGAGCAGCGCGGATGCCGTATTCCGGCGGTAGCGGCAGCGGCAAAAGGATTTCAGCCGATCCGATGGCATAGGCTTTAGCGCCGAGCGCCTGACCGTCGAGTTGTCCATTCTGGTTAACGAAGGTCAGGAACCGCGGTCCAACGCCGGCGACTTCAAAACCACGGAATGTAGAGGCGCCTTCGAAGAAGCGGTCCGACAAGCGCACATCGTCGCCCGCGTACCCGTCGATGTAGCCGGCGCGCCCCTTAAGAGCGCCGACGAAACCTCTGAACAAGGGATAGTAAACTGCGCCCTGAAACTCGCCCTGGTAGTAGTTCACGTCGCCGCCGAGCCCCGCAAAACCGACATTCACACCGGCGCGCCAGCCCTTTGTGGGGCGGATCGGGTCGTTGAGCTTATTGAAAGCGAGGCTCGCCCCGAGGAGCGACGTCACAAACTCACCCCGGTTGGCGCAAGTCGGCGTCAACGCATTGACGGCGAAGTCGCAGAGCTGCGCTCTCACGACCTGAACCGTCGCGAGCGAAGGATCAGTCACGGTCTGACCGGCTTCATTCACGAGTATTGAAGTAGACGCCGCACCAGGCAGCAATATGGACGCCGGATCATCGTTTACGCCAATATTTCTGTCTTGCGTCTGATCGATGAAAACATCGTCAAACGTCAGGAGATAGTTGAGACCGCCGCGGCCATATTCAGAGACCTGAAAACCCGCATTAAGCCCGCCGCCGATCCGGTTACGCACAAAACGCTGATCCTGCAGTTCGCGGTTTCTGCCACCGAATACGGTGCGCTGGTTAAAGAGCGAGAAGCCGGCCGAAAGGTTCCTGTCGAGGAAATAAGGCTGTGTGAAACGGATATCGACAGCGCGGGTGCGCGCCGACGCCTGTACACGGAAGCGCAGGAACTGTCCGCGCCCCATGAGATTACGTTCTTCAATCGACAGATCGAGGATAAAGTTTTCCGTCGAGGAAACACCGACGCCGACACTGAACGAACCGGTGGACTGCTCGGTAACGTTAACATCGAGTTCTGTGCGGTCCGGCGCAGAGCCTGGCTTTTCTTCGATCTCCACTTCCGAGAAATAGCCCAGCGCCCTGATGCGCGCGCGCGAGCGATCAACCAGCACGCGATTGAACGCGTCGCCCTCAGCGATTCGCACTTCGCGGCGAATGATCTTGTCGAGCGTGCGGGTGTTCCCCTTGATATTAATGCGATCAACATAGACCCGCGGCCCTTCATTGACCTGGAATGTCAGATCGATGGTCTTGCTTTCGGCGTGGCGCGTCAGCCTCGGATTGACGTCAACAAAAGCGTAGCCCGTGGCGCCAGTGGCGAAGGTGATGGATTCGACAGCCTTTTCCATCTTTTCGCCATTAAACGTATCGCCCGGGCGAATCGGCACGAAGCGCTCAAGGACTTCGTCATCGAGTTTGGCCAGCGTGGTTTTCACGTCTACATCGCCAATCGTGTATTGCGGGCCTTCGTCGACGGTGAAGGTGATGAAGAAATCCTTGCGGTCAGGCGTCAACTCCGCAACCGCAGATACGACGGAAAAGTCCGCATACCCATTACGTCCATAATGCTGACGCAGAAGCTCGCGCTCATATTCAAGGCGGTCTGGGTCGTAATTGTCGTTCGAGGAAAAGAACCGCCACCAGCGGCTTTCCTTAGTCAGGATCACCCCGCGCAGCTCATTGTCGGTAAAGACTTTGTTGCCGATGAAGTTGACCTTGGCGATGCCGGTCTTCGGGCCTTCGTCCATCTCATAGATGACGTCGACGCGGTTCTGCTCAAGCGGCTTGACCTTCGGCGTCACCGTCGCCGCGAACCGGCCCTTGGAGCGGTAGAGCTCGATAATCCGCTGAACGTCGGACTGAACTTTCGCGCGCGTGTAAACCGAGCGCGGCGAGAGCTGAATTTCTTCCGTGATCTTATCTTCTTTGAGGCGCTTGTTGCCCTCTAAGATCACCTGGTTGACGATCGGGTTTTCGCGAACGTCGATGATCAAAACCCCTTGCGGGTTCATCTCCAGTTTCACATCCGCAAAAAGGCCGGTGTTAAAAAGCGTCTTCAGCGAGACGTCAAGCAACTCCTGCTCCGCCGGCATGCCTGCTTGCAGGGGCAGGTAGGACGCCACGGTTTGCGGCTCGATTCGCTGATTGCCGCGAACGGCGATCGACTGAATGAGCGGCGCCGGCGCCCTTTGCGCGGCAGCCGTGACGGGCGCCACAGCCGGCGCTTGCGCAAGTGCGCCGCCGCACATCGCGGCGACAGGCGCTGCGACCATCGAAACCAAAGCCGCTATCCCACGCAATGCGCGAAACGCGCAGCCCCCCGACTTCTCAAAACTCATGCCGCCGCCCTAACTGAAAGATGCAATTAGATTGTTGATGTCGTTCCATGTCACAAAGATCATGAGCGACGCCAACAGTACGATGCCCACCCTGAATCCGATCGCCTGCGCCCGCGCGCCGAGCGGTTTGCCCGCGACGGCCTCGTAGCCGTAATACAACAGATGGCCGCCGTCGAGAACCGGCACAGGCAAAAGATTTAAAAAACCGATAGAGACGGAGACCACGGCGGCGAGACTGAAAAAGTCAACGAGGCTGGCGCGCAGTTTCATAAAAACGCTGGGCGGCTCGCGCCCCGTTTCATCGCCCTCGTCAAAGCCCGACATCACGGATTGTCCGGCATATTGCGCCATTTTGATCGGACCGCCGAGCTGGCTCGCATCTTCCCGACCGACCACGAGCTGACCGATAAACTTGACGGTCAGCACCAGTATCCTGCCGACTTCGCCGACCGCCTCGCGCAGCGCGCCGAAAAAGCCATAAGAAATATATTCATAGGCGTCCGGATCGCTGGAAACGCCGAGCAGCCATTTCTCGATCTTATTGCCATAGCGGTCTTCGGCCTCAACACGGGTTGGCGAAACCGTGACCGTGATTTTTTCGCCGGCGCGGTCGATTTCGACGGAAAGCGGCGCGCCGCCCGAAATCAGAACCGTATCCGACAAGGCGTTAAAACTCGTAATCCGCGCCCCGTTGATAGAAACGATTCGGTCGCCCGGCGCGATGCCGGCGACTTCCGCCGCAGATTGTGGCGTCACGCCGCCCACAATCGGCTCAAGATTGCCGCGCCCGAATGTCATGAACATGACCGTGAAAATGACGACGGCGAGGACGAAATTCGCGAACGGTCCCGCCGCAACCACGGCGGCGCGCACCCAACGCGGTTTGAAATGGAAGCAAACGGCGCGCTCCTCGGCGGTCATGCCATGAGCGACCTCGTCTTCGTGGCCAGGGCGCGGGAACTGCGTCGTCACGGGATGGCCTTCTGCAGCAGCTTCAGCCGTTTCCGGCGAAGCCTGCGACGCGGCGTTCAGATCGCCGAAGAACTTCACAAAGCCGCCGAGCGGCAAAAGCGCGATCCGCCACTCTGTGCCGTGCTTGTCGGTCCAGCGCCAGATCGGCCTGCCGAAGCCGATGGAAAAGACATCGACCTTCACGCCCAAGGCGCGCGCCACGGAAAAATGCCCGTATTCGTGGATAAACACGATCAACGACAACAAAATGATGAACGAAACAACGGTGACCGGAAAGGTCAACAACGAACCGAGCGGCATGCCTGCAAGCGTCATTATTGTTTTCCTGCTTTTCTCAGGCCGCGGCGCGCGTTTTCACAGCTTCATCAGCGAGCCGTCGCGCATAGGCGTCTGCGGCGACAGCCTCGTCCAGCGACGTGAGCGTCGCCGATGCATTGTCTGCGCTCGCGCGCTCAAGTACCTGCTCGGATATTGCGGCAATATCAAGGAATTTGATCGATCCGCCGAGAAACGCAGCGACCGCGACCTCATTCGCGGCGTTAAGCGTTGCGGGGGCTGCGCCGCCCGCGGAGATCGCCTCACGCGCGAGGCGAAGCGCAGGAAACCTTTCAATATCAGGGGCTTCAAACGTTAGTTGACCGATCTGCGCGAGGTCTAGACGCGCGCTCGGGCTTGGCGTGCGGTCCGGCCACGCGAGCGTCGATGCGATGGGCGTGCGCATATCTGGCGAGCCCAGCTGCGCCAAGACCGAACCATCGACATATTCCACCATAGAGTGAATCACCGACTGCGGATGCACCAATATCTCGATATTTTCGTACGGCGTCGGGAAGATATGCGCCGCCTCGATCAGCTCCAGCCCCTTGTTCATCATGGTCGCCGAATCAACCGAGATCTTCGCCCCCATGGACCAGTTAGGGTGCGCGACCGCCTCTGCGGGCGTCGCCGCCGCCATTTTCTCTCGGGACGCCGTGCGGAACGGTCCGCCCGACGCCGTCAGGATCAGGCGCGTCACCCGCTCCGGCCGCTCGAAGTCGTACACCTGAAAAATCGCATTGTGCTCGCTGTCGACGGGCAAGAGCGCCCCTCCCGCCTCTTTAATCGCCGCTGTCACAACATCGCCGGCGCAGACGAGGCATTCCTTGTTCGCAAGGGCGATGTCTGCGCCGCGGCGCGCCGCCTTCAGTGTCGGTTTCAGGCCCGCCGCACCGACAATAGCGGCCATCACCCAGTCCGCGTCTCGGGCCGCCGCCTCTTCGACGGCGCCCGCGCCAGCGCCAATCTCGATATCGAGGCCGGAAAGCCCGTCAGTGAGCGCGCCTTTTTGGGTTTCGTCGGCAATGGCGACAAATTTTGGCCTTACCGCCCGCGCCTGCTCGATCAGCTTTTCAACATTGCGATGGGCGGTCAGCGCTTCGATCTCAAAATCGCTTTCGCCTTGTGATTGTGCAAAGTCGAGAACCGACAACGTCGATTCGCCGATGGAGCCGGTCGAGCCCAAAATCGTGATGCGCTTGCCGGCGATTTTCGGCGCGCCGCCATCCGCTTGCGGGCGCGCCGTCGTGGTGTGTCCGTTGCTCACTTAAGCGTCCTCAAAATTTTCCAGCCAGCATATAGGCGAACAACATCGCCGTCATCGCCGTCGTCGCTAAAATCATTCCATCCATCCGATCGAGCGCGCCGCCATGGCCGGGAATAAAACCGCTGACGTCCTTGACGCCAAAGCGGCGCTTGCTGGCCGATTCGATCATATCGCCAATGACGGACGCGCCGCCCAGGCCTGCGCCGCAAAGCGCCATCAAAAGAACGTGTGCATCGAAAAACCCCGCCGCCGCGACGCCCGCAAGCGCCCCGGCGCCGACGCCCCCGAAAAGCCCCGCCCAGGTCTTGCCCGGTGACAGGACGGGGCTCAGCTTCGGGCCGCCAATCAACTTCCCGACCGTATAGGCGCCCGTATCGCCCGCCCAGACCGCCGCGTAGAGAAAAAATGTCAGTGCACGCCCGTTTTCGACATCGAGCCGGAGCCAGAGAAGCGCGATCGACGGCGCGACGATGTAAAACGCCGCCGCAGCCGGCCACGCCGGCGAAACAGTCACATCGCCGCCCTTACGCCCCGCAACGAAGAAGGCGCCTGCGCCGCCAGCAACACATGTTAAATACGCCCACGGATAAGCCCCGCCCGCACCGAGTGCGAGCGCGCCGCCTGCAGTAACGGCGAGCACGTAAAACGCCGGGCTTAACTCCCGGCGCTCGACCATCCGCGTCCATTCGAAAATCATCACGATTGCGGCGAACGCCACAAGCGCTGCAAATACGCGTCCGCCCGCAAATACAGCCGCCAGAACAATCGGGATCAGGACAAGCGACGACGCGGCGCGCACCCAGAACCCATCGCCTCGCATTCTCGCCGCGTCGGGCGCAGACTTTGCGTCCGCCATACGCCTTATCCGGACGCTGCGCCGAGCCCGCCATAGCGCCGCTCACGCTGACAGTACTCGTTCACAGCCGTTTCGAAAACTTCCGCCGTAAAGTCCGGCCACAGAACATCCAGAAACATATACTCAGCATAAGCGGCCTGCCAAAGAAGGAAGTTGCTTATGCGCATCTCGCCGCTCGTGCGGATGACGAGGTCCGGATCGGGCGCATCGGTCGTATCGAGATATTGACCGACGCGCGCTTCGTCGATTTGCTGAGGATCGACCTTGCCGTCGCGAACATCGGCGGCAAGCGCACGCGCCGCACGCGCAATCTCATCGCGCCCGCCATAGTTAAACGCGATCTGCAAATAGAACGCGTCATTATTCCTGGTTTCGCTTTCCGCCCGCCGCACCAGTGCGCGCAGTTCCATATCGAGATTTTCGCGATCGCCAATAATACGGACACAAACCTTTTCACGCTTCAGGCGCGGCAGATCATCGATAATGAACTGCTTTAAAAGGCCCATAAGATCGCGGATCTCGCCTGCCGGGCGGCGCCAGTTCTCGGTCGAAAAACTATAAAGCGTCAGGTGCGTGAGCGATAGCGCACGCGCCGCCTCGACCGCGCGCCGCGCCGCTTCAACGCCTTCACGATGGCCGGCCGAGCGCGGCAAGCCACGCGCCGCCGCCCAGCGGCCATTGCCGTCCATGACGATTGCAACGTGCTTCGGGCGCGGAACGCCGCCCCCTTCAACCGCCGGCGCATCGGCGCGCGCGCCCGGGGCGTTCATCGCCGCACCTCCACGGCGCTTCCGATCGTCTCAACAAAAATACTTAGCGTCGGCACCAAACTAGACCTGCATGATTTCTTCTTCTTTGGCGGCCTGCGCTTCCTCAACGCGTTTGACCATTTCGTCCGTCAGTTTCTGCACGTCTTCGGAAAGCTTCTTCTGCTCGTCCTCGCTGACGCCGTCGGCTTTCTTGATCGCTTCCATGCCTTCGCGACGCACATTGCGGATCGCCACCTTGGCCTGCTCGCCATATTTACCCGCGACCTTTGCGAGTTCCTTACGGCGCTCCTCTGTGAGGGGCGGCACCGGCACACGCACATTTTGTCCGTCCACGACGGGATTGATGCCGAGACCTGATTCGCGGATCGCCTTTTCAACGGCGCCCACAAGGCCCTTGTCCCAGACCTGCACTGTGATCATGCGCGGCTCCGGCACGCTCACCGTGCCGACCTGGTTCATGGGCATTTTCGAGCCATAGGCGTCAACATCAATAGGCTCGACGAGGCTCGCGCTGGCGCGGCCCGTGCGCAGCCCGCCGAACTCGGTTTTCAGCGCCGTCAGCGCGCCTTCCATCCGCTTGCGCAGATCGGCCATGTCTACACTGTCTGAACTCATGGGCGGCAATCTCCTGATTATTCTTTTGACCGGATTTTACGGTGAAATCCGGGCCCGGGGATAACTTTTTTGCGGCGGCAATACAAATACCGTCAAAACCACGCCCTCTGGGCGCGGTGCGCACGCAACAGTTGTTCAGCTGTCGGCGATCACCGTCGACGGCCCCTCGCCGGTCAACGCGCCAACGACGCCGCCTTCCCCGCTGATGGGGAAAACAACGATGGGGATGCCGCTCTCGCGGGTCAGAGAAATGGCGGCCTGGTCCATCACCTGCAAATCGCGCGTCAGCACCTCATGATAAGTCAGGCGGTCAAAACGCTCCGCCGTGGGGTCTTTCTTGGGGTCGGCGGCGTAAACGCCGTCTACCTGCGTTCCTTTAAAAAGCGCATCGCAACCCATCTCCGCCGCCCGCAACGCCGCCGCGGTGTCCGTGGTGAAGAACGGGTTGCCGGTGCCTGCGGCGAAAATGACAACGCGGCCTTTTTCCATGTGCCGAAGCGCGCGCCGGCGGATATAGGGCTCACAGATCGCGGTCATCTCGATCGCCGACAGAACCCGGGTGAAAAGCCCAACCCGCTCCAGCGCGTTTTGCATGGCGAGCGCATTCATCACCGTTGCCAGCATGCCCATATAATCGGCGCTCGCGCGCTCCATGCCCTCCGCAGCAGGCGACACCCCGCGAAAGATATTGCCGCCGCCGATTACGAGACAAAGCTCAACACCAAGAGCCTTCGCATCGCGAACCTCTTCCGCAATGCGCCGTACTGTCTCGTTATCGATGCCGTAATCGCCATCTCCCATCAGCGCTTCGCCGGAAATCTTTAAAAGGACGCGCTTGAAATTCACGCCCGTTGCGGACGCAGCCTTTGAGAGATTGGTCATCGAGGTACTCGTGGTTTGCAAAGAGAGCGGTTTTGCGGGTCGTTCCCGACGGCGCGCTTTGCGCCCTCTCTCGTGTGATAAAAAGCGCATCTTCTTACTGCGGCGCGGCGGCGCATCGGATAAGGCGTCGCCTGCTCGCTGAAAATGCAAAAACTATAGCTGACCTTAATATGCGTCGCGAAAAAATAAACCCGGCTCAGTGAGCCTCTTAAAAAGAAAAAACGCCGCACTTGGCGGCGTTTTTCAAATATTCACGCGGAAACGTGAGGTCTTTAAAAAAGACAATCGACCGCGCCGTCAATCGACGCAGGCGGACCTGCCTTTTCAAATCAATCCTCGTCGTCGTTTTTCTCAACGCCGTCGCCAAGCTCCAAGCGCACGAAGTCAACGAGTTCCACCGGCGCGCCGACATCGGCCTTGGCGTTTTCGAGAACGGCCTTGATCTTGTTTTCGCCGTCAATGACGAACACCTGCTCGAGAAGAACGGATTCTTCATAGAACTTGCGCAAACGGCCTTCGACCATTTTGCCGATAATCTCTTCCGGCTTGCCCGAGGCGCGCGCCTGTTCCGCAAGGACGTCCTTTTCACGAGCGACAACATCAGCATCGAGGTTTTCGACCCGCGCCGCAAGCGGCCGCGCCGCTGCTACATGCATGGCGATCTGCTTGCCGAGCGCGTTCAGCTTTTCCTTGTCGCCGGAGGATTTCAGACCGACAATAACACCGATCTTGCCTGCCCCGTCAGTCACCTGACCGTGGACATAAGCCGCCACGACGCCCTCATCGACCGAGATGCCGGAAGCCCGGCGCAACGCCATGTTCTCGCCGATCTTGCCGACCATTTCTGCGATATGTTCGTCTACTGATTTATCGACGCCGGGAAACGCCGCGCCGCGCAGTTTCTCAAGATCGCCATCGACACCGACGGCGGCCTGCGCAACATCGGCGACCATGGCCTGAAAAATCTCGTTGCGCGCAACAAAGTCAGTCTCGGAGTTGACTTCGACGAGAACGCCCGTGGCGCCCGCGCCCTTGTCTTCCACCGTGACAGCGACGAGGCCCTCCGCGGCGGTGCGCCCTGCTTTCTTTGCAGCTTTCGCAAGCCCTTTCGTGCGCAGCCAGTCGACGGCGGCTTCCATATCGCCATCGTTCTCGTTCAGCGCGGTTTTGCAATCCATCATGCCCGCGCCAGTGGTTTCGCGCAGTTCCTTGACCATTGCTGCGGTGATGCCAGCCATTTCAAAAAGCTCCTTTAAATAACGCGACCTCGCGGCCTCGTGTGGTTTGCATTTTTTGTTTGCGTTGCGTCGTTTGCGTCAGACGTTGTACCCACGAACCCGCGCCGCTTTTCCAAAAAGAGCCGCCGCGCGCAGCAAACCGGGCGCGGCGGCTTTGTTCATATTGATGCGCCAACGGTCATGCATCTACAGCACACGCCGATGACAGAGTTGCGACTACTCGGCAGGCGTCGCCGCTGCGTCCCCGCCGGCGTCCGCCGCCGCCGGGGCGCTCGCGTCGCTGACATCGCCGGCCGGCTCGCCGCCTTCAGGCGCCTTTTCGTCAAGCGCCGCCTCGTAGGGAACCTCTTCCAGTTCCCCGAGATCAACGCCGAGTGCCGCCTGGCTTTCGCCAATGCCGTCGATCGCCGCATCGGCGACAAGATCGCAGTAAAGCGAAATCGCGCGCGAGGCATCGTCATTACCCGGAATAACGAAATCCACGTCATCGGGGCTGCAATTGGTGTCAACAACCGCGATCACGGGAATGCCAAGCTTCTTGGCTTCCTTGATGGCGATCGCTTCCTTTTTGACATCGATCACGAACATCAGGTCCGGCAAGCCGCCGAGTTCGCGAATACCGCCGAGGGATGCGTCAAGTTTTTCCTGCTCGCGCGTCAACTGCAGCTGTTCTTTCTTGGTCAGGCCCATGCCGCCGCCGGCGAGGCGCTCTTCCATATCCTTCAAGCGTTTGATGGAATTGGAAATCGTCTCCCAGTTGGTCAGCGTTCCGCCGAGCCAGCGCACGTTCATATAATACTGCGCGCATCGCTTGGCTGCATCGGCCACGGGGCCTTGCGCCTGACGCTTGGTGCCGACGAACAAAATCCGTCCGCCGCCTGCGACCACGTCGCGAACCTTAACGAGCGCCTGGTGCAAAAGCGGTACGGTCTGGGAGAGATCGATAATGTGAATGCCATTTCGATCGCCGAAGATGTAAGACTTCATCTTCGGGTCCCAACGGTGGGTCTGGTGACCGAAATGCACGCCAGCTTCCAGAAGCTGGCGCATAGAATATTCTGGCAGCGCCATCTGCTAAACTCCTTCAGTTTTTCCGCCGCGGCGTCCTTGAAACCGACGGTCAGCGCAAAAGCGCCTGATCGGCCACTGAGGAAGACAATCCGCGTGTGAGATGGCGCGCCTATACGCTCTTCGCGACGCGGATGCAACCGTCCAGCCGCTCCGCAGGCGCGTAGAGCACCCCGCCCGCCTACCCCCCCTAAATCAGCTCGACATCGCTGACGCCATCCACCGCCTTCAGCGCGCCGCGCATGGCCGGCGTGCATGCAGCCGTGCCCGGCAGCGTGATTTCGACGTCCCGCCCCGTCTCCGCAAGCCGCATCTGGATCACCACCCGGCCGCCATCGCGCGCCGAGGCCGGTTTCACGGCGGCAAGGCGGCTTTTCACACCCTCAAGCGCTGAGGGCGCATTAACCAAAATCCGCAACTGCGAAGCCGCGGCGGCAGCCGCCCGGTCGAGGGCGCGCACCCCTTCGCAGGTGAACCGCACATCGCCATCCCACTCCTCAGCGGCGACGGTCATTAAAACGAGCTGGCCCGGCTCCAAAAGCTCGCGGGCGCTGTTCAGCACCTCGGAAAACACCGTGACCTCGAACTCGCCGGTCGCATCGGAAATCTCGACCCACGCAAACGGGTTGCCCGCTTTGGAGCGGCGCATGCGCACGGTCCGGATGGCGCCCGCCATGGCGAAGGCGGCGCGCCCGCCCTTGGCACGCTCCACGGCGTCCGCATGAGAAACCACATTCAATCGCACCAACTCGCGTTCATAGTCGTCGAGCGGATGGCCGCTGAAATAAAAGCCGAGCGCATGGCGTTCCTGATCGAGGCGCTCCTGCGGCGTCCATTCATCGGGGCTGGCAAGTTTCGGTTTGGCCAGCGAGGGCGCGGCGTCCAGCTGAAAAAGCCCGCCCTGATCGCTGCTCCGCTCCTCTGCCATCTGCGCAGATAAGCGGATCAGGAGATCGGCGCTGTCATGAACTTGCGCGCGCGACGCCGCGAGATCGTCGAACGCGCCGGCGCGAGCCAGATTTTCCATGGCGCGTTTACCGACGGCCTTCAAATCGACCCGCTCGGCGAAGTCATAAACATCCTTGAACGGCCCGTCCGTTTCGCGCGCCTCAACGATCAGCGCCATCGCCGCCTCACCGACATTCTTCACCGCCGAAAGCGCATAGAGGATGGCGCCGTCGGCAACTGTAAAGTCCGCCTCCGAATGATTGACATGGGGCGCTTTAACTTCGATCTCCGTGCGACGCGCCTCTTTCAGGAAGATCGCAAGCTTGTCCGTATTGGTGCGATCAAGCGACATGGACGCGGCGAGAAACTCCGCCGGGTGGTTCGCCTTCAGCCACGCGGTCTGGTAGGCGATCAGCGCATACGCGGCGGCGTGGGATTTGTTGAAGCCGTAGCCCGCAAATTTCTGGACAAGATCGAAAATGGATGAGGCTTTTTTCGGATCGACATCGTTGGCCTTCGCGCCGTCGACGAAGCGAATGCGCTGCTTGTCCATCTCCTCTTTTTTCTTCTTGCCCATGGCGCGGCGAAGAAGGTCGGCTTCCCCCAAAGAGTATCCCGACAGGATCTGCGCGATCTGCATCACCTGTTCCTGATAGATGATGACGCCGTAAGTTTCTTTCAGAACGCCTTCCAGCTTGGGGTGCAGATAATCCGGCTCCTGACGACCCTGCTTACGGTCGATATAGGTCGGGATATTCTCCATCGGACCCGGGCGATAGAGCGAGACAAGCGCGATAATGTCCTCGACGCTGTCGGGCTTCATGGCCCTGAGGGTGGAGCGCATGCCCGCGCTTTCAAGCTGGAACACGCCAACCGCCTGACCCTCGCCAAGCATCTGGAACGAGCGCGCATCGTCAAGCGGCATCGCGTTGATGTCGATCTCAAGGCCGCGCTTGGCGGCCAGTTGCACCGCCCGCTGAATAACTGTCAGCGTCTTCAGACCGAGAAAGTCGAATTTCACCAGCCCCGCCGGCTCGACCCATTTCATGTTGAACTGGGTCGCCGGCATGTCGGAACGCGGATCGAGATAAAGCGGGACCAGCTGTTCGAGCGGCCGGTCGCCGATCACGACGCCTGCGGCGTGGGTCGAGGCATGGCGATAAAGCCCTTCAAGCTTCAGCGCTTTTTCCAACAGCGCCGCCACCGCCTCTTCTTCGTCGCGCATTTCCTGCAGGCGCGGTTCGGTTTCCAGCGCCTCCGCAAGGGTCACCGGGTTCGCTGGGTTGTTCGGCACGAGCTTACAGATCCGGTCCACCTGGCCGAACGGCATGTTCAGAACGCGCCCCACATCGCGCAACACGGCGCGCGCCTGCAGCTTTCCGAAGGTGATGATCTGCGCAACCCGGTCGCGGCCGTATTTTTCCTGAACGTAGCGGATCACCTCGTCGCGCCGGTCCTGACAGAAATCGATATCGAAATCCGGCATGGAAACCCGTTCGGGGTTCAAAAAGCGCTCGAACAGGAGCCCGAACCGCAACGGATCGAGATCGGTGATGGTCAGCGCCCAGGCGACAAGCGAGCCGGCGCCCGAGCCGCGCCCCGGCCCGACCGGAATGTCATGGGCTTTCGACCATTTGATGAAGTCGGAAACGATGAGAAAGTAGCCCGGAAACCCCATCTTGTTAATGATGTCGAGTTCGCGCTTCAGCCGCGCCCAGTAATCGTCGAGATCGGCCGCAGGCGGATTATCGCGCAGCCGCGCTTTCAGCCCCTCTCGCGCCTGGCGCTCCAGCTCCCGCGCCTCTGCATCGGCCGCATCCTCATCGACGGCGGCGCCGCTTTCAACAAAGCGTGGCAGGATCGGCGCATGGAAACGCGGCCGGAAGGCGCAACGACGCGCAACCTCGACCGTGTTGTCGATCGCTTCCGGCAGATCGGCGAACAGGACCGCCATTTCCTCCGCAGACTTGAAGTAATGGTCCGGCGTCGCGCGGCGGCGATCATCCTGATGCACATAGGCGCCGTCGGCGATGCACATCAGCGCATCGTGAGCCTCATAATCATCCGGTCTCGGAAAAAACGGTTCATTGGCGGCGACCAGCGGCAACTCAAGATCATAAGCAAGGTCGAGAAGATCGGCCTCCACCGACTGCTCGGCGCGCTCGGCATGACGATGAAGCTCCACATAAAGGCGCGAGGGAAAGAGTGCGCGCAACCGCTCCATAAGCGCGCGCGCTTCCTTCGACTGCCCGGCGCGAAGCGCCATGTCGACGGGTCCTTCGAACCCGCCCGTCAGGCAGATGATATCGTCCGTACGCCCCTCAAGCCCGCGAAGGCTCGCGACCGCGCCTTCCTCCGCGGCGGACGCCAAAAAGGCTTCACTCGTAATGGCCAGAAGATTCTCATAGCCGCGCTCCGACTGTGCGAGCAGCACGATGGAGGGGGGGCGCTGACCGCGCGGCAGGGACAAGCCGATTTCCTCAGGGGAAAACGCCTGCTCGATGCCGATGATCGGCTGTACGCCTGCGCCTGCAAGCGTCGTTGAGACTTCAAGCGCGCCAAAAAGATTGTTGGTGTCGGTGACGGCGACGGCCGGCATCTCCGCTTCCAAACAAAGGTCGCGCAATCGCGAGATCGGTATCGCGCCCTCAGACAGGGAATAGGCGGAATGGAGATGAAGATGGATGAAGGGGCGCGCCACGATTGAGAGCCTTTCGTCTGCGAAAACCGCCCGGCAAGCGCCGGGGGAAACCGGGAAAATTCAGCGATCGCGGCGCGCCCGAAACGCGCCGGTTAAACCCCAAGCAGCGCGCCCCACCACTGCGCAGCACCGATGAGAGACACGAGTACGCCGAGTCCGACCGCGTCGCGCAAGGTTTCGTTTTCCAGAAGTGACTGCATATATGCCTCCCATGCCTGTTCCTATTTTGTTCTATATTCCCCTTTTGTTCTCATTGCAAGCAGCTTTTTCCCGCATGTACGGAAACACACGCCGGTAAGCGGCATGCTTTTTAGATAAAGATAAGGAAGGAAGCGGGCTTCGAGCGCGGGCCCCTATTCCGCGCGCCCGAGCGTCACGACCAGTTTTTCATCGGCGATCTTCACGTCGCGCAGAAGGAGTTTCGCAGCGCGGTGCGGCGTAACCCTCTCCTCCAGCACATAGACAGGCTGGTGGCGGTAGAACTCTCCGAGGGCGAGCGACACGACCGAACGCGCACGCTCGGAATACCGGGCCGGTACGCCCGGAATGCGCAAATCTATAATCTGCGGATTGGTGAGAAAAAACGCCCCCTCGTCCGGCTGGTAGGCGATCCCACCGGAAAGATCGACGGCGCCGTTCAAGGGCAGCGTGAAACCGCCGACTTTCACCGTAAGTTTCACGTCGGCGCCGCCCAGAATACGCTCGCCGGTCGCAGACGACAGATCGACCCGCGGTTCGTCGATCTCCACGTCGAAGATGTCATAATAGGACTGGCGGTATGGCGCGCCGGCGTCGAGCATCGCGCGCAATTGCGGCTCGCCGATACGCAGCGTGACGTCTCCGCCCGACAGATAAAGATAAGCGCACCAACCAAGGGCGCCGGTTATAAGCAGCCCCAACAACGTGCGGATCATAGCGGTCTCCAATCGATCTTTTGGATGACACTATCATTTTTGAACCGCGTATGTCGCGGTTTGAGGAGGGGGTCAGGTTTTCGCGTCGCCGGAAAAGGCGCTACCGCCGCATTGCGTGGATCTCGAAGGCGACGACAACGTTGAGTTCAATCTCTTCCTGTTCGAGCCAGTCAGGACCGAGGCCGAGGCCGAAATCAGTGCGCACCAGCGTCACTTCACCGGTTGCATGGGCCTTGTCGCCGTCGATGCTCAGAGTGAAAGGCAAGGTCAGGTTCTGCTCATAGTCCTTGATTTGCAGAACCCCGCGAGCCTCATACGCGCCCTCGCCCGTCGCGGCGATGGCGTTAGATGTAAACCGAGCCGTCGGATAGTCGTCGATGTCGAACCAGGGCGCGCCCGGCAAGTTTGAGTCGCGCAAGGAATCGCCCGTGGCCGCCGACGCCGTCGATACAACCACCTCGATGGACGCCTCGTTCAGCGCCGCCGGGTCGAGCGTAATCGCCGCATCGAACGACGAAAACGCGCCGGTGAAAGCATCGCCCTTTTCGATGGCGGTGAAAGTGAGCCGGCTTTTCGCGGGATCGACGAGCCATCCGCCCAAACCGATCTCACCAACCTCGCCGCCGGGCGTTGCAATTTGCTCGACCTGCGGCGCCGCGCTCTTTTCCGGCATTGCGAAATAGACGGCGGTCGCGACGGCGAAAATAGTAAACGCGCCGGCGATCCCCGCCGCCTGGCGACGCGACCGTGGCGCCATAGAAGCGAAAACACCGTCCTTGTCGAAGAACTGATGCTTCAACGCGGCGCCGACATGTAAAACGAGTAATGCAATGATGAGCTTTGCGAGAAGCTCGTGGCGGCCTTTGAACATCTCTTCCGTCGCAGCCCGATCAGGCGGGTCAATCGGCAGATGCGGCCAGGGCACGGCGCCGAAGAGCTTCGTGGGAATGTCCGTGGGCGACGCAGACACCATGAACCACCCGGAGAGCGGCGTTAAGAACAGCAGGATATAAAAACCCCAATGCGCCGCGCGCGCGCCAATCTTTTCCCATGCGGCCATATGTACGGGCAGCGCCGGCGGGCGATGGGTGAAACGCCAGCCAAGCCGAGCCGCCGTCAACAAAAGAACAAGGACGCCGAAGGATTTATGAAGTTGATAGAGATCAAATTTGATGGCGGCCGTGTTCGGCAGATTATGCATCACGAAGCCGCCCGCAATCTGCCCGATAATCAGCGCCGCAATCACCCAGTGAAGGATGACTGCGCCGCTGGAATATCGTTCATCGGGCGCCACCAGCCGTTAGCCTTCGGCGGGTTTTTCGAACTCGGCTTCAATGACGATTTCGACGTCATCGCCGACAAAGGGCGTATACTTATCGACGCCAAAGTCGGAACGCTTCACCGCCGCGGTTGCGGAGAAGCCGATTTTGTATGACTTGCCGCGCTGTTCATAGGCCGACTTGTTGTAGGTCACATCGAGCGTCACCGGTTTCGTGACACCCTTGATGGTGAGATCGCCGGTGATTTTGCCAGTCACATCGCCGGTGCGTTCAACCCGCGTCGAAGCGAATGTGATTTCCGGATGCGCGTCAGTGTCAAAAAAATCAGCGCTGCGTAAATGGTCGTCGAATTTCGGCACGCCGGAACTGATCGACGCAGCGTTGATGGTGACAGCGATGGACGACGCCGCCGGATCGTCGGCGTTCCAGTCGAGCGTGCCCGTCCAGTCGTCGAAGCGCACATGCGGGCGCGAATAGCCCTGATGCAGATAGCTGAAAGTGATGTAGCGGTGCGTCGCTTCGGACACATAGGTTCCCGATACAGCGTCGAATTCCTGCAGTTTCTCCTCGCGGACGTCGGACGTCTCGGCCTGTTCGTTGGTCGCCTGTCCGTTCGCCGCCTGCCCGCAGGCTGCGATCAGTATGACCGCGCCCGTCGCCGCCGCAATTTTCAGAGTGTTCATGATTGCTCCCTCAGTAATGTTGAAAAGTCGCTCATCGATCCAAAGCGCCACAAACGGCGCGGCGAACAGACTATAGGTGCGTTTGAGCGCCGTTCAACACAAACACCGGTAATGCTCGGAAAACCTGCGGCTCTCTCACAGCTACGTGAAGCCGTTTTACGAGTAGCGCGACACGATTTTTGACATATCCGGGCGTGCGCGTTCCTTCGGCTCTTCGCGCGCGGTCCCGATATAGATGAAGCCCGCAACCCGCTCGTCCGCGCCGAGGCCGAGCGCCGCGGCGACGCCGTCATCGAAAGCGTACCACTCCGTCAACCACTGCGCCGCAAACCCATAGGCGCTCGAGGCGATCAGCAGGTTCTGGCAAACTGCGCCGACGGTCAAAATCTGTTCCCATTCCGGCGTGCGACTCGCTTTGTCGACAGAGGAGATCACCGCGACCACCACCGGCGCGCGCATAAAACGCGCCTCTTCGCAATCAAGACGCGTCTCCTCGGCGCCCGGCTCGTTCTCAGCAAAGCGCTTACGCAAAACGGCGCCGAACCGCGCGCGCGCATCGCCCGAAAAGGTGACAAACCGAAACGGCGTTACGCGACGATGATCGGGCGCGCGCGCGGCAATTTTCAAGAGCGCGTCGAGGGTTTCATCATCCGGCCCGGGCGCGGTCATAAAATCCGCCGGCGTCGAACGGCGCAGCCGCATCAGCTCTTGCGCTTCCGCGCTTTCATGGCATGCCGGCAAAGGCGCGCCCAATGGAGGGTTTTGTTCGTTCATGTCGGCTCATCCGGTTTCGTTCGCACGCCATGTCATAACCGGCGATGGAAAAAAAACAACGGACCGAGCGCATCATTCACGCGGGCGGCGGATATGAGCGGGCCTTTGTCAGGCGGCGCGGTTGTCTTTTGCTTTTTCCAACGCCCGACCGATTTCTGCAACCAGTCGCTTCGGATCGATAGGCTTTGGAATATACCCGTCCATGCCCATGGCCATATAGCGCTCACGATCGCCTTCCATGGCGTCGGCCGTCAATGCGAGCACCGGGATCGTACGCAACTCGCTATTTTTTTTACGGATGCGCTTCAGCGTCTCAACGCCGTCCATCACCGGCATCTGAATGTCCAACAGAACGATGTCGAAGGGCTGCTCGTCCAGAAGCTTAAGCGCTTCAAGGCCGTTCGCCGCATCCGCAATCTTGACCTGATGCGACGCCAGAAAGACGTGTACGACCTTTCTGTTCACATCGTTATCGTCCGCAAGCAGGATGCGCGTTCCCTCGAACGCCGCGTCCGCATTGCGCGACGCATCGCCCGGCGCCGGCGCCGTGTCATCGGTGCGCGCCGACGACGCGCGGCCCGCGCGGAAAGAAAAAATGAATGTGGACCCGCGCGAGATCGCGCTTGTCACCGTGATATCGCCGCCCATGAGCCGCGCCAGGTCTTTCGCAATGACAAGGCCAAGGCCGGTACCGCCGAACCGGCGCGTCGTCGAGCTGTCCGCCTGGACGAATGCGGAAAACAGCTTGTCGATGGTCGATTGCGCCATGCCGATGCCGCTGTCGCGCACAGCGATGTTGACGAGATAATCGCCCTCGGCCTGCAACGACGCCCATGCTTTGACTTCAACGAAACCGTCACTGGTGAACTTCAGGGCGTTGGAAACGAGGTTTGAAACGCATTGGCGCACGCGCACCGGATCGAAGGTCAGACATCGCGGCATATCCGCGGCGATGTCGAGAGACAAGATAAGGTTCTTTTCCTGCGCGCGCGGCGTCCATAGCTTGATCAGCTTTTCCATGGCGTCTTCGAAGTCGCTCGCCACCGGCGCGATTTCGAGCTTCCCGGACTCGATCTTGGAAAGATCCAGAACATCGTTGACAACCGCCATCAGCGTGTTGCCGGAATCGATGATGATCTCCACCTGTTCTTTCTGATCGGCTGACATGGCCTGCCCCGACAGAGCTTGCGCCATACCCAGAACACCGTTCAGGGGTGTACGGATTTCATGGCTCATGTTCGCCAGAAACGACGACTTGGCTTTGTTCGCCGCCTTGGCGGCGTCGCGTGCGGAAACGAGTTCGTTGACAAGTTCGTTCATGCGCTGATCGCGGGCGTTGATGGCGTCCAGCATCAGATTAAACGCGGACGATAAACGCGATAGCTCATCGCACCCTTCGACGGGAACGCGCGTATTGAAATTCTTGGCATCCGCCAGGCTCGACATGACGTCTTCAAGGTTTTCAATCGGCCCGACAACGTCGCCGGAAAGCCTGCTCGACAGCCAGGCCAGCGACAGGATCGCGATGCCCATCACCACTGCGATAACGAGGAAATATTGCACAAGCGAGCCGATGAGGTTGTCGATGCTCACCACGACCGATACGGCGCCGACAACATCAGGCCCGAGATAAATCGGTCGCGTCAGAAGGTATGGCGGCGCATTGATTTCCAGAAGCGGCCGATTTTCCTGCGCCGGCGGCGCAAACTGGTACTCCAGGACAATATCGCCTTGCAGATTTGTGACGCTGGCGTGCCTCACGCTCGGCGCGAGACGGAACGTATCGAGCCCCTCCTGCAACGCCCGTTTGTCTTCGAAAATCACAGCCGCGCTTAAAGTCGCCGCCACGGCGTCTGTAACGGCGATGTGGTCTTTGTGAAAAGCGGTTTGCAGCGTGTAGTAGTTGTAAACAAGCAGAATTGAAAAGGTTACTGACAGTGCGACAATGCACAATGTCAGGATCGCGCCGCGAAACTTGCTCCGCAGGCTGTTTTTCGATGACGATCGAAATTTCCTACCAATGCGAAACATTCTACTCGACCCTTACCGCGAGATCGATCAGCCGCGACGAAATTTCGAGATTGGCCGCCTCGGAAGCCGCGATATTGATAGAAAAACGCTGCTGGCGGCCAACGCGGATAAACTCGATGACGCCGCCTTTGCTGGCGAAGCCCTTGGTTTCGCCCGTCGTCAGGGTAAATGGATCGGGCCGCGCATCCGCCAACGACAAATGCCCATCGCTCGCGAAGTAAACAACCGAACAGCCGCTGACCGACGAGGCGCCGACGGGAATAATGCGCACTTCGACAGTTCGTGAACGAACCTTCTTTCCTTGCAACTCATGAAAACTCGACGCGATACGCGCAGCGTCGGATACGCAAAACTCCAGCGGCTGCATATCCGCACCGTTATCGACCCACCAGACGAAGCGCGCGATATTGTACAGCATCGCAACGCGAAGCCGGTCGTCGCGGCCGCCATCGGACGCGCCAGCCTGCCCGGCCGTCACACAGACAATTGCGACGACCGCCAGCGCCGCCACCCAGCGCCGCCAAAAGTGTATATGATGCAACCTCATCCGGCCCGCCCCCTAAAACCGCAGACCGATTTGCAGCGCGACGCTGCGCTCGATCAGGCCCGGCATGGTTGGCAGGAAATTCAAATCCGACGCAGCGGGGCGCCGGCTTTTCAGCAGGTTCTCTCCAATCAACGTGATTTCTGCGCGCTTTGTCGGTCGCCATCCGATACGCACATCCAGTTCAGTCAAAGCCTCGATGTCGGTGTCCAGGATACGTCCCGAGCGACGCACCCAAACCGATGCATCGAGATCTTTCGTGATGACAAAGTTCGATTGCAGCCGCGCCTGATAAGTCGGCGATCGCCGCAATAGATAAGCGCCGACGCCGAGAATATTGCGATCAGAAATCCCGACGCCCTCGAAATGACGCGTATCAAAAGCTGCGCGCACATCCCAGAAGTCAGTGATTTTGGCGTCAAGCGAGGCCTCAACCCCATAAACCGTGGCGTCCGTTTCATTTTCAAATGTGGCGATCAGTTCGAACGCCACTGTCTGTGGCGGACCACCCGGAGAAACGGGCGCTAAGATGGGGGTCAACTGGCCGACATTCGCTTCAATAAGATCTTTGTACCGATGAGCGAACAGCGCGATGTCCAGGGATGCTCTATCGCCCCATTTTTTGCGCGCGCCGAGTTCATAGGCGATGAGCGGTTCGGCTTCCAGCCTGTGGTTGCCCCTTAAGGCCAATTCGACCGGAAACGGCGTCGGATTGATCGGTGAAAATGGCGTCAGTTCGCCGAATTCAAAATTACCGCCCAACTCCGTCAGCGCGGGCGTTCGCGTTGCTCGCGACACCGCCGCCCAGATCCGCCAATCGTCCGGCGCGTTCCACAGCGCACGCACGTTCGGATGAAACTGCCAGTCGGCGATGCCGCTATGCTCGACCCGTATGCCCGCCGACAAAAGCAGCCGGTCATCGAGAAGCATTGCATCATTGTGCACGAAACCGAAAAAATCGTTCTGGCGCACCGCCGTTTCATCTAGATTGAGAAAGCCGCTGCTGCTGGCGCTCACAAAAGTATGGCGATAACCGACGCCCCACACAAAGGTGTTGACGTTTGCGAAGTTGAAAAAATGCGACGCTTCGACGTTGAAGTTGTCGGCTACACTGAAAAGATCGTCATCGATTTCCTGCCGCGACATCCGATCATAATAGGTCTGTATATTCAGGCCGCTGTTAGGAGAAAAACTGCGCACCCAGCGAGCCAGTATGCTTGCGCTGTCCCCCAGTACTGTCTGCCGACGAGGAACGGACGAAGGCCCGGGCGTTAAAAAACCGAGCGGCTGTTCGCTCTGAAAATCAGTGATATCGCCCTGAAGCGTAAACGCGTCTCTCGCGGTCGGTTCCCAATCGAGCCTGAAACCGGCGGCGCCGCCTTTTGCGTCGTCGATCAGATCGGAACCGTCCTGTCCGACTAAACCAGCATCGCGCCGGCCGTTGGCGAAGATGCGCATGGCGCCGTTGTCGCCAAGGCGAAACCCTTGCCGGACAAAGAAACGCCCTGCGTTGTTGGTATCGTACCGTACGACGGCCTTGGCGCCGAGACTGTCAACGGCGTGTTTACTGACGATATTGACGACGCCATTGACGGCGTTGGCGCCCCAGAGCGCTGCACCCGGGCCGCGCAGCACTTCAATCCGTTCGATTTCCTCAACGGCGATGATCTGCTGGTCCCACAGAACGCCCAGAAAAGCCGTGGAATAGATCGACCGCCCATCGATCAGTATAAGAAGTTTATTAGACGAGCGCCAGTTGAATCCGCGAGGCGCCACCGCTGCGTAACTGTTGTCGATATCGGCGACTTCAAACCCGGGCACGAGCCGCAGAAGGTCGGGGACCGTCGTTGCACCGGTGCGCCTTATGTCTTCCTGGGTAATGACGAAGGACGCTGCGGGCGTTTCGTCCGCCGAGATCGGCCGGCGCGCCACCGAGGTGATGTCAAGCTGCAGGAGCTGATCCAGCTCCATATCGACGAACACGTCTTCGGCCCGGGCCGCCGTCGCGAAAAACCAGGCAACAAGACCAAGCACCGACAGCCCGGCGGCGCGTATCGGCGTCGTCGCGGCGTTCGGCTCGAAGTAATGTTTGTCTTTTACTTTGCCTTTACCCATGCAAACACCTGACGCAATTAGAAAATTGCATCCTATGGTTGATGTTTTAGGTTAATTTTACGCTACTGTTGGCGGCCTTGGGCCGACAAACAGCCTGCAAGAGGTAAGTATTCCTCAGTATTTAAAGAGCCCCGCTCGAGACAAACTCTTAATTTGTAAGCGTATCAATGCGCGGCGTCCTCACCGGGATTCGTTGACAAACATGAAAGAACCCGGCAAGGCGCACAATGAGCGGTTTTAAAGGTTAACGGGGAGAGTTGATGGGCGTCACGGAAAACGCTGTCGGCGTTTTGAGGAGCAACGGCGTTTTCGCCGCACTTGCGGATGACGAGATTGACGATCTGATCGCCGCGTCCTCGCTTCACAAAGTGACCGCCGGAAACCCCGTATTCTCCTATGGCGATACGGCTGACGCCGTTTTCTTCGTCCTTTCAGGCGAGATCGCCATCGAACCGCCGCCGGTTCAGGGCAAGGCGGTGCAGGTCGCGACCCTAAAACCGGGGGCGATTTTGGGAGAGATTTCCGTTCTCGACGGCGGCGGCGCCCGCTCGGCCAGCGCCCTCGCCGCAAAGGGCGCAACGCTCCTGCGCATGGACGACGAAACCTTCCTGAACCTTCTCGCCGGCTCGCCAAAGCTCTCGCTCGCGATCATCAAGGGCGTTATCGCAAAACTGCGCAGCGCCGACCGGCAAGTCGAAGACATCACGTTCCAGCCATTGCGCGCGCGGCTTGCATCGTTCCTGTTAAAACTGACCGACGGAAGTGAAGAAACGTCCATCGTCATTACGCAGGCCGCGCTCGCCAACCGCCTGTCAGCGACACGCGAAAAGGTGAACCGGCGCCTGCAGACATTTCAGCAGGACGGCGCCATTAAACTACGACGGGGACGGATCGATATTCTCGACCGGGAAAAATTGTCGGCGTTCGCTCATCGGAAATAGACGCGGCGCCATGCTCTAGCGCGTGTCGCGCAAAAGTGGCCGCCGGTTGGCGGTTCCCATCCGCCTACATGGTTCCACGTCCATCGATTGCACATAAGGCCGAACAATTGTTCGACCGCAAAAACAAAGACCTAAAGTACGTCGACCGAACCCGACCAAATGAGACGCGCCTTAGCGGAGCATCGCCCAGCAAATGCTTGAGACCACCAACGCGATCAGCACATTGAGCAAGACGCCTTCGCGCGTCATCCGGGCGATGGAGATCCGGCCCGTACCGTAAATGATCGCATTTGGCGCGGTCGCCACCGGCAGCATGAACGCGCACGAACACGATATCACCGCCGGTATCATAAGCACTTCCGGCTTGACGCCCGATCCCGCCGCCACCGCCGCAAGAAGCGGCATCAGGAGGTTCGCGGTCGCGGTGTTCGATGTCATTTCCGTCAGGAACGTCACCGAAAGACAGAGCCCGAGCATCATCAGGAAAACCGGCATCTGAACGAGACCCGTCAGCTGATCGCCGATCATTTGATCGAGACCGCTCGCCCGGAAAGCAGACGCAATGCAGATCCCGCCAGCGAACAGGAGCAGCATGCCCCAGGGAATATCGCCGGCCGTCTTCCAGTCGAGGAGCGCCTCGCCTTTCCCGTTGGGGGTCAAAAACATCAACAGCACTGCAAACACTGCAACGGTGGAATCCCCCGCCCCGCTCATGCCGAGCGCCCCGGACCAGCCGCCGAACGGCTCGCCGCGGGTGATCCACAACAAGATCGCGATGGCGAACACCGCCATGGTGCGTTTTTCATCGGTGCGCCACGGGCCCGGATCGGCGAGCGCCGGCGTTGTCACGTCGCCGAGAGAGCGCGTCAACCAGAGCCCCATCAGCGGCACGCCGATCACAACGATCGGCACGCCGATGCTCATCCACCGCGCGAATGAAAATTCCGCGCCCGTCGCAATGAGATAGTTCTCCGCAAAGATCAGATTGGGCGGCGTGCCGATCAACGTCGCAGTGCCGCCGAACGACGCCGCATAGGCGATGCCGAGCAGCAACGGCACGCCCAGCCGGTCGTCTTCGGCGCGCGACAGGATAGCGAGCGCCATGGTCGCCAGCATCAGCGTCGTCGCGGTGTTGGAAATCCACATGGAAAGAACCGCCGCTGCGATCATAAAACCGAACACAAGGCGGCGCCCGGACGCGCCGACAAAGTTAATCATATAAAGTGCAAGCCGTTCATGAACGCCCGACCGCTCCAGGGCTTTCGACAACATGAAAGACGCCATGAGCAAAATGATCACATAGCTGCCAAGCGCGGCCGCCGCCTGACGCTGATCGAGAACCCCCGCCAGCGGAAATAGCGCGAACGGAACAAGCGACGTCGCCGGGATCGGCAAGGCTTCGCTCACCCACCATGTCGCCGTCAGCGCAGTGATGGCGATGGTCCAGGCCACCTTTTCAGGAAGCTGAAAATAAAACGCGCCAAATCCGGCGACGATGGCGACTGCAACGCCGAGCAATATGGATTTTGGCTTCATTGGCGGCATTTGGCGCGATTTCCAGATGCTTGTCCACTCTTGGCGACATGAGCAGCCGCAGGGTGTAACCGCCCCTCAGGCGCCCGTCCGGACCGCACATAATCCGCCGCAGCGCCTGCCTCGTAAACTGTAGTAGAATAAGCAACGCCAGGGCCAAGGGTCGGCGAACGAAAGAAAAAAGCGAGGGCCAAATCCATGATTGAGACGATCGCCGCGCGGCGATTTTTTGCGCTATGCGAGCGCATTTCAGTTGGCTCGCTTGAGGTGATCGCCCCCGATGGCGCCGTCCGCCGGTTCGGGGAGCCGTCGCCGGATCTTAAAGACGCGGCGCTGCATATTCATGACTGGGCCATGGCGCCCATTATCGCCCAGCGCGGCGATATCGGCCTTGGCGAAACCTATGTGGCGGGCATGTGGGACAGCCCTGATGTGGAGGCGCTGCTTGCGCTTCTTCTCGCCAATGAAGAGGTGACCATTCCCCTTTCATCGGGGTCCGTCCTGCGCAATCTGATTTTTCGCTTCACAAACGCGATCCTGAGGCGGAACAATCGCGCAGGCAGCTCGCGCAACATTCGGGCGCACTACGATGTGGGCAACGATTTCTACAAGCTTTGGCTAGACCCGACCATGACCTATTCGAGCGCGCTTTACGGCGACGACGAAACGTCGCTCGAAGGCGCCCAAAACAACAAATACGACCGGCTGTTGTCGCTCCTGCCTGAAACCTGCGACCGTGTTCTTGAAATCGGTTGCGGCTGGGGCGGTTTCGCCGAACGTGCGGCCGACGCAGGCCGGCGCGTCACGGGCCTTACAGTCTCTCCGGCGCAGCGAAAGTTCGCAATGGCCCGCCTTGGCGAACGCGCCGACATCCGCCTTCAGGACTATCGCGACGTCAAGGGCGAATACGCCTCAATTGTTTCCATAGAGATGATTGAAGCGGTCGGCGAGCAATACTGGCCGACTTACTTCGAGACCATCAAACAGCGGCTCGCCGCCGGCGGGCGCGCCGCCCTGCAGGCGATCATCGTGGAAGACGGCTCGTTCGATCTTTATCGGCGCCAGTCGGATTTTATCCGCCAGTACATCTTCCCCGGGGGCATGCTGATCCCGCCACAGCGCATTCACGCCTGCGCCGAACGGGCGGGCCTCGTGGTCGACAGTTTCCATCGGTTCGGCGAAGACTATGCGCGCACCCTGCGCCACTGGCTGCAACGGCTGAACGCCGCCGCGTCGGATATCCGCACCCTCGGCTATAGCGAACAAAATCTTCGCAGCTGGCGCTATTACATGGAGTTCTGCGCCGCGGGCTTCACCCATGGCAAGCATATCAACGTGGCGCAGCTTTCGCTCTCGCACGCCTGAGGGCCAGGCCGAAAACGCCGCCATGGCCGGCCCGCAATTCCGGTCTTTTGCGCTTTTGATCTGCCAGGACGCGTTTCGCTGCGATAAGGTATCGCGGCCATAAAGCACGTCCCATTTATTCGGATTCAACTGACGCGCCTTTGGAAAACCGCGTTGCCGAACGCCACGCCTGTACGCACCTTCATGAGAACAAATCATGAAACAACGTCAAAAAAACAGCGAAAAAAAGCCCGATTCTCGCGATTTTGAGGCTTTTTTTCTGGAGTCAGAATGGGAAAAGGCCCTGGAAAACCAGGGCCTTAACCCGACATCGTCTTAGCCGATTAGGAATCGAGGACCAACCGCAACGAAATGCGGACGTTAGCGCAGAAACGTTTGGTCTTAGCCGATTAGGAATCGAGGACTAACCGCAACAACGGCGCCACTTGAAACGCGGTTTCCCGTGGTCTTAGCCGATCAGGAATCGAGGAGCAACCGCAACGCGATAATCGAGCGCGAAACCGTGATGAAGTCTTAGCCGATTAGGAATCGAGGACCAACCGCAACGTTGGGCGGGTCACTGGTAATGACCATTAGGTCTTAGCCGATTAGGAATCGAGGACCAACCGCAACCGTGTTGGTCGCAGCGCTCTGGTCGCCCGTGTCTTAGCCGATCAGGAATCGAGGACCAACCGCAACGGTCGATAAACTTCGCTGAGGCGGCGTCAATGACGCCGGATCAGACCTTTTTTCGGCGACGGCGCGTGTGTTTTAGGTTTCATTACGGGGCAGCTATCGAGGCGCCAGCTCATACCTGGAACGGTTCGGCCGTTGAGCGCGAGGGCTGTCTCATACCCCGGTTGATTTTTCCTGACCGCGCGGAAGCCGCCTTACGCCGCTAAATCCGGAACAAGGGCTGCAACACTTTCAACAACGGATCGCGAAACACGAGCCGCCCCTCAACCGCAACGAGGGAGATGCACGCCGCCCCGTCATCATCGATAATCGGCTGGTGCGCGCAGGTTTCATCTTCGCGGTGCAGGTCGCCCGGGCCGTAACCGGTCTCACCTACATGATAGCCGCCCTGCAAAATCAGCGTCCATTCTTCACCGCGATGGGAGTGTTCAGGGATTTTAATCCCGCCATTCGCCTTCAAAAGATACAAAAGCTCGTCGCCATCCCTTGAGATGGACGCGCACTCGACCCCCGGACCGACGCCGCGCCAGTCGAGCGTTGAACCGGCCTCCTGCAGGAACGATTTCAACGGCGCGGGCATCCATGCTTGACGCTCGTCGGCGTCGCGCGCTGGCGAAGGCGCTGCGTCGCTGCGCTCGTCCTGCGGCGCATCAAGGCCCGCCATCATGCGTGTCATGAACCCGTCGGAAACGCTTTCGCCATGGGCCGCCTCAAGGAAGGCGCCGCCAATATGATCGAAGCCGTTCAGCATGGCCGATAATTTGGGTTGCACCGCCGCCTGACAGGAAATCAACAGGCGCTTGGCGCGCGACAGACCGCCCGCGGCGTAGGCCGCCAGCCAGTCATCTTCCAGGGTGTGAAAAGTTGCAGGCATTTCTCTACTCATGACGCGATCTCGCGAAAATTCTCCAAACGTGCGCGCATTTTCTTTAATGGCGCTCTGATGCGGCTTTTGACGGTGCCAAGGGCGAGCCCGGTGCGTTCGGCGATTTCGCTGTGGGTCAGCCCTTCAAAAAAAGCGAGGTGGAGGACGTGTTTCTGCTCCGCCGATAATTGCGCCATTTCATGGCGTACGGCCGCCGCCGCCTCGGTCTGCTCAAACGCCGCCTCGGCGCCGGCGACGGGCGCATCGGCCATCTCTGCAACAACGCCCGGGGACGTCGGCTGGACGCGGTCGTGCTTGCGCTTATGATCGATCCAGCGGTTGCGGGTCATTCTGAAGACCCAGGTGGAGAAGCTGCCCCGCTCCGGATCGAAGAGCGCCGCCTTGTTCCAGACGGCGATCATCACATCCTGGGCGATGTCTTCGGCTGTGTGGGCTTCTTCGCCGCGGTTCATCAGCCAGGCCTTGAGACGGGGCGCATAGTGCTCCGCAATCGCGCCGAGCGCCGCGCGGTCCCTGCCGACGCGGACGCGCGTCATCAGGGCGGCGTCCTCGTCGCCGCGACCTGGCAGCGCGCTCACGCGCGCACCGCCCAAGACGCGGGGCCGTCGACGTGGCGGCGCTGAGGCCTCCTTTGCAACACGCATCGTCTCCTCCTTTGAGAGAAATACGGCGTGTAGCGGCGATTGGATGACGTCATCCGCGAACTCATCCGTCGCGTATACCTGAAAAGCGCAAAACAGGTGAAATTAACGTGCAGCAATCCCCTCCGGCGACGCCAAAGCCAATCATGAAGGCCGCCGAGAAAGCCCCGAAACTGGCGATAATCGGCGCCGGCATCTCCGGCTTGAGCGCCGCCTGGGCGCTGCAGAACCGTTATGACGTGACCGTTTTGGAGGCGAACGGATATATTGGCGGGCACACCAACACAGCTGTTTTCGAGGCGCCCGAAGGCCCCGTGCCGATCGATACGGGGTTTATTGTCTTCAACGAGCCGAATTATCCGAACCTGACCGCGCTGTTCGAGCGCCTAGGCGTGAAAAGCAACGAAACCGAAATGCACTTTTCGGTCTCTGCGCGCGACCGCGATCTGGAATACGCCAGCGTCGGCCTGTCGGGCATGTTCGCCGACCTGCGCAACCTGACGCGACCCCGCTTTCTGGCCATGATCGCCGACATCCTGAGGTTCTATCGCGGCGCGTCGCGCCTCGCCGCCTCCGATGACGATATCTCCCTTAAAGGGTTTCTGACGGCGCATGGATACGGCCAAACATTTGTACGCGATCACCTCCTGCCCATGGCGGCGGCGATCTGGTCCTGCCCGGTCGATGCGATGCTGGATTTTCCCGCAAGGAGCCTTGCACGCTTCTTCGTTAATCACGGTCTCGTCGACCTTGGCACGCCGTTTATGTGGCGCTCGGTGGATGGCGGCAGCGCGTCCTATATTGCGCCGCTCACGGAAGGATTTTCCGATCGCATTCGCCTCAACACTGCCGTCACCGGCGTTAAGCGCATTGGCGACAAGGTCGTCGTCGAGACTGAGAACGGCGATCCTTTGATTGTCGATGAGGTGATTTTCGCCTGCCACGGCCCACAGGCGCGCGCGCTGTTAAAAGACGCCGACAACGAAGAAGCCTCGATCCTCGCGGCGTTTCGCACCCAGCCCAATCGCGCCGTGTTGCACACAGACCCATCTTTTATGCCGCGCCGCAAGCGCGCATGGGCGAGCTGGAATTACCTTTCGCTGCAATCCGGCGAGCGTGACCTTGCAGTGACTTACTGGATGAATGAGCTGCAGCGCCTCGATACGCAAACCAACTGCTTTGTGACGCTCAACCCACCGCACGAGCCGGCGCAAGGGACGCTTATCGGCGAGTACTTTTACGATCACCCCGTGTTCGACGCGGGCGCCATGAAAGCACAGTCGGACATCTGGTCCATTCAGGGCAAACGCAATGTCTGGTACGCCGGCGCATGGCTCGGCTACGGGTTCCATGAAGACGGCCTGCAGGCTGGCCTTGCCGTCGCCGAAGCCATGAGCGACTGGCGCCGCCCCTGGGCGTTCGACTATTCAAAGGAGCGCCTGGCGCGCGAAACTGGCGCGCCCGCAGCGCAGAAGGCTGCCGCATGACGCCGACCGCCTTTTACATCGGGCATGTAACCCACAAGCGTTTCGGGCCGACGCCGCATTTCCTGCGTTACAAAATCGCCTATGTGCTCGCCGATCTCGACCGGACGGAGCGTCCGGGCGCACGGCTTATGAGCGTTGACCGCCCGGGCGTTTTGTCTCTGCGTTCAAAAGACCATGGCGACGGTGACAGCGACAACCTCGCTGGCTGGGTGCGCGCGTTTTTGCAGGAACGCGGCGTTGCGAGCCCCGCCGCGCGGATTGAACTCTTAACGCTCCCGCGCATGCTGGGGTTCGTCTTCAATCCGTTATCGGTCTATTTCATCTATGACGACGCTAACGCCCTTCATCACATTTTGTATGAAGTGAACAACACGCTCGGCGAGCGTCATCATTATCTGTGCCCTGCGCAAACGGACGAAAACGATCTGCACGCACCCGTGGATCAGAGCTGCCCGAAAGAATTCTATGTCTCCCCGTTCTTCGACATTGAAGGACGGTACCGGTTTCGCGTGCGCCCGCCTGGCGAAACCCTGGCGCTGAACATACATTATGAAAACGCCGCCGGCGACAAGGCCATGAACGCAACGCTCAACGGCGCCCGCGCGCCAGTAAGCGACAAAACCTGTCTCGCCATCCTTTTCGGGTTGCCGCTGATGACCATCGGCGTCGCCGCAGCGATCGGTTGGGAAGCGCTCAAACTGAAACTCAAAGGCGCGCTCTTTCGCCCGCACCGCCCGGCGAAAACGCCCATCGGGTTCACCATGGGCGCGCGCAGTCAAAACAATTTGAAACCAAAGGAAGCTGCATGATGGACGGTCATTACGATATCGCCGCGCCGTCGGACGCCATGCGCGCCGCTATCGAATGCCTCGGCGGGCGGAAAACCTGGCGCGGAGGCGTTCGCGGGCTGTTCGGCCTCCTAAAGCGAGACTTTGAGATCACGTCCGAGGGCGTCGTCGAGAACGGCATTCTGACATTCTCCGAAGTCATGGTGTTCGATGACGGCGAGGTGGAACATCGGCACTGGCGGATCTTCGACACCGCCGACGGCGTCGATCTCGACAGCCCCGATGTGAAGCTTTTAAAGCACGGACAGTTGCAGGATGACGGGTTAGTTTTTGTTTACCGCGTGGCCTTCGGCATTTGGTCCTTCCGCTACCGCGACGTTTTCAAAGCACTGCCCTCAGGCCGCATAGAGAATACCGGCCGTGCAAAGATATTCGGCGTCCCAATTCTGGACATAACCGTCGAAGGCGCATCGCTCTAAAAAAGGCGATGAAAGCTTTGCTGCTGCAAACCTCCGCAGCGAACGCCAAATATTAACATTATGGCGCCTCTATATCCCGTATTATCACGCGCAATTTCCTCTTTAATTAACCAACCGTGGTTACCTAACTGCAACCGGTTTTAGTGATGCTGGGCGCGAGGGAATGTGTGTATGGCGCAGCAGTTTTCGAGTTTCAATTGCCTGGCGGACGCCGTTATTGCGGTCGCGGCCGATCATACGGCGCGATACGTCAATGACGCGTTTTGCGCTGTCTTCGGCGGCGGCGCCGAAACATGGCTTGGAAAAAAGTGCCCGCTGGATGAAAATCTGAAGGGCGGGCGGACCATTACGCATCATGGCGAGAAAAACATCGCCATCGACTGGGCGCTGAGCGACGGTCCGGACGGATCGCGCATCTACGTTGGCCGACGTATCGTAGATGAAAACGATCTCGAAGAAGAAACAGACGAAGAGGCGCCGGAACCGGAAACGCAGATGAAACTCTTCGCTTCCATGAGCCACGAGATGCGCACACCCCTGAACGGGATCCTGGGCATGAGCGGCCTTCTCATGGACACGGAGCTTGAGCCTTCCCAGCGCACCTATGTGGACGCCATCCATGAATCCGGGTCGAGCATGCTCACCCTGATTAACGATGTGCTCGATTATTCGAAGTTCGCCGCCGACCAGATGGAGATTGTCGAGGAAAGCATCGATCTGCGCGCCATCGTGCAAAGCGTCACTGAGCTATTGTCCCCGCGCGCCGCGCAAAAGAACATCGAAATCGCATCTTATGTGGATCCGCGCACGCCGCACCGGCTGTTGGGCGATGAACTGCGCATCAAACAGGTGCTCTACAATCTTGCCGGAAACGCCGTAAAGTTCACACAGCATGGCGGCCTGATTATCGAGGTGCATGTCCATGGCCGCGCGCCAGGCGGCGCGTGTTCGTTGAGACTGGACGTGCGCGACACCGGCGTCGGTCTTTCCGAGGAAGACCGTGAACGGATCTTCGAGGAATTCACGCAAGCCGAATCCGGACGCGCGCAAAAATTCGAAGGCACTGGCCTAGGTCTCGCCATCGTCAAGAAAATCATCGCCGCCATGAAGGGCCAGATCCGTGTTGAAAGCACGCTTGGCGCGGGCAGCGTGTTTTCCCTGTTCCTGTCGTTGAAAACCGATCTGATCAACTGCGATCCGCCGATCCAGTTGAACGACCGCAACGGCGCCTATGTTGTCGCGAGCCGCTCTACGATCGTCAATCGCTATCTGAACCTGCAATTGAAAGCGGCGGGCGCGACCAACATCATCACCACGAAATCGACCGCGCAAACCATCGCGGCCCTCAACGACCACGCCGAGCCAATTCTCCTGTGCGATCCTGACATCGCCGTGGAGGGCGGCCTGCGCATCACCAAAAAAGCGCATACGTCCTATGTGATGCTGACGGCGGCGACGCGCGGGCGCATAGACAGTTTCAGGCGCATCGGGTTTTCAAGGTTTTTGATCAAACCGATCCGCGCTGCATCGCTGATCAATCTCCTGAACGAAACTGCCGCGATCGCCCCGAAACGCCCGCAGGCGCCGGCGCCCGCGGTCACGCGCCCGCGCGAAAACCGGGGTGGCGGCCTTGAAATTCTCATCGCCGAGGACAACAAGATCAATGCGCTCCTGTCACGCACACTGATCGAACGCGCCGGACACAAAGTCACCGTCGCCGAGAACGGCAAAGACGTCCTCGCGTTGCTTACCGAACAGTCCTTCGATCTGATCTTTATGGACATGCATATGCCCGGCATGAACGGCGTCGAGACATGTTCGAAAATACGAAAAATGTCGAAACCGATTTCGACGACGCCGATAATTGCGCTGACAGCGAGCGACAGCGATATCGACCGCGAAACCTGCCGCGACGCAGGTATGGACGACTTCATCACGAAGCCTTTCGATCGCGACGATCTTGAAACGATCCTGTCCAAATGGTCCAAGGTTCGCGGGCCGGCGCAGATGGCGTCCTAGTACCCAGCCGTAAACTTCTACTATGGCTGGTTGCAAATCAGTTTTTCTGCGCGTCCGGCGCTCATGCGCCAACAACCGATATTCTTCACCCGAACGATAGCGCCGCTTACTTTAAATCAGCCGCCGCCAGGGCCTTGCCGCGGCCATATTTAAACCCGTCTTAACCGTATACGCGGTATTAATCATAAGTTGAATGGGTAGGCGGGCGCATGAACGATATCGCGCTAAAAATTCTGTGGGCGGATTTGGGCAAGGCCGCGGCCATGATCCTTGGCGTCGCATTTTCGACTCTGCTGATGGCGCAGCAGGCGGCGATTTTTGTCTGTCTGATAGGCAATACAGCCTCGCACATCAGCGCCGCGCAGGACGTCGACATATGGGTCGCCGACGGGCGCGCAGATTATTTCGACGATCCGGGCGCCCTGCCCGCAGCACTCGCGCAGCGTGTTAAGAGCGTCGCCGGCGTCGCATACGCCGCGCCTTTCATTCGTATGAACGTGGTTCTGGATTCCAACGACTTTGTCGAGCAAGGCATCCTCGTCGGTGTCGAGGCCGACACGCTCATGGGCGCGCCACAAAAAATGCTGCAGGGCGCAATTGCATCGCTGCGCAGCACGGACACGTTCGTCATCGACGGACGCGGATATAGCGACATCTGGCCGGGCGAAGAGCTGCGGCTCGGGCGCATTCTTGAGGTTGACGGTCGGCGCCTGCGCCTTGTGGGGATTGTCGATCCGCCCTCGCCTTTTATCTCCATGCCGCTTATCTACACCAGCACCGCGACCGCCGCGCTGGTGCGCCCGGGCGTTTCGCCGGGGTTCGTTGTCGTTCGCGCCGAGGAAAGCGCGCAAGCAGCGCCCCTCGCGCAGGCAATCTCCGAACAAACCGGATACGGTGCGTTCGACAAAGATGCGTTTGCGCAAATGACCATTGACTACTATCTCGATAATACGGGCATCCCGATCAATTTCGCCATCACCATCACTCTTGGATTTATCGTCGGCGCCGCGATCGTTGCACAGACTTTCTATCTCTTCGTGACGGAGAATTTGCGCCATCTCGCCGTGTTCAAAGCCATGGGCGCAAATGCGCGCCAGCTCATCACCATGACTGCAATCCAGTGCGTCAGCGTCGCTGTCATCGGTTTTGGCCTCGGCATCGCGGGCGCTGCGTATTTCTTTGAAACGGTGCCTGAAAAGATCACGGCCTTTAAAGGGTTTTACCTGCCCTGGGGGATCTTCGTGAAGGTCGGCCTCGTCGTCCTCGGGATTTCACTCGTTTCCGGCCTCATCAGCATACAGCGCGCCGTCAGGTTCGCACCAGCGCATGTTATCAGGGGTTAGCGTCATGACCGCCGCCATCACATGCCGCGATATTGTCATGCGCTTCCAGGAAGGCGACGAAAGTCATCTCGTTCTGGACAATATCACCCTCGATATCGATCCGGGCCGCCTGACGATGATCGCCGGCCCCAGCGGCTGCGGCAAGACCACGCTTTTGTCGATCCTGGGCGGTGCGCTGAAACCGACATCCGGAGACGTCTGCGTGTTCGGCGAGCATCTGGCGAAACTTTCCGGGGGCGCCATGGCGCGCTTCCGGCGCAGCCATGTGGGATTCATCTTTCAGCAATACAATCTCGTGCCGGCCCTTACGGCCGTCGAAAACGCCGCCATGCCGCTCATCATCGCAGGCACGCCGGCGCATCAGGCTTTCAAAGCCGCCCGGCGCGAACTCGCGCGCCTTGGGCTTGAAAAATACGCCGACCGCCTGCCCAAAAAGCTTTCCGGCGGTCAACAGCAGCGCGTCGCCATCGCGCGCGCCTTAACCCACGGGCCGCGCCTCGTCATCTGCGACGAGCCGACAGCGGCGCTCGATTCAAAATCCGGAGAAGCGGTCATGGCTATCCTTGGCGATCTGTCGAAAGACGAAAGCCGCGCCGTATTGGTTGTCACCCACGACCAACGGGTTTTTTCATTCGCAGACAGATTGATCGAACTTGAAGACGGGCGCGTGCGCGCCGATGAAGACATGGTCGCCATTCGCGGTCTCGGCGCAAACGGCGAAGACGGCGCATCACCGCATGATGAGGCTGCATAATGGGGGTCAAGGTGCGCAAAGAGTGGTTCTTCTACGGTGTGGCGGCGGGCGCTCTCGCCTTCGCCGTCTCCTCGATTATGAAATCACAGCCGGAAGTCGAGCGGTTGGAGCCTTTGGGACCGATCACGACGACGCCATTTGAAAACACCATCGCGGCGGCCGGCGTCGTTGAGCCTTCATCGCGCATTATCGAAGTCGCGCCCGATATCGAAGGCGTGGTCGCGGCCATTCATGTGGCGCCGGGCGAACGGATCAGTATTGGCGCGCCTCTCTTTTCACTCGATGCGCGTCGCTTCGAAGCCGCTGTCGAGGAAGCTGCGGCGCGCCTTGCGCGCGCGGAAGCGGAAGTCGAGCTAAGACGCGCCGAGGCGCGCGCCGCCGAAGCGTCCGCTGAGGCGACACGCGTCGTCGCCGCCCGCCTGCGCAACAGCGTCGAGCGCCACCGGCCCATCGCCGCCGACACGATGAGTGCCGAAGATTTCGAAACCATGGTCGCCGACGCATCGAGCGCGGCCTACGAGTTCCGCGCAGCCATACAGACCGCCCGTTCCGCACTCGCCGCAGTGAACGCATCCATGCGCGATGCCGATCTGGCGCGCGCGGCCCTTGCGGGCGCGGAAGCGGACCTCGCACGCACCATCATGCGCTCCCCCATAAACGGCGCCGTCCTCAGCATCGACGCGCGCGCCGGACAGGCCGTCAGACCGGGCGACGTAAAACCCGCAACCATCTCCGTCGGCGCCATCGATACATTGATCGCCCGCGTTGAAATCGACGAAACCGAAGCCGCACGGTTCCGCCAACACGCAAACGCCAGCGCCTATCTGCGCGGTCAGGCGGGCGCGCCAGCGCTCAGCTTGCAGTTTCAGTCTATCGAACCGATGCTGAAACCGAAATCGTCCTTCCGCGATCTGTCGGCGGAATATGTGGAGACCCGCGTTCTTGAAGCCCGCTACCTGATCGAAAACACTGGCGAAACACCACTCTATGTCGGGCAGCTTCTGGATGTCTTTGTCGACGCCGATACAGGTGCGCCCGCTGTGAATCATACGCCGCGGCGACGGACAACCGCGCCGGTGAGCGCCTCCTTCGGAAGCTCCGTAAACGAAGTCGAAGAAGAAAAACCGCTACGTCCCTAAAGTCTGTGGATAACTAGCCAACTACTCCGGGCCATTCCGGAAGCCGAACATACCGAAATCTTCGATTTCGTTGCATTTTCGCGCTATCCAGAATCGAGGGCGATTTGCTCCGTATACACAACCCTGATTTCCGGATCTAACAAGCACAAAGAAAAAGGCGCGCCGACAATGACGCGCCTTTTTTTGTTTTCGTATTACCGTGATACGCAGCGCTCGGCATTCCTAATGCCCTCTGCGCCTTCGCCAAAGGGCTTAAGGGCCAAAGAACTCTAGAGCCGTTTGCATTCTTTAGGAGTCATATAAACGGCTCCTAGTATTTGATTGCGCGGGTTGCGACGCAAAACCGGTGAACCGTCATTCCGCTTCGCGGAATGACTTGCTGCAACCCGCTCTAGGGAAAGACCAGCGGATGAATATCCGCACGGCGCTGACGCATCTCTTCTTCGATGACGCTGAGGCGCGCGTAGCATGGCTGCCTGACGCCATGATACTCCTTCGGCTCCCCGAGCGGCTGGAAACGAATACCCATGCGCGCAAGATGCAGAATGAGCGACGGCTCCATGGTGGCGCACAAAACCTCAATGCCGTTTTCACGCGACATCAGGACGACCGAGCGCATCAAGAGCACGGAGAACATGGAAAAACGTCTGTGGTTCGACGTTTTCGCCGCATTCGGATCTCCCGGATAAGGGGTCCAGTTCTTGAAATCGCGGGTGACCGCGAAACGCGAGACCTCCGCAAGCCGCGTCATGTCCACCGGCTCTTCGATCAGCGTCAAGGGGTCCGGCGTGATTTCCTGAATAGGAAGATCCGGCTGCGCCGCATCTCCGGTCGGCAATACGAGCCGCACCACACCAATGCTCTCGCCAGTGTCGTTACGTGTCAGGAGCGCATGATTGGCGCGATCGTCGAAAGCATCCAGCTCATGGCCTTTGGCGATACGAACTTCATCGTACCATCCGCGTTCAACGCAATAGACCTTGTAGCGCAGGCGCTGACATCGCGCGACGTGCTCTTCATCCCGCGAGATCGACAAGGAAAGATTCTTATCAGTGAATTCTTCGTGTTTTCGTGCAACGAGGGTCATTGGTCCGATCCCTCCGTTTCCACAATTTCCGCAAGGTTCAAAACGCCTGCCCCGAGCGACAGTTGCGCCTTCGACAATTCATCAAGATTGACTTTGAAACGAAGCCGGCGATTGACGATAAAGAGTTCGATATGGCCGCCGCTGCTGCCAAAACCGCCCATATCGGAAACGAGCAATGTCGAATTTTCCGTCGCCCGCTGGAATAACGCACCGAGGTCCGTACCGTCCGCAATATCGCCAAGGAACATGATCGAACAATCAAAGACGCTCGCATCGTCAATACTGTCGAAAAACAACACCCGGACAGGACGGTTGTGAATTCGTTTTTTGCCCCACCCCGCAAAGACCGCTGGATCGATGGTCTCACGCTGGACACAGAATTTGATGGACGTATCGAGATCGCTGATCGACGGCCATGTGGTGAACTTCGCGAAGTTGTAGAGGAACGCCGCTTCCACCGCATCGGGATTGTCAGCGCCCATGGATTGCGCCTGCAGCGATGATGGCGTGACCGCCATCAGCGTCGAAAGCGCCATGACGCAACCGCGACGAAGCGCGGCGTATCGATGCCGCCATCGCTGTTTTATGGCGTGAATGAAACTCACTGTGCGCACCTCAGAACTTTGCGTTAATAGATGCGAACACGCTGCGCTCAACCGCCGTAGGCTCGGTCGAGAACGATCGGTCGACGCCGAATTCGAAATTGTCGTGGTTGGTGAGATTTCGTCCCGTTACAGAAAATTCCAGCCGGTCCGTGACGCGCCAGGAAAGCCGCGCATCCAGAGCGACGTAAGAGTCGATGTCAAAGCCCTCAAGATCATCAACGAAACGGACCGCCGTATCGAGCCGAACCCTTCGATTGAGGTCAAGCAGCGAACGCAGCGTCGCCGAATGCGACGGGTCCGACCCGCCTGGCGGCGTCCCCGTTAAACCCGGCCCCGTTTCAACTTCGCCATCGATATGGAGATAGGAGTATGTCGCCTGCAGGCGCCAGTTTGGCTGCACCTGCCAGTCAAGAACCGCCTCGACGCCATGCGTGTCGGCTTCAGCGATTTCATCTACAATCAACGGCAAAACGAGCGCCGGTATCGGCGAGGTCTCGACCGACGTTGCGCCGATGCGCGATCCGCGCAGGTCTTCGTATTTGTTGAAGAACCCGGTAACGTCGACCGAAACCGTTTCCTGCAAACGGAAACGGGCGCCAAGTTCATACGAAATCAGCGATTCCGACTCGATGGAGTTGTCACCCGTAAACCGTAACACGAGCGGCAATTGCGACCCGTTGCCGGGCGCGCCCGGCGGCACCACACCGCCATTTGTAAGGATGCCGTCTTCCGCACGCGACGGAATGCGCACCGCCCTGGAAACAGCGCCCCACAGCGTCGCTTGTTCATGCGCGCGCCACAGGAACCGCGCCGACGGTTGGATTTCAAAGCCGGTGTAATCGTTATGCTCGAACTTTGCGCCCACAGTGAAGTCGAACTTGTCGGTAACTTTGATCGTATCTTGAATGAACCCGTTATAGATCTGTATCGACAACGAGGGATCTTCGAACGATACGAATTCGCTGTCGTCGATGTCGTCGCTGATATTGCGGAAACCGACGCCCCACAGAAGGTTTTGCCTGTCGCCCCAGGAAAAGGAATGCTGAAGCGCGACGTCAAGCGTTAACCGGGATTCCTCGCCTTGCGGAATTTCGATTTCTGAATAATCCGCATAAGCTTGAATGGACAGTTCCGATGTATCGCTCAAAGTGCGTGTCCAGCTGCCGAGAATGTGAGCGCCGACCCGCTGAATGTCAGCATCGCGCCGCTCCAGATAAGGCGGCGTCAAAAGCGGGATATCGAGAGTTTCACCACCATCGATCACCGAGACGCCGCCGGATATCATCAGCGAGTCGCGCGAGCTTAAGTCGTGATCCGTGCGAAAGCCGCCCTGGAAATTGCGCCAGTCATCGTTCGCGCTGGCGCCGCTTCTGGTCATGCCCTCATCGAAGGATTCGAACTTACCGAAAATGCGGTAGGTGCCGTTCTCACCAAGGTCGCCGCCATAGCGCGCGACAGCCTGCGCGCGAAACTCATCACCGCCGGAGACTTTGACAAGGCCGCCCTTGGTGTCGCTGCTCGAGCGTGTGATGATGTTGATCACGCCGTTGACGGCGTTTGCGCCCCACAGCGTGCCGCCCGGCCCGCGCACAACTTCAACGCGCTCAATGTCTTCCAGAACGATATTGTTCTGATCCCAGAAAACGCCAGAAAAGAGCGGCGTGAACACCGTACGCCCGTCAATCATCACAAGGAGTTTATTGGCGAAACGGCTGTTAAAGCCGCGCACCGTGACCGCCCAGGAATTGGAGTTAATACGTGCTACGTTGACACCCGGCACCAGGCGTAACGCGTCAGCGATCGTAACGGCGCCGGAGCGCTCGATATCTTCACGGGTCAGAACGAAAACCGCCGCCGGCGCTTCGCTTGCCAGCTCAGCACGCTTGGAGGCTGTGGTCACCTCGACCGCCATCAAGTCTTCCAGCGAAAAGCTGGTGAAGTCTTTCGAACCGTCGTCCTGCGCCAACGCGCCCGGCGCCCCCAACGCGCAGATCGCCGCAACACCGGCGCCTCGCATCCAATTCTTCCGGTTACTCATTTTGCTCATTACCTTTTCCCCAGTTGCCGGAGATTTCTTATGTTGGTTCATCCTGCGGCCTGCTGAATTTTCGTCTGATTGCATGAAAGCGTTCGATAGGACGGGAAATCGAGTTTCACCGTCGTGCCGACGCCCTGCTTGCTGTCAAATGACATCTCGACGCCATGCTGATCGAAAACCGCCTTCGCCAGCGGCAACCCAATGCCGATACCCTGATATTTGCGGCCCAATCCTTCCGAGCTCTGACGGAAGGGTTTCAACACATCGGTCAGCTTATCGGTATCAAAGCCAATGCCTTCATCGCGAATGTCGATGCGCACGCCACCGTCCTCGCGCGTTGCGCAAACGATGTCGCACACGCCGTCCTCGTGGGAGAATTTAACCGCATTCGAAATCACGCTGGAGAGCGCCCGGCCGAGAAGAACCCTGTCCGCCAGCAGCTCGATGGAGCCGTCGCACTCGACATTCACCTGAACGGACGTTTTCTCGTCGTCGGGCCGCGCCGTTTCAACGGCCTGCTCCACAATCGAGCGTAAATCCACTTCGCTGTCGCTGACGGAGAGTTTTCCGACGTCATGTTTTGCAAGAACCAGCATATCCTTCACAATCATCAGGAGCTGGCGCATGCTGTTGGAGATATGCGAGGCATACTCCTTATACTGTTTTTGCGAGTCCGCCGTTTCGTCATCTCCGGCGATGAGGTCTGAAAACCCCAGCGATACGTGCAAAGGCGTAATCAACTCATGGGTCATCACCGCGAGAAATTCGGACTTCGCCCGGTTTTCCGCCTCGACACGGGTTTTGGCTTCGCGCAGTTCTTCTTCAATGGTCATGCGCAAATTGACTTCACGCACAAGATCCTGATTTCGTTTCTGAAGTTCAACTTCGCGGTCGGCGATAACTTGCTCGGCGCCTTCGGCGAACTCGCGATTTTGCCGGTTCGCCGTGCTCAAATGGTGATGTGTCTCAATTCGCGCGCGAAGCGTGCGTGAATCAATCGGCTTTGTCACATAATCGTTAGCGCCGAGGTCGAATGCTTCCACCACGGAGTCAGGATTGGAATCCGCGGTCACCATCAATATGGGAAAGTCGAGTTTTGATGAGAACTCCCGAACCTTGCCCAGGACTTCCAGGCCGTTCATACCCGGCATATGTATGTCGAGCAGCATGAGATCGGGCAGTCCTTGCGACAACGCCTCCATCACTGCGGCGCCGCTTGAGAATTCCTTTGTCTGAAGGCCCATTTTCCGTACAAAGCGCGACGCAATATCGCGATTGAAGGCCTCGTCATCGACAATGAAGACTAGCGGTTCGCCGTCAGCAGCGATATCTGTCTTGGATTTTTCCATCGGACACCTTCTAAGCTGACTTCAGGGATTGTGACTTCTCGCTCAGTATTCTTTCAATAAGAGCAAGGAGTTCAGCGAATCTGATCGGCTTCGTTGCAAAAGCGTCGCAGCCCACGGCGAGACAACGCGCTTCGTCGCTTTCCATGGCGTGGGCGGTAAGAGCAATAATAGGCGTATGCGTATCCGATTCCGTTTTTCGGATCGCTTCCGTCGCTTCAATGCCAGACATGATCGGCATGCTGATGTCCATCAACACGAGATCGGGCGATTGTGCAGCGACAAATTCAACCGCTTCGGCGCCATTGGCGGCGATCGATACTTCGTATCCCGCTCGCACCAGACGGCGCTTGATAATCTCCTGATTATCGAGGTTGTCTTCTGCGACTAGGATGCGCATCGGTTCGCCTCCTCGTCTTTGTCCTGATCCTTCACGCCATCACCGACGGCCGATGACTTGCTCATAAATTCGGAAATGACCTGGCGCGGCGATGTCATCGTTTTGACATGGAACCCTTGCGCCTTATTTTGTACACGTGTGATCTCATCCCCCGTTAGTTCCTGTGCAGAGAAGACGATCACAGGCATATCCTGCCAGTTCGGCTGCTCCCGCATAGCGTCAAGCAAGTCAAAGCCGCTCATCTCTCCCGGCAGTCCGAGATCGAGAATTACGCCGGTGACGCTTGTATCTGATAGAATGGACAGCGCCTTTTCCGCATCGGACGCGATAACGACCTCAAATCCGACATTGCGCGCCGCCCGTGCAACGAGATCGGCTGCATCGTCATTGTCTTCGACAATCAGGATGCGTCCGCTCGCAAGTTTCGTGTAAGACAAAAGTGCTCTTTCAAGCTCAATGCGGTTGATTGGCTTGGTCAGGAAGTCCTCGGCGCCGAGCTTATAGCAAGTACGCGCATCGTCATCGACGCTGACGACGATTGCTGGAATTTCCGCGAGTTCGGCATCTGCGCGCAGCCGCTGCAAGACGGTCCATCCGTCTACAACAGGCATATGCAAGTCGAGTAAAATAACCGATGGCTTGTTTTCTTTCGCAAGCGTCAACGCTTCTTCACCGTCAGCCGCGAGAACGGTCGAATAGTTGAGACGCTTGGCGAGCCGGCTCATCAGTTCACGCGCATTCGGGTCGTCGTCGACGATAAGCGCCGTTCGCTCCCCAGGCTCGTCACTGGATTCCTCGATCGGCGCCGGTTCGGGGGCGGCCTCCTGCGTCAGTTTCGTTTCGCCGTAACGGCGCGGCACAAGCAGCTTGAAGCAACTGCCGACGCTGGGCTCGCTTTCCACCTCAATGCGCCCGCCAAGCAATGTTACAAGACGCTGTGTGATCGTCAGGCCAAGACCTGTGCCGCCATATTTCCGCGTCGTCGATGCATCGGCCTGAGTGAACGCCTGAAACAGCGTCCGCATCTGTTCATCGTTCATGCCGATACCGGTATCGGAAATCGCGATGGCCATCGTTTCCTGGCCGCCGTCATTGGCAAGCTGCAACGACAAACGCACATCCCCGTCACTGGTGAATTTGCAAGCGTTACTTAAAAGGTTAAGCACGCATTGACGCAGCTTGAAGGAATCCGTCGTCGCCATATCAAGGTTGTCGTCGATTTCAACGATAAGCTTGTTGCCATTGCGTTCCGCAGCCGGACGAACAGTGTCAGCCGCCTCGCGAATAACCGCCGATACGTCAAAAGCATGAGCGTCGACTTCCATCTTACCTGCTTCGATTTTCGACAAGTCAAGAATACCGTTGATCAAGCCAAGCAGGTGAAGACCAGCGCTCTGGATTTTCGCAACGTCTTCAACCGTCTGCTGGTCGCCATCGACGGAAAGATCCTCGTGGATAATCTCGGCATAGTTGATGATTGCATTGAGCGGCGTGCGGAGTTCATGGCTCATATTCGCCAGGAATTGCGACTTCGCAGTATTGGCCGACTGCGCGGAGTCTCTTGCCGAAATCAGATCGCCCACAAGCGACTCAAGACGTTCGTCGCGGCTTTCGATCTCCGCCAACATCGCGTTGAAATTGTCGATCAACCGGCCGAAATCCTTGTCGAGAGACGGCGGCACGCGGGAAGAATAATCACGCGTTTCGCGGATCGACTGGATCGTGCGCCGCAGCTGCAGCATCGGCGTCGTCATCGCGCGCGATTCCCAGCGCGCAAAGAAAATCGCAAAAAGCGTCGATCCGAAAAACACCGCCGTGGCGATAAGCCCATAACGCCAGATCGTTTTTTCAAGTTCGCTTAAATTGGTGAAGAGAACGAGTTCGCCAACAACTTCTTCGTCTATTTCGATGGGGCTGACGAAAATCGGACCGCGATGCGTCCCCTCGCGTCCGCTTGCCACGATCTCCGCAAGGCCGCGCAACTCCTCATCGCCATAAAATGCAAACAAGTCACCGTCCGGCGAGCGCACTAGCGCCGCATCGACCTGCGGCGTCAACCGTGTTGCGCTCAATATATTCTTCGCCGATGCATCGTCGCTGAACAGAACAGCCGCCGTCACGTTTGCCGCCAACACTTCGGAAAGCGTTTTCTGTTCGGCGTCAAAACGGATACGATATGTCAGGCTTTCATTGATCATGAACGCAACACAAGCGATCAATGCTGTCGCCGCACAGGCGGCGACGGTCGCCAGCCCGATCTTTGTACGGAACGACAAGCGCCCAATTCGATCTGCGAACTGATGGGTAGTCTTCATTCCCAACACCAATGCCCCTTGTTCGAATCGTCCCACGACAACGCGACGACACGCCTTTGTGAAATGTGATTAATGACAAAAAGCTGAGTTTTCCTTAAAATCGCAGTGAATAGGCGATCTAGGATGCATTTCGGAGTGCGCTGCGGATATCCGACGTCAATAAATTGGAAACTTTTGACTTACAGTGAGCGCCATTTTCGCCGGAAAGTATTTCGCTCGCTGTACAAATAGTCTTGGAGCTGTTTGCGTTCCCCATGAAACGAGCAGACAACCTTAAGTATTTGATTGTGTGTCTTAAGACGGAATTGGCTGAAGAGTAGTCGCCAACCGGTGCGTCGTTTCCCTTAAAACGCGTCGGTAGTCTTCTGGTAATGTAGGATAATAAAGCGTATACGCATGCACGCACGCTGTTTATACAAGCGGAGACAGCGCCTCTTAAATCGGCACCCTGCCGGTTTGCTTCACTTCACGAAGCGCCAGGCTCGAACGGACACGGCTCACGCCCGGTAATGCAAACAGAAAATTCTGTATAAATGCGTCATAGTCATCGATATCGCGCGCTACAACCCGCAATGTAAAGTCGTCATCGCCGGTCGTTGCGTAGCACTCAAGCACTTCAGGCCGTGCCACAATCTTTTCTTCAATTTCCTTGATGACATCCTTATACTGACGCTCGATGGAAATATGGGTGAAAGCGCAAATCCGATAACCGAGCTTCCGCCGATCCAGGACAGCCTGATAGCCCTCGATAAACCCGGCCTCCTGAAGGCTCTTGAGCCGCCGCCAGCATGTTGCGGGCGACGACTGGCCAGTGGCGTCAGCAAGTTCCTGTGCGGAAAGTTTGCCCCGCTCCTGCAGAACAGACAGTATTTTCCGGTCAAGATCATCCAGTTGGGTCATGACGGCCTTTCAGATCTCTGAGTTGCGAATAGCACCATACCGCCGTTTCGATTATTGTAATATGTATATTTCACAACAATGAAATATAATGATCACATTGACGCGCTTTCGCGCGAAAAACGCAGGTTCCTTGATCTTTTTCCGGTAGTTTTAGTCGCACCGCCGACCGGCTGACCGAAGCACTCAAAAGGGGCGTATCGCGCCCGCGTCTTCATCGTCCGCGCCAGGCCGGTTTTCTTTTTTCGATAAAGGCGGCGACGCCTTCACGTTTGTCTTCGGTCGAAAACAGGAGCGAAAAAGCCTGCCGCTCAAACGCAAGATGCGCCTCATGAGGCATGTCAAAGGCCGCATTCACGACCGCCTTCGCCTGCATCATGGCGAGCGGCGCGCGCGCAGAGACTTCTTCGGCGATTTCCAGCGCGCGCACGCCAGCGCCGCCGGTCTCTACGACTTCCGCGACGAGACCAAATCTCAGCGCTTCATCGGCGGTGATCGGCTTTCCCGTCAGCACCATTTGCATGGCGCGCGAGCGGCCAACAAGGCGTGCAAGCGTGGCGCCGCCGCCAGCGCCCGGAATAATCCCGAGATTTGTTTCCGGTTGACCGAACTTCGCATCGCGCGCCGCAACCGCGATATCGCAACACATGAGAAGCTCATTGCCGGCGCCGAGGCACCATCCTTCAACCGCTGCGATAACAGGTTTTCTGGTCGCACGAATGCGCCGCCACAGCTCGGGCCGCGGATCGGCGAGACCTTCAGGCGCTTCCTTTGGCGCCATCTCCATAAGATCCGCACCCGCAGCAAATATCTTCTCACCGCCAGTAATAACGAAAGCGCGGGTGGCGTCATCTCCATCGCCCTTCTCCAGCGCCTCCGCGATAGACGTAAGCAGCGACGTGGCAATGGCGTTGCGTTTTTCCGGACGATTAAGGCGAAGGCGCATCACGCCGTTCGCAGGCGTATCGATCAGAAGCTCATTGTCGCCTGTCATGGTGTTATCCTTCTTCAATCTCCAGCGCCCGCAAAATCTCAGAGGGCTGATAGATGGGATCGCCCGTCCACTCGGCGATCACCTCAAGCGCCTGGGCTACGGCGCCGGCGCCGACCTCGCGCATCCACGCCATGGGCCCAAATGGGTAGTTGACGCCGTTCATCATCGCAAGGTCGATGGCGCCGGCGTCCGCAACGCCGTCGCGCACAGCATCCGCCGCGCAATTAGCGAGTTGCGCAAGGGTTCGAAACACAACGAGCCCCGGCCGGTCCGTGAGTTCGATTGCTTCCTTGCCCGCCATGGCGGCGAGGCGTCGCCCGGCCCCGCGAGCAGCGTCATCCGATGCCGAAAACGCAATTGCGCGCGCCGATTTCGGGTCCCGCGTCCAGTCGAGCAACAAAAAGGGCGCGCCATACTGCGCCGCGAGCGCCTTCGCCGTCGGCCCGAAGGTGACGTCCACAAACACGCCGTCAATCGTGGCGCAGGGCGGCGCCATGTCCTCATCGGCGTTGGTCGGAACATCGAGCGCGCGAAGAAACTCGCCGACGGGCGCATCGGCATTAGGCGATAGCCGCACCTCGCCGCCTTGTTCGCTCCTCTCCAGAAAGAAGGGCGACGGCGCATCGGCGCCGTCGGCATGATCGTATACGCCGCGTCCGCTCTTTCGGCCGAGGCGTCCAGCGGCGACAAGCTGCTCTTGCGCCAACGCAGGGCGAAAGCGCGTCCGCCCGTGATAGGCATCGAACACGGATTTCGCCGCCGCAGAGTTGATGTCATGACCGATGAGATCGCCGAGCTCCATGGGGCCCATGCGAAAGCCCGCAAGATCTTTATAAAGAAAATCGAGCGTCGCCGCATCGGCGGCGCCCTCTTCAAGCGCACGCCACCCCTCGCCGTAGAAAGGCCGTGCAACGCGATTAACAATGAACCCGGGCACATCGCGGGCGAAAACGGCGACCTTGCCCCAGCTTTCCATGAGGGCGCGGCACTCTCGCGCGATAGCGGGGTCGGTATCGGCGCCGCTGACAACTTCCACCAGCTTCATGATTGGCGCAGGGTTGAAAAAGTGGAGCCCGAGAAACCGCGCCGGACGTTTCAACGACGACGCCAGATGCGTCACCGCAAGCGAAGACGTATTCGTCGCGATGACCGCATCTTCGCGCAACTTCGTTTCGAGCGCCGCGAATAGGTCCTGCTTGACGCCGGCGTCTTCGATGATCGCCTCAATAACAAGATCGGCGCCGGCAAGCACGTCAACATTCGTCTTCCAGGAGATGCTCGCTTCGAGCGCAACGGCGCCCGCTTCATCAATCTTGCCGCGCTTTAAAAGCGCTGCGGCGCCTTTCGCCACCGTCGCCTTGCCCCGCTCCAATGCTGCATCGTCGCGGTCGAAGACAACGACGCGCGCACCCGCCTGCGCGGCGACCTGCGCAATGCCGGCGCCCATGGCGCCCGCGCCACACACGCCGATCACTTCATATGAATTAGACATCGCATTTTCCCTGCCAGATCAGACGGCGGCGCCTGAAACAAACTCGTCCATTTCTGTTTCCTCGCACTTCACGGTATGCGAATCAGATTTGACGGACAATTCTTCCGCTATGGGATTTTTTACTGATCGTAGTCAACGACAATCTTGTTGCTGAGGGGAATACACTGACAGGTGAGAACATAGCCCCGCTCGACTTCGTAGTCTTCAAGCGCATAATTCGTTTCCATCTCAGCCTCGCCTTCAACAACTTTTGCGCGGCATGTGGAGCAAACGCCGGCTTTGCATGCGAAAGGAACGTCGAGCTTCGCGTCAAGCGCCGCTTCGAGAATCGATTGACCGCTTTTTTGAACGTCAACTGCGGTCGAGACACCGTCAAGAATAATGGTCGCCTTGCAAACGCCGCCGTCGGCGGTCTCACCATTCATGGCGCGCTGTTTCGCCTTGGCGGGGCGCGAGGATGCAAAAAGCTCAAACTTGATCGCATCCTTGTCCATGCCGCGAGCCTTCAGTGCATCGGCAATGGCGAGCATCATCGGCTCGGGCCCGCAAATGAATGCGACATCGGCATCTTCTACATCAATCCATGCATCAAACAGATCGTCGCATTTTTCGCGCGTCAGACGACCGGAAAAAAGATCGATCTCCGCTTCCGTTTCAAGCATGTGAATCACGTTGAAGCGGCCCATATAAGTGTTCTTGATATCCTCAAGCTCTTCGCGGAACATGATGGAATTGACGGTTCTGTTGCCGTAGACCAGCGTAAACGTCGACTTCGGTTCCGCGGCGAGCACCGTCTTTATGATGCTCATGAACGGCGTGATGCCGCTCCCTCCCGCGAAACCGAGATACCGCCGGGCCGCGCCCGGCTGAACGGGAATATAAAAATTCCCCATCGGTTTCATGGCGTCCAGCGTGTCGCCGACCTTCAGCTCATCATTGGCGAAGGACGAGAACCATCCGTCATCGACCTTTTTGATGCCGACCCGCAAAAGGCCCTCGTCAACGCCCGAACACAGGGAGTAAGAGCGACGCAGCTCCTCACCGTCGAACGTGCGCCGAAAGGTGAGATATTGCCCCTGAACGAAATCGAAATGCTCGGCGGCGCTTTCTTCGGGTTCAAGGGTAACGACAACCGCATCGCGGGTTTCCTTTTTAATATCCGTCACGCGAAGAGGGTAAAACTGCGCCATATTCGTTTTCCGATTACGAGGTTCGAATTGTCAGAAGGTCTTGAAGTAGTCGAACGGCTCAAGGCATTCCTTGCACCGATAATGCGCCTTACAGGGCGTCGAGCCGAAAGCGCTGACGCGCTCGGTCGCCGCCGCCCCACAGCGCGGACACACAACAGGGCCTTGCGCTTTCAACGCGCCGGCGCAGCCAACGCCGTCCACCGGCGGCGCGATGCCATAGGCTTTCAGTTTTTCCCGCGCTTCATCGGTGATCCACGCCGTCGTCCAGGCAGGCGATAGCCGCGACTCCACGCGCACACGGTCGAGGTTTTTTCGCCGCAGCGCTTCTTCGACCTCCATGGAGATGACGGCGGTCGCCGGACAACCGGAATAGGTCGGCGTGACGGTCACCACCAGTTCATCGCCCAACCACTCAACGGCGCGGACGATCCCGAGGTCAACGACAGAAACAACGGGGATTTCAGGGTCCGGAACATCTTCCAGCCACCTCCAGACATCATCGCATGTCGGCTTTGCTTCAAGCGCCATCATGGAAAAGCTCCGCTCGCCGTCACCAGGTCGCGCCGGGATGAGAGCGATGCAAAAACTGCATCTCCGCAAGCAGCGGCCCCAGCGCCTCTGAATGAAAACCGGTCTTGCCGCCCGTCTGCATCATCGCATCATCGAGCACGGTAAGGGTCGCCGCTCTGAAGACGCCCGCCGTTTCTTCCCTGTACTGCGCTTCAATATCGGCAAGCGCCGGCGCAACACCGGACGCCGCGAGAACGTCGTCAATCTCATCGGCTGTCGTCAGTTCGCCCGAAAAGCGCCAAAGAGCATCCAGCGCCGTTTGCATGCGGTCGTGGCTCACTGGTGTTCCATCGCCGAGGCGGATCACCAGATCGCGCGAACGATCGAGATGATAAGCTACTTCCTTGACGGATTTCGCTGCAATTTCGGCAATGCGCGGATCGCTCGACTGCGTCAGCGCGGTAAGCATCGGATAATGCCAGGCGTCAAATAGATATTGACGCATCAATGTATGACCGAAATCGCCGTTTGGCTGCTCCGTGAGGAGACAATTTCGAAAAGCGCCGTCATTACGCCAATATGCGAGATCGTCCGCGGTGCGTCCCTTCCCTTCCAGTTCGCCGGCGAGCCCAAGCCACATGCGCGTCTGCCCGATAAGGTCGAGCGCAATGTTAGCGAAGGCGATGTCTTCCTCCAGGACCGGCGCATGCCCGCACCAGGCGCACACCCGCTGTCCGAGAACAAGCGTGTTATCGCCCATTCTGAGGGCGAATTCGATGATTGGATCGGCGCTCATTACATCCGCCCCACTTCATCTGGAATGTCGAAAAATGTCGGGTGGCGGTAGACTTTTGTGTTGGAGGGCTCAAAGAGCGGCCCCTTCTCGCCGGGCGCCGAGGCGGTGATCGCGTCGGCTTTGACAACCCAGATGGAAACGCCCTCATTACGGCGCGTATAAACATCGCGCGCATTATTGACCGCAATTTCGGCGTCCGGCGCGTGAAGCGATCCCACATGGCGATGGGCGAGCCCATGCTGACCACGGATAAAAACTTCCCAGAGAGGCCATTCGTTAGATTTCACATCAGACATCTATCGTGTTCCTATTCCGCAGCGACTTTGTGGGCGGCTTTTTTCTCGGCATGAGCCATCAGCCCCTCGCGATACCAGGCGCCGTCGTCCCAGGCTTTCTTGCGCGCCGCGAGGCGTTCAACATTGCATGGACCGTTTCCGGCAATCACGCGGAAGAACTCTTCCCAGTCGATCTCACCGAAATCATAACCGCCCTTCTCTTCGTTCCATTTCAAATCGCCATCCGGCGCGGTAAGTCCGATATATTCCGCCTGCGGAACGGTTTGGTCGACGAACTTTTGACGAAGCTCGTCATTGCTGTCCTGTTTGATCTTCCAAGCCATGGACTGCGCGGAGTGAACACTGTCGGCGTCGGACGGGCCGAACATCATCAGCGCCGGCCACCACCAGCGGTTTAACGCATCCTGCGCCATCTCCTTTTGGGCGTCCGTTCCTTCGCAAAGCCGCATCATGATGTCGTAGCCCTGGCGCTGGTGGAAACTCTCTTCCTTGCAGATGCGGATCATCGCGCGCGAGTACGGCCCGAACGAGCAACGCTGCAGCGGCACCTGATTCATGATCGCCGCGCCGTCGACCAGCCAGCCAATGGCACCCATATCGGCCCAGGTCAGCGAAGGATAATTGAAGATCGACGAATACTTCGCCTTGCCTGAGAGCAATTGCTCCGTCATCTGATCGCGCGATATGCCGAGCGTTTCCGCCGCACAGTAAAGATAAAGGCCGTGCCCCGCCTCGTCCTGAACTTTCGCGATCAGGATCGCCTTGCGCTCTAAAGTCGGCGCGCGGGTGATCCAGTTTCCTTCCGGCAACTGTCCGACAATCTCAGAATGGGCGTGCTGGGATATTTGCCGAATAAGCGTCTTGCGGTAGCCTTCCGGCATCCAGTCTTTCGGTTCGATCTTGATGTCTGCGTTGATCTTTTCCTGAAAGGCGCGTTCGTCCGCATCCATCTCATCGAGCGACTTGACGTGCTTGCCGGTCGATTTCACTTCCTGAGCGTACATGGAAAGTCCTTTCGCTGCAGAGCCCGAGGCCCCGGCGAGTGTGAGTGGTTCGTCCATCATAGAATTAACCGACCGACCGGTCAATGATTGGCGAAACCCCTGCTATCAGGCAGGTTTTCAGCGTTTGCTGTTCTCTCAGGCCAGGTATTGACGAAGAGTTTTTATGTAAGTACTTACATTTTATGACTGAAACAGATTACCTTCAATCCATGGGCGTTTCCGCACTCGGCTCGCGCCTGCGTCGCCTGTTCGAAAGCCTGAACGGGCCCGTCACCGATCTCTACCGGCGCGAATTCCGGTTCGAGCAACGCTGGTTCGGACTCACCCTGTTGCTAAGCGACGAGGGCCCGCTCTCGGTCCGGGACGCCGCACAGTTTCTTGGCGCAAGCCACGTCTCGGTCCTGCAAATCGCCAAAGCGATGGAGACGAAAGGGCTTTTGATCAAAACGAAGGACACGGACGATGGCCGTGTCTCACGCCTCAGCCTCACCGACGCGGGCAAAGACGCCGCCGACGCCATCGGCCCCATCAGCGCCCGTGTCGATCGCGCCGCCCTCGCCCTCCTTGCGGAGGCGGCGCCGGACTTCATCGCCAACCTGACGCGCCTCGAAAACGCCCTGCGCGAGACGCCTTTTTCAGCGCGCCTCGATGACGCCTCCGAAAGCAAGACAGAAATCAAGGAAAAAGCCCCATGCTGACGATTGCTGTAGCGGTTTTCGCACTCACTTCGCTCTGCGCTGCGGAACGCGATGTTGTGAATGAGGCGGCTGACATGATCGAGACGCGGTACGTTCTTGAAGAAACGGCCGCGCAAACGGCGACCGCTCTGCGCGCGATGTCAAGCGAGGCGACTGCCGCAAAAAAGTGCGCACCTCCGGCGGATTTCGCAGCCGCCTTTACGAAAGATCTGCGGAAAGCTTCCGGCGACGGCCATTTCTATATCGAGCACACAACCGGTGAAAAGGATGACTGGCTCGCGACCTGGCGCGAAAGCGGACGGCGAAACGCCTATGGCGTCACCCGTGTCGAAATTTTCAAAGGCAATATCGGCTACATCCGTATCGAGAGTTTCCACGAACTGGAAAATGCTTTTCCGCGTTACGCCGCCGCCTTCGAGCTTATCGCCGATACGAATGGCCTTATTCTCGATCTGCGCGGCAATGGTGGCGGTTCGCCGCAAACCGCATGGCCGATGCAATGGACATTTCTTGAGCCGGGGTCACCGTCCCTCCTCAAAATAGAATCGCGTGCGGAACTCGGCGCCGAGCGCGAAGAAGCACCCGTTTTGTGGAAAAGATACGGGCGCGAGCGACCGCTCGCCATCCTGATCGATGACAGAACGTTCTCGGCGCCAGAGGCGATCGCCTATTCGCTGCAATCGGTGAAGCGTGCGACGGTGATCGGCGAACCGTCTGCAGGCGGCGCGCATATGCTGGACGACGGCGCAGTCATTGGCGGCCGGTTCAAGCTCTATATCCCCACAAGCCGCCCGGTCAGCACCATCACAGGCGGCAATTGGGAAGGCGTCGGCGTCACCCCGGACATCGCCGCCAGCAAAGAAAACGCTCTTGAAACAGCGCTCGACTTTATGCGCGAGCAGACGGAAGATACCCGCTGACATAGAACGGGAGATAAAGCCGTTGAAAGCGGCCATCGTAGAAATCACCGAAGGCAACATGGCGCTTTTTGACAACATCGCCGATGATGTTTTCGACGCGCCCATTGAACCCGAAAGGCTGCAGGCGTTTGTCGCCTCTCCCGCCCAATCGCTTTTTGTGGCGCTTGCCGGCGACACGGTGATCGGTCAGGGTCGCGGGCTCGCCTATCACCGACCGGACATGGCGCCGGAACTCTTCATCGACAATCTCGGCGTCACGGCCGCGCATCGCCGCCGGGGCGTCGCCACTGCGTTGATCGAGGCGATTTTAAACTGGGGCGAAAAGCTCGGCTGCTCAACCTTCTGGGTGGCGACGGAAGCCGACAACAAACCCGCTATCGCCCTCTATGAAACATTTAAATGGAAAACAGAGGGCGTCGCGATGTTCCATGGCGTTTTCAGAAACAAGGCACAAGAACGCGACAGCGCCAGGAGCAAGATATGACGAGACGTCTTTTAAAACAGGTCGGGTTTGTCATTTTTTCTTTAATCGTCACAACAGCGGCGTCAGCGGACGATGAACGCCAGGTGCGCGCCCGGGATCTTGGCGTGGCGCCGGGCATTCTCGCACCCGGACCGCTTAACGCCATTACCGATGTCGACGGCGTTCTTGTAGGACAGGTGAGTTTGATAAAAAAAACCGACATCCGAACGGGCGTCACTGCGATCCTCCCTCATGGCGGCAATCTTTATCAGGATAAGGTTCCCGCTGCGGTCTATGTGGGGAACGGCTATGGCAAACTCGCAGGGGCAACGCAAATCGACGAACTCGGTGAAATCGAAACGCCGATCCTTCTGACCAATACGCTCAGCGTGCCAACCGCCATGACCGGCGCCATCACGTGGACGCTTGAACGGAGCGGCAATGAACGCGTCCGATCCGTCAACGCCGTTGTCGGCGAAACCAATGACAGCGGTTTGAACAATATCCGCAAGCGCGCGCTGAATGAAAAAGACGTCTTGCGCGCAATCGAAACCGCCAAAAGCGGCGCCGTACAGGAAGGCGTTGTCGGCGCCGGCGTCGGCACGAAGGCATTCGGGTGGAAAGGCGGTATCGGCACAAGCTCACGGCGCCTACCGGGCGCCCTTGGCGGCCACACAATCGGCGTTCTCGTACAAACGAATTACGGCGGCGTTCTCACCATTGACGGCGCGCCTGTGGGCGAAACCCTTGGGCAATATTTTCTCAGCGAGCATAGCGACAAGGATAACGCCGACGGATCGATCATGATCGTGATCGCCACTGACGCGCCCCTGTCCCCGCGCAATTTAAAGCGCCTCGCCAAGCGCGCCATGGCGGGCCTTGCGCGTACCGGCGCAAGCCTCACCAATGGTTCCGGCGATTATGTGATTGCGTTTTCAACGGCTGAGGCCGTTCGGCGCACGCCGGAACGACGCAGCGCGCCGGCGACCATCGCCGACTGGCCGAACGACGCCATGTCGCCGCTCTTCCAGGCGACCATCGAAGCCACCGAGGAGGCGATCCTCAATTCGCTTTTTCAGGCGACATCGGTAACGGGATATGACACCGCGACGGGCGAACCGGCGCGTGTCGAGGCGCTGCCCCTCGACCGCGTTGAAGAAATCCTCCGTGCACGCAAACCGAACAGCAATACGCCAATCAAACCCGCTCAATGATCGCAGCGATGCCCTGCCCGACGCCAATGCACATGGCGCAAAGCGCATAACGCCCTTCTCGCCGGTGCAATTCTTCCACGGCCGTTATAACAAGGCGTGCGCCGGACATGCCGAGCGGATGTCCCAGCGCAATGGCGCCGCCATTGGGATTAACATGCTCGGCGTCATCCGGCAGGCCCAGCATGCGCAAGGTCGCAAGCGACTGTGATGCAAACGCCTCGTTGATCTCGATGACATCCATATCCGAGATGGAAAGCCCCGCCTTCGTCAACACGGATTTAGCCGCCGGGCCCGGGCCGATCCCCATGACGCGGGGCGCAACGCCGACGACAGCGCCGGCGACAAAACGGGCGCGCGGCGTAAGGCCGAACGCGGATGCTTTGGCCTCGCTCGCAACGATCATCGCCGCGGCGCCGTCATTGACGCCCGACGCATTGCCCGCCGTGATAACACCATCTTTTTTCACGAAGGGCTTCAGCTTGGCAAGCGTTTCAAGAGACGTTTCCCGCGGATGTTCGTCGGTATCGACAATTTTAGGATCGCTCTTGCGTTGCGGGATCGTGACGGGGGCAATCTCCGAGGCGAGGCGCCCGCTCGCCTGCGCCGCCGCCGCCCGCGCCTGGCTGCGCGCGGCAAACGCGTCCTGGTCTTCGCGCGAAACACCGAACTCTTCTGCGACATTCTCTGCAGTTTCAGGCATGGAATCGGTTCCATACTGATCTTCCAGGATTTTGTTGACGAACCGCCAGCCGATGGTCGTATCGAAGATCTCGGCACTGCGTGAAAACGCCGTTTCCGCCTTTCCCATGACAAAAGGCGCACGCGACATGGACTCAACGCCGCCAGCGATCAGGAACTCGCTTTCACCCGCTTTGATCGCCCGCGCCGCAATGGTCACGGCATCGAGGCCGGACCCGCAAAGCCTGTTCACGGTCGTGCCGGGCGCCGTTTCGCCGAGTCCCGCAAGAAGCGCCGCCATCCGCGCCACGTTACGATTGTCTTCCCCCGCCTGATTGGCGCAGCCCATGACGAGATCGTCGAGCCCATCCCAATCGACGTTCGGATTACGCTCCTTCAGCGCCTTAAGGGGAACAGCGGCAAGATCATCCGTACGCACCGCAGATAACGCGCCGCCATAACGCCCGATGGGCGTGCGCACTGCGTCACAAATAAAAGCCTGTGTCATTGGAGGTCCTCTTGTTCGGTTAGTCGTTGTTTTGCGGCGCGTCCCTATCGATCACGGCGCCGCCAATGGTGCGGGCGAGCCCTTGAAAGACCGCGATAACGCGTTCGTCAACACCGGTCACTGTCACGGTGTAGACGCCGGTGCGACCGGTTTTCGCGTCTTCCCGCGCAACGGCGCTCAGCGTTTCCCCTGGGTTCGCCGGCGACAGAAAGCTGATTGACGCCTGTTGCGCGACGGAGCGCACATTGTCGGAATTACACGCCCAAGCAAAGACCGTATCGGCGAGCGCAAAGATCATGGCGCCATGCACCGTGCCATGACCGTTCAGCATGTCCTTGCGAACAACCATCGCGCCACGCGCCCAACCGGCGCCAGCGTCTTCGAAGCAAATGCTCCAGGCCCGCGACGTCGCCTCGCTTTCGTAAAGCGCTTTCGCCGCGGCATGGGCCGCTGCGTCGTTCCCGCCGGCGCAATCCCGTTGCTCCATGGCCCGCTCCAATTAATTGACCGACCGGACAATCGGTTATATGACGGATCGGCAAAAAGCAACTGATGAAAAACGTGGCCGGCAGTTGGGAGCGCCTTTTGGCGAAACGCGCATGACCTTTGAAACAATTGAGTTTTCTATTGAAAATGGCGTTGCGGCCCTCACCCTCAATCGTCCGGATCGCCTCAACAGTTTCACCGTCGCAATGCATGAGGAGGTTCGCCGCGCCCTCGATCTGGTTGACGCCGACGAGGCGGCGAGAACACTGCTGATTACAGGCGCGGGGCGCGGGTTTTGCGCCGGGCAGGATCTTTCAGACCGCGCCGTAGCGCCGGGCGGAGACGCGGTCGACCTCGGCGAGTCGGTGGAAAAACGATACAATCCATTAATCCGTAGACTGACGTCTATGCCCCTGCCCGTCATTTGCGCCGTCAACGGCGTTGCGGCCGGCGCCGGCGCCAATATCGCTTTCGCCGCCGATATTGTCATCGCGGCGAAAAGCGCAAAGTTCATTCAGTCCTTTGCCAATATCGGGCTTGTTCCCGACAGCGGCGGCTCCTGGGCGTTGCCGCGCCTTGCCGGCCAGCCCCGCGCGCTCGGCCTCGCCCTCACAGGCGAGCCCCTACCCGCGGAAAAGGCGGAAAGCTGGGGCATGATCTGGAAATGCGTGGATGACGATGCCTTGATGGTGGAAGCACGCGCGCTCGCAGAAAAATTCGCTACCGGCCCGACGCGCGGCCTTGCTGAAACGAAACGCGCCATTCGCGCCTCCTGGTCGCATACGCTCGACGAACAACTCGACCTTGAGCGCGACCTCATGCGCGCCCTCGGCCAGTCGGAAGATTATCGCGAAGGCGTTGACGCCTTCATGAACAAGCGCAAACCCGTTTTCAAAGGGCGTTGAACACCCGTCCTGAAAGCCCACCCTATTTCTACACCAACCGTCGGGAGCCTCCTCAATGACCGTTCCAGTTCTCAAGAATTTCGCTTTAGGCCAGTGGGTCGAGGGCGACGCCGGCTTGCGCGACATGGTGTCCGCCGTCGATGGCGGCGCTGTCGCGCAGGCAAGTTCAAACGGTCTCAACTTTCGCGAGATGCTCGATCATGCGCGTAACGTCGGCGGCCCTGCGCTCCGCAAACTGACCTTCCATGATCGCGCATATATTCTGAAAGACCTCGCGAAGGCGATTATGGAGCGCAAGGAGGAACTCTACGCGCTCAGCCTGAAGACGGGCGCCACGCGCAAGGATGGCTGGATCGACATCGAAGGCGGGGCCGGCACGCTTTTTTCCATTTCCTCGCAAGGGCGCAGACACCTGCCCGACGATAAGATCCTTCTCGACGGCGCCATGGAGCAGATCTCCAAGGAAGGCTCATTCATGGGCCAGCACGTCTATACGCCGCTGCAAGGCGCTGCAATCCACATCAACGCGTTCAACTTCCCCGTCTGGGGCATGCTTGAAAAACTGGCGCCGACGCTGCTGGCGGGCGTTCCCGCTATCGTCAAGCCGGCTTTTTCAACCGCTTACCTCGCGGAAGCGGCGTTCCGTATCATGATGGAAACCGGGCGCCTGCCGGAAGGCGCGGTGCAGCTTATCGTCGGCTCGACGGGCGATCTTCTCGATCATGTCACAGGCCAGGATGCGGTGTCCTTCACGGGCTCTGCGCAAACTGCAGCGCTTTTGAAAAACTATCCGCGCATCGTGCGCGAAAGCACCCGTTTTATCGCCGAGCAGGATTCACTCAACGCGTCCGTGCTTGGCCCCGATGCAACACCGGACGCGCCGGAGTTCGATCTTTTCATCAAGGAAGTCGTCCGTGAGATGACGGTCAAGGCAGGCCAGAAATGTACGGCCATCCGCCGCGCGTTCGTGCCGGCGTCGCTTGCGAACGCCGCCGAGGAAGCCCTGAAAGCGCGCCTTGCGAAGATAACTGTGGGCGATCCCGCCCATGAGGACGTCCGCATGGGTGCGCTTGTGAGCACCGCTCAACGCGATGACGTTCGCGCGAAAATCGCAGAACTCTCAAACGACGCGAAGATCGTCTTCGGCGACCCAAACAAAGTTGAAGCCATTGGCGCAGATACATCCACGGGCGCGTTTATCTCGCCGGTGCTGATGCGCTGCGACGATCCCCACAGCGCGGAGACCGTCCACGCGGTCGAGGCGTTCGGCCCGGTATCGACGCTTATGCCGTATAAAGATCTTGACGATGCGATTACTCTTTGCAACCGCGGCGAAGGCTCGCTCGTCATGTCGCTTTTTACCCACGATCCGGCCACCGCGCGGGACTTTGTTCTCGGCGCCGGCGCCTACCATGGCCGCGTCGCGATCATCAACCGCGACAGCGCCAAGGAAAGCACCGGGCACGGCAGCCCCTTGCCGGTGCTGGTTCATGGCGGCCCCGGCCGCGCCGGCGGCGGCGAGGAACTGGGCGGCGTGCGCGGCGTCAAACACTATATGCAGCGCACCGCGATACAAGGCTCGTCCTCAATCCTCGCCGGCGTCGCGGCGCAATGGATGAAGGGCGCCGAAACAGATACGAGCGCCCCGCACCCATTCCGCTTGCGTTTTGGCGAGCTTGAAATCGGCAAAACCATCGAAACAGCGGAACGTACGATCACCCTTGAGGACATCGAGCATTTCGCGGAATTCACGGGCGATACGTTCTACGCGCATATGGACGAGGACGCCGCCAAGGCGAACCCATTCTTCCCGGGTCGGGTCGCCCACGGATACCTGCTATTATCGTTCGCGGCCGGCCTTTTTGTCGATCCGGCGCCGGGGCCCGTGCTCGCCAATTACGGCCTCGACGAGCTGCGCTTTTTAACGCCAGTGCCGGCGGGCGACACCATCAAAGTGCGCCTCACCGCCAAGTCGAAAAAGAAACGCAACGATGAGTATGGCGAAGTCAAATGGGACGTTCTCGTCACCAATCAGAATGGCGAGGCGGTCGCGAGCTACGACCTGTTAACCATGACGGCGATTTAGACGTGGCGATCCAATTGATCGGCAGACCGCCAGCGCTGTAAAGTACGCGCCGACGGCGACGATTCGCGGCGGCGCCTTTGGGTAGTGAAAGCAATGTACGATGGCGCGTCAGCAAGCGGCCGACTATGAGCAGAAACGAGAGATAATCACCAAGCAGGCGGCCGACCTCTTCGCCGCCAAGGGCTTCGACGGCGCATCGATCTCCGACATCGCCGCCGCATGCAACACATCAAAGTCGCTCATCTATCACTACTATCCGTCGAAGGAAGCCATCCTGTTCGACGTCATGAACGGTCATATAGACCTACTGACAGCTATCGTGGATGAGGTTTCCACCCGCAACTCTCCGCCGGATGCGCTGTTTCGCGAGCTCGCCCGCGAACTGATGCAGCGTTATATGGGCGCCGCCAGTCATCAGAAGGTCCTTCTCTACGAACTGGACAATCTACCGGCCGATGAACGCCTGGAAATCGTCCGTAAGCAACGCAAAATCATCGCCTTCACCGAAAGCCTCCTGGCCGCGGCGGCGCCGGCGCCTGTCGATGCGGCGCAGTTACGTGTCAGAGCGATGCTCTTTTTCGGCATGCTGAACTGGACACATACCTGGTTTAACCCGGCCGGCCCGGTTAATCGCGACGCCATTGCCGATATGGCCGCGCAGACAACGCTGGATGCGCTGAAGAGCGACTAACAGCCACGACCGACGACCACTCCCGCTAAAGGGCCTTTATCGACATGACCAACTCATCACCGGATTTTCTCTTTCCCCCGGCGCCGCAACCGAGCGTCGCCGTGAAAGGCTTGGCCAGCCGCTTCCCGGTGAAGCGCATTTTCTGCGTGGCGCGTAACTACGCCGCGCACGCGGTTGAAATGGGATCGGCGCCGGAAAAAACGGCGCCCGTCTATTTTACGAAAAGCCCCCACGCGCTCGTTGCTTCCGGCGCGAAGATCCCGTACCCGCCCGGCACCAGCGATTTCCACTATGAGATGGAGCTGGTCGTTGCTCTCGGCAAGGATGGATTTGACATTCCGCGCGCGCAGGCCGTGGAGTACATTTACGGATATGCCTGCGGTCTCGATATGACGCGACGGGACCTGCAGGCCGCCTTTCGCGAAAAGGGCCATCCCTGGGACACCGCAAAGGATTTCGAAAACGCCGCGGTTATCTCCGAGATCGTTCCAGCGAATCCTGGGTCGTCGTTTCTAGCCGCCGGCGCGATTACATTGTCCGTAAACGGCGAAACCAGACAGTCAGCAGACCTCGCCGATATGCTCAACGATATCGGCGAGATCATCTCGGACCTTTCGCGCTTCTATCGCCTCTGCGCGGGCGATCTCATCTACACCGGCACGCCAGCTGGCGTCGGGTCGGTCACTTCCGGCGACCTCATGGAAGGCGCCATCGCCGGGGTCGGCGAAATCACCCTCGAAATCGCTTAGCCCTCCCCGCACGCCTTTCCGAAAAAGCTGCCAAGCACGAAAAAGCCCCCGATGCGAAACCGCATCGGGGGCTTTTTTGTTCAGTCGCGCGGTCTCTTCGCTTAGAATTCTTTTTTCAAGCTCAGAGAAACCGTGGTGCCGAGATCGTAGACGTCGATCGGAATAGACGTGTCGATCGCGCCGTCCGCCGTCGCCTCGTAATTATCGTTGAGGATGTTGCCGATCTTGGCTTGCATGTCGAAGTCCTCACCACCCAGATTGATGCGACGGCCATAGGCAAAATCCACAGTCATCGGAAGACGCTCGACAACGTTCGGTACGTTCGCGCCCTGAATGAGGCCAACCTGACGAATGCGTTCGCTGTTCCAGTTGAAGAGCAATGTCAGTCGCGAGTCGAGTTCGTAGTCTTCGTACCCGATCTGGAAGTTCACGATATGATCGGATTGGCCCTGCAACGAGCGACCGTCAACGAAGAAGTTCGCCGCATCGCCCGAAACCGGCGAAACATTGGCGCCGGCGAAGATCGGCGTCGTCACCTGACCGTCAACGCCGACCGACGACTGAGAGAACGTGTAGTTTGCAGAAATGATAAGATCTTTGGTCTCAGAAAATCCGCCAAGCCAGCCCTCTTTGAATATGTCGCCCATAACGAAGCGCTGTTCGTACTCGATCTCCGCGCCGTAAAGCTCCGCACTCGGCGCATTGATATAAGTGGTGAGGATATCATCGCCCGTCTGCAACAAGCTTTCCTCGATCGGATTTTCGAGATCCTTATAGAAACCACCAATGGTGATGAACTGCTCACGGCCGAAATAATACTCGATGCGTGCGTCAACGTTCATGGCTTCAGTGTTCACAAGGAACGGGTTGCCGAAGACCTGAATATCGCGATCCGTATCGGTGAAGATCGCGGCGCCAAGCTCCTGGAACTGCGGGCGCGTGATCGTTTGTGAGAACGCGCCGCGAACCTGGATATTATCAAGCGGATTCCACGTAATGGTGAACGCCGGCAGGAAGTAGTCCTCGTCAATCGTTGTCTCGGGACCGTTGTTTGCGACCGGGCTGAAGCCTGCGATAGCGAAGTTGTCGACAATCTGCTCGGACGTTTCAAACCGAACGCCCGCCGCCGCGCGAACATAAGGACCAAGCTGGAATTCGGCGCCGCCATAGCCGGCGATGATTTCCATCTCGCCTCTGTAGGCGCCCGGCTGAAGCAGGTCAGGCACCTGAATGAATTCAAAGCCACCTTGCTCGCCGATATTCCGGTCGGCCAAGAGAAAATCGATACGCTGCTGCCAGAACTGGTCGCCGTCAGGAATGCCGGTATCGTTGCGGAAGCCGAACTGACGAAGAACGTAATCGCGCTCAGTGTCCGAGTAGGCGCCGCCCGCTTTCAAATCGACGTCGACCGATCCGATGGTCAGCGGCATGTTGGCGTCGCCGCCAAACGAGAACGACTTGTCGTCAACACGCGAGAAGCGCGTGTCGAAGCCAGACGCCGAGGCGCCGGAGCCGAGACCAATCGCAGAACGGAAGGGCGTCGCTTCGTCTTCACGAACATAGGTGAAAGACGTCTCATAGGGCGCATCACGGAACGCTTCGGAGTACGCAACACGCAGATTGATCGAAAGGTCGTTAAGGCTCGGAAAGAAGTGCTCGGAATTTCCTTGCAGCGTCCAGACCTGATTTTCGAAGAATTCGAGGTTCGAAATCAAAATCTCGTCAAAGCCGCCGAGCGAAAGCTCTTCCGTGCCGAGACGTTCGCGTGCTTCTTTCGTCGTCTTGCGCAGCGCCATAGCGAGAATGTTGAAGGAGTGATCGTCATTGAACTCAACGCCCGCCGAGATCAGCGCATTGCTGGTGATCGTTTCCGTCGTACTCTGGAAATCATATGCTTCGTTACGAACAAGCGCTTCACCGTTCGGACCGATAGCAGCGTCACCCTGCTGGCCCTGTTTGGTCTGGAAGTCGCGGCCATAGCCAGCGTTCACAACGAAGCCGATAGACATGCCGTTGTCGAGATCGTAGCGATCACCGCCGGCGAGCGAGAAGCCATGATTAACCGGGGTCGATCCTTCCTGCACAACGCGCAGTTCGGAGTTCACCAAGGAGGCGCCGATGGAGCGCAACGTCGTTTCGTCGATGCCGCTTTCAGCGCGGATTGCGACGCCCGGGTTCTGCGCAATCGTGTTCGCCAGAACATCGGGAAGATCGCGGGCGCCATCGTCGAAACCGGCCCAGTCCCAGTTCCCGCCATCATAGGTCAAGCCGTTGCGCGCCGTCGTTTCCGTATCGAGACCGACATTGAGACCGACTTCAAAGAAGCCTTCGTCCGGCAGCGCTTTCGAGCGAAGCTCGATCAGGCCGCCGCCGAATTCACCTGAATATTGCGGAGAAAAGGTTTTCTGAACGAGCGCCGATCCGACAACGGATGTCGGGAAGAGATCGAGCGGCGCAACGCGGCGAAGCGGCTCCGGGCTCGGCAGAGGCGAGCCGTTCAGCGTCAGGTTTGAGTAGCGCTCGTTAAGACCGCGCACGACGATGAACTTGCCTTGCGACAAAGAAAGACCGGTGACGCGCCGCAGAGCCTGGGCGATATCGCTGTCGCCGGTCCGCTCCAGCTTCTCCGGCGTGAGAAGGTTCGAGATTTCGGACGTCGCCCGCTTCTCGTCAGGAATGTTAACCCCGCGAACGATGATCTGATCATCAACTTCATATGAAAGATCCGCATCTTGTGCGAGGGCGGGCGACAACACGGTCAGCGCCGTCGTTATCATCAATCCGCCGAGAATAGTTGCTTTTACTTGCCGCATGTTGCCCACCCTTGAGGTCAAACCCGATAATCTGCTTACGATTTAATCAAAAAAGACGACCGGCGGCGCCGAATGCTCAGCGCCGCCGGACTTCGCGTTTCAGGCTTAGAAGCTGCCCGGCTTGGTCCAACCGGCAAACCAGTTGTCGCCAGCCGTGCCGACCGCGCCGATCTGCGTGACGGCTTCGAGGGTCGAGTCGAGCGTCGTCGGATCAACCGGCGTTACAGCGTTCTCGTTGGCGCCGTTTAGGATCGCCGTTGAAGAACCGCCGCCGGTCACGAGCGTGCTTGCGCCCGTCGTGATGCCCGCGCCGAACGCCGTCGTAATATCGACGGCGCCGTCATTGTCCGTATCGTCGAACGGTGTCGCGCAAGAGAAGTACGTCGCATCGATCTGCAAGTCTTCGTCGTTAACGCCATCGGAAGCGACGTCAGCCGGCGCAGGCTCGATAAGAGCGAGCGTCGCCGCATCGTCGATATCGAGACAACCGTCTTCCCAGCCGGTGACAACGCCGTTGACGAAGAGACCGGCCGTACCGACACGGATCTGCATGCCGAGGTCTTCCGTCGCGCCGCCAACCAGCGTGAAGTTGGAGACGATCGGGTTCGACCGCGGCGAGATGTCGTTGTTCGAAGAGTTCGAATCGCCTTCGAAGCCGTTGTCGCCAACACCCGAACCGACGATCAGGATGTACTGAGCAGAACCGGTCCAGCCGGCGACCCAGTCCATGGCGTCATCGTCAACACCGGTGATGACAAGGTGGCTGACATCGACGGTCCCGCCGAAAAATTCGACGCCGTCATCATCGTTTGCGTGAACCTGAACGTAATCGACTTCGGTGCCGTTGCCGACGCCCTGGAAGGCGATGCCATTCAGTTCGTTGTCCGTGGTGATCTCAAAGCCGGCGTGCTGAACACGAACAAAGTTGAGAATGCCCGAGTTATCGTCAACCTTGTTGCCGCCATAATTGCCGGTGCCGCCTTCGCCGGAGGTTTCGCATGTGGCAGGCGTCGATGGGTCGGCGCATGAGTTGATCGGCGCGCGACCGTTGAGGATCAAGCCGCCCCACTGGCCGCGTTCGTCGCCCGTGTTGGCGCCGTTTACATCTTCGTCGGACGTGAAGACGATTGGCGCAGATGAAGTGCCGAGCGCGTTGATCTTGGAGCCGCGATTGACGACCAGGAAGTCCGTCGGATCGGCGCCGTAGACCGTCACGCCAGCCTGAATGGTCAGCTCAGCCGTCGCTGCGCCAGCCGTCGGGTTGTCCGCATCAGGACCAACGTCTTCGCCCACAAACACCGTGCCCGCGAGGTTATAGATGTTGCCAATGGTCAGCGTCGTGTCGGCGACCACCGGCGTTTCGATCCGGCAGACATTACCGCCTGATGGAGGCGTGACAGTCGCCGTCGACGTGATGTCGGTCGTGCCAGTCGGGCAGCCCGCAGCCGGGAAGACAGAACCGGGAACGGTCCAGCCGAACGCCCATGTTTCGGAAGGCTCAAGGCCGGGCTCGAAAGCGCCGGCGAAGGTCTCAGCCGCAAACCGACTATCGAACGTGGACGGATCAACCGCTGTAATCGCCGCCTCATTCGCGCCCGGAAGCGGACCGGACAGCGTGCTGGAGCCGGTCGTGATGCCGCTGAACGCCGTCGTGATGTCGCCAGGGTCATTGTCGAGATCGTCAAACGGCGTGTCGCAGCCGAAGAAGACCGAGCTGATCTGCAGGTCTTCGTCGTTAACGCCGTTGGAAGCAACGTCCGCGCCGTCTGCGATCAGCGCGTGGGTCGCTGCATCATCGATGTCGAGGCAGCCATCTTCCCAACCGGCGACGATGCCATTGACGAAGAGACCGGCCGTACCAACGCGGAGCTGCATGCCGAGGTCCTCCGAAGGACCGCCGATCAGCGTGAAGTTGGAAACCAGCGGGTTCGACCGCGGCGAGATGTCGTTGTTCGAAGAGTTCGAATCGCCTTCGAAGCCGTTATCGCCAACGCCGGAGCCGATCACGAGGATGTCCTGAGCAGAACCGGTCCAGCCGGCGACCCAGTCCATGGCGTCGTCGTCAACGCCGGTGATGACGAGATGGCGAACGTCAACCGTGCCGCCAAAGAACTCGACGCCGTCGTCGTCATTGTTGTGCACCTGGACATAATCGACCTCGGTGCCGTTGCCGACGCCCTGGAAGGCGATGCCGTTTAGTTCGTTGTCTGTCGTGATTTCAAAACCGGCGTACTGAACGCGAACGTAGTTAAGAACGCCCGAGTCGTCGGCCGGGTTGTCGCCGCCATAATTGCCGGTGCCGCCCTCGCCGGAGGTTTCGCATGTGGCAGGCGTCGACGGATCGGCGCAGGAGTTGATCGGCGCACGGCCGTTTAGGATGAGGCCGCCCCACTGACCGCGAGCGGCGCCCTGGCTGTCGTCCGCAGCCAGATTGTCGAGCATGTCTTCGTCGGATGTGAACACAATCGGCGCAGCCGCTGTGCCGTTGGCGATGATTCGCGAACCGCGGTTAACGGTAAGGAAGTCGGTCGGGTTGAGGAATACCAGATTGGCGCCCGCTTCAATAGTGAGATCGACAGTGGCGCCGCCGAGAGCGCCCGGCGTCGGGCCGTCGTCGACACCAACGAAAGTCGGCTGGCTGAAGAAGTAAACTGTCTGGCGATCGGCGATCAGGGTGAGGTCCTGCGTGATGGCGCCGTTTGCATCGACTGCGACTTCACACGCCTGCACGGTCGTGTTCGGAATGGTCTGCGCGGACGTTCCCGCCGGGCAGCCAGCGGTCGGCGTCAGATCTGCAGAGGGCGCGGGGTTGTCGCCGCCGCCATTGCCGTCGCCACCGCTGCCGCCGTCCGTCGGCGGGATGAAGTCGCCTTCGCCCGGAGAAGAGATGTCCGCATCGGAACAAGCCGCCACCACGCTGAGGGCTGTGCTCACCAATAAAGTAGAAACTAGTCTGGAAGAAATTTTCATTTTTTTCCCCCGCCAATCACGGCGCCGCAAAATTGAACTTGTGACCGTCGCCCCACGCGCCGGTCTGCCGCGGACCCTTAGCCGTCGAATATTTCACGGAAATGACGTTCGTATTGCAGTTTTGTTACATGGCCGAGGTCGGAATTTTCGACGTTTATGGCGTATGCGCACTTTTTGCGTTTTCACTCTTTAAGCGGTTGAAACGCGGCGCAATCTGCATCGTGCGATCGCTTCCGAACATCGGTTGCGGCGTGCCGTTTCGACGCGGTGTGTGACGCGAAAGCGTCACCGTATACGACGATAATATGACAGCGGCGGGTTTGCGGTGCGGTGCTTTTCGTTTCGCCGCAATAAGTCTCCGGGTACGCACTCATGACGCAAAGAGTGCGTTGTCCAAAGAAACGGAATTGACCTCCCCAAGCGCAATCCCGCCGCCTTACGGGATGCCGGCTTGCGAGGCTCGGCAGCGCTCGAGGCTCTCTCTTACTCTTATCAATCAAGCAGACGCCGCTTTTGCGATTCGCTTGAGTAGGATGCTTTGCGCTTTTGGACGCCGCCACGAGGCTCGCGGCCAGCGGCATTTGTCACAAAACACGGCGGGCGCCCACACTATCCCACGCTCCTTCGAGCGTTGCCGCAGCAAACCATAACCATCTGTTTTATATAAGTTTTTCGAAGAAATAGGGCATGCGCGCAACCTGTGCGCCCACCTCATTACCCTTAACTGCGCACTGGGTGCGGTTTATTCTTGACACTTTTGTGACAACATGACAGTTTTACGACAGTTTCCCGAAGAAAATATGACAACAAAAAACGGAGAACACACTATGAGGAAAACCCTGGCCGCAGCCGCATTTGGATTGGGCGCCCTTATCGCCGCCCCTGTCGCTTCAGCGGACGACGCCATTTTCGAGCTCGCGCCCGGCGCATGCGAAGACGCCATCGCAATTTATATGAGCGAACGTCTCACGGACCCTCGCGCCGCCAGATATCGCATGACGAGCGATCCCTATCGCGTGCTGGTGAACATGCGCGGCGACCGTGAAGTGTCCGCGTGGGCGGTAGACGTGCGTGTGAAGTCCCGCCTGCCCAGTGGATCATGGTCCGGATACCAGCCCTACACCGTGATTTTCCAGAACGGTCAGGCCGTAGCGCTGGAAAGCGATCTTCCGGATGTCGTTCGGATCTAACTCCAACACCTGAAACACTCTTCTAACAGGCACTAAATTGATTGTTCGGGCCGCGCCTGCCCTTCCCTTTCGGAAAGCTGCGCGGCCCTTTTTTATTGTCGAATTTCAGCCACTAAAGCCGCTCTGCGTCGTCCCTAAACGCGCAGCATGAGTGATGGAACGCGTCTGTCCGTCAAACTACCAAGAATCAGCTTGCACATGCCGTCAATTGCGCATAAACGCCGCGCTGACGACAAAGCGCGCCACGACGAGCCTCCAGGCGCCGGCCTTCGCTAGAGCATCCTGATCGCTGCGCGATTCAATCGGATGCTCTGGGTTCTTAGTTGAACGTTTTGAAACGGAGTTGGCGAAAGGGAACCGGCGACCGGTGAACTGCCTTTCCTTCAAAACGCTCTAGGCGCCGGAGAAGATTGGGAGCCTGTCAGTACGAGCCGCCGGTAACGTCTTGATTTTTGCCGCCGGACACTGCCGGTCAAAGATTGAGGAATACTAGGTATGGCGCGCAGCGACCGCTTCACAAACGTTTCAGGCATTTGTTTTCAAGGCGCAGAACGCGCGGCCGTTACGCGTTCGGAAATCCCACGCGGCGCCCAACTTTGCGAAGGCTTCCTGTCGTCAAAACACCAGGACTATCAAGCGGCTATTGCAGAATTCTCCAGTGCGGAGCGGGCTTGAAAAGTCCGCCAAGCCATCGGCAGCCGCGTCACGCGCCTTCACCTTATGAAACCACGTCTAACCCAGCAGTCGCGCTGGAGAATTTCTTCCCATGTCAGTTACTTCCACAAATAGGCAAATGCGTTTCCCGCGCGGCGCACGGAACGAGTGGCCGGCCCGCCAGATTGACGACGGGCTGAACGGCGCGCCAACAGGGCGCGCCCAAACCGCTCGCAATCACCCAGGCCCTGCCGGCGCGTTGCGCGCGCTCACCGGCGCGGCTGCTCCCGTTTTTAAGAGCATCGCCGAAGCGCTACGCTGGCACGACAGCGACGATCCGGTATTTGTGTTGTACCCGGACAAAATCGCAACCGCCGCACGAAGCTTCCTTGCGACCAATCCGGGGGAAACGCTTTACGCAGTAAAGGCCAACCCCTCGCCCGCCATCCTGCGCATGCTATGGGCCGAGGGCGTGCGGCGTTTCGATATCGCCTCCATGCGCGAGCTTGAGTTCTTAAAAAGGACATTGCCCGACGCGCATCTTTATCTCATGCACCCGGTGAAGTCGCGCCGGCTGATCGCCAGAAGCTACGCCCTTGGCGTGCGCGACTATGCTTTTGACAGCGCCGAAGAGCTTGAGAAAATCATCGACGAAACCGGCGGCGCGGCGGACCTCAATCTCCACCTTCGTCTCGCATTACCGCGCACTGGCGCCGTGATGCCCCTCACCGGGAAGTTCGGCGCCGGCGCCCACGAAGCTGTTCGTCTTGCCGCGACCGCGCGCAGCGTCGCGAAGACCCTCGGCGTCTGCTTCCATGTGGGTTCGCAATGTCTCGATCCCGGCGACTATGTACGCGCCATCGCCCATGCACGCCGGATTGTAGAAGACGCTGGCGTCGCCATCGACACGCTCGACGTTGGCGGCGGGTTCGCAGTTTCCTATCCGGGGTACACCGCTCCAAAGATCAACGCATATTTTGAAGCCATCGCCGCTGCGATGGAGGCGAACGGACTTGCAAACGTCGCACTCCTCGCAGAGCCCGGCCGCGCGCTCGTTGCGGAAGGCGGTTCCAGCCTCATACGGGTCGAGCTTCGTAAGCAAGACGCCCTTTATCTCAACGACGGCGCCTTCGGCTCCCTCTTCGACGCCGCGCATTTCGGCTGGCGCTATCCGACACGCCTCCACCGCGACGCCCGGTCCGCCGGGGAAACCGACGACGGTGTAAATAAGCACGCGTTCAAACTCTTCGGTCCCACCTGCGATAGCGAAGACGCAATCCGTATACCGATCGAATTGCCTGAAGATATTCGCGAGGGCGACTGGATCGAATTTCAACATCTCGGCGCATACGGCCAGTCTCTGTCTGCCCGGTTTAACGGGTTTTATTCGGAGACCACCGTATGCGTTCTCGACTGCGCCTGATCCTTTAAGAGAGCCCGTTCGCCATGAAAAACACCAAAGCCGAACTCCTGTCGAAACCGGTCGAGCATATCGACATCACCGCCATTGACGCCCGCCCGATGATCGACGCCATGGGCAAGATGTCGTTTTCTTCTCGCGATCTCGCACGCGCCTCAGATATCTTTAAAATGGCGCTCGCCGATCAGGACGCATCGATCGTTCTCACCCTCGCTGGGTCGACATCGGCCGGCGGCTGCATGCATGTTTACCGCGATCTCGTGAAATATGGCATGGTCGATGCGGTCGTCGCTACGGGCGCTTCCATCGTCGATATGGATTTCTTCGAAGCCCTCGGCTTCCGCCACTACCAGGCGCAGTCAGCCATCGACGACAATGATCTGCGCAGTCACTATATCGACCGGATCTACGACACCTATATCGACGAGGAAGAACTGCAAGCCTGCGATCACGCGATCAAGGAGATCGCCGACGGGCTGGAGCGGCGCCCCTATTCCTCGCGCGAATTCATTCATGAAATGGGCCGATGGCTTAAAGCCAATGCAAAGAAGAAGGAAAGCCTCATCGAGACCTGCTACGATGAAGAGGTTCCGATTTTCGTTCCCGCCTTCTCCGATTGTTCAGCGGGCTTTGGCCTCGTCAAACACCAGGTGGAGAACCCGGGGAACTGGCTTTCCATCGATTCCGTGGCCGACTTCCGCGAATTGACCGACGTTAAAATAAAAGCCGGCACGACCGGACTGTTGATGGTGGGCGGCGGCGTGCCGAAGAACTTCGTTCAGGACACGGTGGTTTGCGCGGAGATCCTCGGCGTGGAAGCTGAAATGCACAAATACACTGTCCAGATCACCGTCGCGGATGTGCGCGACGGCGCATGCTCGTCGTCGACTCTCAAGGAAGCGGCGAGCTGGGGCAAAGTGCAGACCGTACACGAACAAATGGTTTTCGCAGAAGCCGGCAGCGTTGTTCCCCTGCTGGCGTCAGACGCCTATCACAGCGGCGTCTGGAAAGATCGGCCGCGCCGGCGCTTTGCAAAACTCTTTACGGACTGATCGATGAAACCGCCCGCCGACCTGATGACGCCAAAAGAGGGCTTTTTAGGGCTCACCGCCACTGAGGCGGTTTCCTATGCCGAGGCGCGCGCGGTCGTTATTCCTTTCGGGCTCGAAGGGTCTATAACCTATGGCGGCGGCGCAGCCAAAGGGCCGGCCGCGATGATCGCCGCAAGTCACGAGGTCGAGCTTTTCGATGAAGCCCTCTGGCGTGAAGCGGTTTTCGACTACGGCGTCGTCACACTGGCGGAACCGAAGATCGACAACGCAAACATTCCACATGCCCTCGACCAGCTCGAAGTCCTGACGGAAGCGGTGTTACGCGACGGCAAGTTTCCCCTCATCTTCGGCGGCGAGCATTCGATCACGCCGGGGGCCGTGCGTCCTTTTCTGAGCGCTTTCGACGATCTGGCGGTTTTACAGTTCGACGCCCACGCGGATCTCCGTGACGGCTATGAGGGCGAACATTTCTCCCACGCCGCCGCCATGCGCCGTGTTCTCGATCATCCGGGTGTTCGCCTCATTTCATGCGGCATCCGGAATATCTCGGCGAGCGAAATCCCGTTTCTGGACGCCAACCGACATCGCATCGACATTCACTGGGCAAAAAACAAAAGCACCTGGAACATCGAGGACATCGTCGCGCCCTTAAAAGATCGGCCGATCTATCTGACATTCGATGTCGACGGTTTCGATGCGTCCCTCATGCCCGCTACAGGCACGCCCGAACCTGGCGGACTTTTCTGGGACGATGCGATGGCGATCATCGATGCGGCCGCCAAAGCCGGCAGAATTGTCGGCGCCGATGTCAATGAGCTTGCGCCCATCGACGGCTTTCACGCACCCAACTTTGTCGCTGCTAAACTTGCCTACAAAATCCTGAACGCCGCGCTCGCGGTGCAGCGCTAAGGATCGACTTTTTTGTAAAGCCGGAGAAAGCCTTCCCTGTCGATTTCGACCAGAAGACCTTCGTCAATACGATCCTGATACCACTTATTATTTGCAAAGCCACTCATGCCCCAGTGGTAGATGACGTAGTTTTCGCCCTCAGGCTTGAGCACATTATTTCTGATGCACCTGTGAATTTTCTGACGGCAAAGCCGGAATTTCGACCCAACGACTGGCAGGTACCGCATGGGCTGGAAGTAACTGGCGATCACATCCGCCTCGCGCAGACTTTCGATATTTCTGTCAATAAGTGCTGAAAGAAGTGGACTCGCAATCGCTTTTCGCTTTTCCGTTTTGATGGCGCGCAAGCGATCGTTGGGAAAATGCAGGGAGAAAAATGCGAGCGTAGGAAACGATGCCGGCGATTGTCGCCAGAAGAGCCTTGCGCGTCACGAGCTACGCTTTACCAGTATCCGGGCCCGTATCAGACGCCGCTTCGCGCCCCCTCGCAAACCATCCCGTCGCCGTTATAAAACCGCTAAAAGCAGCGGGGATCAGAAAGGCGAAAACCCAGACGCTATTTCTGCGATCGTAACTGCAGCAGTCCGCAAAAATAAAGAAACCTGTTGCAGCGAGCGCAACCAGTAGAAAGGAAAACACCGATTGACGCTTAAACGGCGCCGTCAGATTCAATAAAACGCCAAGCGCCAATGTCGCGACGGCGGGGCGAGGTACATCGCCAAAAAGCAGATTAAGCGGTCCGAGCAATCCGGTGTCGCCATGTTTCGCGTCAGCCAACATTGTCAACTGGTGGATATTGCCGAAAAGCTGTTTATCAGCGGTTGTCTTGTAGAGAAAACGCAGCGCCACATCCCATAAAGGCGACAGGCCAGTCGGCGTGACCGCCGACCACGTAATCTGCGTTGTCGATATAATCGTTCAGCAAAAACGCTCCACACCGAAGCGCTGATTGGCTGCGCATGCCGGTTAGGCCAGAAAAACCCTGTCGAAAAAGAGAAGAAGATGGCGGCAAGCACGCCAAAAAATTCAATCGCATCATTATATCTGCGGTCCTATCCTGAACGCGCTAAAAAACACTATAGCAGTTCTGTGCTTGCCTAGTGTCAACACCCAGAATGCTGCTTTGCGTAGCTGTTGCAGCAATTGAGATTAGTGTTTATGGGGGACCATGCCGTAAAAAATGGTGAGGACGTAAAGCTGGAGTTAAGAATGACGGCAACTGATTGGGATGCGTACTACCGGAAGCCAGCCGCAGCGACGTCCATTACGCGAAAGATCTCATCCGCGAAGATATCGCAGTGTCTTTCACCTTATCTTAAAGAGGAAAAGAGATCGATATGCGAACTTGGCGGCGCAAACAGCTGTTTTGCCAACGACTTTCTTAAAAAGACCAATGTCGGTTCCTACCACGTAATTGACCTCAATCAGCTCGGCGTCGGACTTTTGAAGGAGCGCTTTTTAAATGATAGCCGCGTTTCCGCCAAAGTTGCTAACGTGCTCGATCTATCGGAAAATCCTACTTTTGATATTGTCTACAGCGTCGGTCTTATTGAACATTTTGATGTTGCTGGCACCGCGGCGTGCATCGAAGCGCATTTCCGCATGTGCAAACCAGATGGCATGGTTTTAATAACCTTTCCTACGCCGACACCACCTTACAGGCTGATTAGAGCGACAGCGAAACTTGCGCGTATGTGGAGGTTTCACGATGAACGCCCTCTCGGCTTCGAGGAGGTTATCGCGGTCGGCGACAAATTTGGCTTTCTTAAGCATCGCTCGATCAACTGGGCGATCGGATTAACGCAAGGCTATGTTCTGTATCAAAAGCGTTGAAAATGCTTTCTAAAACAACCGTATCGCTGCCTAGCGCCGAAATATAAAGTTTTTTTGCACCAGGAAGTTTATCAGGTAGAATAAAAAGATGCCGATCGCCATAGCGAGCGACCTTGGAATATCAAGCATCTCATGCAACCCATCAATAACCAGCCACAAAAAGGCGACATTGATGACGATCAAGCACATGGTCGAGGCAAATTGAACCACGGCGTTGCGCCGAGACTTAAACACGAAATTCCGTAAGCCCCAGAAGTAAAACGGCGTAACAATAGCTCGAGAAAGAATAAGCGCCTTCAGCGTCGTCACGGAGAACACCATTAACAGCGAAAAAATCACAAAATCCGACAATGCCGTCAAAGCCGTCACGGACATGTGCCGTAGAAAAATCGCATAGATTCTGAAAGAGTCCGCAATCGGGTTAAAATGTGACGTCGGGTTGCCCGGTTCGTAGATCGTCTCGATAGGAATTTCAGCAAGCCGCTCGCGCCACTTCTTCGCGACTAGAAACAGCGCCTGAAACTCAAACTCATAGCGGTTTTCCTCAACCGCCAGAACAGCGTCGAAATCATCGCGGTGATAAGCACGCAGACCGGTTTGCGTATCGGAAACCCAAACGCCCGAAAAAGCTCCGAACAAGAAACGCGTTGCATTGTTGCCGATCTTACTGCGCAAAGGAATATCGCCGCCAAATCGCCGCACGCCAATGACAGGCGCACCGATCTCCAAAGCATGATCCGCTACTCTCAGAATATCAGTGGGCGTGTGCTGACCGTCAGCATCTGCCGTGACAACAAAGGCGACGCTCGGTGCGGTCTTCATAATGTGGCTGATGCCGGTCTTTAACGCCGCGCCCTTACCCTGATTGGTGTCATGACGCAGAACCAAAACGCCTTCAGTGGATCTAAGTCGCTGAAAAACTTCTACAGCCTCTGCGTTGACCGAGCCGTCGTCCACAATAAGGAGCGGGCACTCCACTGGCTGATACTTTCCCAGCAGCGCATCGACGAGCGACGACAGCGCGCTATTTGGCTCGAATGCCGGAATTAAAATCGCGTACACACAACTCCCTGCTTTCAAAGCGACAACTGCTTAACACCATGAAGGGAGACAAAAAACAACGGCGCCTCCTCACGCAGTCCAAAAAAGGCGTTTTTTCAACAAGTAAAGGTTCCAAAACCCCCGTCGTTCCATTGAACTCGCTCATCGCGGATCAAGGAAAGCGCACACCGCTCAGGGCCCATCCGAAAATTCGTTCCGCGCAGCGAAATCAGTGGATTTCTAGAGCGAAAGCCCAATTAAAAAGATCCGGTGGACCTTGCTAAAGCCAGAACGCGCGCAGCCTACATGCCGCTACCTGAGCACCGGAAGTGCAGAAAACCGCCCCACTTGCGCCAAAGCGGATAGAACTCTCATACAGGCTCTCAAGCATTAGAAAGATGAATGGATGCACAAGGCCGCCACAGCAGGGAAAAAAAGCCAATCCAGCCCTGCGAACAAAAACCCGTTTAGGTGAAACCTAGCGCGTGTCGCGCAAAAGTGGTCACCGGTTGGTGGTTCCACCTCCATAAACTGCGCACAAGATCGAACAATTGTTCGACCGCAAAAACAAAGACCTAAAGTACGTCGACCGAATCCGAATAAATGCAACTTGCTTTAGTGCGGATTCTGACGCCAAAAACCGCCTGGCCTTAAAGCCACAGGGAACCCGCGTTAAAAGAACCTTTTCGCTGCGCCCTGGCCTGGCTCGGCGTAGGTCTCGGTACGGTCGCGCGCAACTTCATCGGCGATGGCGTCGGCGGTGCGGCCAAGATCGCGGATTTTGTTCTGATAGTTGGTTCGCAACATGGCCAGTTCATCCGCATCCACCATATCGCCCTCTTTTTGCAGAAGGCGCGCGGCGCTGACCACCATTTTGCGGTTCTCGCGCAACGCCTGGATAGCACCTTCGACGATCGCCACATCGCTAGACGACAGTCGCGTCGCGCCAAGGGCCTGATCGGCGACCGACGCAAGCACATCGGCGGCGGCGAGGTTGAGATTGGCGTCACGGCGCACCACGGCGAAACGCCCGCCACCGGGCGACGTTAAAATCCCCTCGACATAGGAAGAAACCGCATCGGCGTGGGAGAGCCGCTCGCCGCCGCCAGCGCCCATAATGCGCGAGGCGATGGATGTTTTTGCGGGTTTCGGCCAGGGCGTCTGTTTAACGGCACGCGCCGCGGCGACAAGCGCGTCGCGCGACTGGTGAACCTCTTTTTGATGCGATGAGGAAACGTGATTGGAAACGGGTATGGCGGCGCAGCCAGCCGCAAGAAACGCGAGACAGAAAACACCGCTGACGAAGCGCGCTGCACTCCCAAACCGTGCGCTGGCCCGCACGGAGACCGAATTGCCCTTCACGCATTCACTCCCAACACAACACCCCACTCAAACCGGAGCTTGTCCCGCAACCCGGCGCCCGTTATCTCACTACGCGAATCTAGTGGAAAAGTCAGCTTTGAAATGAGTGAACGCGTCAAATTATTCCCGCCAATCGAACCATTCGATTCTGGTTTCCTGCGTGTATCGGATCTCCATGAGATCTACTACGAGGTCTCTGGTCGTCCAGACGGCAAACCTGTGGTTGTATGCCACGGCGGACCGGGCGGCGGATCTACGCCGTCAATGCGGCGATATTTTGATCCGGAACGTTATCGTATCGTAATTTTCGACCAGCGCGGCTGCGGCCGTTCCACGCCGCATGCGGAACTTAACGAGAACACCACCTGGGATCTCGTGGCGGACATGGAGCGCCTGCGCGCGCATCTCGGCATCGCTCAATGGCAGGTGTTTGGCGGCTCCTGGGGCTCAACGCTTGCCCTCGCCTATGCTCAGAACCACCCCGATGTCGTCACGGAACTTGTTCTCAGGGGAATTTTCACGCTGAGACGCGATGAACTTTTGTGGTTCTACCAGGAAGGCGCCAGCTGGATTTTCCCCGAAGCATGGCAGGATTTCATCGCGCCCATCCCGGAAGCGGAGCGCGGCGACCTGATGGGCGCCTATTACAGGCGCCTGACGGGCGAGAACGCGCCGGAAAAACTGACCACCGCCAAAGCCTGGAGCGTCTGGGAGGGCGGCGCGGTGTCGCTTTATCCTTCGGTGGAGCGGGTCAAAAGCTTCGCTTCGGACCGGTTCGCCATCGCCTTCGCTTCCATCGAATGCCACTATTTTGTCAATCGCGGCTTTTTCGACCAAGATGACCACATTCTCCGCAATATGGAAAAGATCCGGCATATCCCCGGCGTCATCGTTCAGGGGCGCTATGACGTGGTCACCCCCATGAAGACCGCCTGGGAGCTGCACCGGGCGTGGCCGGAAGCCGAGTTCGATATCATCGACAATGCCGGCCACGCGGCGAGCGAGCCGGGCATTGTCGACGCTCTGGTGCGGGCGACTAATAAATTCGCATCAAGGTAGCGCCCGCGCTTTCTCGACGAAAGCGCGGGAACCTTTACAATTGTAAGGGTCAACCGTTCAGCAAGGGCGCGATGATCGTTGAGTAAACGATCACAATGAAAATGCCCGTGGTGCAGACATATCGGATCAAAAACCGCCAGCGCTGGAACCAGGCTTCCGATTTGAACCCAATCGCTTCGCGCGCCGTCGATGTGGAAACGATCCAGCCGGCGAAGACAGCCGTGATGAAGCCGGCGACCGGCAGGATAATATCGGTCAGCGCACTCAGGAAATCGAGCAGCACCATGCCCTCGAACAGAGGTAAGAAACCGAGAGGTTGCCATTGGTTCAAATTTAGAAATGTTTCCTGAGCCTGACCATCCACGCCAGTGGTCGGCACCTGGCTAAACGCGTTCAACACGCCAATCCCGAAAATGATGAGACCGAGAATGCTCGCGGACATCAGGCGGTGATTTTTCTCGGTCTGCTCATCGAGCCATTTGGTCGAGGTCTCAAGAAGCGCAATCGAAGATGTAATGGCTGCAAAGAACGCCAGAAGGAAGAAAAGCAATCCGAAAACACCTCCAAAGGGCATGCCCTGGAAAGCGAGCGGCAGGGTGCGGAACATGAGCGTCGGCCCTGCGCCGGCGGCAAGCCCCATTGCGAACACAATAGGGAAAATCGCCAGACCCGCGACGACGCCGACGCCCGTATCCGCCAGCGCAACGATGCGCGCCGAGCGCGGCAGATCCTGGTCCGACGACATATAAGCGCCATACGTCGCCATAAGCGCCGAACCGAGGCCGATGGAAAAGAACGCCTGCCCAAGGGCGGCGGAAACCACCGAGCCGTTTGCAACGCCCGCCCACAACTCATCGAGCCGTATGCCGAGAAGGAAATCCACGCCCTTCCCCGCATCGCCTTCCACAAGCGCGAACCCAAACAGGATAATCAGCAATACGAAAAAAGCGGGCATCAATACCGTCACCGCTAGTTCGATGCCGCCTTTGACGCCGCGCGCGACGATCGCCACAGTCAGGACCATGAAAATCGCGTGGTAAATGATGACGCGGACCGGGTCGCTCAAAAGCTCTACCAGCACATTGCCGACTTCTTCTTTGCTGAGCGATGCAAAAGCGCCGGCGCTGAGGCCGGCGATCCCATTAGCCGCAACGGACGAGGCGAGGTCACCGCCGATCATGACCACATAAGCGAGGACCCAGCCGGCGATTACAGAGTAAAATGTCAGGATGACAAACGCGCCGAGCATCCCGAACCAGCTCTGCAACGACCAGAGCGGCGAGCGCCCCTCGGCTTTCGCAATTTTAACCACGCTGCCGACGGCGGAAAGTCCGCCGCGCCGACCGATGAAAAGTTCCGCCACCAGGACCGGCAGGCCGATCAGGAGCACGCAGATAAGGTAAAAAACCACAAAGGCGCCGCCGCCATTCTCGCCAGCGACATAAGGAAACCGCCAGAGATTGCCCAGCCCGACCGCTGAACCGATCGCGGCCATGATAAACGCCGCGCGCGACGACCAGTGGACGCCGTCTTCTTCTTGGGATTGCATGGGTGTTCCGCCCCTATTTTGTTTTCCGGACCATTTCCGGCTCGTTCGTTAACGCGATTTTAGACAAATTTTTACGATTGTTAGCAAATAATGTTGAATCGGGAAGCGCAATAACCTGATTTGGAGACGCCACAGGCGACATTGACGGCTTGCAGGGGGAACAAGACATGGGACTGATCAGCCATGAATGCACTTGATCATATTGAATCGGAGCAGTTCGACAGCCTGCTCAGCGCGGCCGGCGCCGCAGTTGCGAAAGAGATTCTGGCGGCGTTCTCGCGCTCGACGGAAATGCTCTTTGGCGAGGTGAGCGATCACCTGGCCAAGGCCGACTATGACGAGGCCGCGAAAAGCGCGCATGCGTTGAAAGGTTCGGCCGCTAATGTAGGCGCCAAGCGCCTTGCACAAACGGCGCTCAAGATCGAGGAAGCGTGCCGCGCAAACTCGTTGGCCGACGCTCAGGCGGCGTTGGCGGCGGCGCGTGACGATTTCTCGACTGTCTGGATATTGTTCGAAGAAAAACTCGGCGCCGCCGAATAGGCGCGGCGGCGCGTTTTGCAGATTTACAGAGGCGCCCTCTCGTCAGAGGAGCGGCGTTGTTTTGCGTTCACGCTGCAGGCGCCGGCGTTAACGTGCATCGTCGCAACACGTCGAGATATCCGTCCGCCACGGTCATCCGCGGGCGTTTATCGGTGGCGCAAAGCAACCGATGCGCTTCGCCGAGCCGGTAGCAGGGCACATACATGAACAGATGATGTTCTGCATGATAGTTCACCCAATAGGGCGCGATGAACGCGCGCTCCAGAAGATTGGCCCGCGTTGTGCGCGCGTGGGTGTAGGGATCATCGCCAGACGCAACACAGGCATGCTCTGCGATGTTGCGAAGCCGCGTCGCTAACGGAAACCATGTCGCCATGGCAAGGAGCCATACAAGAAACAAAAGCCCCTGCCCAATTGCAATCAGAAACGCCAGCAGCGCGGCATTGACGGCGATAAACGGCGCCATCTCATAAGACGCCCCCTGAATAACACCGGACGGACCGCCGCCCGCGCCCTTCAGCTTCAAGGCCAAAAGGCCAAGGCGCTGCTTCAGGAATGTCTGGCCTGTGAGATCTCGAATAACCTTGCGCATGAGGCTCGCCCGGCTGACGGGAAACGGCGCTGAAAGCGGCAGGTCCGGATCCGCCGTCGTCTGCGTAAAGCGATGATGCGACAGGTGGTAGTCGCGATAACTCTGCAGGGAGGCACCCACGGGCGCTGCGCAAAGCCACTGCCCGACGAAGTCGTTGACCTTTTTATTCGGATGCAAAATCCCGTGGGCGGCTTCATGCATCAAAATCGCAAGACCCAACTGGCGAGCGCCAATAACCATGATCGCCAAAAGCCATGTAAGCGGATTTGGAAAAACCGCCGAGGCGGCGAGCGCAAGAGCGATGACGCCCCAGGCATGGACGACAAGAAAAAGACCGCGCCAGGACGAAACGCGCCGCAGCTTTTCCCAATCGGCTTGTGAGAAAACCTCGCGCGGACGCGCGCGTGCTACCGGAGCAGACCCTTTGTTCATAAGAGGAGATTATCGCGCGAACAGCGCCAATTGCAAAGCTGCGCTGCAGCAAGCCCTCTTCACGTCAGGGTTCGTCCAACGAGGCGATCAAAAGAAACGCCGCACGTTTAGACATTTTGAGCAAATCCGACATACCGCCCAGCGGCGCCATTGACTGCACGTTGAAGTAAATACCTGTCACGCCGGCGGAGACGGCCGAAATCTTCGCTTTTTTCGTGCCCGGATAATCGAGCCTGATGACACCGGCAATCGTTTCCACGAAATCGGCCGTCCAATGGCGCATCATTCTCGCAACGCTCTCATCTTCTGCACCGGCGACGATGAGCGCCTGAGACAACTGCACCAACTGCGTGTCCACATAGGATGCGTCGAATAACCAGTCGACCAACGTCTTCACCCGCCGATCTGCCGGCAAGGCGCCGACCATCGCGGCGACCGCCGCGTCGGAACGATCAAGGAAGCGTTGCAGCAGCGCCTCCATCAGGTCGTCGCGATTGCCGACATTATGGCGAATAAGCGCGCGCGCAAGGCCCGCCTCTTCGGCGACCTTTTCAAGGGTCGACGCTTCTGCGCCGTATCGGGCGACGCACGTCTCGAAGGCTTCGAGGATCTGCGCGCGCCGTTCTTTCTTCAAACTGGGTCGTGGCATTGACGCTCTTTAAATTATCAAACTTGACAATAAATAAACAGACGATCTAGTTTTACAACAACACCGAATATGAGGAGGCGTTTTTGGACGCATTGCTCACCCCCCTTTCAGAACCGGACATCAAGCACGTGGAGGCGCTGCTCAATGAATGGTTTTTCGTTGTTACGGCGGTTTTTCTCACTTTTGAACTGATCCGCTATGTCGTTATCAGAGAGTTCAAATGGTCGCTCATCGGCGACACACTCGCGAACTTTCTGACATACGCGGGCAGCATCGCAATCGCTATCTTCCTGCTCGGCGGGTTTTATCTGGCCGCGTATTTCGCTGCATCGCAGGTCGCACTGTTTAGCATACAGACTAATCTGGCGACGGTGCTTATATGCATCGTCCTTGCCGACCTTGCCTACTATTGGGAACACCGGTTCCTGCACCGCGTCAACGCCGCCTGGGCGACACATTCCACCCATCACTCATCACCGTTTTTCAACATCTCCGTCGCCTTCCGCTTCGGGCCGCTGGACGCGCTGTGGCCGATTCTTTTTCACATCCCTCTTGTTATGATCGGCTTTAACCCCGTGGTGGTTTTTTTCTCAGAAGCCTTTGTGCTGATTTTTCAAACGCTGCTGCACACCGAGGCCATCAAAAAGCTTCCCCGCCCCTTCGAATGGATTTTCAACACGCCCTCGCATCACAGAGTGCACCATGGGGCCAACGCAAAATATCTCGACGCCAACTATGCAGGCATGTTCATTATATGGGATCGCCTGTTCGGCACATTCGTTGAGGAGGACGAAGCGCCGGTTTACGGCCTCGTCGAACCGATCCCCGAAATCAATTCGTTTCCGCGGCTGCTCGCCAGTCCTTTTGTGGCGTTCTTTCACGGCTTTTATCGGGTCTGGAAAAAAGTCGCCGACGCGAAAAGCCCACGCGAAAAACGCATGGCCCTTTTCGGCCCGCCGGAATGGCGCCCGCACGCCCGGGAGACGGAAAAAACAGCCGCCCTTGCAGAGTAACCGCACTAAAAACGGAGACGCCCATGCCATCGCCATCAAAATTCAGGCTTTTTACGGCGCTTATCTTCACCGGCGGAGTTTTTCTCGGCGGCGGATGGCTGGCGGCGGAGCTGAAAAGCGATGCGCCCGACGAAAGCGCACCAGCCCAGAGCGGCGGCGATACGCCTACGTCGCTCGGCGCGTTAAGCTCGCGAAAGCGGGCGTTAAAAAAGAATACCTCGGAACGAGAAACATCCCTCAGTTCACTGAGAATACGGGATCAATTACCCTACAATAGCTCGTGAGATCGCAAGGGGTCCGTGTCGCGATGGATATGAGCGCTCATGACAAGGCCGAAACCCGCCATGATGGTGAGCATCACCGTGCCGCCATAGGAGACGAGCGGCAACGGCACCCCGACCACCGGCGCGAGACCCATGACCATGCCGGTATTAATGAGCACGTAGAGCGAGAAGGTCGCCACGACGCCGATCGACGTGAGGCGCGCGAAATGATTGCGCGAAGCGTTGGCGATGGAAAGCCCCGTCAGGATCACCGCGAGGTAAAGCAAGAGGAGCCCGCTCGCGCCCACAAAGCCAAACTCTTCACCGAAAATGGTGAAGATGAAATCGGTTTGCATCTCCGGCAGAAACTTCAGCTGGCTTTGCGTACCGAGCATGTAGCCCTTGCCCACAACGCCGCCGGAACCGAGGGCGATTTTCGACTGCAACAGGTGATAGCCCTGCCCTAACGGGTCGCGGTCAGGGTTCATGAAGGTCAAGATGCGCTCGACCTGATAGGGCTTTAAAAGCTCGAACCGATAGGCGGCGTAGCCCGCGAGCACCGCGCCCGCGGCGCCGATAAAGCCGATACGCCAGGAAAGCCCCGCGGCGAAAACAATAATAACGCCCGTGGCGCCAAGGAGGATGCCGGTGCCGAGATCTGGCTGAATGAAAACGAGCCCCACCGGCGCGCCAATCATCAACGCCGGCGCTATAAGATAAAGGAAATGCGAGACCTGTTCCGCACGCAGACCATGATAGTAGCGCGCAAGCGCCATCACGAGCCCGATCTTCATGGCTTCCGACGGCTGAAACTGCAGGCCGCCATATTCAATCCAGCGGCGCGCGCCCATATTGATCTCGCCGACAAACGGCACCGCAATCAGCGCGAGAAGCGCCACCGCATAGATAGGATAGGCAAGCGCCATCCAATAGCGAATGGCCACAAGCCCCATGCCCACGAGCAAGCAAAGCGAGACTGCATAGCGCAGAGCATGCTGCAGCGCCCAGGGCCGCCATGACCCTTCCGCCACCGAAAAGAGCGTCACAACGCCGGCGCCGGCGATCATCGACAACAGAATAATCAAAGGCCAGTGGAGCCGCACAAGCCGGTCGCGCATCGCTCGCTGGCGTCCGGGCAATATGAGAGACGAAGCCATCGCGCTCAGCTCCCCCCGCCGCCCGCGCGCGCGGTGCGTACGAACGTACGCGGATCAATAGGCATCATGGCCGCCGGATTTTTCTCCGCCACCGCCTTCATGATCTCGCGCGCCTTCGGCCCCGCCGCGCGAGACCCGCCGATGCCGTGCTCAACGACGACTGAGCAAGCATAACGCGGGTTTTCAAAAGGCATGAAACTGACAAACAAAGCATGATCGCGGCGCCCCCAGGGAAGGTCTTCGGGCTTGCCGAGCCCTTTCGCCCGGTCTTCAGCGGTGATCTGGTAGACTTGGCTCGTCCCCGTTTTACCGGCCATCCGCCATTCCGGATCAGGAAGGCGCGAACGGGCGGCCGTACCGCCCTGATTGACGACCGCGTCCATGCCGGCGCGCACGATTTCGAGATGACGCGGATCGACATCAATCGCCGGCGCCTCAGGCGCTGGCGTCACCAAATCGCCAACCGCACGCACGAGACGCGGACGCACCGCCTTGCCGGTCGCAAGACGGGCCGCCATGACGCAAAGCTGAAGCGGCGTCGCGGTCACATAGCCCTGGCCGACGATGCAGGAGAGCGTTTCACCCGGGAACCAGATCTGATTTTCCGGCGACCCCGCAAAATAGGCCTGCTTCCAAGCACGATCGGGAATAACGCCGCGCTGCTGACCGGAGATGCCTAATTCATAGACTTGTCCGAGACCGAACCGCCGCGCGACATCGGCGATATCGTCGATATCGACCTTCTTGGCGATTTCATAAAAATAGATGTTGCAGGAATTTTTTATCGCGCCCTTCATATCGAGACGACCATGGCCGCCCCGCTTCCAGCAATGGAAATAGCGCTTACCGTGATACATTCGGCCATTACAGTAAGACGTCACGTTCGGCGTAAAGCCGTTCTCCAGCGCGGCGATGGAAGCGATCATCTTGAGGGTCGAACCCGGCGCGTAAACACCGGTCACGGGTTTGTTTAAAAGCGGCTTATACGGACTTTTATTGAGGTCCCGCCATACTTGCGGGTCGATACCGACGTTAAAGTCGTTCGGATTGAACGCCGGCGTCGAAGCGAGCACCAGAATGTCGCCGGTCACGACATCCATGACAACGGCGGCGGCGCTCTGCGGCTCATCGGGCATGCGATCGCCGGGAACGCTTAAAACCTCCATCGCTTTCTGCTGAAGCTCGGCATCGATGGTGAGGGTCAGGGTCTGCCCTTGCGTCGCGGGACGCGCCTCGTCGGTTAACTCCTCGATCACGCGGCCATGAGCGTTTACTTTGACGTTAACGTCGCCGGCCTCGCCGCGCAGCTCCTTTTCGTAAGTGCGCTCAAGGCCGTCACGGCCGACTTTGAACCCCGGCTGACGCAGGAGCAGCCTGTCCTCGTCGCTGCGCTCGGCGCCGAGATCGCGTTCGGTGACGGCGCCCACGTAACCGATTACAAAAGCCGACGCAGCGCCCCGCGGATAGTCTCGCGTCTCGCCCACATCGGGCAGAACGCCCGCAAGATGCGGCAATTTAAAGTTGACCTTGGAAAAGTCGTCCCAGGAAAGATTATCTTTTATCTCCACCGGTGTGAAGGCGCCGCGCCGGCGGATTTCACGCAGGATGCGCGCGCGCTTGTCGCCGCCAAAGGGAATGATCTTTTCAATGTCATCGAGCGCGGCTTCCACATCGTTTGACTGTTCAGGAATGAACAGGACACGGAAGTTTTTCCTATTCGACGCCAGAACATTGCCGAACCGGTCAAGGATCTCCCCGCGCAGCGGCGTCAGAATGCGGCGGTTGAACTGATTTTCCTGGGCGAGGCGTTGATATTTTTCGTAATCGTGAACTTGCAGCTGATAGAGCCGGCCGCCAATTCCGACAAAGAGCGCCGTGACGCCGCCCCCGAACAGGAGCGTACGCCGCGAGACAAGCTCCTGACGTTCCGGATCGTGAGCATTTATACGCATCTCAGATCACGCCTCCACAATAACACGGCGATGCAGGCGGCCGAACCCGGAACCGATCAACGGGTATATCGCAATCGTCGCCGCGATCTGCAGCGCATGTTCGCGCACCGGAAGGAGCACGCCGGCCATCAAACTCATCACTAGCCACACTATAAGCCCTGCGCTCGCCGCCGCAAAGACGAAACCGAGCCAGACGACCTGTTGCTCGCGGCCAATGAAATACGGCCGCTGCGACATCACAACAAATTGCGTTAACAGATAAACGCCGGCCCACAGGCCAGGCGGCCCGCCGGTCAATAAGTCCTGCGCAAGACCGATAAAAAAGATGCTTAACGAGGGCAGATAGTTCGGCCCATAGATCGACCAGAAAAAGACCACAACCAGCGGCAGGATCGGCGTGGGCGCGAAGCCGCCGAAGAACCGCACCGGCAAGGCAAGGATGATCACGCCGATAAGGCCGAGCGCCGACGGCGTCGTCGCTTTGAGGAACCTTAAGAGACTTTCGCCGCGGTGACCCATGACGCCCTATCCGCCCGTTTCAGGCGCAACGGCCTCGTTCGCCGTGTCAACGTCCGCATCGTCTGCGCCAGCGCCGTCGCTTTCTACGTCGGCATCGCCCGCGACCACCGCCGGAAACTCATAATTGATGACGCGCACCATGCGCGTGCGCGCATAATTCGAATACAGATCAACGACGATACCGTCATCGGCTTCGTCAGCGATCTCGCCAATGGGCAACCCGCGCGGCAGGACCCCGCCCGCCCCGGACGTCAGGACGCGCTGACCGGGAATAACTTCCTGAGGCTCTGAACTCGCCGTGAAGCTGATCGCCGGGCGCCCGCGTGTTTTGCCCACAAGGATGCCTTCAAGATCGGCGTCCTCCACATAGACCGGCACGCGGCTTTGCACATCCGTCAACAGAAGAACACGCGCGGCGCGCGCGCCCGTTTCAACAACGCGGCCAACCAGCCCGTCATCGTCGACCACGGCCTGACCGGTCTCGACATTACGTCCGCGCCCGGCATTGACGATCATCGAGCGGGTAAACGCGTCGTTCGATTCCCCGATCACGAAGGCGTCGATGGGCGTCGCTTTCGGCGGCGCCTGATAAGACTGCAACCCTTCATAGGCGGCGATGGTTTTGCGCAGCTCCAACGCTTCGTTCATCCACTGGCGCAGTTCCGCATTTTCCTGACGCAACGCCTGGTTCTGCTCCAAGACGTCGAAATAATCCGCTATGCCGCCGGTCAGCCCCTGCACCGCCGCAATGGGGCCGGCAAAAAACTCAAGCACCGGCGAGGCGGCGTCGATCACGCCTTCACGCGCCTTGCGGAAAACGGACGCCTGCGCGGAATAAAGGCTCGACAATAAGAGAATGACCGAGACGAGCATTAACAGGAGCAACACAAATCGCGAGTTCGCCTTGCGCCCCAGTCCTTCCCGTCTGTCCTGTCCCAGATAATCCATGCTGCACTAAATCTAGAGGCGCCCGCTAAAACACCCAGCAAAAACAAACGTTCGCGGCTTATCGCATATTACGGCGCGTCAAATCATTGCTCTCCCGATGTCAGCGCGCTTCGCCAAACCGACATCCAATACGCCCGTTCGCCAATATCACCACCGCTTCCCGGCGCGAGCGCACATAGTTTTAGACCATTTCACGATTCCACGAAACGCCAAGGCGCCCGCGAGGCAACGTTCGAGAAAACTCGCTTATCTAGATCGCGGACGTTAATACACCGCGCATGGCTTTGGTGTTTTCAAGCGCCGCCCCGGTTCCAAGCGCGACGCAGGAAAGCGGATCGTCCGCAACCGAGACCGGCAATCCGGTTTCGTCCCTTAGAACCTGATCGAGATTTTTCAACAGAGCGCCGCCGCCCGTCAGCATAATCCCGGTGTCGACGATATCGGCCGCAAGTTCCGGCGGCGTTGCTTCCAGCGCAACTTTCACCGCCTCGATGATCTGGCTCACAGGTTCGGCCAATGCTTCTGCCACCTGCGCCTCGCCAATGCGCACTTCCTTGGGCACGCCGTGCATGAGATCGCGGCCCTTGATCTGGATTGTGATGCCCGAACCCTCAGTCGGGATCATCGCAGAGCCGACTTCCTTCTTGATGCGCTCGGCAGAAGCTTCGCCGATCAAAAGGTTATACATCCGGCGGATATAAGCGACGATAGCGTCATCCATCTTGTCGCCGCCGACGCGTACGGAGCGCGAATACACAATGCCGCCGAGCGACAGAACGGCGACCTCGGTGGTCCCGCCGCCGATATCGACGACCATGGAGCCGGTGGGATCGGTGACGGGAAGCCCAGCGCCGATGGCGGCGGCCATGGGTTCCTCGATCAGCTCGACCTTACGTGCGCCGGCGGACAGAGCCGATTCCTGAATAGCGCGGCGTTCGACCGCCGTCGCGCCCGAGGGCACGCAAACAACAATACGCGGCGATGCAAAAGACCGGCGGTTATGCACTTTACGGATAAAGTGCTTGATCATGGCTTCGGCGACCTCGAAATCGGCGATCACGCCATCGCGCATCGGCCGGATCGCTTCGATCTCGCCCGGCGTCCTGCCCAGCATTTCCTTGGCCTCGTTGCCGACCGCGCGCACGAGCTTGCGCCCCGCTCGGGTTTCGATGGCGACAACCGACGGTTCATTGAGAACGACCCCGCGGCCTTTTACGTAAACAAGAGTGTTGGCCGTCCCGAGATCGATGGCCATGTCCGCGGAAAGCATGCCGAACAATGTAGAAAGCATGGGTCTTTGTCCTAATTCGTCGAAACCAGAAGTCTTAGCGCTTAAAGCCGAAGCTGATGATGCCGACGTATTATTTATCCTTAATGCGTTCCTAAATCGTCAACAAAGCCTAATCAGGTTGGCAAAACCCGTTAGCTCAATTGAGAGGTTTAACCCTCTAGCAAGATTCTGCGCGCCGCCACGGGTTAGTTTTCCAATGGTGTCTCGCTGCGCCGCAACCGTCGGTACAAAACGCGCATGGACGCCAGAAAAATCAACCACAGAACGATCGCCAGCGCGATCATGGCATATTCGTGAGGCCTGCGGCTAAGGATATAGGAAACAATTCCATGAACGCCATCGCTTAAAACCGCGTCCGACGCCATTGCCCCCAACACCGCTATCACCAAAATCTTCGGCACGATGCCGATGCCAGTCCCGGTCCAGTATTTCCACAAAGGGATATGGGCTGCCCCGGCGGCGGCGTTGACGACGATAAAGGGCGCAGACGGCACAACCCGGACGAGCCCGCTCGCGACCATGCCATGGGCGCCGATGAACGAAATCGTCCGGTGGACACGCTCGCCGCCAAGCCGGCCGACCCAGGCGCCGCCCAGAAAATGACCGAGCGCAAATGTCAGGGTCGCGCTCGCCATGGTGGCGATCCAGGCGTAGAGCGCCCCGGTCCGCGGCCCGAACGCCAGCACCGCCGCCGTGATCAGCAAAACCTGCGGAAAGCCCGTCAGCGCAAGCGCGCAAAAAACAGCTATGACCCCCAAAATCGCCCAGGGAGACGCGGCGACGCGGCCCATGAGGTCGTCCAGCGCGCCATCGCGGTCGAGCGCAAACCACCCCTCACCGAAGAAAAAGAGCGCCACGACCAGTACTGCCAAGCCGAGCGACACCCCAAGAGAGGTGACCGTTTTCGCATCCATACGATGCAAAAACCCGTCTATGCGCCGCAACAACTCACTCATGCTCTGCTTTCGCCCTAACTCACGCCAATCATACGTCCGCCACATACAACCCGACGGCGAGGAAAAACCCGGCCATCATGCGCCAATCGCTCCGGAGGGCAAGCGCTGCAGGGGTTACCGGAGACTGTCCTTACTTTGTTTGTCAGAAAAAATCACTTTCGCCTTCCCGGCGACAGGCTCAAACCGGCTCGGCGGCGATGACATAGTTGCGGCAGCCACGCAGCGCGCCTTCTGCGGCGATCATCTCAAGCGCTTCGGCGCGCAACGCCTCGCCGCGCGCCTCTAAAGGCTTGGCCAGCTCTTGGTCGGCCAGCATCTCAAGACCGCGCAATGCGATTTCGATCTGTGCAGTGACGAATTTTTCCTTGTACCCGATGGCGAAGTGCTTGACGTCTCGCACGGCAAAGCCGGCACGCTGTAAGTGATCTGCAACCCACGGCGCCGGATATTCCCGGTACGGCCTGTCGCCCGCGAGCAGGATGCACGCATCGCGGAAGCGGCCGATCTCCCAGACGACACGCTCCGCCCCGGCTTCCGGACGATCTGCATGCACATACGGTTCAAGGCCCGTCACATAGAGGACGCCGCGCGTTAAGGGCCTTAGGCGTGCAAAAAGATAGGACTGGAAGTACGGCGCAAACCCCTCCACCGCGCCCAGCACATAATCCGCAAGCACCGTATCATAGGCCTCCCCTTTCAGGAGGTCAGGGTCTGCCCAATTGCCTAGAACAATCCGGTCCTGCGGCCGCAACGCTGCGCCAATAGCGCCGCGCGCCCGCTCGGCTTCGCCGGCGGAACCGGTTACGGCCGTCCAGCGCTCGCTGGCCAGACCCGACACCCACCTGAGGGAATTGACGCCGGTCCCAGCATCGAGCATCGCGCCCCAAGGGCGTTCGCCCTGCAAGCTCTCGATATGGCGTAAGAGCGCCGAATGCTTTTGTTTCTTCACGAAATGACGCCCTGGAATTTTACTATTTTACTGACCTCGGCGTCGCCCAGCATATACGCTCGCTCTCACAGCGACACCCCGAACGCAGCGTTTCATGAGATCGGCAAAGCAGAAGCCATTGACGCGCGGCGCCGTGCTTCCTATATCACCGCTTCCACGGGCATGAGACGCCCGCCGCTCGCGAGGCGTTGTCCTCATGGTGAAGATCTCCGGGCCGATGCAACCTGATGCGCATCGGCTATGACGCTCCCACACTGCCCTTGAACTTCAAGGCGGTCCGGCGGCAAGGCGAGCACCGCTTACTCAAAAATGCGACCGCGAAAGGAGATCATGGCGCCCATGTCCGGGAAAACCACGCCCCCTATCTATACGCGCGATCAGGCGAAGGCCTATGCGCATGCCATCCGAGCCGAGGCTGAAGCGCGCGGCGCGCGCCTCAGCCATTCCGCCGCACTGGAACGCGTCGCGACCGAACTCGGCTATCGCGACTGGAACACCGCCGCGGCGCGCCTTTCCAATGCGCCGCTGACGCCCCTGCAGGTGGGCGATCGCGTCGCCGGCAGCTATCTGAAGCAACCGTCGACGGGTATGTGCTCGCGGTGCGCGAGGTCGCCAATGGCGAGGCTTATCGCGTGACCATCGACTTCGACGACGCCGTTGACGTGGTGACGTTCGACAGCTTCTCGGCCTATCGCCGGCGCGTCACGGCGCTTGTCTCAAAAGACGGCGTATCGCCGCAAAAAACCGGCGACCGCGTCCCGCACCTTGTGGTCGCGCGCGTCGGCGCCTGCGTGAGATATGGAAACTGACCTGTCGGCGGCGATTGGCATTCGAAGCCGCCGCCGGCAGGCTCGTAGCGAAGAACAGCGCCCTTCGCCCACCACAGACACGTTCAACCTCTTGTTCCGTATGGTTATTTTCGGGACCGATTGCATTCTCCGAGGATTCCGGCCCATAATCCCTTGGGGAAAACCCGGCGTGCGTTGTCAGCGCCGGCAAGATGGAGAGAGTTATGCGATCGCACTTGTTGTTGTGGGTCGTTCTTCTGGCGGTGGGCGCACTTGCGGGGGATCGATATGGGGCGCCGGCGGCTGTCACCGGCGTTACCGACAAAGGATTTGAATGGGTCGAAGCGCGCCTCGGCCGCGCTGGCGAACAGCTCGATGACAGCATCGATGAAGCAATCGACACCAGCGAAAGCCCCGAACCAGCCGCCGCTCCCTCCGGCGCCGGCAATATGAGCAGCCTGAAGATCAACGACGAGGGGCTTCAGATCATCAAGGACAGCGAGGGCCTGCGCCTCAACGCCTATTCCGCCGGCGGGCGCTGGTACATTGGATACGGCCATGCGCGCACCGCGCGCGCCGGCATGACCATCACGGAAGGGAAAGCCGACCAGCTATTGCGCGAAGATGTGCGCGACGCAGAAGCCGCCGTCCGCAATAACGTCACCGTACCGATCAACGTGAACCAGTTTTCGGCAATGACCTCCCTCGCCTATAATCTGGGTTCGAACGGGTTTGCAGGTTCGAGCGTCGTGGCGGCGATTAACCGCGGCGATTATCAGGGCGCCGCTGATGCGTTTTTGAACCACAACACCGCCGGCGGGCGCGTGCTTGATCACCTTACGGAGCGCCGGCAAAAAGAGCGCGCGCTCTTTCTAACTCCCACCTGAGACTCGACGCTATTTACAACCGAAAGCAGCCAGAAGCACTTCCGTTGCGCTGGCGACGTCATCTGCGCGCGGCCAGTCCGCCGCCTGATTGCGAAACCACGTAAGCTGACGTTTGGCGAAACGCCGCGTCGATTGCTGCAGCGCCGCCGTTGCGTCTTCCTGGCTCGCGTCACCGGAAAGCATCGCCGCGATCTCCGCAACGCCGAGCGCTTTCATCACCGGCATGTTCGGATCGAGGCCGCGTTCAAGCAGCGCACAAACCTCCTCGACAGCGCCGCCCTCGATCATCTCTGTGGCGCGGGCGTCGATTTTCTCATAAAGCGCCTCGCGCGGCGGCGCGATAACGACGGACGCTGTCGGCGCCGGCGCGAGCGGACGCCGCGGCCGGGCCTGAAACGCCGACAACGGCGTCCCCGTCGCATGAAACACTTCCCAGGCGCGCATCAGTCGTTGCACGTCGGCGACCGGTAAATGCGCCATCTGAGGGTCCGCTGCGACAACTTCATCGCGGAACGCTTCGGCGCCTAATGTACGTCGCCGCTCGCTCGCCTGCTTGCGCATCGCGGGATCGATTTCCGGGATCGGCGACAAGCCTTCCGCGAGCGCCTTGAAATAAAGCCCCGTCCCGCCAATGACGATGACTGGGCGCCCGCGCGCGCCAATCTCCGCAATCAGATCGGCGGCGGCGCGCGCCCACCGCCCGGCGGAAAAACGCTCCGCGCCGTCGATGGAGCCGTAAAGATGATGCGGCGCGCGAGCAAGATCGGGCCCGCAGGGCCGCGCCGTCAGGATTTCAAGGTCGCGATAGACCTGCATCGCATCGGCGTTAACGATCTCTGCGCCGATCTTTTCCGCAAGCGCCAGCGCAGCGGCGGACTTGCCGCTCGCCGTCGGCCCTGCAATAAAGACGATACGCGCTTCTTCCGTCACCTTGCTGTTTTTATCCTTCGCACTGCTGCAATCGCTCCGCTCACGCATGATTGACGCGTTTTCGCCTTTTCAGTTTCGCGAACAGACAGGCCCTTCCTCATGACCGCAGTTTTATCCCTGATCGCCAACCCCGATACGCCTGTCATAGACGATGGCGTCATCGCGCGCATCCAAAACCGCACCGGCGCGGGCGAAGCGCGGGTGCTGTCGCCGGGCGTCGCCTATGATCTCGCGATTGAGGACGCCGCGAATGAGCTCGCCGAAGCGGCGCGCGCGGCAAGCGAAGGCTTGCCTATCGACGTCAATGTGCTGAGCGAAAAGGCGCGTCGCAAAAAGCTCCTCATCGCCGACATGGATTCCACCATGATCGAGCAGGAATGTATCGATGAACTGGCGGATTTCGCAGGCAAGCGCACCGAAATCTCCGCCATCACGGAGCGCGCGATGCGCGGCGAACTCGATTTCGAGGCCGCCCTTAAAGAACGCGTCGCCATGCTGAAAGGGCTTCCCGCATCGGTGCTCGAAGAAGCGTTCAACGACCGTATTTCCCTGACCCCGGGCGCAAAAACACTTGTCCAGACTATGAACGCTGCGGGCGCCGTGACCGCGCTCGTTTCAGGCGGTTTCACATTTTTCACCGCCAAAGTCGCCGCCGCCACAGGCTTTGCGTCCAATCAGGCGAATATTCTGGAAACGGAGAACGATACGCTGACAGGCGCGGTGCGCGAACCGATCCTCGGGCGTCAGGCGAAACTCGACGCGCTGATCGCGCTCGCGGCGGAAAACACGATCCCTCTTGAGGAAACCCTCGCGGTCGGCGACGGCGCAAACGATCTCGCCATGCTAGAGCGCGCGGGGCTGGGCGTCGCCTTTCATGCCAAACCCGCCGTCGCCGCGGCGGCCCATGCGCGCATCGACCATGGCGACCTGACGGCGCTTTTATATCTGCAAGGCGTTCCGCAGTCGGAATTTTGTACGACTTAACAGGCAAAGGAAAAGCGGCGCCGACGGCGGCGCCCAGATACGCAAAGCCCAATTCGTGTTAAGGGTCTGAACGAAAACTCGCTCTGCACAGCGAAAATGGCGGGTTTCGAGAACCGGAACGCAGTGTACGTCGAGGTACATGAGTACCGGAAGCGCAGAAAACCGGCATTTATAGCAAAGCAGAGTAGAGTTTTCGTTTAGATCCTAAGGCCGAAGCGACTCGTAGAACAGCAGATCGCCGCGCTGAACATAGATCTGCACAGGGCCGCTGTTCAAATTGCGCAGCTTGCCGAGCTTGTCGATGGCTGCATCCGGCCGCGAAATTCGTTCCCAGCCGATTTCGAGGATCACATCGCCCGGTTGAAGAACAATCGCAGCCTCACTGTCGGGATCGACCGCGGTGACGACGACGCCCTGAACGTTTGCTGGCAGACCATAAGCCTGACGCAGTTCCTCATTGGGCGGCTGCAATGTGAGACCGGAGCCGCGCGCTGCGCCAGCTGGCAAAATCCCGCTTGGATTGGCCGCCGCTAAAAGCCGCGTCTCGCGCCGGTCGACGCGGACGGACAAGGTCATCTTGCTCCCGTCGCGGATCACTTCCATGGCCGCGGACGACCCAATGGGCGTGTCCGCCACCGCGCGTGTCAGATCGCGCACATTTTTAATCTGCCGACGGTTGAACTTCAAAATAACGTCGTTGGCTTCGAGCCCCGCATCGGACGCCGGGCTGTTAGGCCGTACGATGGTGACGACGGCGCCCTGCGGCGCACGCAGACCGAGCGTCGTCGCAAGCTCGGGCGTCACATCGTCAATGGAAACACCGAGCCAGCCGCGCCGCGTTTCGCCGAACTCAAGAAGCTGGCGCACGACCGTGCCCGCGAGATCAGACGGGACCGCAAAGCCGACACCCACCGATCCGCCGGTTTGCGAGTAGATCGCCGTGTTGACGCCGATGACACTGCCATTGAGGTCAAACAAAGGCCCGCCGGAATTACCGCGGTTAATCGCGGCATCGGTCTGGATATAGTCATCATACTGACCGGACTGGATGTCGCGGTTGCGCGCCGAGACGATACCGACCGTCACCGACCCGCCGAGACCAAACGGGTTACCGATAGCGATCACCCAGTCGCCGACGCGCGCGCGGGCATCGTCGCCGAAAGATACATAAGGAAACTTCGTACCGCCGCCATCGAGTTCGAGCACCGCGAGATCAGTTTCACGGTCACGTCCCCGCACCGTTGCTTTAAACTCGCGGCCGTCGCTCAACGTGACGGAGATTTCGTCTGCGTTGTCGATGACGTGGTTGTTCGTGACGACAATGCCCTTGGCGTCGATGATAAAGCCGGAGCCGAGGGAAACCGCCGGCCGGCCGAATTTGCGCTGCAACGGCGCCAGTTCGCCGGAGGCGCCGCCGCCGCGCACGCGCTGTGCGGTGGAAATGTTGACCACGGCGGGCGTTAAATTCTCGGCGAGGTCGGCAAAGCTTTCCGGCGCGCCGCGCGCATAGGCCTCATCGACGCCTGCGCCTGCAAGCCCCCCAAACGCCAGCATCAAGCCAGCCGCGCTCGCGCGCATGATTCCCACTCGACCCATCGTCGCCTCTATTTGCTGTCGCCAGATCCTAATCTTAGCAGGTTAACGCATCATCCCAGAACGGCAAGCGCCCCGCCGATCAAGAATCTGTCGGCGGAGCCATTTGCGCGATCATGCGAAGCCTATCGAGCACCTTCCAAATTATTGAAATAGCGGAAGAATTCGCTATCAGGCGACAACAGGATCGTGGTTTCGCCCCGTTGCAGCGCTTCTTCATAGGCAAGGAGCGAGCGATAAAACGCGAAGAATTCGGGGTCCTTGCCATAGGCGGCGTTGAAAACCGAGTTCCGTTCCGCATCCGCGGCGCCGCGAATCTTCTGCGCCTCTTCTTCAGCCTCGGAGGTGATTTCGATCACCTGCCGGTCGGCCTGGGCGCGAATCTGGTTGGCGCGCTCGCTCCCTTCGGAACGGTATTGCTGCGCGAGCTGGTTCCGTTCCGCGATCATCCGCTGGAACACCGCCTCGGAGTTCGTCTGCGGCAGGTCGGCGCGGCGGATCTTCACGTCGATCACCTCAACGCCAAGCGGCCCGGCCGACTGGCTTAGAAGATCGCGGATACGCAGCATCAACTCGCCGCGGCGCTCAGAAATGATTTCATCGACCGAGACCTCGCCAAGCACCGCGCGGATCGAGCGGTCGAATTGCGGCGCGAGCCTGTCTTCGCCGTTCTGTTCCGTACGGACAGATTGGTAGAACCGGAGCGGATCGACGATCCGGTAGCGCGCGAAAGCATCGACGATAAGACGCTCCTGATTGCGCGCGATAATTTCAGTCTGTTCCTGCTCAAGGCTCCGGTTACGCTTGTCGATAAAGCTGACGCTTTGGAAAAACGGAATCTTCAGCTTGAGACCGGCCTCAGGATATTGCCGTTTCGGCTCGCCGAACTGGAATACCAGCGCCGAATGGCTTTCTGGAACGATGAAAGCTGCATTGACGACGATGACAAGCCCGACGAACAACGCTGCAATGACGACGAAAAGTGACCCTTGTCTCATCTTATTGTCCTCCCTGCGGCGACCGGCGCAACTCGTTTAGCGGCAGATAGGGCACGACCCCCGACCCCGCCTCATCGTCGATGATGATCTTGTCCATACCGCCAAGCACCTGCTCGACGGTTTCCAGATACATCCGCTGGCGCGTCACATCCGGCGCCTTGGCGTATTCTTCGTAAATCTTGTCGAAACGCTCCGCCTGACCGCGCGCCTCCGCCGTAACGCGGGCGGAATAACCACGGGCCTCTTCGAGAATACGCTGCGCCTGACCGCGCGCTTCGGGTACTTTCTGGTTCGTATAGCGACGCGCCTGCTCGATCACCGTGCTCTGGTTTTGTTCCGCAGCCTGAACGTCGCGGAACGCCTCGTTCACCTGTTCGGTGGGCGGCTCTGTCGCGGTAAGAAGAACGCTGTCGATCTGAATGCCGGCTTTGTACTGATCGAGCGCCGCCTGCATCAGTTCCTGAGTTTGCTGCTGCACTTGCAGGCGCCCTTCGGTCTGGACGAAGTCGAGGGTGTTGGAACCGACGACTTCGCGCATCGACGCTTCTGCAACCATGCGCACCAGAGCGCGCGGTTCGTCGATATTGAAGACAAATTGCGCGACGCCCGGCAGCGTCTCGCCCTCTTCCGGCGCCGTTGCGGATTTGATTTTCCACTGCACGGTAAAAGCAATATCGACGATGTTCTTGTTGCCGGTGAGCATGAGGCCGCCTGTCAGGGCGCCGGATCGCCGGTCCACGGCGGGTATCTGCTCGGTTTGCAGTTCCAAAACCGGCTGTTTGACGACACTCTGGACCGGCCCCGGAATATGCCAGTTGAGGCCCGGGCCTTTGACCGTTTTGTATTCGCCGAACTGCGTGACGATCGCGAGTTCGTTGGCTTCGACCTGATAGAAACCGCTGGCGCCCCATAAAAGAACGAGCCCAGCACCTACCAGCCCCAAAAGCCCCGCCGATATTTGCGGCCCGCGCCCGCCGCCACGGCCGCCGCCGCGCGGGAAAGCCCGTTTCAGGCGCTGACGCGAAGCCTGAAGGATCTCTTCAAGATCCGGCGGTTCGCCACGCCCGCCGCCCCGTCCGCCGCCTCGGGGGCCGCCGCCGTTCCCGCCGCCGCCATTGCCGCCTCGCGGCGGTTGGCCCCAAGGGCCGCGATTTCCAGAATTATCCTGCCAAGGCATTCGTTGTCCTCGATTGATTGCAACGTGTGAGAAAAAAACTCGGTCGCGTTTGTCAAAGTGCGTCAATTTCATCGCCAGGAGCGCTGGCGATCAGCGACGCGCGTCGTATATATGTCACTGAACTCAAGACGTGCAACGCGCGATGCAGCCTTTTTCAGCAATAACAGTACGTTAAATGAACGAACCCTTAATCATGCGCGTTCGCGAAGCGCTCGCGCGGGTAAACAACCCCCAAAACGGCCAAAACATCGTTGCAAGCGGCCTCGTAAAGGCCCTGACGGTTGAAGACGGCGTTGCGCGCTTCACGTTGGAAGGCGCTGAAGGCGCGCGCGCGGAGGTCGAAGCGCTTGTTGCGGCGGCCAAAGAAGCCGTCGCCTCGGTCGAGGGCGTAACGCGGGTGACGGCGCTCGCCACGGCGCACATGCCGGCGGGCGCAAGCAAACCGCCGCCGCAACAACAGGCAGGGCCGCGCGGCGGCCACAGCAACCCGTTCGGCCTGCAGCAAAAAAAGCGGCCGCGCATCGAAGAAGCCGGCGAAACCCTTCAGGATGTGACCAGTGTTATCGCCGTCGCGTCCGGCAAGGGTGGGGTCGGCAAATCCACCGTCGCTGCGAATCTGGCGGTCGCCCTCGCCCGTCGCGGGCTCAAGGTCGGTTTCCTCGACGCCGATATCTATGGCCCGTCCGCGCCGACGCTGTTCGGCGTTTCCGGCAAGCCGGAGATGGCGGACGGCAAAATCATGCCGCCGCTGATACACGGCGTCAAAGTGATGTCGATTGGGTTGATGGTCGAGGAAGAGCGGGCGCTCGCCTGGCGCGGCCCCATGGTCATGGGCGCGGTACGCCAGCTCATGAGCGATGTTGACTGGGGCGCGCTCGATATCCTTCTTATCGACACCCCGCCGGGCACCGGCGACGCGCATTTGTCGCTCATCCAGTCGAAACGCCTCGCGGGCGCCGTCATCGTCTCAACACCGCAGGAGCTGGCCCTCGCCGATGTGCGCCGCGGCGTCGCACTCTTCCGGAAGACCGACATCCCGGTGATTGGCGTCGTTGAAAACATGGCCTGGCTGGAAACGGCGGACGGCGCGAAACAGTTTCTGTTCGGCGAAGGCGGCGCACGCAGGGCGGCGGCCTCGCTGGAAGCGCCGTTCCTCGCTGAAATTCCAATTTACCCGGACCTTCGCGAGGCGTCCGATGCGGGCACGCCCTTGGCCGCAACAGATCATCCGGCTGCGGATGTTTTTCACGCCCTGGCGGAAAAGGTCGCAGACTTCGTGAAAGCCGGCGCTTGACGCAGCCCTTTTTTAGACGTCCTGTTTTCTAAGCGCTATCGCCGCTACTCTTTCCGCGGCGTCGATGTCGTATGATCGTGGACAATGCGCCATGCGCCGTCATTGCGCTTCATCACCAGTGAGAAAAATCCGCTGTCGCTGGCGTCCGCCCTGGCGACGTTAAAGCGCCCCGTGACGATCGCAACGTCATCGGCGATCATCTCCACATCAAGCCTGTCGAGACCGAGCTGGCCCATGCCGTCGCCGTCCGCGTAGTTGTTGCGGTAGCGCTTCATGGTCGACGACCAGCCTTTGGCGACACCGTCGGCGGACACCATTTTAAGGCCGTCGTCCCTGGAATAGGTGTCCATGAAGGCTTCGAGATTGCCTTCGTTCCAAGCCGCGGCCTGCGCCGCAAGGGTCGCGCGGATGATGTCTTTCGGATTGCGCCGGCGCGATTTAGCCGTCTCTGCAGGCGTTTCGGCGCGCGCGACGACAACGGGTTTCGGCTGTTCAGGCGGTTCGGCTTTTGGCGCGGTGGCTAAAGCTGTGGCCTCGGGGGTAACCGCGGCGCTGCCCGCATCCAGCGATACGGTAGAAGCTGGCGTCGCCGCCGCGAGTTCAACACGCGGCGCCGGTTCATCCGCAGGCGCTGCACCCACGAGCCGACCGACAACGCGCGCGCGCCCGGCACCGGAAATATTGGGATCGGCGTTGTCAGTGAGACGCGCCGGTCCACGATTGGCCGCGTGCCGTTCAACGCCCGCGGCGAAGGCGTCCTCTTGCGGCCCGTCAAGGACATCGTTCAAACGGTCGCTCAACCCGTCAATGTCCGGCGCAGCGGCTTTCGCTGTTATGCGTTCTTCCCCTGCAGCGCTTTCCTCGGTGACCAGATCGGCCACTCGCGGCGCACCAGCTTTTGAAACAACGGTGATCGTCTCGCCGGGATCGACATATGATTCGTTTCCGGAAGGCGCGGCTTCCGCGCTGAACGTCGTCGGTGCGGGCTGAAACCTTGCTTGCGGGGTCGGCTCATCGACCTGTTGCGCGGGTGTTTGCGGCGCGGCGGTCACGGATACGGCGCTCGCCGGCGCACAGGCGAAGCCCTGCGATGACAGGCTCGAAATCAAATCCTGCGCTTTCATAGCGCAAAAATCACGGCTGTTATTCGCGTGGTATGGCACTTTAACGACGCTGGACGCCACATAGGTGAGCTTTACGTCACACATCCGCCCCACATCGCCCGGCGACACGATTTCGATGACACGCTGATCGTCGCCTTTTGCACAGGTCGTTTGCATGCCGGCGGTTTGGCCGCCGGTTTGCGCGAGAGCGTGCGACGCGCCGCACGCGGCAAAGGCGGCGCATGCAACCGCGCCCCTGCGCGCGCGCAAAACGATATCGCCCATATCAATTGAGTTCTTCATGTCGTCCCCTTGAAATCTCGAAAAACGAATTCTCGAAAAACCCTCGCCGCCCATGGCGCCACTACCGAAAAAGCCTTTCAAACAGCGCCGCGAAGGTTCGCCGACTGTGCCGGCACCTTCATTTTAGCGCATAAACAATCGATTCTATCCGTTAAATTCTGAACAGAGTCTTGCGAATAGGCCCAAGATGAGACTTTTCGGCAACTATAGGTTTACCCAAAACTACTCTTCACGGCGGCGGTCGAGCACGAAAAACGTGCAATCATGGCTGTTGCGCGCGCCTTTATGCGCTTCGCCGACCTTGATTTCACGCCAATCGAGGGCGTCCATGGGGGTGAAAAACGCATCCCCCTTAACGTCGGCGTCGACCCGCGTGAGATAGACCCGATCCACAAGATCGATGGTCTGCGCATAAATCTCCCCGCCACCGATGATGCAGACCTCGTCGACGCCGCGCGCTTTTGCACATGCTTTTGCAAGCTTGATCGCCTCATCGATCCGGCGAGCGACAAAAACACCGGGGGCCGAAAACGCTGGCGAACGCGTCACGACGATGTTGTCGCGGCCCGGCAACGCCTTGCCGATGGACGCAAATGTCTTGCGGCCCATGATGATCGGCTTGCCCAGGGTCTTTTCCTTAAACCATTTGAGGTCATCGGATATGCGCCACGGCAGATCGCCGGCGACGCCGATAACGTCATTTTGGGCGACCGCGACGACAATAGTGAGTTTCATGGGACAAGTTTCACAGAACGGCGTCTAGACGGCAACCGGCGCTTTGATATGTGGCTGCGCCTCATAGCCTTCGACAGAAATATCCTCGTACTGAAAATCAAAGATGCTGGATACGGAAGGATTGAGCGAGAGTGTCGGCAAGCGCCCCGGTGCGCGCGAGAGCTGCTCGCGGGCCTGATCCACATGGTTCGAATAAAGATGCGCATCGCCGAATGTATGCACAAACTCACCGGGCTTGAGGCCCGTCGCCTGCGCCATCATCGCCGTTAAAAGCGCGTAGGACGCGATGTTAAAGGGCACGCCCAGAAAGATATCCGCCGAACGCTGATAAAGCTGACATGAGAGGCGGTCGCCGGAGACAAAAAACTGAAACAGGCAATGACACGGCGCGAGCGCCATCTTATCGATATCCGCCGGGTTCCATGCAGAAACGATCAACCGACGCGACGCCGGATTACGCTTTATCTCCTGCGTGACCCAGTCGATCTGATCGATGGCGCCGCCGTCCGGCGCCGCCCAGGAGCGCCATTGGCGGCCATAGACCGGGCCGAGTTCTCCCTCTTCGTCCGCCCACTCGTCCCAGATAGTGACTTTGTTATCGTTCAGATATTTGATGTTGGTGTCACCCGCGAGGAACCACAAAAGTTCGTGCACGATCGATCGGATATGCAGTTTCTTGGTCGTGACAAGCGGAAAACCATCGGCGAGATCGAACCGCAACTGACGCCCGAACACCGCTCGCGTTCCAACGCCGGTGCGCTCAATGCGTTCGTCGCCGTTCTCAAGAACATCCTGCAGGAGGTCCAGATATTGCCGCATCCACGTCTTTCCTAGGTTCCGGGCGAGCCGGCGCCACACCGATTGTTCGCCCGCAAAGAGCACTAAAAAGCGATTTTTTCAAATTCGGCTTTTCCCGAACGTCGTTTCGCCCGATTCGAGGACGCCATGACCAGAGCACGGCAGATGTGCTATGGTTCGGTAACGCGCGATCGCGATGGGGGCGCAAAATGGGGAAAACGGTGGACGAGATGGGGGACCAGACGGCGGATAAGACAAAACCCGCGTCAGCGAGCGCGGCCAGCGCCTTGAACGCATTGGACGGTCGACAACAGTCACAAACGACGCCGGATATGGCGCAACTTGGCAAGGGCCTCGCGCTTCCCGGCCTCATCATCGGCCTTCTCACCGGGATCGCGATCTACGGCATCGTCGAATACTGGATCGACGAAAACGACGGCGCGCGGCTCGGCTTTACGGCGCTCCTCGCCGTTGCAACGGCGTCCGCAGCCTACCTCCTTCTGGCCGAGACCCGCCGGTTTGTGAGCCCCCTCATCGGCGCGCTTTTCATCGCCGGGCTTCTCGCTGGACCGGACTATTTCATGACCGTCGTCGACGGCAATGCGCAAGCGGACTACACACCCTTTCCAGCGATTTTCTGGTTTGGCGTCGCGCGCGGGCTGGTCGCCTATCTGCTTGTGACGCTATTTAAGGCAATGCTCGAAGAGGGCGCGCCGCCGCCCTATTCCGGCGTCTTTTTTCACGGCGTGACAATGCCGCTGATCAGCGCCGGCGCGAATGTGTTCGCGATCCTCGCACTGATTCTTCTCTTCGCCTGGGCGCGGCTCTTAAAGGAGATGGACGTCACCTTCTTCAACGAGCTTTTTCAGGAGCCGTGGTTCATTCTGCCGTTTCTCGGCGCCATCGGCGGGTTGTCCATTGCGATGATGCGCGGCCAGCAGGCCGTTCTTGGCGCCCTGCGCTATGTGATTTTGCTCTTCTGCCGCATCGCCATGCCGATCACGGCGGCGTTGACCATCACCCTTTTCATGGTGCTCGCAGCAAAAGGCCCGGCGGCGGTCTATGAAACGCCGGCGCCCAGCACAATCATGATCTGCCTCGCCTTTGCGGGCATGCTCATTTTCAACGGCGTCTACCAGAATGGCGAAGCAAAGGCGCCGGCGCTTTGGCTGCGCCTTTCGACCATCGTCGCACTCATAGGGTTTCCCGTTTATGCGCTTTTAGCCTTTCACGCTTTCTCGTTGCGCGTCGAAGAGTATGGATTGACCCCGCCGCGCGTGATCGGGCTCGCCATCACCTTCCTCGCCGCCGCCTATAGCGCGGTCTGCATCGCCGGGCTTGTCAGCGAACTGAACTGGCGCGCACGCCGCTGGATGGCGCCCGTCGGGCCCTTGAATACGCTGATGGCCGTTCTCTGGGTGGTCGTTCTCACTGGCCTCGCGACGCCGTTCGCCAACCCCTGGGCGCTCTCCGCCGACAGCCAGTATGCTCGTATCGCCAACCAGAAAACATCCGCAAAAGAGTTCGATTACGGATACTTACGCTTCAAACTTGGTCCTTATGGAGAAAACGCGCTGACGCGCCTTGAGGGACTGAATAATCACCCGGAAGCGACCGAAATCCGCGCCGGCATTGCCCGCGCAAGACAAGCACCGAGTTACTGGGCGTATAAATATCCGGATCAATATTCCCCGATAGTAGAAACGCCAGTCGATGAGGGCGATACGACAGAAGCGCAAACGCCTGCAGCGGAAGCGGGCCCTCTCGACCTGGAGCTGAACCCGGAAGGCGCGCCGGAAGACGATCCGCAATAATAAAGCGTCAATCGGACGAGGAATTAAGCTTCTGAATTTTACGATGGGGACCGTTATAATCGCTGATCCCTTCGGACAGCGCATAACAAGCGAGCCGCACGGCCCTCGGGATCGTCACCTTTTCCCCGTCGCGTTCGCCTTTTTCGTAATACTGGATCATGCGGCGTTTCAAACCGAGACAATGGGCGGCGTCTTTTTGCGACAGGCTGAGAGACTTCCGCCACTTCTTGAAATCACCTGGTTCCATCAATGCAGTCTTTCGGTTTGTGCGCCGGCGTCCCTATTGCGCTTTCCTCCGGCCCATTACCGCATTCTTGTTACAAAACGTTGACAATTCAATGGGATTTCACTTTTCCACAGTCTTCAAATCATGATCCTAAATCGCTATATTGTCCATGCCGTGCGCAAGTGCGGCTATGGCGATAAATGACGCGTGCAATAACCGTATCGGACCCGGGGGCGGTACCCGGCGGCTCCACCAATGCTCTTTGACGGCGGGCATCCGTTGAAAGAGAGCATCGGCGGGGCCGAAATAGGATCGACGAGCGTCTAAAGACGATGTTTTCGCCCGGTTTGCCTCCGTTATTTGGCTGCACTGAATAGTTGCAAACGACAACTACTCGGATGAGCTCGCTCTCGCTGCTTAATGTAGCTGAGTGACTCGACTTTGAAGTCCTGGCTCCCATCCAAGGGCCAGGCGGGGTTCAGGAGCACCTGGCAACAGAAGCTCCTACTTTTATCACTCAGTTATAGATTGCAGGTGTTCGCCTGCGGGGCGGCGTCTGGCGCCAGAAGCCGGGACTTTTCACGTTGAAAAGTTCTTTTCAAAAACCGAGGATTCGAGCGCCGGTCATTCTAAGGTCTTTAGACAATTGGAACTTCCACCGTCATTCCGGACGTTACAAGCGGCCAAAGTCCGGAGGTCTTTGGTTCGTGCTTGTTAGATCCGGGATCCAGAGCTGCGTACACGGAGCAAGCTGCTCTGGATCCCGGATAGCTCGAAAATGCAACGAAATCAAAGATTTCGGCTTTTTCGGCTTCCGGAATGACACGGAGTAGTTAGCTAATTGTCCACAAGCTTTAGTGTTTGCGCGCCTTCGCGCGCAGGGGCGCCAAAAGCTCCTAGTCTTCTTCCGAAATATGAATTACGGGTCTTACGCCGTCCTGTTCAACGACGCCCCGCTACTTCCAGAAAGCGCTTCCTCGAGCGCTGCGCCGGCGGCTTCCGCCTCTTTGGCGATTTCGTCGAGATCGCCATCGCTCACCGCTTCGTCAGTCGCCTCAGTTTCATCGGTCGCTTCAGCGGCGTCGGCCAGCATCTCTTTCACTGCTTCCTGCCCGCGCACTTCAAGGAGCGCATCCTGCAACGCCGCGCTGTCGTTCAACTCCTTCTCGACTTCCTCCGCCAGGTCAGCCGACACCGCGCGTAATCCGATATATTTGTCGGTTTGAGAGACAATCTCGCCAAAGTCGCCTTCCGCGCGCGCATTGATCATCGCCCCTTCAGCGTCCGATGCTTGGGTGGCAACTTCGATCTGCTTATCGAGCAGCGTTTTCGTGTGCTTGACGCCAAAAAGATCGTACCCGTTGTCAGCGGTCGGCGCGCCGCCTGATGAGAGATCCAGGATATAAGCAGGCCCTGCGCCGCCTCGTCCATTAGCGCTGGCCGCGCCGGCGCCAGTCAACGCCTCGGCGGCGGGGCGCCCGCTGGAGAGGAGCATCGAGGCGATATTGGCGCTGTTGAAGTTAATCATGGCGAGCGTGAACGACTTGATCTGCAAGCCTTGATTATCGGTCACCAATGTTACGCTCCGGTAAACTTTCGCAACGCTGGGCGAATCGGGCGCATTCGCCGCAAGCGCATCCCATCGCGGATACCGGGGCGTTCGTCAAAATGCCCCTTATGCGGCAGTAGCGCTTTGCAATCGTTAGCGCTAAGACACCTTCGTCGATCGTCGGTACGGTTCAAGAGAGAGATTGCGTGAGCACGGAAGCAGAACTCGATTATGATTACCTGATGCGTAACGCGTTGCGCATGCTGATGCGCGACGTCCTGAGCCTGGTGGCGGAACTTGGCGACGCACCCGGCGAGCATCATTTTTTCATCGAGTTCCTGACCGACGCGCCTGGCGTTGTGCTTCCGGACTTTCTCAAAGAGAGCTATCCCGAACGCATGACCGTGGTGCTGCAGCATCAGTTTGAAAACTTGGTGGTGACGGACGATGGCTTCTCCGTCTCGCTTTGGTTCAAGGGTAAGCGCGCGGATCTGACGATCCCGTATTTGTCGGTCCTGAACTTTGCCGATCCGAGTGTCGAGTTCGGCCTGCGTTTCAACGAAACCGATGAGCTGGACGAAGAAGACGCTACAAAGGAAGCACCGCCGCCGCCGCCAGCGGCCGACAAAGCTGAAAACGAGGAAACGCCCGACGACGCTGAGCCTTCCGGCGACGGCGCCGATATTGTCAGCCTCGACCAGTTTCGAAAGAAATAGTCGCGCTCATTCCGGCAACCCCTCTGACCAGACGCCGCCGATAACGATTCGATGTAGACGATGCGCCTCAGGCGCCATCGCTTGCGCGAGACGGGCGCCGTGCTAAACCCCGTATCGTCAGCAAATCCAATCATGAGAAAGAAACGGCGATGACCGATACCCGCACGGAATCCGACAGTTTTGGCGACCTTCAAGTTCCAGCCGACAAATATTACGGCGCACAATCGGCTCGCTCTTTGATCAACTTTCCCATCGGCGAGGAAACCATGCCGGCGCCGCTAATCCGCGCCCTCGGCGTCGTAAAACGCTGCGCCGCGCTCGCCAACCTCTCTCTCGACAACATCGACGAGCGCCTTGGACGCGCTATCGCCGACGCCGCTGGTGAAATCGCCGAAGGGAAGCTCAACGATCATTTCCCCCTGTCCGTCTGGCAGACAGGCTCAGGCACGCAGTCCAACATGAACGCCAACGAGGTGACCGCCAACCGCGCCATTGAAATGCTCGGTGGCGTCATCGGATCGAAAGATCCCGTGCACCCGAACGATCACGTCAATCGCAGCCAGTCATCGAACGACACCTTCCCGACGGCGATGCATATCGCAGCCGCCGAGGAGATTTCGCACAGCCTCGTGCCCGCGCTTCAAACATTGAGAAACGCACTCAGCGATAAATCCGAAGCCTTCAAAGACATCATTAAGATCGGTCGCACGCACCTTCAGGACGCAACGCCGGTGACGCTGGGTCAGGAGTTTTCCGGCTACACCGCGATGGTGGCGAACGCCATTGAGCGCGTTGAAACGACGCTGCCACGGCTTTACGCGCTGGCCCAGGGCGGCACCGCTGTCGGTACGGGTCTTAACGCCAAGCCTGGCTTCGCCGAAAAATTCGCAGAGGAAGTCGCCGCCTACACAAAGCTTCCCTTCGTCACCGCGCCGAACAAGTTCGAAGCGCTCGCAACCCATGACGCCATGGTCGAAGCCCATGGCGCGCTTAACGAAACCGCCGTCAGTCTCTTCAAGATCGCAAACGACATTCGCCTTCTCGGCTCCGGCCCCCGCTCCGGTCTCGGCGAGATCAGCCTGCCGGAAAACGAGCCCGGCTCCTCCATCATGCCTGGCAAGGTTAACCCGACCCAGTGCGAAGCGCTGACCATGGTCTGCGCCCAGGTCATGGGCAACAACGCCGCCGTCAGCTTTTCCGGCAGCCAGGGACATTTCGAACTCAACGTCTTCAAGCCGGTGATCGCGTATAACGTGTTGCAGTCGATCCGCCTTCTGGCCGACTCAGCCACGGCGTTTACCGACAAATGCGTCGTCGGACTGAAGCCCAATGAGGAACGCATCGCCGCACTCATGCAGCAGTCGCTGATGCTTGTCACCGCGCTTGCACCGGAGATCGGCTACGACAATGCGACCAAGATCGCCAAGACCGCGCACAAAAATGGCACAACATTGAAGGAAGAAGCGGTCAATCTGGGACTAGTGTCCCCGGATGACTACGATCGCATCGTGCGGCCCGAAAAAATGATCGCGCCTCAATAAAAAAACACCAATAACGCGAAGTATTACGCAAGCACTGTCGCAAAAGATGTTTCGATATCAAAAATACCAATAAGTTGTGCAGGAGGCATGGAATTGGACTGCTTCTTGCTCTATTCGAAACGACCCGCCGATAGGGCGTCAGTATTACGATTAGGATGAGTTGCCATGTCTGATAACAAACCTTCCGAAAGCCAGCTGCGGCTTTCCCTCGCACAGTTTCTTTTCGCGCAGAACGTCGATATCGAAACGCTCTACAAAGCGCTCGGCGCCGATCTTTCAGCCGCTGACTCAGAAGCGGTGTCGCACATGGCCGGCATCATCGACGGCGTGACGCTCGCAACGAAAAAGATCCGCGCGCACGGCATCGACAACTGGGCGAAAGCCTAAGAGCCCGGTCAGAAAGCTCTCCTCAGCTTTTCGACACTTGCACCGAATTGCCTTATGCCGGCTCCGCGCCCGGGACGTCCCGCGCGCGCGAGCCGGATTTTTTATATGCAAAAGCGATCCATATCGCTGAAAGGCCATCGCACGTCGATTGCGCTTGAGCCTGAGTTCTGGAGTGCGCTTGAGGCGCTTGCGAAGGATGCGGAAGAAACGCTCCCGGTGCTGATCGCCCGGATAGACCGCCAGCGCCTGGAAGAAACGCCGACGCCGGGGCTCGCCTCGGCGCTCCGTGTTTTCGTGTTGCAAAGTCTGGTCTCCGCTGCGGATTAACCAGCGGCTTCAGCAATCAGATTCAGCGGCGGACGGCCTAGGACAAGCTGCGCATAAAGGCGCGAAACGTCGTCGCCATATCCATGCATCAACGGCCGCACCTGTTCGACACGCTCAACGCCGGCGGCGCGCGCCAAAAGGGCGCCAAAACGCTGGCGGATCGGCGCCTGCACAGGATCGCTCCAACCGCCGAGCGCGCGCGCGACCTGCAGCCGCGTCCAGAACGCGCGGGCGAACTGGAGCGTTTTGGCGGCATCGTCAGCGATCAGATCGGAGCGCACCATGGCGCTGAGCGCCTCATCGACAGGAAGCGTCTGTACGAAGGGATGCGACGCTGCATGGCGGTAAATCAATGTACTGATGACAAGCTCGGCGTCGCTGCGTCCGCCCTCAATGCGGTCGAGGTCCCATTCCGATGACGGACGATCCCGCCGCATGCGCTGGGCGCGGGCGCGATCAAGGTCCCGGAACAGAATATCCGCACGGCGCCCGCCCGAAACGGCGCCGCGTAAAGCCTCTCGCGCCGCCTGAGCTATTTTTTCTTCACCCGCAATCACTCGACACCGCGCGAGCATGATCTGGTCATGAGCGACCACTTCAGCCTGGACGAAGGACTTGTAAGCCGACAGGCTTGGCGCAAGGACGCCCGCCGTCCCGCCAGGACGCCGCGATACGTCCGGGTTCGCGGCAAAAACGCCATCGCCAAACGAAGCAAGCGCATCGAGATAGGCGCGTGCGAACTCTTCACCGCCTTCGCCCGCGCCATCCTCCGCGATGAAACCGATCCTGGTGGCGGCGCCCGGCGTCGCTGCGCCGTCGCCTTCGAATATGTGCAGCGCCAATCGGTCGGCGGCGGCGGCGCAAGGGCCCTTGGCGGTCTTTTTAACCACCGTGAAAAGGTCAGTGAGCGTGCGTTTATGAACCGCATCCAGCGCATCCGCCGCAGCGTCGAAAGGCATCGCACGCCCTGCGGCGAGGAACGCAATCCGCGCAATAGACTGGCGGCGCCATGCCGCAAGCTCATCGACGCTCACGCCGCCGGTTACCGATGGCGGTGTAAAACGCGCAATCCACTCCTCTCCGGTTTTCGCCGCCGACAGGTCCAACTCGTTTTCAATAACATCGACGGCGTCCGAAAGCTCCGTCAACGGCGCAACAGCATCGCTGAAACACCCTAGTCCGTCGATCAGCGCATCGCGGGCGCGGCCCTCTTCCCGCACCAGTGCGAATACCGCCTCCGCGTCGTTCGCGCCGTTCAACAGGCCGTCGAACAACCGAACTGCATTATCCGGATGCTGCGTTTCACCAATATCGGTCAGGAAGCCCGGCGCATGAGACGAAAATCGCGGCGTTATTTCGTCGTCCGCCCCTTCGGCGCTGCGCGCCCATTGATCGACGGCTACGGAAAGATACGCGCCATTACGGAAACCGAGGTCTTCAAGATGGTCGACATCGCTGTTTTCAGCGTCGCCCTCGCCGCGATACCGCGCGACTTCTTCCTGCAGACCTGAATTCAAGCGCCAAAGCGTGTTCTCCGCGTCGCCGCGCGCACCGGCGAGCGAAGCATCCAAAGCCTCATGGGTTTCATACCCGCACAAGGTCGCGAGCGCCGTCCGCTCGTCGTCGCGCGCCGCTTCAACCACAGCAACGCCTTTGATCATCTGCGCGCGGGCGACAACCATATGCGCAAGCTCGCCGCCCGCGATCAGCCGGCGCGCAGCCGCCTCTGAAATGATCTGCGAGCCCGCCGCAGTTTCAAAAACTTCGCGCGCTGACGCTGTGCGGAAAACCGGCCGCGCGCCGCCAATCCCGATACGGCAGTGATCGGCGATGTCCCGATAGATCGCCCGCGGATCGCTTTCTCGCGCCGCCATTCGATCGCCAGGCGTTTCCTGCGCCGCGTCATTGGCGTCGCGCGACCAGACCGTGTCGTCGATATCTTCAAGGAAGGCGCCGCCGGCGCTGCGATCGCCGGCAATGACACGGGATGTTGCGAGCCATGTCCGGAGCGCGCCCGATTGCGGATTGGCCGCACTCGCTCGCACCTGCTCGGCGCTTTCGGCGAACCCGGCGCCGCCGACGCCGCTGCCGAGCGGCGTGCGCAAGGCGAATAACTGATGCTCGCCCGGTTTGCCCTCAAAGGCGTCCCGCAATTCAGCACCGATACGCACAAAAACACGGTCTGCGCCGCGCTGCTTTTCACCACCGCCAGCGGATTCGCCATAGACAACGATCAGATCGAGCGGCCCGTAAGGCGCAAGGTCTTCATGGGCGAGATCGCCGCTCGCCAGGACGAACACGCCGCGCATCGGGTCAGCGTCTTCGTCAACCGTCAGCTCGCCGCGTTTGACGGCGGCCCGCGTCAGCCACCGGAGCGCCGCATCAATCAGCCGCTCGGCGAAGTCGACACGCGCGGCCGTCGCATCACAAACACTCCACCGATCGCCCATTTCCGCAAGCGCAATCGCCAGATCAACACGGTTTTTGATGGGCGCCAGCGCGCCATGTAAAATATCCGGCCCGCCGACCCCGCAATCAAGCCCGGCAAGATCGCGCGCGGCTTCAGCAATCACCGCCGACGGCTCCTCAATGATCGCCGTCGCCGCCGCGGCGGGATGGGCCATGCAAAGCTCGGCCAACCGGCGCGTCGCGCCAAAAACACGCAGCATCAAAAGGCGGCGGTCCGGCGCATCGAGCGTCGCGCCTGGATCCTGGCCAAGAGCATCGGCCGCGGCCCGTCGCCAGCGCGCCACTCCAGCCGCCGCACGGGAAGGATCGATCCGGTCCGTCATCTGGCGTGCGCCCGCCGCTTCCATGTCCGTCATATCGCTCACATCCCCGATAAAAATCTCCGAAGGCGGAAAACCGCATTCACGGAGATTTTGCCAAGGTGCGGTGAATGCCCCGTTAAACATATCGTGACACTTATAAAGTGTCGTTCCATGCATCTCGCCACGCTAGGCTTCGGGCAAGCGCTTAAAACCTTCCGCAAACCTTGATATGAATAATTTTAGTCTTCATTTTAAAGAATATTCATGACCCGGAACGTCGCCCGCATCCTGATCTATATGCGCAAACTGCGCCGCAGAGCGGACAGAATCGCCGCCATCAAGGTGTGGGCCTTCGCCATCATTATCGGCATTGCCGCAGCCTATGGGGTCATCGCGTTCCGCGCCGTAATCGACATGGTTTCTGTGGTCGCCTTTGGCGAAACGGAAGAAATGGTGACGAGCGGCGCGGCGTCGCTGGGGTTCGCCCGCGCCTGGGCGGCGCCGATCATCGGCGGCATCGCCGTCAGCGTTATCTTGTTCGTGGCCGAAAAGCTCAATTGGCTGCCTGAGGGCCGCGGACAATCGATTGCTGACGTCATCGAAGCACGCGCAGCACGCGGGGGCCGCGTCTCAGTGCGCGCCGGCCTCGCCGCCGCGACCGTCTCCGCGGTTTCTCTCGGCGCGGGCGCAAGCGCCGGGCGCGAAGGCCCCGCCGTTCATCTTGGTGCGACCATCGCCTCGGCCCTCGATCGGCATTTGGGCTTTTCTGCAAAACACCGGCGCACGCTGTTGGGCTGCGGCGCGGCTGCGGCTGTTGCAGCAAGCTTCAACGCACCGATTGCCGGCGTGCTCTTCGCCCTCGAAGTGATCCTCGGCAACTACGCGCTATCGGTCTTCGGCCCCATCGCGGCGGCGAGTGTCACCTCAGCCATCGTCACGCGCATCCATCTCGGTGACTTTCCCGCCTTCGATCCGCCCGCGCTCGGGGAGGCGTCCGCCATCGACACGCCGCTGGCCGCGCTCCTTGGGCTCATCGCCGGATTGATCGCAGCCGCTTTTTTGGTCGCCAACCGGCTGACCACGGAAGGCGTGCGCGCCCTCTCCGCACGGATTGGCCTTTCCTATCTCATGTTGCCGCCGCTCGGCGGCGTCATCATCGGCCTGATTGGCGCTTTTTACCCCGAAGTCTTCGGCGTCGGATACGAAGCCGTGACAAACGCGCTCGCCGGCAAGTACACAATTGCGATGCTGGCGATCCTGGTGCTTGCGAAATGCGCCGCGACGGCGGTTACGCTGTCGTGCCGGTTCGGCGGCGGCGTCTTTGCGCCGGGGCTCGTGATCGGGGCGTTCGCCGGAGCAGCGTTCGGCGCAAGCCTCGGCCATCTCTTCCCCGATGCGACGGCGAGCCCGGTTTACTACGCCCTCATTGGCATGGGCGCCGCGGGCGGCGCTATTCTCGGCGCGCCCATCTCTACAACGCTCATCGTCTTTGAGATGACGGGTGAATACTCCATCACCATTTCGCTGATGGTCGCCGTCGCCCTCGCGACGCTCGTTGTACAAACCATCTATGGGCGCTCGTTCTTCCACTGGCAATTGTCGCGCCGGGGATACGATCTCTCAGAAGGCCCGCAAGGCGTTATCCTGCAAACGATCCGTGTACGCGATGTGATGGAGAAAATGCCGCCAGGCGCGCCTTTGTCGGCGGACGCAGAGCGTCTTAAAGAACATCATTCCCTTGGCCGCGCCCTCGCCATTCTCGACAACGCCGGCGAACACGGTCTCCCGGTTGTCGATCCGAACGCGCCGGAAACCGTTGTCGGATACCTGTCCCGGGTCAAAGCGCTCGGCGCATACAACCGGGCGCTGATCGATTCCAATATTGAGCATCACACCTGAGCGCCGAGCACCGCCTAAAGGCGCCCGGTCGCGACCGCCTTGAAAAGGCGGATGCGTTTGCCGATTAAAAAAGCGCGCTCGGCCCGAACATATCGGCGCGTCAGCGCCAAGTGCGCGAGCGCCGGCGCCTGATCCGCCGGTACGCGCCAACTGCCGGCCTCGCTCACGATCTCCCTCGCCCTCGCTGTCACCGCATCGGCGAGCGCCGGCGCAAGGCCCCTGCCTTCGCGCGCCAGCGCAAAGCCGAGCCCATATCGGCGCACATTGTCTTCATCGTCGCCCGCCCCGCCCAACAGCCGGAACGCCGCAACATCAACATAGCTTTCGGACGCCGCCAGCCAGTTCGCAAGGTCGTCCACATCGGTAAAATCCGCGCCGTATAAAAGCCGCGCATTGGCGTCGATGGCGGGATCGATAAGGTCGGCGAAGCGCTCGTCTGCGAGCCCGGCCGCCGCCGCTTCTTCGATCACCGGATGCGCACGCGAGGGCTTGCTGGCGCGAATATCGGCGAGCGCGTCACGGCGCCATTGCAGGCGGATTTCGCCAAGGGGCGCTTCAGAAACCTGCGAGGGCGTCTGCTTCAACTCGATATGAAAAGCGTAAAGCGCAAAAAGCCGCCGCCGTTGCGCGGCCGGCGCATAGTTCGCTGCGAGCCAGCGGTCCTCGTCGCGCTGCTTGACGAGGTCTGCGCAATATTGCGCACCGTTCTCGCTGGCGGCGTCACTCATGGGGTGCTGTTCACCTCGGAATAACAGATATGCGCCTCTGCGTATTCAGCCGAAAATTCGCTAGGGCGACGCGAAGATCAGTTTTTGGAGAACCGGAGCGCAGTCTAGATGCTTGCGCACCAGCACCGGAAGCGCAGAAAACTGATTTGCAGGCAGCCATAGTAGAATTATCGGTTGGATACCAGCCTCCACACCCACTAAGTGTCTGTCCGATAACTCTACTTTGGACGTCTGCAAAAACGATTTTCTGCGCTTCCGGTACTCATGTACCGCATGTACACTGCGTTCCGGTTCTCAAAAATCGTGTTTTCGACCGCCCAAAGCGAATTCTCGGATAGACACTAAGCGCTCGATTTTCTCGAACTTGGGTTAAGCACAGGTATTCGTCAGGTGCAGACTTGCTTGCGTGTCCGTTCCGCGCGCTGTCAGCCCTGCTCGAAAAACGCTGAAAGCAGTCGCACGTTTAGTGCGGCTTTAAAATCCTACATAGCGTTCATATGTGGGCGGTGTATACGCCCAAAACGTGAGTCCGATCTGATTGTAGTAAACATGGTGCAAAGATAGCGCTACCCACGCCAGCGACGTGACGCCGGCATGCCACCGCGCCCAAGTGGAGACATTACGTACAGTGAACGCTGCGATTAGTCCCAACACCGCGAATACTGACGGTAGGATCGTGCACCCTTGAATGATTCGTGTGACAATATTTGGCGCACCCAAAATCTCGAAACGATTTGACGTCGCCATCAAGAGAATAAGTGAAAGCGCAATTCCTCCAGCGTATATCGTAATGGAGAGCATCGGGAAGGCCCACACGCGCCAGCGATTGGCATGACTAAATTTGCCGAACAGCCTTCCAACAGTCCAGACAAGCGTGAATATAACGGCGATCACTGAACAAATAAACACGAATATGACAAGGGAAATTGTACCATAGGCTTTCATCGGACTAACTTTGCCATAGGTGCTATTCGTCAAATTCGAACCGATGGTGAATTGATACTCGCCACTTTCATTTTCATAGAAAATACGATCAGCCTGCGATGCGCTTACATTCGCGAAACGCCCGCCGCCGACCGGGATAAATTTCCCTTCTTGACCAGTCAGAACGTTCCGCATGAAAAGATGGTCCCCGCTCGTCCGTACAGAGATGAGCGCTGTCATATCGGTCATCATGCGCGCGCCTTCATCTCGCGGCGTAAAGCCTTGGTAAAGCCCCTCATACGCTTTCATGTGTGGATCGCTGCCTGGTTTGGGAAACGTCGGTTTGGGCGCTGACACCGCCAAATAGCTTTGTACAAGACGCTGTATTTCCGCGTAGCCGGCGAAATTTTGCGAATTGAGCAAAACGACAAAACCCACGCCAGCGTCCTTGCGATATGCGCTTATCGCGAGAAATCCGTCCATCATGCCATCATGACCGTGATAAACGCCGCCGCCATTAGCCCAATCAAGTAGTGCAAAGTTGCCCAAGCCATAGCCGAAATCGAGACCGTTCCGCGCTGCCGCTGAGCTTTCCGGGCGCTCAATACGGTCCATGGTTTCCGATGACAAAAGCACATTGCCATCGATTTCGCCGCGGCGGATATGAAGTTGAACGAGACGGCCTATGTCATTTACCGATGCTTGCAATGCGCCGCTCGGACGCGCCCACGTGCGTGTGTGGTTCACCTGCTCACCGTTTGTTTTATACCCCTTGGCAAGGCGTTTAAACGTATCAGGGGACTGGCTGAAGGTCGCTGTTTCGGCGCCGATTGGTCGAAACACATAGCGTTGCGCCAGCGTTTCAAAATCTTCGCCTGTAGTCTTTTCCAACACATGTCCCATGACGACCGACCCCAGGTTCGAATAAGCAGGATAACGTCCTGGTGGCCAGCGCGATGTACGCGCGCCCGGATTAATGGCCAGACCATCGATAATCGTTCTTTGTTCGGCGTCGCTACGCCCTTCTGCGGGATGTATCCCGTCCCAACCGGTCGTATGTTCAAGAAGGTGAACGAGACGCACGGGCGCTTCATCTTCCCATTTATTTGTAAATTCAACCTCCGGCGCGACGTCGCGTAAGCGGGCGTAAAGATCGAGCCGGCCTTCTTCAACCAATCTCATCGCAATTAGGCTGACGACGCTTTTACTGATGGAGCCGGCGCGGAACAGCGTGTCAGGCGTCACTGAGATGCCAGCCTCCTTGTCGGCTACGCCGAACCCTTTCGCCCAAAAGACACCGTCTTCATTCACAAGAGCGACAGCCGCGCCGACCATGTTTTCGCGATCAACGATCTTGGCGATTGCCGTTGACAGCTCTTCAGTCGATTGCGGCGACTTTGGTTTATCCGCCTTGATGGTTTCAGCAACAGCGCCGCCGTTAAAGCTCAAGGGAATCACGGCGATCCATGAGCTCAAGAAAATCGCGGCGATCAATGCTAACTTTCGCTTCATCGAAACACTCTCCCGTTGACGCCCGGCCATAAGGCGAGGCTCATCAAAATATATCGAGCATTATATTCAGTACACTGTACAAAATGCAAAAAAGCTAAATCATCAGGTTTCATCCGTAAAAATGTCTTCAACCGTTTGCTCAAACAACCGCGCTATTTTGAACGCTAACGGTAATGAGGGATCATATTTGCCGTTCTCGATTGCATTCACGGAGTTCCTCGAAACACCGAGCCGTTCGGCGAGATCGGCCTGTGTCCAGCGTCGCTCGGCGCGCAAAACTCGAATTTTGTTTTTCATTTTCTTTTGCTCACGTCTTGCGCACTTAACGTTTAGACGCCCACCAGACCGAATTGGCGATGACGAGCACGAAGCACAACACAAGCACGGTAAATGCTACGCCCATTGCAAACCCGGTCGCCGCCGGCGACAAACCGCTTTTTGAAATCGCCGCCATGTTTGCAATCATGCCCTGAATACCCGGTGCTGCGGTCATGAGCATGACGAATGCGAGGGAAAGGGGCGCGCCGAACGCGCTGGCCGCCGCTAGAGCGTACCTTACGCCCGCTGATTTTAGTTCATCGGTTCCCCGAAAAACTGAGATGAAAATCCATGCGGAATACGCGACGCATAAGACCATAAAGATGACGTTCATGAAAAACGGGGGATCAAAGAACCAAATCAACGCGACGCCCAAAAAAATGACGATAGACGCGGCTATCTGAGATGCTACAGAGGTTGACATGAAAAGTCTCCCTGTCATTATGACAAACAACATTGTCATTCATTTTGAACGGTTGTCAAGCGCTCTGCGCCCTCAATTCAACAGACGTCCGGGATGACATTCACGTAAAACGCGAAGGCTCAGCCTTCTAGCGCATCTTCACGATTGGAAATGTGGCGAGTGATGAACCACCGTTTGCAAACGGAGCCCATCATGCCCGATCACCTGTTTTAGCTTTCCGAGAAACAGTTCGAGCAACTACGTACGCTTCGCACCATCCCCGCAATCATATCCCGGGTTCCTTTTGCTGCGGAACCACTCCTGCGTTTGCTGCCGCCACGCGTGATGATGGTGCAGGCAGGCAAGGGTTACGAAAGCAATACCGTCTGATCAAAGATAGCGGCGGCGGGCGCCGCACCGAACATCCCGACAAATCGAACCATCGCTAAAAACCGAGCTTCTTCCCTGCGCCCATTCGAGACCGCAACACCGCCGAATGCTTTGTCAGGAACGGTCAAGGACTTCCGACGTATGGAACCCGATACGACCGCAGAACTGATATCTTCCTGTCCACGATGCGCCGAAGCAGCAACCGTCAGCTTTTGGTTATGAAGCCGGACCTAAGGCGTCGCCGGCTGCTGCTCCGCCGCCGCCTTCGACCAGTCGCGCTTAACGCCGGTCGCCATGAGGATCGGCGACGCCACAAAGATCGATGAGTATGTCCCGATCACAACGCCCCAGATCATGGCAAAGGTGAAGCCGCGCAAGACTTCACCGCCGAAGACGTAAAGCGATCCGAGTGCGAGCAGGGTCGTGACAGAGGTCATAATCGTCCGCGACAATGTCTCGTTGATCGAAATATCGATCACCTCGGTCAGGTCCTTCTTTTTGAACTTGCGCAAATTCTCGCGCACGCGGTCGTAAACGACGACGGTGTCGTTCATGGAATACCCGACTATGGTCAAAATAGCCGCGATGATCTCCAGCTTGAACTCAAGCTGCGTCACGGTGAACATGCCGAGCGTAATAATCACGTCGTGTGCGAGCGCGGCGATAGCGCCGACCGAAAACTGCCACTCGAACTGCGCCCAGATGTAAATCAGCATAAAGAAGAGCGAGATAACGACGGCGGTGACGCCCTTCTCGATAAGCTCGCCAGAGACCACAGGGCCGACGACATCGGTCTTGCGGAACTGCGCATCATCGCCGAGGAGCGCCTTTAGAGCGTCTTTCGCCGCGACAAGCGCGTCCTGTTGCGCGACTTCGCCGGCGCGGATTTCGTCGTTATCGGTAATTTCGGCCGGCGCTGCTTCGTCCCCTGCATCGTTCCTCGCCGCCTGTTGTTCAATGAAGATGACCACCGCCGGATCGCCGCCGGCGAAGTCGACCGTCTCCTGAACCTTCACATCGCCAAGATTGAGCGGGCGCATGGCGTCGCGCACGGAGCCGATGTCGATGGGTTCGTCATCGGCGACCTCGATCGTGACGCCGCCGCGGAAATCTACGCCGAAATTGAGACCAACAGTGAAGAGCGCGAAAATCGACCCAATGACCAAAAGCGCCGAAAACGCCGCCGCCGTCATACGAAACTTCGTGAACGGAATGCTCGTCGTATCGGGGACCAGTTTTAAGAACATCGAAGCCGCCCCCTTAAAGCGCCAGTTGTTTCGGGCGTTTGCCCAGGAGATACCCGCCGGCGAAGGCGCGCGTCAGAACATAGGACGTAAACACCGAGGTTACGACGCCGACCGCGAGCGTGATCGCAAAACCGCGCACCGGTCCCGCCCCCAGGAAGAACATGACAAGAGCGGCGATAAAGGTCGTGAAGTTCGCATCCCTGATCGCCGACCAGGCTTTTTTATAGCCCGCTTCAGCCGCCGGTACGGGGGCCTTGCCGCTGCGCAGTTCCTCGCGCACGCGCTCGAAAATAAGAACGTTCGCGTCAACCGCCATACCGATGGTCAACACGATCCCGGCGATGCCCGGCAGCGTCAATGTCGAGCCCATGAGCGAGAGCGCTCCGGCGATCAGCACCACATTCGCCAGGAGAGCAATGTCGGCGTAAACGCCGAAGCGGCCGTAGCTCAGCACCATGTAAACAACGACCGCCGCGAAGCCGATGATGAGCGCCATGGCGCCGGCGCGCACCGAATCGGCCCCGAGATCCGGTCCAACAGAACGTTGTTCCAGTGTGGTCAGTTCCGCCGGCAGCGCGCCGGAGCGGATCAGGAGGGAGGTCTGCGCCGCCTCAATAGCGGAGAAGTTGCCCGTAATGCGCCCCTGCCCTTGCGTGATCGCGGATTGAATGCGCGGCGCGGAAATAATCTGATTGTCGAGAACGATGGCGAAGATCGATCCGATGTTATCGCGCGTGTACTCACCGAAGCGCCGCGCGCCACGACCGTCGAACGAAAAGTTGATCTGAAAGCCGCCGCTGTCGGGGTCGATCTGCGCCGACGCCGTTTTGACCATGTCGCCTGTGACTTCTGCATCTTCAAGGAGAACGAGACCGCCCGTTCCTTCACTTTCCGAGTAAGGCACGTAGATCCGGCCCGGCGGCAACAGGCCCGCCATCGCGTCCTGAACATCAACGGTCGGGTCGTGGCGATGAAACGAAAGCTGGCCGGTGCGGTTGATGATTTCTTTCAACGCTTCCGGATCGTCGTCGCCCGGCACCTGAACGACGATACGGTCGTCGCCCTGCGGCTGAATGGAAACTTCCTTGTTGCCAGCAGGATCGATGCGCCGACGCACCACTTCGATGGAGTCGCGCACCGCCTCCAAAGCGAAATTGCGCCGCGCTTCCGACGACATTGTCACTTCGATGCGCGTACCGTTTGACGAAACCGTATAAGGCCGCGCGCCGATCCCAAGACCGCCGCCTCGGGTCACGTCGCGCACGCGGTCGAGCGCTTCGCTCACGTCGCCTTCGTTGCGGATCCGCAAAGTGATGAGATCTTCAGACGCGTCGTAGGAAAAGTTCTCGACGGAAATACGGTCCCGGTTTGCCGAACGGTCCGGACGCATCTCCCGGCGAAGGTCTCCCATGATCGCCGCCATGCGATCATCGATGACCTTGTCGGTATTAACGCCAAGCAGGAGGTAGGACCCCCCTTGCAGATCGAGGCCAAGATTGATGGTGCTCTTGGGCACGAAACCCGGCAGCCCGTTGCGGGTTTCTTCCTTTAAGAAATTCGGGATCGCAAACAGCGCCGCCAGCACGATCAATGCGGCCATGGCGAGTGTCTGGAATTTTGAAAACTGAAGCATGAGGTCCCTCGCCCTGCCCCCCGCTCACCCGACCGGCCCCGATCGGCGATGAGGGATTATATCGTCGCCTTAGCTGTCGTTGGCCGGTTCCGATTTGGTGCGCACATCGCTGAGCGTCGCCTTAACGACTTTGACAGATGTGTTCTCGGCCAGTTCAACCATGACTTCGTGATCGTCGAGCACCTTGGTGACCTTGCCGACAATCCCGCCCGCGGTCACGACCACGTCGCCGCGGCGCACATTCGAGACCATTTCCATGTGCTTTTTGCGCTGCTGTTGCTGCGGCCGGATCAACAGAAAATAGAAAATCACGAAGATGAACACCAGCGGCGCCAATTGCATGATGGGATTGGGCGCGGCGGCGTCGGCCTGCGCAAGAGCGGGTGTAATCCACATAGTTCAAGGGTCTCCCATGAAGCGGTCTTTTTAGGCGGCCTGGCGCATAGCTTGAGGCGGCGTCCCTTGCCCTGGGCGCGCGCCCGGACAGGCTCCGGATTGGCGGATATATAGCGATCACACTCGCCGTTGCAACGGGCGAAACCGGCCGGCGCCGATTTACTGGTCATCTCGCAGCCGAAACACGGACTCCCGCCGCCGCCTATTGCGCCGCCGCTTTGAGAACGTCGCGGGCGAAGGCGGCGATGTCGAACCGGGCGCCGCCATTGTCGTCGAAACCGCGCCTGATAATCAGCATATTCCGCTCAGGGACGATCACCAGATACTGGCCGCGATTGCCCATGGCGGCGTAGGTTCCGGCCGGCAAGTCATGACGTTCGTCAAACAGCCAGAATTGCGCGCCATAGCCCGGGCGGGCCTCGCCATTGGCGCGCGGGCCCGGCTGGTCCGGCGCGGGGCGCGCCACAAAGGCGGACCAGTCTTTCGGCAAAATGCGCTCACCCGCCCATACGCCGTCTGCAAGATATAAAAGGCCAAGGCGCGCAAGGTCCCGCGCCGTCGTCCACACCTGGCTGGACATCACGAAATCGCCGTTCCAGTCGGTTTCGAGATAGGTGTCGCTCATCCCGAGCGGTCCCGTGACAGTGCGAAAAGGGAATTCGAGATAGGCGCTGTCGTCATCCATACGCTCGCGCAGCGCCCGCATGGCCAGCATCGTATCGTTATTGGCGTAATACCAGCGCGTTCCCGGCGCGGCGACGAGACGGCGGCTCATGGCGTGGTCGATCACGCGCCCGCCGCCGAAATAAACATCGTCGGTGCGATTGCCCGCCGGCCCCGCATCGAGCCCGCTCGACATGTGCAGGAGATCGGCGAGCGTAATTTTCGCGCGCGGGTCGCCCGGCGAAGACCAGACGGCGAGCCCCGCAGGCTTATCGACCTCAATCAGACCCTGATGAACAGCCGCACCAATTACGGTCGCCGCGATGGACTTCGCGACCGACCAGGTGCGTTGTGATGTTTCAGCATCGAACCCGTCGCGGTAGCGCTCGAAGAGGATATCGCCATCCTTGACCACGAGCACCGCCGTCGTTTCCGTCCCATCGCCATAGGTTTTTGCGTCAAACGCGCGATCTGCGGCGGCCTTCACTGCTGCGGGCGCCGGCACGCTCTCGCGGCTGGCAGGCCAAATGGCGCTCTCGTCACGCGCCGCTTCCGCGAGAACAACAGTCGGCAAGTGCTTTGCGGCGCGCGCATCAGCGCCGGTCGGCAGTTGCGCGCAGCCCAGTTTGTCACGCCATTGCGCAATCCGCGGCGGGGCGCCATCAGCGTAAATGACGCTAACGCGCTTTTTCTTTTCGTCCACCACCGCATCCGGAAGCGATGCAAGCGCATCGCGATAATCAGGGTAGATACGATTTAACTCATCGCCGGCGATCTGATCGAGACTGCGCCCCGCGTTGAAATGCGCCGAACAGGTGAACGCCGCTTTATAGCCGGCCGCGATGGAAAGCTGCGCCGGGTCCTGATCTTGTGCAGAGGCTGGCGATACCGCGAGCCCGGACGCCGCCAGTAAGAACGTCGATAAGGCGATTTTCTTCATAAAGTTCTCTCTGCCCTCAGTTGGCGGCCCTAAAGACTATCGCGATAAACCGGCTGTATATCCACCGGCAAATGAGTGAGGCTGGCGATGATGCGCTCGGCATCGGCGTCGAGCACCGCATAACGGTCGAGAAACGCCGCCGCCGCATCGTAACGGCCGTTCCCCTGAAGCACCACAATATCGCGCGTCAGGTCCGAGATCGCCTCTTCCAGCTTTTCGTAATCGATGCGGAATTTTTGGGTTTCCTCATCGACGGAAAAAGCGCCTGCTTCTTTAAAGTACGCATACTGAAAAGCCGCGCCCCGGCCGTGTGCTTCGTTGATGCCGAACCGCATGGAGCGAAACAGCCCCGTAAAGTATGTCGCGAGGAAGTTTTCTTTTTCCGACGCCAGCAGTTCGCCCCGCTCCATCATGTAAAGGACATTATAGGCGCCCATGACATCGGCCTTGCCTTCTTCAATGGGAGAATAAAGCTCTTTTAACTGCGCGTTCACCGTCGTTTCCTCGCCATCGACGGTGATAGACCCCGGCCCGAGAGAATGCGCCAGTTCGTGAAAAAGCGTGCCGTTCGACATATATTTCTTCATCAAAAGCGCAGCCTGCTCGTCGATCAGAACAACACTCGCCATGGGGTTCAGAATACGGTCAAACTTTGCTCCCAGCACATTGTTCAGAATAACTTTCTTGGCGCCTTTGGCTTCGCGGACCCGCTCATCGTTCGGCAGGTTAAACGCAATCGTCTGCACGCCCGGCACATTATCGCCGCCGCCATGAACCTGGTAGGAGACGACGATGGGCGATTCAAACCCGCGCTTGAAGTTTTTGTAGCCCTCTTCAACGGGAAGGTTTTCCTCCATATCGCGAAGGAAGTCTTTATACTTCGCAAGGGCGGCGCTTTCCTCCGGGTTCTTCACGGTGATAAACGCTTCGAACGCGGTTTTCGCGCCGAAGAGATTGTCCGTATAGACTTCATAAGGGCCGATCGCCGCCTCGATGGCGCCGTCGAGATCCATCCACGCCATTTCCGACTCGAAATAGTCATCGGTCAAAAACGCATCGGCGCGCAGGCTTAAAAACCGCTTCAGGCTTTCATTGGTCGTGATCGACGCGGCCTCACGCAGCTTCGCCGCCGCCGGTTGGAGCCATTCCTTGTAGTGTACGGAATATGGGATCGCGATGAGGCGTTCGCCGTCGCGCCGGATCACGGTGTAGCCGCTGCGGAATGCCGCTTCGTCCTCCGGGTGAGCGGCGATCCAGTTTTCAAATTCTTCCTTGGTGATATCCGCGGGATAGAACGCCGCTCCCTCGGGCATTTCCACATCGCCATAGAACGGACGATTATGATCCAGCGTATCCCAGGGGCCGAATTGAAGGTCGAAGAGATCGAGCAGAAGATCCCTGTTCGGGCCGTCGCTCGCCGTGATCTCGGCGCGCCAGCCGGGGTTCTGCTCACTGCGCTGGCGGAGATAAATCTCCGACATCAGGACGCCAACCTCGTTCAGAAGGTTAACGACACGGACCTCATCATCACTGAGGAAAGAGGTGTCCACATCCATATCCACCACAGCGAACTGCGCGCGCATGGCTTCGAGCGCCGAGCGCATCTCGTCGTCCGCCGGTTTTTCAGTCGCCGCCGCGACGGCGGCATCTGCAGCCTTCTCTGTGGACGCATGGCTGCCGACAGCGTCGGCGGCCTTTTCCCCCGAACACGCGGCCAAAACGGTCGCTGCCGCAGCGGTTACGGCGAGCGTCGACAGGCTCTTTAGAAAACGAGATTTCATCAGATATCGCTCCTGGCGCGCTCACGCGCAGCCTATTTAAATGTGAGACGTTGCGCGCACCATAGGGCGCGCGCCGCCGGAGTTGAAGCCCGCCACAATCCGGCCTTGCCGGCCCGCTAGGCTTGGCATAACTCTTGGAGAAACGGCGAATCCGCGGAGTACGCGGCTTGCGACGAAAATGAAAAGGGTCGGGCATGAAGATCATTGGGAAAATGGCGCTGTCGTTGACAGCTTTACGGTCCGCGCTGGCGTCGCTCGCCATGATGGCGGCGCTTTCATCGCCGCAGGCGCAGGCGGCCCCAACAGATTTTGAAACCTGGCTCGCCGGCTTTCGCGCGGAAGCCGCCGCCGCCGGCATTCGCGCCGACATTATCGACGAGGCCTTCGCCGGGCTGACCGTCAATACGCGCGTCTTCGAACTGAACGACAATCAGCCGGAATTTACCCGCGCGATCTGGGACTATCTCGACGGCGCCGTGTCGCAAACCCGCATCGACAATGGGCGCGCCATGCTCGCCGAGCACCGCGCCCTCCTCGACCGGATCGAAGCGGCTTACGGTGTCGATAAGGAAATCATCGTCGCCATCTGGGGGCTCGAAACCTCCTATGGGCGCATCATGGGCGACTATGACGCCATCCAGGCGCTCGCGACCCTCGCCTATGAAGGAAGACGCACCGGCTATGGCCGCGCGCAACTCATCGGCGCATTGAAAATCCTGCAGAACGGCTTTGCGACGCGGGCGGAACTCAAAGGCTCATGGGCGGGCGCCATGGGACACACGCAGTTTATTCCGACCACCTATCTCAGCTATGCGATCGACGATGACGGCGACGGGCGCCGCGATATATGGAACAATCTCGGCGACGTCTTCGCATCGACCGCCAATTATCTCAGCGCTTCCAAATATCGCCGGGACACGGGCTGGGGCGTTGAAGTGCGCCTGCCGGGCGGGTTCGACTACGCCCTCGCCGACGGCGCCATACGCAAACCGCTGGTCGAATGGGCGGCGGCGGGTCTGACGCCCGTGCGCGGGGCGAGCCTCCTCGCCAAAAACGACCCCAATGCCCGCGGCCGGCTGATTATTCCCGCAGGCGCAAACGGGCCGGCGTTCCTTGTGTTCGGCAATTTCGACGCAATCCTCAAATACAACCGCTCGACCGCCTACGCTCTTGCGGTCTCGATGCTGTCGGAGCGCGCCGCCGGCGGCGAACAGGGCGTTGTCGGCCTCTGGCCGCGCGATGACCGCCCGCTTTCGCGTGCGGAACGCAAATCGCTGCAGCAGGCGCTGAAGGACCGCGGTTTCGATCCGGGTCCGGTGGACGGCATCATCGGCGCCGGGACAAAAAAGGCGCTGAGGGCCTGGCAGGCGGCGAACGACTTGCCGGCCGACGGCTACGCCTCCGCGGCGGTGCTGCAGCGCATCGTCAACTGACCGACTCTTCCCGCCCCCGGAGACTTACCGCAACCGTTGCAAACCGGACGCATGCGACCCGAAAACGCGACGCTTTTTTCCTTTTTGCTGTTGCTGCAACGCACCAAATTCGATAAGGGGGCGATGTTGTGTTGCGCCGCACCATGTGGCCACTTTTTGCGCCCGAAACGGGCGCTGAGCGTTCTTAAACGGATTACACACCAACAGCTTATCACGGGAGAAAGCTATGACCGTCGCAGCCCAGAAGGCGACACCGCCAAAAGCGGCAAAGGCCGCCGCCAAGCCGAAAACCGCCAAAGCCGCCGCAAACGCGGGCGCCGGCGCCGAGATGTTCGAGACCGTCGAAGAACTGAGCGCTACGGCGCGCGAACAGTTCGAGAAGTTCATGGGCGATTTTCAAGGCAACAGCGAAGAAATCCGCGAGCAGTTCGAAGAACTAAATGACGCGATGCAGGAAAACTTCGACCGCACGCGCGACTATGTCGCCGACGTCTCGTCGGAACTGACCGAAGCCGCCCGCGACGAGGTCACCGACGCCGTTCAGTTCGCCAACGATATTGCAAAGGCCAAAACCCTTTCTGACGCGCTCGAAATTCAGCGCAACTACTGGACGAACCTGTTCGACACGCGCGTCGAACGCGCCCGCGACCTGACCAACCGGTCGGTAGACGTCGCGCGTGAGAACATCGAGCCGATGACGGCGAAGACACCGGCGATGTTCGACACCAAGGCGTTTGAAAATCTCTTCCGCTTTCCGGCGAAAGCCTGAGAGCTCTAAACAAAGACGGTAAAGCCTTGTATCCATCCGCATCATGACGCGCGCGGATGAAATCAGGCAAGCACAATTGGACTGGGGCAGCGGCGACACGGCCGGGCCCCGGTCCATTTTTTTTGACGACATCTATTTCTCTGGCGACGGACCGGCGGAAACGCGCCATGTGTTTCTGGACGGCGTCGGCGCTGCGCAGCTTTTTGAGACACGCGAGCACACCGTCATCGGCGAACTCGGCTTCGGTTCCGGCCTCAACTTCCTGATGGCGTGGGACGCGTGGACGCGCGCGCGGCGCCCCGCCGGCGCACGATTTCATTTTTTCTCCGTCGAGGCGTTTCCTCTTTCAACGGATGACCTCGCCCGCGCACATGCGAACTGGCCGGCGCTGGCGGCGTTTGCAGACATTCTCCGGAAGAAGTGGCCGCCGCGCATCGCCGGCCGTCACATCGTGCGCCTCAGCGAGGACGTCACCCTGACACTCCTCTTCGGCGATGCGCTTGACGGGGTCACCCGCACGGACGCAAGCATCGACGCCTGGTTCTTCGATGGTTTTTCGCCGGCCAAAAACCCCGCCATGTGGTCTCCGGCCTTGTTTGCAGAAGTCGCAAGGCTGTCGGCGTCCGGCGCACGATTTGCGACCTTCACCGTCGCGGGCGACGTGCGCCGGGCGCTGAGCGCTAACGGTTTCCGTGTGGAGAAACGCCCCGGCTTTGGGAAGAAACGAGAAATGCTCGCCGGCGTTTTTGAAGGAGCGCCCGATGGCGCATCCAGCAAAAATGAGAGCCGCGCGCCATGGTTCGATACGCGGAACGTCAAAAAGGTCGCGCCCGGCGCGTCTGTTGCAATCATCGGCGCCGGGATCGCCGGCGCGTCGTTAGCGCGTGCATTAATGCGCGCAGGACTAAGGCCCGTCGTCTACGAAGCCGCAGCGCCCGCTTCCGGCGCGTCCGGCAATCCGGCTGGTCTCATCATGCCGCGGCTTGACCTTGGCGATACGCCGGCGGCGCGTTTTCACCGCGCGGCATACCTCTTTACGATCAGCTTACTGACGGAATTGAGCGAAACCTCGACAGGACCGTTTTTCAACCCATGCGGCGTTCTTCACCACGCCACGAATGACCGTGAGCGGGCGAAGGCCAGCGCCCTCATGGAGGCGGGCGTCCTGCCGGAAGGCTGGATGCGCGAAGACGAAAGCGGTCTCTTTTTCCCGCAGGCCGGGGTTGCGGCGCCAGCGGCTTTTGTGTCAGCGCTTCTTGGCGATACACCCCTCATCAATAAGCAGGTGACGTCGCTCGAAAACGAGGGCGATGATGTTTGCGTTGTCTGTGACGACGGCGCGCGGACGTTTTATGACTCCGTTGTCATCGCGAACGGACCCGGCGCCCACGAACTCGCCTCTGCCGCGCCCCTGCCCCTTGCAGCGTCCGCAGGCCAGGTGGATCACTTCCCGGATGCACGCGCGCCGGCCTTCGCCCACGCCATGGGCCCTTATGCGGCGCCCGCGATGAAAGACGGCGCGCCAGACGGCCTCATCATCGGCGCGACCTACGAAGCCGTCCCCCTCGATCACATTCCCGTCGCCAGCAACACGGCGACCGAATCAAACATCAATATCATCGTGGAGAAGGCGCCAGCGCTTGTGGAAGAGCTCCGTCCGGAAGACGCCCGCCCCCGCGCCAGCCTGCGTGCAACGACGCCCGATCGCATGCCCGTCGCCGGGCCAATGCCTGACTGGGCGTTTGCGGCGCAGGCCTATCGCGGCCTCGCGCAAGGGGCGCGTCAGGACTACCTGCCAGCGCAATACCAGGACGGCGTTTTCACCCTCACCGGCCTCGGCTCGCGGGGGCTCGTCACTGCCCCCTTCGCCGCAACGACGATCGCCGCTGAAATGACCGGCGCGCCCTCGCCCATCGACCACGAAACGCGCGAGGCCCTCCACCCCCTCCGTTTTCTCATCCGCGATATCAAACGCGGGCGCCCCCTAAACCTCACCCCCTAAAACCTCATCCCTTGAAAAACGGCCATTGACCGCGCCGCATGGACCGCATATCCGGGCGGTCAATATATCGATGAAGAGCGACGCCGCCCCAGACACCATGCGGCCGGCCGGTCGCCCTCTGCTGTGGGAGCTCTCCTCATGAAAGAAACACCCTTCGGCCCGGTTTACGACAATGTCCTCGAAGGCGTCGGAAAGACGCCGATGGTCAAGGTCTCAAACATCGACACGGGGCCTTGCGAACTTTTTCTGAAGCTCGAAGCGAACAATCCCGGCGGTTCGATCAAAGACCGCATCGGCATCGCCATGATCGACGCCGCCGAGCGCGCGGGAAAGTTGAAACCCGGCGGCACGATCATTGAGGCGACCGCCGGCAACACCGGCCTCGCCCTCGCCCTCGTCGCTGCGCAAAAAGGCTATAAGACGATTATCGTCGTACCCGATAAAATGGCGCAGGAAAAAATCTTCCACCTGAAGGCGCTCGGCGCCGATGTGCGCCTCACGCGATCCGACGTCGGCAAGGGCCACCCGGAATACTACCAGGACATGGCCGAACGCATCGCCGAAGAGACAGGCGCGTTCTACGTCAACCAGTTCGGCAATGACGCCAATCCGAAAGCCCATGACGAAACGACGGGCCCGGAGATTCTGGGTCAGATGGACGGCGACGTTGACGCCGTTGTCTGCGGCGTCGGCTCCGCCGGTACGATCACCGGCCTGTCGCGGTTCTTTTCAGAAAAGTCGCCCAAGACGGAAATTATTCTCGCCGACCCTAAAGGCTCGATCCTCGCGGACTACATCAATACCGGCGCGATCCCCAACGAAGTCGGCTCCTGGCTGGTGGAAGGCATCGGCGAGGACTTTATTCCCGATATCGCCGATCTCTCCCATGTCAAAAAAGCCTATCCGGTTTCCGACAAGGAAAGCTTCGAGGCCGCGCGCGATCTTCTGCGTAAGGAGGGTATCCTTGGCGGGTCGTCCTCCGGCACGCTCCTCGCCTCGGCGCTCTCCTATTGCCGCGAACAGACGGAGAAAAAGCGCGTCGTGGCGTTCGTCTGCGACCGCGGCGACAAGTATCTGTCAAAAATGTTTAATGACTACTGGATGTTCGATCAGGGCTTTTTAAACCGCGCGCCCAAAGGCGATCTCACCGATATCATTTCCCGGCGTCATTCCGAGCGCGCGACCGTCACCGTCAAGCCAGATGACACGCTGATGCAGGCTTACGGCAAGATGAAGCTCTACGACATCTCGCAACTGCCCGTGCTGGAAGAAAGCGGCGAAGTCTCCGGCCTTCTCGATGAGGAAGACTTGCTCTTCGCCGTCGTGCGCAATCGCGACAAATTCCAGGACCCGGTGAAGTCCGCCATGACCTACCGCGTCGAGACCGTCGACGCCGGCGCCGACATGGAAGCGCTTCTGCCGATTTTCGCCAAAGGCCACGTGGCGGTTGTCTTGAAAAACAACCTGTTTGAAGGACTTATTACGCGTACGGATCTGTTGAATTATCTGAGATTGCAGGTGGCTTGATGGTTTTAGGTAAAAGCGCTGCACAATCCGACGCAGACCGAAGGCTCTTTGACGATATTGAGAAATATGATTGCCAAGTCCTTAGCGTCGCAAACGCGGTAGGCGAAGAGGGACCCTGCTTTTCTTACTGCATCGGCCTCGCCACAAGTTTAGGCGCGCCAGAATTACTCGTGGTCGGACTAAACGGAAAACTCTCACACAGTATGATAAATCATTATCGCGACGAAATTAGAAATGGGCGCAAGTTTGTCGCGGGCACATTTGATTCGGGATTTCTGGAAGGATTTGATGTCCTCTTCATTGAGGCGAACCAAACAGCCCGAAAGGAGTTCGCTACTTGGGCTGACTGGTATCACGAGAGAACGGAATTTCCTCTTTACCAATGCATTTGGCCGACGACATCGGGTATTTGGCCTTGGCAAGCCGAAGCCAGCGAAAACTTCACACGGACCCAACCTATCCTTGGAAATCTGCCGGAAAACATGAAATGAAACTCTACGGATTAAAAAACTGCGATACCTGCAAAAAAGCGCTGAAGGCGCTCAGCGCCGCCGGACATGAGCCGGACTTTCACGATGTGCGCGCCGATGGCGTCACGAAAGCCTATCTCACCAAATGGGCGAAGGCAGCGGGTTGGGAAAAGCTCCTCAACACCCGCTCGACAACGTGGCGTGAGCTGCCAGCCGCCTCCAAAGAGAGTGTCGATGAAAAAAGCGCGCTCGCGCTCATGGAAGAAAACCCAACCCTCATCAAGCGCCCGGTCATCGAAACAAAGAAGGGCGTTACCGTCGGCTGGACGAAAGACGTTGAAACCGCGCTGACGGGCGCGAAGTAAAAGCACGCTTTCTTGATGACCGACGCCGCCGCGAGCAATGACGCTACGCCCGCCGTTCCGAAATGGAGCGTCGTGATTCCAGCGTATAATGAAGAAAGTTTTCTTGGCGCGACCGTCGATACGATCAAGGAACAGACGCGCGGCGAAGTTACGATCATCTTAGTCGATAACAACTCGACCGATCGCACGCGCGCGATCATGGACGAAATCGCCGAAACCTCTCCCGAACGCAAAGTGACCGTACTCGCCGATCCGCGCCCCGGCAAGATCAACGCGCTCGAGACTGGCATCCGCGCCGTCGACACCGAATTTATCGCCCTGTGCGATGCGGACACGCTTTATCCGAAGACATATCTTGAGCGCGCGGAAACGATGATGAACGAAGGCGACGGCCGCTTTGTCGCCGCCTTCGCCTTTGGGGTTTATGGCGATGACAGCCCCTTTCGGCGGCGCTTTCGCCGCTGCAAGGGCGCGCTTATGGCGCGGATCGCACCCGGTCAGGGGCACACGGGCGGGTACGGACAATCCTTCCGAACAGAAGCTTTACGCGACGCCGGCGGCTACAGCGCATCTCTGTGGCCCTACATGGTCGCCGATCATGAAATCGTCAACCGTATACTGAAAGTCGGCGCTATCGCTTATCACTACGACCATTATTGCGAAACATCGCCGCGCCGCGGCGCGCGCGGCAATGTGGACTGGCGCCTGCATGAACGACTTCTCTACAATTTTCTGCCGCACTCGCGTCAGGACTGGTTTTTCTATGAATATCTGAAACCGCGATTTGAAGCGCGCAAGATGTTTAATGCGAATTTGCGCGACCGCGACTGGGATGCGACTTGACCGCGGATCTGGAAATTCTGGTCGATGCCGACGCGTGCCCCGTCAAGGACGAAACCTATAAGGTCGCCCTACGCTATCAGGTGCCGGTCCTCATCGTCGCTAATCAGAGGTTGCGTATCCCACAGCACGATTTGATCGTGCAACTGACCGTTGGCGACGGTTTCGACGAGGCCGACGACGTAATCGCCGAGCGGGCGAATGACCGAAAAATCGTCATTACGGGCGATATTCTGCTTGCGGACAGATGTCTGAAAGCTGGCGCCGCAGTCATCGCTCCCAATGGAGAACCGTTCAGCCTCGATTCCATCGGCGCCGCCATCGCCGCGCGTGCGATCATGGCGGATTTGCGCGCCGGTGCGGGCGGCGAAGGGGCGCCCATAGGCGGCCCCGCGCCCTTTACGAAAAAAGACCGCTCGCGGTTTCTTTCTGCTCTGGACGAAGCCGTCACGAAAGCGAAACGGCGTCGTTAAACCAGCACTGGCCGCCTTGCAATAAAGACGAATAAAGACAATCCGCAAACGCGCATTGTTATAACATTCACTGATATTGCCACAATTTGCCTAAAACCCGCCTTTTTTCCGCTATAGGTCACGGCCCTTCAAATGGGGACAAGCGATCTGGAGGGAAACCATGAAGAAGATCCTCGCCGAGTTTATCGGTACAATGACATTAGTATTGTTTGGATGCGGATCGGCCGTTCTGGCCGGCGCCGAAGTCGGGCAACTCGGCATTTCATTCGCGTTCGGACTGGCGATTGTCGCCATGGCGTACGGCATCGGACCGATTTCCGGTTGCCATGTTAATCCCGCAGTTTCGTTCGGCGCCTTTATCGCCGGGCGCATGTCGGCGCCGGAGATGTTACAGTATTGGGGCGCACAATTTGTCGGCGCGCTGGCGGGCGCAGGTCTCCTACTGCTTATCGCATCCGGTACAGCCGGCTACGACCTTGGCGCCAACGGTCTCGGTCAGAACGGCTGGGGCGCGGGCTATCTCGGCGAATACTCGCTGATGGCGGCGCTTGTGTTCGAGATCGTCATGACCGCGCTTTTCCTGATCGTCATTCTCGGCGCGACGGAGGACGGGGCGCCGACTGCATTTGCAGGGCTCGCCATCGGCCTGACTCTCGCGGTCATTCACATTGTCGGCATTCAGGTCACCGGCGTTTCGGTCAACCCCGCGCGCAGCTTCGGCCCCGCGGTTTTCGTTGGCGGCAAGGCCATCGCGCAGCTTTGGCTCTTTATCGTCGCGCCGCTGATTGGCGCTGGCATCGCCGGCGCCCTCTACAAGGCGGGCCTTCTTGGCGCCAAACCGCCGGCCGCGGAAGCGAACGCCGCTTAAAAATCACATCGCCGTAAAACTGGAGCGCGCCGCAAGGAAAACACTTGCGGCGCGCTTTTATTTCCTGTGAAAGGGCGTTCAAATTGGGAGATATTCCATGAACAATGACGGCAAAAACCGCCCGGCCTTCGCAACCCGCGTCATTCATGCCGGCCAGGAGCACGATCCGACCACCGGCGCAGTCATGCAGCCGATTTATCAGACCTCGACATACGCGCAGGAAAGCCCCGGTGTTCATAAGGGCTTTGTTTATGCGCGCGGCGCGAACCCGACACGCTTTGCGTATGAGCGCTGCATCGCCGATCTTGAAAACGGCGCGCGTGGGTTCGCGTTTTCTTCCGGCATGGGCGCAATTTCGACCATGCTGGAGCTGTTGCCCGCAGGCTCGAACATCATCGCCATGGACGATGTCTATGGCGGCACGTTCCGTCTTTTCGAGCGTGTCCGCAAAGCTTCGGCCAACCTCTCCTTTACTTATGTGGACCTCACCAAGCCGGAGAACCTTCGGGACGCGCTGACGTCGGAAACCAAACTCGTCTGGTTGGAAACGCCGACCAATCCGCTGCTGAAGATCGTCGACATCGAAGCCATCGCTAAAATCGCCCACGACGCGGGCGTCCTCGTCGGATGCGACAACACGTTTGCCTCGCCCTATTGTCAGCGCCCGCTCGATCACGGCGCCGACATCGTGATGCATTCGGCGACGAAGTATCTCGGCGGCCACTCCGACGTCATCGGCGGCGTCCTCGTGGTCAACGACCAAGAGCTGGGTGAAAAAATCGCTTTTCTGCAGAACTCGGTCGGCGCCATTCAGGGACCGTTCGATTCGTTTCTGGCGCTCCGCGGTTTAAAAACGCTCGCGCTTCGTCTTGAACGCTCGTCGCAAAACGCCGCCGCCCTCGCCGATTGGCTCGCCACGCACCCGGCCGTCGATCACGTCAGCTATCCGGGCCTTGCCTCTCATCCGGGACACGGCATCGCCAAGCGTCAGATGTCCGCCTTCGGCGGCATGGTGACGATTTTTCTGAAAGGCGGCCTCCCCGCAGCGAAAACGATGCTTGAGCGCGTGTCGCTCTTCACCCTCGCCGAAAGCCTCGGCGGCGTTGAAAGCCTCATCGAGCATCCGGGCATCATGACCCACGCCTCCATTCCGCCGGAACGGCGCGCCGAACTCGGCGTCGACGATGCGCTGGTGCGTTTGTCCGTGGGCGTCGAAGATGTGAACGATTTGCGGCATGATTTGGAACAAGCTCTGGCCGGTTTGTGAGTTTACCCACGCCCCCGTGATATCGCTTCGGCGAAAGCGCGGTCGACATCCGCCGCCGCATAGCTACACTGCCGAAAATCACTTTCGGGAGACATCACTATGCGGATTGCGTCGGTTTTGGCGGCAGCGTTGGCTTTTTTCTCGTCGCAGGCGAATAGCGAGCCCATAGAATACTTCCAGGTTGAGGGCGTAAGCTACAACCGGGCGATTACGACACCGGATGCGTTCATCGGCTACGGCCTCGGTGAAAAGCCGGTACGCCATGACGTGATGGTCGGGTATCTCCGCTCTCTCGCACAGCAATCGGATCGCATCACGAAGGAGACCATCGGCTATTCCCATGAAGGCCGGCCTATCCTTTCCTTTGTCATTACATCGCCAGAAAATCAGGCGCGCATCAATGAAATCAAAGCAGCACACAAAGCGCGCCTCAATCCCGCCAACGCCGACACCGAAGGACCGGCCGTCGTCTGGTTGAACTATGGCGTTCACGGCGCAGAAAGCTCCGGCATGGATGCGGCGATCCCGATGCTCTATCACCTCGCCGCGGCCGAGGGCGAACCGGTCGAGCAAATGCTGGAAGACACCGTCATCGTGATAGTCGCAATCTTCAACCCCGACGGTCATTCGCGCCGGATCAACCATGTCTACACGTTTGGCGGCGTGGCGCAGGTCACCGATCCTCAGCATGCGCTGCATAATTTGTGGATTGAAGCGCGCACCAACCATTACTGGTTCGATCTCAACCGCGACTGGCTTTTACTGACACAACCGGAAAGCCAGGCCTGGATCGCCAAATGGCATGAGTGGAAGCCGAACGTCTCCGGAGACTTCCACGAGATGGGCTCGAACGCGACCTATTACTTTCACCCCGGCGAACCGAAGCGCAAGAACCCGCTTATCCCGGATCGCGAGCGCGAACTGCTCTCTTCCATCGCGGAAGAACACGCCGCCTGGCTCGACGCCGAAGGCGAGCTTTACACGTCCGAAGACGGGTTCGATAATTTCTATGTCGGCAAGGGCTCAACTTATCCGTCCATTAACGGCTCTGTCGGCATCCTGTTCGAAGCAGCCGCTGCGCGCGGCGGCGCCATTGAGACCGACAATGGCGAGCGCACCTATGCGCAAAACATCCGTATCCATTTCAATACATCGCTGACGACCGTGAATGGCGCGATGAAAAACCGTCAGGCCCTTCGGCAGTATCAACGTCAGTTCTTCACCGGCGCGCCCTCGCGGGCCCGCGCTCATCCCGTCAAGGGCTACGTCTTCACCACCAACGAGGATGAGGCGCGACTTTCACATTTCGTCGAACTTCTTGAGCGCCACGATATCGCGGTGCACCGCCTGGCGCGCGATCTCGAAGTGGACGGACGCCGTTACGAAGCCGACAAAAGCTATATCGTTGATATGGCGCAGCCACAATTCACGATGTTGCGCGGCATCTTCGATCGCGTGACAACGTTTGAAGAAAACATTTTTTACGACGTATCCGGATGGACACTGCCCCTCGCCTACGACCTTGATTATGCGGGCCTCGATAATGTGCGCTTCAATCGCTCGCTCCTGGGCGATCAAGCGACCGCGCCCGCAATCGCCAAACCGGCGCCGGAAGAAGCGACCTACGGCTACATTTTCGAATGGAACGACTATTACGCGCCGCGCGCGCTTCACCGTCTGCAAAAAGCCGATATTCTGACGCGCGTTCTCATAGAGCCGAAAACGCTTGCCGTTGCGGGCCGTGAAAAGACCTTCGGCCGCGGCTCGGTCTTCGTCCCGCTTTTGGGCCAGACGACGGCGCGGGCGCGCATTCACGAACTCGCCGCCGAAATCGCGGCGAAGGACGGCGTCGACATCGCCGCCCTTTCAAGCGGCAACGCGACCGCTGGCGGCGGCGACCTCGGCAGCTCCAACAGCGCGAGCGCGCTTCAAAAACCGTCCGTTCTCCTCCTTTTTGACGGCGGCGTCTCACGTTACGCCGCCGGCCAGCTTTGGCATTTGATGGACAAGCGCATGGAAATCCCCGTGACGCTGCGCCAGAAGTCCCGCCTCGTCTCCCTCGATCTCACGAAGTACACGCATATCGTTCTGCCCGGCGGCGACACCGGCCCGGAAGGCGCAATGCTGAACGAAGACGCACGCGATGCGCTCAGCGCCTGGATCAACACCGGCGGCGTTTTCGTCGCCATGAAGGAAAGCTCGATCTGGGCGCAGGACGCGCTCCTCGCCGACACGCTTCACATAGACGATGAGGATGACGAAGACGCCGGCGACGATGACACCGAAGACGCGCCGGAGCGGTTCGACTATGCGGACAAAAACCTGAAGGACGCCGAGCACGTTATCGGCGGTGCGCTTTTTGAAAGCGATCTCGATCCGACCCACCCGCTCGCCTTCGGCCATAACGACCGCGCCATCGCCACCATGCGCGCCATGACCGATACGCTTGAAACGCCGCTCGATCCCGTCGCCACCGTCGCGCGATATACCGAGACGCCGCTCCTGTCCGGATACGCGTCCGACAAGCGCATCGACGAAATCGCCGGCACGCCCATGCTCACTGGCAACGCTGTCGGCGACGGCGCCATCGTTCTCTTCGCCGACGACCCGTCATTCCGTGCGACCTTCTTCGGTTCGGACAAACTCTTCCTGAACGCGCTCTTCTTCGGCGCCTTGATCGAGGGGGCGACCTTCGACGGTGGACATCACGATCACCAGCATTAGAGAAAACAGGGGCGCGTAAACGGATAAAAGCCACACGCTGCGCATCGCGCCTTCGTTATCCGGATCATCCGGCGTCGTTTTGACGCTCGCCCCGCTTTTCGATAGTTTCTCCTCGTCGACTCATGCGCAGTTTAGGCGGCGCCTATCGCTACTTTAGTTTTGACGATGCATCCCACCCGGCGAACCGCGCCCGGTTCCCGAAAAATCCCTTAAGCGCCCAGCCCTCAAGAAAAACAAAAGGATTTCGACGATGGCCGACGATGCGTCCCCGTCCCTTGCGGATCAGATCAACAACGCCCTGACCCCGGTCAGCGATGCGGTGTCATCGGTCATATTCTATTCTGTCACAATCGCCGGCGTTTCGCTGCCGCTCGTGGTCGTCTGGCTCATCAGCGCGGCGATCTTTCTGACCGTGTCCCTTGGCTTCGTGAACCTTCGGGGGTTCCGTCACGCCTGGCGCCTTGTCCTCAATCCGCGCGCCGACCACAGCGGCGAAGGAGAAATCTCCCATTTCGAGGCGTTAAGTTCAGCGCTTTCGGGCACTGTGGGGCTTGGCAACATCGCCTCCGTGCCTGTCGCTATCGCCCTTGGCGGGCCGGGCGCCGTCTTCTGGATGATTGTCGCCGGCTTTTTCGGCATGACGACGAAGTTCGCCGAATGCGCCCTCGCAGTAAAATACCGCAAGATCGGCGAAGATGGGCGCGTCTTCGGCGGCCCGATGTACTACATCGAAATGGTCTTCTCCCGACACGGATTAAAAACCGTCGGCAAGATCGCCGCCGTTTTCTTTGCGGTCATGACCATCGGCGGCTCCATGAGCCTCTTTCAGGTGAACCAATCCTATGCGCAGTTCAACATTGTGACGGGGATCGAAGCGCCGATTGTCTACGGCGTCATCATGGCAAGCCTCGTCGCCGTCGTTATTTTGGGCGGCATCAAGAAGATCGCGAGCGTTACGCGCGTTCTGGTGCCATTCATGGGCGCGATTTACCTCCTCGCAGCGCTCGCCATCGTGGCGCTGAACGTCACCGCTATGCCGGATGTTATCGCGATGATTTTCAAAAGCGCCTTCGGGCTCGAAGCAGCAGGCGGCGGCTTTGTGGGCGCCCTCATCAACGGCATTCAGCGCGCAACCTATTCAAGCGAAGCCGGCGTCGGATCGGCGGCGATCGCGCACGCCGCGGTGCGCACCAAGGAGCCCCTGACAGAAGGCTATGTGGCGCTGCTTGAACCTTTTATCGACACCATCGTCGTTTGTACGATCACCGCCCTCGTCATTCTCTCGACCGGCGTCTATGAGCCCTTTCTCTATGCGCCCAAGTCGGAAATCATCGGCATCGAGATGACCTCCGCGGCGTTTGCAGGCGCGTTCAGCTGGTTTCCCTATGTGCTGCTCGTCGCTGTTATCCTGTTTGCATTCTCGACCTTAATGTCTTGGGCCTATTACGGCGCGCAGGCCGCCGCCTATCTCTTCGGCGCAACAAAGCGCGTCGATGTGATCTTTAAGCTGACATTGTGTTTTATCCTGTCGACTGGCGCGGCGGTGTCGCTGTCGTCGATCCTCGATTTTATCGATTCAATGCTGTTCGGCATGGCGATCCCGAACATTATCGCGCTTTACCTGCTCATGCCGGAACTCCGGCGCGACATCAAAACCTATGAAGGGTCTTTGAAAAGTCCCGCGCCAAAGACAGTTTAGCGCAGCCTTTTATTGTTCCGCGAGCATCGCGAGGTCGGCGCGCAACAGGGCGAGCCCCGCGCCTTTTTCCGAAGAGGTCGCATGGGCGAAGGGGTGCGCCGCGGGCCGGCGCACGACTTTCGGCCCGAGCGCTTTTAACAGCCCGGCAAGCGCCGTCGGTTTGATCTTGTCGGTTTTCGTCAAAACGATCTGATAGTTGACGGCGGACTCATCGAGCATGTCGAGAATATCGATGTCGCTGGGCTTTAATCCGTGGCGCGAATCGATGAGGACGCACACGCGCCGCAGCGCCGCGCGCCCGCGCAAGAACGCGCGCGTCAGTTTCATCCACCGCTCCGAATCGCTGCGCGATGCGCGCGCATAGCCGTAGCCCGGCAAGTCGACCAGACGCAGCCGGCCGCCGAGATCGAAATAGTTGATTTCCCGCGTGCGCCCCGGCGTGTTGGATGCGCGCGCGAGGCCCTTCTGGTTGGTCAGCGCATTCAGAAGCGACGACTTGCCGACATTGGATCGTCCGGCGAACGCAATCTCCGCGGGTCCTTCTTCCGGGAGACCGTCGAGGGCGACAACGCCGAGCATGAACGTGCATTCCTGCGCGAAAAGCTTGCGTCCCGCCTCCAGCGCCGCCGGATCGAAGTCTTCATCCGACGCCGCTTGAAAGCCCGGCGACGCCGACGCAGTCCCTTCGTTCACGGACCTATTCGCCCGGTGCGGGCGATGATTTTTTCGCCTTGCCGAAGACGTCCTTCAACGGCCCGAGAATATCGACGTCGACGCCGTTCTTTTTCATGATCACCACCTGCTGGGCGATCGTGAGCACCGTGTTCCAGAACCAGTAGAGCACGAGGCCGGCCGCGAACGGCGCAAAGATAAAGACGAACACAAACGGCATCATGGCGAAGATCTGCTTTTGCACAGGATCGCCCTGCTGCGGCGTCAAATTCATCTGGAACCACATGCCAATCCCCATGAGGAGCGGCAGAACGCCAATGCCCAAAAAGGCGCCAGCGACGGGAACGGTCGTTGGATCGAAAGGCAACAGGCCGAACAGATTGAAAATGTTCGTGGGGTCCGGCGCGGAAAGATCCTTGATCCACAGAATGAAAGGCTCATGACGCATCTCAAGGGTGACAAACAGCGTCTTGTAGAGCGCATAGAAGATCGGCATCTGAATGAGGATCGGCAAACAGCCGGCAAGCGGGTTGAGTTTCTCTTTCTTATAGAGATCCATCATCGCCTGCTGCTGCTTCATCTTGTCGTCGCCATAGCTGGTTTTGATCTTCTCGACCTCCGGCTGCAGCTTTTTCATCTTCGACATGGACTCAAAGCCCTTGTTGGCGATGGGGAAGAGGATGAGCTTGATGATGAGCGTCAGAATGAGAATCGCGACGCCGAAGTTGCCGGTCAGGTCGCCAAAGAAATTGAGCGTATAGAAAATCGGCCGGGTAAGGACGAAAAAGTTCCCCCAATCGACGGCCTTGTCGAAATCATGAACGCCAAGGCCGCCTTTGTCGGGCTCGGCCTCATAGCTTTGCAGAATGTCAACGTCCTTCGCGCCGCCAAACATATGCGATGTGAGCGCAATCTCCTCACCCGGCGCGACAGAGCGCGCGGCGAGCGAATAACTGGCGCGAAAGATTGGCGACGCTTCATCGCCGTCATTGGTCAGCGTCGCTTTCATTTCCGCGTCCTGCGGCGGAATGGCGGCGGCCAGCCAATATTTGTTGGTGATGCCGACCCAACCGCCAATACCGCCCTTTTCGATGACGGCCTTATTTCGGTTTTTGCGCAGCTTGTCGTATTTGCGCTCATGCAGCACTTCACCGATTACGCCAACCGGCCCCTCGTGAAGGATCATGAAGTTCTTCAGATCGTCCGGCTTGCCGCGTTGAATAACCGCGCCATAGGGCGTTACGTCCTTTGGTTCCGCGCTTTCATTGCGCACGGTCTGTTCGATGGTGAACATGAACCTGTCGTCTATGGAGAGTTTCTTTTCAAAGACAAGGCCATGCGCTTCGCGGGAGAGCGTCACCGGGGTTTCCGGCGTCAACCGCGCGCCGGCAGGCGCTGTCCATAACGCGTCCTGGCCGGTGTCGGCGCCCGCGATCCATCCTTGCTGCACGTAGTGACCGTGTTCCGTTTCGCGCGGGCTGAGGAGCCGGATGGTCGGACTATCGTCTTCAAGGGTCTCGCGATACTGCGTCAGAAGAAGATCGTCGATGCGTGCGCCTTGCAGGTTGATAGAGCCTTTGAGGTTGGGCGTTTCGATCTCAACGCGTCCCGGGGCGGCGGCGACGGCTTCGTCAACAGTGACATCCGCAGCGGCCGGCGACAAAACGCCTTCGAGACCGGCGCTTTTTCTGGACTCTTCTTCCTTCTCCGCCTGCGCCTCAGCGGCGGCCTCGCGGGCCGCCTGTTGCGCCTCACGCTGAGGACCGGCGACCAGGAAATCCCAGGCGAACAGAACGCCCATGGATAAAACGATCGCCAAGATAAAATTCCGGTCCATGGGACGCTCTCTTTGTTGGTTGGATCGGCTCGCCGCTCGCGCCGGCGGGCCCGGCCATCCTTTTCGGGGCCATCCGGTTATATAGACTTGCGCCCGAGCCTTAAAAGAGCGCGTTTCAGATCGTCAAGCATGACATCGAAATTACGGTCATAAGCCGCGCCGCGCGCAATGAAAACATAATCAGCGCCAGGCGCGCCGGATGCGGGCAAAACCTCTCTAGCAACGGCGCGCAGCCGCCTCTTGATGCGATTGCGCCGCACCGCATTACCGAGCTTTTTCGTAACCGTCAGCCCGAAGCGGATATCGTCGCCATTTTCTGGGTTTTGCCGCGTCAGCAGGAGAAAGCCGGGCGCGCCGTATTTTTCACCGCCGCGGCGCATAACCGTGAAGTCCGCGCGTTTTTTGATGGCGCTGACGCGCTGGCGGTTCCCGGGTACGGCGCTTCGCACCGCCTCGGCTTCATTCGAGGGAGCGTCGGTCAGGCCTTAAGCCGAGAGCTTTTTGCGGCCCTTGGCCCGGCGCGCCGCCAAAATCTTGCGGCCAGCCTTGGTCGCTTTGCGCGCACGGAACCCATGGCGGCGCTTACGCTTCAGCCGGCTCGGTTGATAGGTCCGTTTCATCCTGCGTATCCTTAATCCGTAGGGGAGCCAGATCGCCCCCGAATGGCCGGTCGGGCTTCGACCGAAAAACGCCGTTCGCGCCCGCAAAGAAGCGGGGAAATACCCCTTGCCCCCCGCGCCGTCAAGCGGTTCTGCGGGGAAATCGCGCCGCCGCCGCCTCCATGGCTCGCCTCGCCCTTCTCGAACTCGTGACCGAGCGAGCGCCTTTAGTGACCCCACGCCATGCGCATAGCTTCTACAAGCAGCTATTCCGCCGCGACGGCGATTCATTTAATGCGAGGATGCGAAGGACCGGATGACTGAGGCCATGAAACAGGAACTGAACGGCGATCACACCGCCCCCGACAGCGCAACCGAAAAAAAGGGCGGCCTTTTCAGCCGCATCCTCCCGCTCGCGGTTATCGCCGGAGCGCTGGCGCTCTTTTTCGGCCTTGGGCTGCAGCGCTATTTTTCTCTCGACGTTCTCCGCGAGAATCGAGAGGCGCTGAGCGCATGGGTCGACGCCTCCCCGCTTCTGGCGGTCGGCGTCTTCGTGCTCATATACGCCGCCGCCGTGGCGATCTCCTTTCCCGGCGCGTCGATTTTAACCATCTTCGGCGGCTATCTTTTCGGGCTCTGGCCGGGCGTACCGGCGATTGTGGTCGCCGCAACGCTGGGCGCCAGCATCGTTTTCCTCGCCGCCAAGACCGCCCTCGGAGACTTTCTCGCTGCGCGCGCGGGCGGATTCGCCAAAAAAATGGAAGAAGGCTTCCGCGAGGACGAACTGAGCTACATGTTTCTGTTAAGACTGGCGCCGGTTTTCCCGTTCTGGGCGGTCAATATCGGTGCGGGGCTGATCGGCGTCTCGCTCCGGAACTTCGTGATCGGCACGTTTTTCGGCATCATCCCCGGATCTTTTGTCTACGCCAGCATCGGCAACGCCGCCGGCGCAGCCTTCGATGCGGGCGAGGATGTTTCGTTAACCGGTATCCTGACGCAGCCGGCGACGCTCCTGCCGATTGTCGGCCTCGCGCTCCTGGCGCTTGCGCCCATCGTCATCAAACGCGTCAACCGCTCCAAATCATCCGCCAGCGAGTAGCCTCATGCCCAATATCATCGACGCCGATCTTTGTATCATCGGGGCCGGCTCCGGCGGGCTTTCCGTCGCCGCTGGCGCGGCGCAGCTTGGCCGAAAGGTCGTCCTCGTCGAGCGCGGAGAAATGGGCGGCGATTGCCTCAATACCGGCTGCATACCGTCAAAAGCGCTTATCGCCGCTGGCGCTCGCGCCCATGCGTTTCGCACCAGCGCCAAATTCGGCGTGACGCCCCATGAGCCCGAAATCGACTACGGCGCGGTGATGGACCACGTACACGGCGTGATCGAAACTATCGCCCCCATCGACAGCCAGGAGCGGTTCGAAGGGCTCGGCGTCACGGTCCTGCGCGAAAGCGCCTCCTTCACCGGACCGCGTCAGATAAAGGCCGGAGCCGATGTTGTTAACGCCAAGCACTTCGTTATCGCGACCGGCTCGACACCCTTTATCCCGCCCATCGACGGGCTGGACGCGACGCCCTACCTCACCAACGAAACCCTCTTTGAAAATCGCGAACGCCCGGAGCACCTCATCGTCATCGGCGGCGGCCCCATCGGCGTTGAAATGGCGCAGGCGCACCGCCGGCTTGGCTCGCGCGTCACCCTGATTGAGGGCGAAAAAATTCTTGGCAAGGACGACCCGGAACTTGTTTCCGTCGTGCGCGAAGCGCTGATCGAAGAAGGTATCGACGTGCTGGAGGGCGCATTCGCCTCCAACATCGCCGCGGAAAACGGCGTAACTGTCACCGTCGGCGAGCGCGTGATAAACGGGACCCATCTCCTTGTCGCGGTCGGCAGACGCCCGACCGTCGAGGGACTAAACCTCGAAGCTGCCGGCGTCGATTACGACGCCAAAGGCGTCAAGGTCGATCAGCGTCTGCGCACGAGCAACAAACGCATCTATGCAATTGGCGACGTCGCGGGCGGGCATCAGTTCACTCATGTCGCAGGCTACCACGCATCTGTTCTGGTGCGGAACATCCTCTTCAAATCGCCCAGCGCAAACCGCGAAGACCTTGCGCCCTGGGTGACATATTCCGACCCGGAGATCGCGGGCGTCGGCCTTTCGGAAGAAGAAGCGTCGCGAAACGGCGCGGTGAAAGTCGCGCGCTGGCCTTTCGCCGAAAACGATCGCGCCCAGGCGGAACGCGACACGCGCGGCCTCGTCAAAGTCGTCACCAACAACGCCGGGGCTATTCTCGGCGCAAGCATCGTCGGTCATGGCGCCGGCGACCTCATCCAGCCGTTAGCGTTCGCCATCGCGAACAAGCAAAAGATCAGAGGCTTCACCAATATGATCGCCCCCTACCCGACGCGCGGAGAAGCGGCCAAACGCGCCGCCGGCGCCTGGTACACGCCGACGCTCTTTTCCGATAAAACACGCCGGCTCGTTTCTCTTCTGTCCACATTCGACTAAACTGCACCCGCTCTTTCGACGCGTCCAACAGCAGGCCCCGCCCTTGGTTTCCGAAACGCCGCCCAAACCGCCCCTGTCGCGATCGCTTTCAACAAACCTTCTGGTGTTGACGATCGTTTTCGTGCTGATTGCTGAAGTCGTCGTTCTGTTTCCTTCCATTGCAAAATATCGCAATGACTGGTTCCACGAGCGCATTGAGGCGGCGTATCTCGTCGGCCTCGCCCTTGACGGCTCGACCGAGGAGATGATCGAGGAAGAGATCGCCATGCAGCTCTTTGAGACCGCGGGCATTCTCGGCGTCACCGTCGCGCGTGACGAACAGAGCCGCCTTATCCTCGCCCCCGACATCAACCCGCACGGGCCATCGCGCCTTCATCGTGTCGATCTCGATAATCAGAGCCCGTTTGAAATGCTGTTTAATCCGTGGGCGGCGTTAATATCGCAAGGCGACCGGTACATCCGCGTGATGGGCGCACCGCGTCATATGCCCAAGGGAAAAGCAGATCTCATCGTCTCCCAGCGCGAACTCCGCCGTGACTTATGGGCCTATGCGCGCAACATTTTCGGCCTGTCGCTGGTGATCTCGACCCTGACCGCGAGCCTCGTTTACTGGGCGCTGAACCGGATCATCGTCAAGCCCGTGAAAAAACTGACCGAGAACATGGCTGCGTTCGAAGCCAATCCGGATCGCGCGGACCGGATTTTGAAGCCGAGCGACCGCAGCGATGAAGTCGGCGACGCAGAGCGGCGCCTCGCCGCCATGCAGGCGAGCATTCACGACTTGCTCAATGAACGACGCAGGCTCGCCGCCCTCGGCGCCGGCATCTCGAAAATCAGTCACGATTTGCGCAACATCCTGGCGTCCGCGCAACTCATGTCCGACCGCCTCGCCAAGTCAGACGACCCACAGGTGAAAAAACTGAGCCCGCGCCTTGTCGCCGCGCTCGACCGCGCCGTCGTCATGAGCCGCGACACCCTCGCCTATGGTCGAATGTCGCCAGGCGTTCTGAAAAAAACCAATATCGATCTGCGCGCCCTGGTCGATGAGGTCTTCGACGCCGCTGCGGTTCTCGGCGTGCGATTTATCAATCAGTGTCCGGAAGGCTTTGTCATTGTCGCCGACCGCACGCATTTCTATCGCAGCATCGTGAACCTCGTGCGTAACGCCGCCGACGCCATGGCGCCGCAGACACCCGCCGCTATTGAGCACGGACAGCCGGAACCCAACTATGGAACGGTAACCATCGCCGTCGAGACGGACAAACCCGAAACGCAAGCCTGCACGATCTCAATCGCAGACACCGGCCCCGGCGTGCCGACGCACGCGCAAGACGCCCTGTTCGAACCATTCAAAGGCTCGCAAAAGCCGGGCGGGTCCGGCCTCGGTCTCGCCATCGCATCGGAAATCATCCGCGCCCATGGGGGCGAGCTGACCCTTGCCGAGACAAGCGGAGAAGGCGCGGTTTTCCAAATCGTTCTGCCAGCGCCCGCCGGCGCAAGCGCGTCCACCATGAGCGCGCCGGCCGCCGCTTAACGACTTATCGGGACGACGTTTCGACTTTCCCCGTCAGCCAAACGCCTTCGCGGCGCGGATCGGCGCCGCCGTCAAAACCGCCGTCCGGCAGAATACGAAATCCGTGCACGCCGCTCGTTAGTGAGCGCTCAGTGACTTCGTGGCCGCGTTCAATCAGTCCCGCGCGGATCTGCGCATCGAAACCGCCTTCTTCAAGGATCGCACCGCCCCGCGGGTAAACCACATTGGGGAACTCAATCGCTTCCTGAAGCTCCATCCCCCAGTCGATCATCGCAATGAGGGTTTTGGCCACATAGCCAATAATCGCCGGGCCGCCGGGAGAGCCGAGCGCACCCCACACATCACCGTTTTCGTCGAAGACAATCGCCGGCGCCATGGACGAGCGCGGCCGCTTGCCGGGCGCCACTGCGTTTGCGACCGGCACGCCGTCCCGCACTGGCAGGAAGGAAAAATCCGTCAGCTGATTATTTAAAATCATGCCCGCAGCCATCTGGTGACTACCGAAGGCGAACTCCACGGTCGTTGTCGTGGAGACCACCCGGCCCATGGCGTCGACCACAACAAAGTGGCTTGTAGAGGGCGGTTCGGGCGATGCATCCGCGGCGAGATTGCGCCAGCGTCCCGTTGTCTCGTCCTGCTCAAACAAAGAAGGGTCGCCCGGTTCAACGCTTTCAGCCGCAGTGGTCGCGTCGATCAACGCCGACCGTGCGGCAAGGTAAGGTGGATTTAGAAGGCCGCGGATCACCTCTTCCTGACTGAGCCCGCCGGTCGCGGACGACTGGTCGTTATCGGCGAGATACTGGCGTCTGTCCGCATAGGCGAGCTTGCTCGATTCCAGAAGGAGGTGCAGCGCCTCGACCGAGCCCGCCCCGGCGCCCGCCATATCGAACCGTTCCAGCATGGTCAAAATTTGCAAGGTGGTCACACCGCCGGAGCTCGGCGGCGCCATGGAACAAATCTGGAGGTCGCGATAAAAGCTGCAAACCGGATCGCGTTTCACCGGTCGGTACCCAGCCAGATCTTCGAGGGTCATGCCGCCCGGGTTGGGCGCGCGGTTCACGGCGTCGACGATTTCAGCGGCGATGTCGCCGGTATAAAACGCATCCGCTCCGCCAGACGCAATTTTTCGTAACGTGTCGGCATAGGCAGGGTTTTTCAGATTATAACCGGTCGGGCGCGGAGCGCCCGCCTCGTCATAAAAATATGCAGCGGCCTCCGGCGTTTTTGCGAGGCGCCGGAACCGGCCGAGCAGTCCGTTAAGCCGCGGCGAGACTTCGAACCCTTCCTCTGAGAGCTTAATCGCCGGCGCAAAGGCTGTCTCCCAGTCAAGAGCGCCATGCTCACGATGCGCCAGTTCCAGCATGCGCACGACGCCGGGAACGCCGACGGACAAACCGCCCGCCACCGCGTCGTAAAAATCCATAGGCTCGCCCGCATCGGTCAAAAACCGGTCCGGCGTCGCAGATGCCGGCGCGGTTTCCCGCCCGTCATAGCTTTCAAGGACGCCCGACGCCGGATCGTAGTGGATCATGAATGCGCCGCCGCCGAGGCCGGACGATTGCGGTTCAACAAGACCGAGCACAGCCTGCGTGGCAATCGCCGCATCCACCGCTGAGCCACCCTTGCGCAGGATTTCCGCACCCGCCTCCGCCGCATAGGGGTTTGCTGCGGAGATAAACCAGTTCCCGGTCACCACCTCAGGAATGGACGCCTCGCGCGTCTCATCGCTCGCCGCCCGGGCGTCCGCGCTGCCGTTGTTCGTATCGCCGGCGCCACAGGCACTCGCCAGCGCGAAGCCAAAAATCCCCATTATCCAGAACCGCATAATATCTCCTGAGCGCCCCACAGACCTACCCGTCCGCCAGCGCACCCTTGGGCGAAATGCGGCGCCAGCGGACTTAGACAATTCTAACGCCTTTCACCTCCTTCTTAGGCCGAAGCGGCGCCCTTCGTCCAACACCTGTCGCCTGCGCTGAGCCCGAGCCCCATCGGCGCCTTCAAGAATGCACCAGGGCCAGCAGCCAATGCCTGTCGACAAAACGGAGGGCCGCGCAAAAGGGCAAACCCGTATCACCCTTGCGCGCCAGCAAGGACGCATGGCTGAAACCGCCGCACGCGCCACAGTTTGCGGCTGCGCCTCTCGAAGGCGGCTCTGTTCTCGGTCCTTCACACTCGCCTCGGCAGAAGTTGCAGCTCCAGCGCCGACGCAAAGGCCATTAACACTTCATTTCATGGGATTCTCGGGCGGCGCGCTGGTGAAAAAGCTTCTCGGCTAAATCACTTGCTTTTACGGGCGCAGTTGCGCTACATCGCGTCCTCGGTCGATGTTCAGCCTCGATCAGCACCGGTAGCTCAGTTGGATAGAGTACTTGACTACGAATCAAGGGGTCGGGAGTTCGAATCTTCCCCGGTGCGCCATTATAGTTCTCTCACAACCCACTAAGCCTTTGAAAAACCTGCCGGTTATTGGCGATTCCCTGCGCTCGCCTCAAGTTTCCTCAGATTTTGTGTAAAAATTGTGTAACAGAACATGGTACAATCATGCCCGCCATGAGGAGCTTGGATCAGCATTTACAACTGCGCAGCGGGCGCCGGCATTATGTCCGACGGGTTCCTTCAAAATGTGCTGAGATTGATCAACACGGGATGATCCGAACCGCTCTTGGTACGGACTCACTGGAAAGCGCTATGTGAGAGCTCTAAAACTACTTAGCAGAAAGCCAAATTTATTCTCGCAACGGACAGTGACGTTTACCAATGGCCGCCCAGAGCGAGGTTTAGGCTAATCCAGTTTTCAATCAAAGCACGCTCTACGCGTACCAGCTCGGACCGCGTGGATAGCGCACGTTGTTGAATTGTAAGCGTATCAACCAAGTCGGTTTCACCAGCATCATATTGACGTCGAGCGATCCGCAGAGCATCGGACGCGCTCTTCGCCGCGTCAGAGGTGTGCTTAAGTTGTCTCGACAAGAACTGATGTTGATCCAATGCTGCTTCAACCTCCTCAAACGCCGTCAATGCAATATTCGCATATTCTGCAATAACGCGATTTTGTTCAGCGTTGGCTTCGTCAAGCTGCGCTTTGCGCAAGCCCCCATCAAATAGCGGCGCCACGAGGTTCACAGCGGTTTGCCATGCGAGATTGGAAGGATCGACCATTTGAGCAAGTTGCGAAGAAACTCCAGAACCTGAGGCCGTTAGTGAGATTGAGGGAAGCCTTGCAGCTTTAGCCTCGCCTACTCCATAAAATGCGCTCGCAATTCTGCGTTCTGCCGCCAGTACATCTGGTCGCCTTTCAAGCAAGGATGATGGAAGCCCAGCTGGCGGCAATGAGGGTACAGCAGGTATCGGCCTACCAGCTACGATTGCTCCAGCAGGATATCGACCAATTAATATTTCGAGCGCCCGTGCCGAGGTGCGCACAGCTCCCGCCGCGTCGATCAGTGCAGCCTCGGCTGCTTCGAGATCAGACGTTGATAGGGCAACATCGAGGTCGGTCGCTTCACCAACACGCGCTCTGGCTAGCGTAATGCGATTAACTTCACGCAGAGCCTCCGATGTCTGCTGTAAAACACCCGCCTGCGTTTTGGATTCAATCAGAATAAAGTAGGCTGCCGCGGTTCTTGCCGCAATTGACTGTTGTGCGAAGAGGAAGTCAGCTTCGCTCGCCCGCATAGACTCGTCCGCGCGGTTCGACGCCGCTCTCAAGCGTCCCCAAAGATCCACCTCCCAGCTGGCCTCCACACCAGCAGAAACACTAGCGGTTTCTGGCAGACCTGGTTGTTCGCTGCGACTTGCACTCGCCACACCCGATATGATGGGAAACAATCTCGCATGTGCTTGAGAATACATAGCCCGAGATGTTTCGACGTTTGCCGCAGCAATCGCCAACTCGCGGTTATTGTGTATGGCTTCTTCAACGAGTGATACCAGTTCTGGATCGTTCAGAACGCTGAGCCAATTGTTATCAATGGCGCCATCATGGCTTGATGCGACCCAGCTCTCCGGCAGCGGCGGCAAAGCATCTATTGTCTCTGGCTTTACGCGCTCATCGACGCCCGTTGTGGAGCAAGCACCGGCGAAGAGCGCCGCAAGAACCGCCGCCACCTTTAAAAATGGTCGCCCCTTTTCCCATCGCAGTGGTTCAGGTTTAGTACAATCCCTGAATTCAGTACTTTTAATATTGAATAGCGTTGCGTAGAGCGCAGGCGTAACCAACAGCGTGATAATGGTTGCGAAGCTTAGTCCTGCCGCCAGTACAACCGTCATCGATTGAAAGAAGGCGTCGAAGTAGAGTGGCAGAATACCAAATACTGTCGTGAACGCGCCCATGGTTACAGGGCGCAATCGTGACGCAGCGGCAGCAACCAACGCATCAAAGCGTGGCTCGCCAGCTTCAATCAACTGGTCAGTAGAGTAAACGAGAACCAGAGAGTTCTGAATGATTAATCCTGACAAGGACAATAACCCGAGAATGCCCATGAATTCCAGCGGTAGCCCGGTGACAATCAACCCGATTACCACGCCGACAATAGCCAGCGGTACAACCGCCCAAATTATGATCGGTTGTCGTATTGAATTGAACAAAAACACGACTGTCAGAATCATGGCGATTAGCGCCATTGGAACGATCGCTGCGAGCGCCCCTTGAGCATCGCTTGAAACTCCAAATTCACCATCCCATAGGAGAGCGTAACCTGCCGGCAAAGGAATGGCTTCGATTTGAGATCGAAGATCCTCGAACAGGTCGTCGGCCAGAACACCTGTAGTTGGATCGCACTGCGCTTTAATGGTGGTAATGCGATTTGTCCGCAGAAGTCGGCTGTCGCGATAGGAAATGCTCAGACCATCGATCACTTGTGCAAGCGGCACGGCCCGTTGGCTATCCGGCGTCGTGATCTGTATGGACATAATGTCATCTGCATTTCGACGTTCATCAGCCGGAGGTCTGGAAATAATCGGGATCAGTACGTCGTCTTCACGATAAATGCCGCGTTGTCGACCATTGAAGTTTTCCGTCAGGGCTTGCGCCATATCTTGGCGCGTAATGCCGGCACGTCCGCCTTTGCTTTCCGAGAACTGCGGTTGAACAATTGGCACACGCTCGCGCCAATCGTCTTTGATTAAAATAGCACGCGGGTCCGAAGCCATAATGGACTTTGCCTGATTAGCCAGGCCGCGCAGGACATCCGGATCGGGTCCCGAGAACGCCGCTTCTATTTTAGAGCCACCGCCTGGGCCGAGCTGAAACAGCCAACCCCGCCCCTGTGCCTCCGGAAAATTAGCTGCGATATAGTCTTCAAGAATTTCTATCAGACTTGTATTGGCGCGGTAGTCGTCGGTCTGAATCAAAAGCTGGCCATAGGAACTATAATTGCTGTCTGGGTAATAGCCTTGTGTATAGCGCAGCGCTCCGCCGCCAATCAGGGTCTGGACATTGACCACATGCTCAAGCGCGCGCACATAGTTTTCAAGGCGGATCATTTCTTTGCGAGTTTGCTCGATATCTGTTCCTTCAGGGAGAAATACATCAACAGCGATCTGCGGTGTCGTTGAGGCTGGAAAGAAACCTGCGCTGACAAACTGAAATCCCCATATTGCCATTACAAATATTGCTATTGTCGACAGAATTGTCAGATAACGGAGTTTGATGACCCAGCGAATGAGCCAGCGGTAAAACGCCATAAACCAGCCCGTTCTCTGTGATTTATGCTCGCCTTCATTTTTTAGGGTTGGAAACAGCCAGTAACAAAGCAGCGGCGTGATAGTGAAGGCGAAAGCCCAACTGAGACTGAGGGCAATCAAAACGACCCAAAACAGAGAATTGGTGAATTCTGCGGTTTCTCCGGGTGCAAGACCAATCGGGGCGAAAGCGAGAAAACCGACAATCGTTCCCGCGAGCAGTGGGCGGATGTTTTTACGCGCCGCCTCTCTGGCAACATCAATTTTCGGCTTACCACTGCGAATACCCACTAGCATATCGTCCGTGATAACCACTCCATTATCGACGAGCATACCGAGCGAAATAATCAAAGCGCCGAGCGAAATGCGGTGCATCGGTATGCCAACCATCCACATCACCGAGAGAGTGGCCGCCATTGTGACCAGAACGGTAAGTCCCATAATAATGCCGGATCGAAAGCCCATGAAAATGAAGAGGGTCACAAAAACGATAGCGAGGGCCGCCATAACATTGCCGGCAAAACTGGTAATGGCTATGTCGACGACCTTACCCTGATGATAGTATTCCAACAGCTGCATGCCAGCGGGTCGCTCGTCGACAAGTTCGGCGATCCTTTCGTCGACCAAGCCCCCGAGTTTGACCACGTTCACCCCAAAGAGGTTTGATACGCCAATACCGATTGCGGGTGTCCCATCAAACCTCACATAGTGCGAGGCGGGTTCCTGATAACTGCGAGTGATGGTGGCGATATCGCCAAACCTTACCGTTCGGCCAGTTTCAGCATTGGTTACAAGCAGCGAGCGGATATCCTCAATCGTATCGACATCACCCGACGGAACAATCGCGATGCGTTGATGGCCCATTACGAGATCGCCCGCATTTTCGACTACATTTCGCGCCTCAAGACTGCTGTAAACTTGTGAGAGCGAAAGGCCGAGTGCAGCAACCTGTTCGCGTGAAATTTCGACCCAGATAACCTCTTGTTGCACACCAATCATCGCCACTTTTGCAACGCCGTGCATATTCAGTAACTCTTCGCGGAGGGTTTTTGCATAATTGAATAGCTCCGCATGCGTATAGCCTGGACCCGTCAATAGGTAATAGATACCGAATGTATCGCCGAAATCGTCGTTGACAGTTATGTCTTGTGCGCCGGGAGGTAACTGGGATTGCGCATCACTTAACTTGTTCCTTACTTTGGCCCAGACGACTTGCAGATCGGAGCGGCTCTTGGAATACTCGTAACGGATTTCGACAGTGATGTCGGAAAGGCCCGATGTTGAAACAGAACTTATCTCCTTAACCTCAGGAATCTGAAGCAGCGCAGTTTCAATTGGGTCGGTAACTTCTTCCATGACCTCCTTGGGGCTTGCGCCAGGGTATGGAGTCACAACTTTTGCCTGGCGAATGATGTATTCCGGGTCTTCAAATCGCGGCATATTTTCGTAAGCAAACCAGCCGCCGATCAAGGCGCTGAGGGCGATGATACAACAAATCAGGGGGTTTCGGATGGCGGCGACTGCGATGTTCACGGACCCGATCTCCTACTGAACGGCCCACGGGCGAACTTCTGCGCCATCTTGAAATGTTGCAGCTCCGGCGGCGACGATGACGTCGCCGGGATGTAGCCCGCTCAAAACCTGAACTTGTCCTGCGCTCGGAGCGCCTAGCTTTACATGCGCTGCAGTTAGTCTGTTTGTGTATGGATCAACCTGCCACACGTAGGTTTTGTCCGTGTCAGCAACCACGGCGGACAGCGGAATGACTGGCGCCGTGATTTGTGTGATCGGGCTCTCTAAATTGAGGCTAACTTCAGCAGTCATGCCTGGCAGAATGCGGAAGCCTTCGGGCGCAACAAATCGAACGGCGGCTTCATAGGTTTGCGTTGCGTTGTCGGAAGTTCCCGCAATTTCTTTAAAGGTTGCTCCGATGAGCCTATCAGGCGCTGCATTCAATCGAACCGTGGCGTCGACAGTGGTTAGATCATCAATCTTGGCGACGAGCGAGCTTGGGAGACTGAATACCGCTTCCAATGCCGCGCTCTGCAACAAAACAATATCTTCACCGGCTTGCACCACCTGGAATGGACGAACGTAGACCCGTGAGACACGACCATCATATGGCGCGCGCAGCACACTATCTCGAAGCTGCTCTTCTGCGATGTTCAACGTCGCTTTTGCAACCTGCATCGTTGCCTGGCGCTCTTCAACAGTACGCACGGCGATCGCGTTTTCTTCGACCAATGATAGCCCCCGCTCGTAAGCGGACTTCGCATTTTCATACTCTGCCCTTGCCCGGACTACTTCGTTTGTTGCGTTTAAAGGGTCTAGAGCAGCGATGATTTCGCCTTGAGTAACCACTTCGCCTTCAAGAACGTTCAACTGTCTGAGCTTGCCGCCAATTTGGAAGTTCAGGTTTGCAAACTCATCAGCCTGAACCACAGCGGGAAAAACCACGTCACTCCTCGGAGCACCATTCTCAATCGTTAGCAGTTTTGCTGGTCGAACGATGCTTTGGACAGGTTCTGCGTTACCCGACGAGTCGTCCGAACAGGCAGCAAGTGACATCACCAAAATAAATGCGATGGCTCCAAATAATCTGGGACAATGGGTCACGACCAAGCTCCCGAAACTATCGGTATTTGCTTTGTAATGGCGATCCAGACTCTCTTCGGCTTTATTGGAGAATAATTCACTCGACACCATATCTTTCGCGGTGTTGTCATACTTTTCGCTCTTGCAAAATGAACTCACGCTGCATTCTGCGTAAAGCAAATGTATTGTTTTATTTTGAGAGCATAGATGGCCGGGATTTCTGGACCTTCTCTCTTGCGTAAAGAAATGTAAAGCTACCTGCTGCTTGGCGCAGTTTAGATCTGCCAATTCACCCAATAAGCGTAATCAAATACTCATTGGGGCAGCCGAACAATGATTGTCGAAGCCTTGGTATTTTCGATTTCGATATCGCCTTGATGCAGGTCAACAATTCGGCGAACTAGTGCAAGGCCAAGTCCATGGCCCGGAGTGTTCTGGCGGTCCGGCCCACGGCGGAAGGGCTCAAATACATCACTTTTCAAATGATCCGGAATGCCGGCGCCAGAGTCGGTAACGGATAAAGTTACTGAATCTTGCTCGTGCTCTAAACTCACACAAATCGGCGGCGCGCCGTGGTGCTTCGCATTGTCGAGCAGGTTGCGAATTACATGTTGCAATAATCTCCCATTGCCCTGCACGAGTGGCAAATGCTCACCATGAAGTGTGCAATCATCGTAATTTGCGCATTCGATCGCGGCGAGCGCAAGCAGGTCGACATCCTCCAACTCCTCATCCGTGTTGGGTGCATCCAACCGGGATAGAGTCAGTAATTCTTCGATGAGCGAGTTTAACTCTTCGATATCGTTCTGAATAGATGTTTTTCTGTCCGGATCATCTTCCTTCTTCAGAAACTCGATTCCCATTCGAATACGCGACAATGGCGTTCTTAGCTCATGAGATGCGTGTGCAAGCAATAGTCTTTGAGACTCAACGAGACGCTCAATTTGGTCCGCAGTTCGATTAAAGCTGCGCGCGAGAGAGGCTACCTCATCACGGCCTTCAATTTTAACTCGAGCGCCAAGCGAGCCGTCTCCGATCTTCTCCACACTCTTTTGAAGCCGTTCAAGCCGCCCGGTCACGCCCCTGATGAATGGATACATCAGAGTACTGACAAGAACACTCAGCAGCACTAGAAAGATCGCAAGATTTACAGGAAGAGCAGGCAATGGCGGCCGATCTAAAACCAAGATTACAAACCGCCCGTCTTTTAGCTTTGTCGCCCATTCCGTTTGACTGAAATTGCTTCTCCATTCTCCTGGCTCTTGTGGTAAGAGGTTTAGTTCCGCCGCCTTGCTGGATGCACCGAGAAGAGTCTTGTCCGAGCCATAAATGGTAATTTCCGCGTCAATCACCTGTTCCAGCGATGCTAAAGAGTTATATTCCGTAGACAATGCATCGTAAGGCGGGACAATTTTTTCGATCAAATTCGATCAAACCTGCAGTTACGTTGTGAAACTCTTGTTCGTACTGATCAAGACCATGGATGCCCCAAGTGATGTAAGCCAAACAGGAAAACGCGAGTAAACTACCAATAACCAGAGCGGTGATGCGGACATATAGACGGCGGTGAAGCATTGTTAGTGTTGCGCCTTGGCGAAAACGTATCCGACGCCTCGAACTGTGATGACTCTCTTCGGGCGTTTCGGATCATCTTCGATCTCTGCTCGGATGCGCGAGATGTGAACATCAATTGATCGATCAAAGGCCTCTAAATCACTCCCCTGAAGTTGATTCATAATGAAATCGCGGGTGAGAACCCGGCCTGCTCCCTTTGAAAGGACGTCAAGCAGTTGAAACTGATAGCTGGTTAAGTCGCACCGATTGCCGTCGAGACGAGCTTCAAGTGCATCACGATCAATTTCCAACCGTCCAAATCTCACGATAGCCGCATTCTGATCAGCGCCGCCGCGCCTTAGGATAGCCTTTAACCGGGCCAATAACTCACGCGGTTCAAACGGTTTTGGTAGATAATCATCCGCACCAATTTCCAAGCCAACGATCCGGTCCAAAGGATCGCCTTTAGCCGTCAACATCAATATCGGAATATTAGATTCTGTCCGAAAACGCCGACAAAGATCGAGCCCGTCAGCATCTGGCAGCATGAGATCCAACACCATCGCTGAGTAGTGATTTTCTCGGAAACTCAAAATGCCTTCAGACCCGGTTCCCGCGGAAGTCACCTCATACCCTGCTGCGGTCAGATATTCGCGAAGCATCTCTGCAAGGCGGGCGTCATCGTCAATGACCAGAATATGCTCCGCCATTTACTCTCGCTTTGCTAGGTTCAAGACAAAAGATTGTCTCTCGATCTTACATAATTTCACCGCGCGCGTCTTTTAGGTTTTTCACATTGCGGGCGCATCTCTCCAGTGTAAAGTTATGTAAAGCTAGGCAAATACGCTTTCAGGTGATATTGAGCGCGAAATCGATTAGCAAAGCCACACCTAGCAACGCAAACAGCATTCCGCAGTATAAATAATTACGGTGCTTCAGCACGCGAAACTCCTTTTCGTCTATACCGGTTTGAACGAAAACCTTATCCATAACGCGGGTGATGACGGTCATAAATCACGAACGTCAATCTCATCTCTGAGGCATCCAGAAAGCGTGCAGCCCGACTCGTTTCTTACCTTGAGAAATTTGAATTTGAGCAAGACGAGCTTTCGTTTCGTGATTTTTTCCAAGAAGTAAAATCGCGTACAGCTGCCATCAGCAGGCTCCAGCTCAGATGCCTGAGCTTTACATATCTTTACCCTAAGGACACACCCACGAAATAGCCCATTTGTACCCAATCAGAAGCAACAAGCTCGCTCCCCCCGAATGCAACTGCTCTCTGACAATGGTGAGAATTCTCATCACGATAAAGCGAAAGGGCTCTACAATGAACAAATTGTTTCGAACAGCACTGACGGTAACCGCGCTCTCCTCAATTCCGTGTCTTGTATATGCGCAAGGATCGGATGGTCAAAATCATGAGGGTGGCGGGCAGAAGAAATGGGATATAACGATTGGCGCGGGTGTATTTGCATCGCCTACCTATCTCGGTGACGATGAATTGCAAATATCGGTATTCCCCAATATTCGGGTTGAGTACGATGATCGATTTATTCTTGGCATAGACGGCGCTGAATTCGCCGTCATCAATACCGACAATTTCCGTCTTGGCCCAGTGTTTCGATATGATTTTGGTCGCGATGAAAACGGGTCAAACCCGCTAGCTGTCACCAATGATGACAACACTGATTTGGTCGGATTGGGTGATATAGACGGAACACCAGAATTTGGCGGGTTTCTGGAGTACAAGTTCAATTCAATTACGACGCGTATTGAAGCGCGCCAAGGCATCGATGGCCATGAAGGACTCGTCGGCGAAGCATCAGTAAAATACAATCACATGTTCAGTCTTGCCGGTAAGTCTGCATTCTTGTTGGTGGGTCCATCTGTGACCTATGGCGACGATGACTATAATAGCACCTACTTCGATGTCAGCGTTGCTCAGGCTTTAGCATCCGGTTTGAGCGTCTATGATGCTGATGGAGGCATAAACTCTGCCGGGCTCGAAGCGGCTCTTTATCGCCCGCTCACAGATAAAGTGTCTGTAGTGCTCTTCGCTGACTATGACCGATTGCTTGGCGACATTGCTGACAGCCCTCTTGTGGAGGAACGGGGCGCTGAAGACCAGTTTACCGGCGGGATTTTTCTGAACTATAGGTTTTAGATCAACTAAATGCCTATCCATAAGATCAGTGGAGAAACTATTAGCTTCACTGATATGCTTGGGCTAACGCCTAGAGCCGTGTGGATTGTTTATTATTCAAGCAAACGACTCTAAGTTTTTTTTTTAGTGGGTTTCGACGCAGTTGGCGGGCGGGAACCCCCAACCCGTGGACC